>NZ_JABGCC010000001.1:956836-1010012 GCF_013149315.1 Novosphingobium sp. SG754 | reverse complement strand
GACAAGACTGAACGCATGATGGCGGCGACCTGCTGTCATTGCGGAACTGATGTTTCCAGCCAGGCCCAGCGTTGCCGCCACCGCTATGACCATATAGACCTGCCACCGATCCGGCCGATTGTAACCCGTGTCGAGCTATACGGCGGTCGCTGCCGAGGATGCGGCAAGCGGTATCGCGCCGATGCGCCGGCCGGGATGGCTCCGGGTACACCATTTGGGCCAGGCATCCGCTCGCTGCTGGCCTATCTGCACCACAGCCATCATGTCGGCTTCGAACGCCTGTCGCGGATTGCCCACGAACTGTTCGGCCTCGTCATTTCCGAGGGCGCCATTGCCAACGCCTTTCGTCGCATGGGCGCCGGTATGGCGGCGGCGACCAAGGCGATCACCGATAAACTGCTGACGGCGCAGGTGATCGCATCCGACGAGACGACCACGCGCACCAACGGCATCACGCATTGGCAATGGGTCTTCCTCTCGGACCAGGCCGTCCTGCACAAGATTTCCAAACGCCGGGCGCGCCAGGTTGCCGAGGGCGTGCTGGGCGGCCATCAGCCCGATGTCTGGGTTTCTGACCGCTACGCTGGCCAGCAGGAACTGGGCCGCGAGCATCAGGTCTGCCTCGCTCATGTGCTGCGCGACGTTCAATACGCCATCGACTGTGGCGACAGGGCTTTTGCCCCCAAGGTCCGCGATCATCTGCGCTGGGCTATCCGGATCGGCAAACGACGACAAAGCCTGAAGGACACGACGCTGGCGAGTTACGCGGCCAAGGCCGACAATGTGCTGACCAGCTTGATGCGCGTCCCCATTGCCCATCCGGCAGGAAAGGTGCTGCTCAAGCAGATCAAGGCCTGGCGGGGCAAATTCTTCGTCTTCCTCACCAACCGCAAGGTCCCGGCAACCAACAACATATCCGAGCGAGAGATCCGTCCCTCGGTCGTGTTCCGAAAGGTCACCAACGGCTTCCGATCAGACTGGGGCGCACAGATCCATGCCGGCTATCGTTCCGTCACCGGCACTGCGCGGCTGTCGGGTCAATCAGCCCTCAGCGCCATCCGCGATCTCGTCGACGGCAAATTCGCCGTCGCCTGACCACGCCGCCATAAGCCAACACGGTGAGCAGTTACCATTCATTAGGCCCTGCATTCGAGCGAAAAAAGGAAAAACCAGCGGGGCGCTTCTCTCTGCGTTGGATCGCGGCGCAGCCTTCCTTGGAGCACTCTGCATTATTGTCAGCGATGGGACCGCCTTCCGCCGGATATCGTTGAAAATGTGCATGAATACAGATTGTCGAGGTTTCGGCAGAAGCTGGATTTCAAAGCGCGACCTTCGGAAGACGCTTTATTATCGCAACCTGCCGCCCCCTCACCCCAAAATCGGCACCTGCGCCGCCTCATCCCCCAACAACCCCAACCCGCGCGGGTCGGGAAAGACTTCCACGAAGCGCGCGTAAGGCTCGAACCCCTGCGCCATGTAGAACGGCAGCGCGCTCGGCCCGTCCAGCGTGCAGGTGTGCACCCACACCCGCGCCACGCCGTCGTGGCTCCAGGCCTTTTGCAGGGCGCGGCGCATCAGCCATTTGCCGAAGCCTTTGCCGGTGGCGCCGGGGATCAGGCCGAAGAAGGCGATTTCCGCTTCGCCGGCCTGGCGGAAATCCAGTTCCAGCATGCCCACTTCCACGCCGGCGCGGTCGGCCACGGCATAGACTTCTACCTGGGGATCGTGGACGATTGCGGTCAGTGCCGCGTCGTCCATCGCCAGACGCGACCACCACAGCCATTTGGCGCCAACGCGGCGATAGAGCAGGCGGTACTTGGCGGGGTCTGGCGCTTTCCAGCGCACCAGTTGCAGCGGAACGTCGGCCTCAGGCACCAGGCGCTTAAGGCTGGGCGGCGGGCTGCGCATCTCGAGCGCGGTCACCACTGCGGCCAGATCGCCCGGCGCCAGGGCGTGGAACCCGCTGCTGAGCGGGGCGCCTGGCTCGGCAATGGCCATGGCGTCAGCTCCACACTGCGCGGGGCGGCAGGCTCATCAGGATGGCATCGATATTGCCGCCGGTCTTGAGGCCGAACAGCGTGCCGCGATCGTGCACCAGGTTGAATTCGGCATAGCGGCCGCGCCATTCCAGCATCTGCAATTCGTCCGCCGGGGTGAAATCCTGGTTCATCCGCCGCCGCACCAGGCGCGGATAGACGTCGAGGAATGCCTCGCCCACCGCCTGGGTAAAGGCCAGGTTGGCGTCGAACCCAGCGTCGTCGGCGCATTCGAGGTGATCATAGAAGATGCCGCCCACGCCGCGATGCACCTTGCGGTGGGGGATATAGAAATAGTCATCGGCCCAGGCCTTGAAGCGCGGGTAATAGGCCGGATCGTGCGCGTCGCAGGCCGCCTGGAAGCGGGCGTGGAAATCGGCGGTATCCTGATCATAGGGCAGCGGCGGATTGAGATCGCCGCCGCCGCCGAACCAGGCCTTGCGCGTGGTGAGGAAGCGGGTGTTCATGTGCACGGCGGGCACATGCGGATTGGCCATGTGCGCCACCAGGCTGATGCCGGTGGCGGTAAAGCCCGGATTATCGGGATCGGCGCCGTTGATGGTGCGGGCAAATTCCGGGCTGAACGCGCCCTGCACGGTCGAGACGTTGACGCCGACCTTTTCGAACACCTTGCCTTTCATCAGGCCCTGCACGCCGCCGCCGCCGTTTTCCACCGGCTCGCCCTCGTGCTCGCGGTTCCACGGGGTATAGGTAAAGCGGGCGTCGCTACCGGCCTCGCGCTCGATGCTTTCGAATGCGGCACAGATCTGGTCGCGCAGCGATTCGAACCAGGCGCGGGCGCGTGCGGTGTGGGGTGTCCAGTCGGTCATG
Organism: Novosphingobium sp. SG754; assembly: GCF_013149315.1. NCBI lineage: Bacteria > Pseudomonadati > Pseudomonadota > Alphaproteobacteria > Sphingomonadales > Sphingomonadaceae > Novosphingobium > Novosphingobium sp. SG754. The sequence continues at coordinate 1,007,145 of NZ_JABGCC010000001.1, read as the reverse complement.
CCATCTCCCATGGGCCAGCCAGCGCCCAAGCCAACCGCTTGCCAAATCGGCGGGGCTGCGGCAAGGGGAAGGCATGGTTCCCCTTTCGTTCGCTCCCTTCCAGTTTGCCGGCCAGGAATGGCTGCTCGGCCCGGCGCGGGCGCTAGCCTGGCCAGAGGAGCAGGCCCTGCTGGTGGCCGATCTTCACCTGGAAAAGGCCAGCTGGTTTGCCCGCACCGGGCAGATGCTACCCCCCTATGACAGCCGCGAAACGCTCGATCGGCTGGCCGCGCTGGTGCGGCATACCGGGGCGCGGCGGGTGTTTTGCCTGGGCGATAATTTCCACGATGCCCATGGCCCGGCGCGGCTTGACCCTGGCGCGGCAGAGCGGCTGGCCGCGCTGGTGCGCGCGGTGGACTGGGTGTGGATCACCGGGAACCACGATGAGAAAGACGGCGCCCCGGCCGATGACCTGATCGGCGGCACGATGCTGCGCGAGGTGATGGTGCGCGGCGTGATGCTGCGGCACGAGGCGCAGGGGCAGGAAGCCGGGCCGGAACTGTCGGGCCACTTTCACCCGCGCCTGCGCGTGGCGGCGCGTGGCCGCACGGTGAGCCGGCCCTGCGCGGTGATGAGCGAGCGCAAGCTGATCCTGCCCGCGTTCGGCGCGCTGACCGGGGGCCTGGATGCCGCGCATCCCGCGCTGCTCAAGGCGATGCAACCGGCGCGCAGCATTACCGCGCTGGTGCCCACGGCGGCGCGTGTGGCCCATTTCCCACTATGGCAGGCCGCTGCGGCTTGAAAGCAGGCGCCAGGCCGCCCAGATATGCCCGAAGGCTCTTTATCTGCGGCGCTGTTGTGATATGAGCGCGCCTTGAGTCCTTTCCATGACTCGCACCCGGATCAACATCAGGAGATAGCACTATAGCTCCCCCACCCCGGCGCATGTTGGCGCCCCCCGTCAAGAGCGGCCCTCGCTTCAACCAGATGATCAACGTGCCCAAGGTGCGCGTGATCGATGAAAACGGCGAGAATCTTGGCGTGATGTACACGCGTGAAGCGATTGACCAGGCAGCCGAAGTCGGCTTGGACCTGGTTGAAGTCTCGCCCAACGCCGATCCGCCGGTGTGCAAGTTCCTCGACGTGGGCAAGTTCCGCTACGAGGCGCAGAAAAAGGCCAACCTTGCCCGCAAGAGCCAGAAGACGCAGGAGATCAAGGAGATCAAGATGCGTCCGAATATCGATGATCACGACTATGACGTGAAGATGCGCAACGTGCATCGCTTCATCGAAGATGGCGACAAGGTGAAGGTGACGCTGCGTTTCCGTGGCCGCGAACTTTCGCACCAGCAGCTGGGCATGAACCTGCTCAAGCGCGTGCAGGAAGATGTGGCCGAAATCGCCAAGATCGAAGCCTTCCCCCGCATGGAAGGCCGCCAGATGCTGATGGTCCTCGCCCCCAAGGGCTGAACCGTTCCAGCTGTGGCTTGATGAAAAAGGGCGCGCCCGCCGGGTGCGCCCTTTTTCGTGGGCGCAATACGGGTTTTGTTGCGGATCATGACAGGCAGGCGTGCGTTAGGCGGCGATGAACGGGGCCGCCACCGCCGGTTCAGGCAGCGCCGCCCATGGTCATGCCGGGACGCGCAACGAAAGTGACACGCCATGCTGACATTTCGCAAGACGATAAGCATCGCCGCGGCCAGCGCGTTGGCCCTGGGCGTTGCTGCCTGCAACCATTCCGCCTCCACGCCCGACGCTGATCCATCTGCCCAGGCCAGCAATGGCCTGCCCGCCCTGCCCGCAGCAGTGCCGCTGCAGGCCGGCGCGGCCACGGCCATGGCGCCGGCCCCAGCGGTACAGGCGCTGCCGATCCAGAACCGGGTGCGCGTGGCGCGCGTCGCCAACCAGCGCGACGCCTATGCCTATCTCGACCGCGCCGCAGGGGTGACCCGCGCGATCGGCGATGCCCCGCCCGATTATTCCTATGACGATGGCGGGGTAAATCCCTGGGTGTGGCAGACCAGCCTGGGCGATCGCCGCTATGCCGAGCCGGTCGATGGTGGCTACCGCTATTATTACTATCAGGCGGATTCCGACACGCCCTATCTCGTGCGCGATCCGCAATACAGCTATGCTTATTCGGGGCCGCAGCTGGTTGCCGTCTATGACGATCGTGGCGATCTGCTGCCGCCCGACGACTATGAAACCCGCGTCGATTATGCCTCGCGCTATTATGATCGCGCTGCCTATCTGGCGCAGCTGTCGCAAGAGCGCGAGCATCGCGGCGTGATTGCCGCCAACTGGGCCGCGCGCCGCGCGGAAATCGCGGCGCAGCAGGCGCAGTGGTCGCAAGACATGGCCCAGCAGGCCGAATGGCAGGCGTATCACCAGGAACACGAAACGCAGGAACGCGCGCAGTGGCAACAGGAAGCCCAGCGCCGCGCGATGGAAGCACAGCAGTTTGCCGCGTGGCAGCAGGTTGGCTTCATGGCGCCCCCGCCGCGCCCGGTGGTCTATAGCCCGCCACCGCCCCCGCCGCAGCAGCGGCCGTATGGCTGGTTCTCCAACTGGTTCGGCAACGATCGCCAGCGGCAGGAGCAGCAGCGCCAGCAGGCGGCCTTTGCCCAGCAGCAACAGGCCATGGCCCAGCAGGCCGCGTTCCAGCGCGCGCGCCAGCAGGCAGCGATGCAGCAACAGCAACAGCAGTTCATGCAGCAGCGCCAGCAGCAGCAGTTCTTTGCACAGCAACGTGCGCAACAGCAGTCGCAGCAGGCCGCCATGCAGCGCGCCCAGATGCAGATGGCGCAACAGCGCGCGCAGCAAGCGGCCATGCAACATGCCTCGATGCAGCAGGCAGCGATGCAGCACGCACAGATGCAGCGCATGGCCCAGCAGCAGGCCCAGCAACAAGCAGCCGCCCGCGCGGCAAACCAGCGCGCGCAGATGATGCAACAGCAGCAGGCCCGCCGCGCGCAGGAACAGCAGATGGCCGCGCAGCATCAGGCTGCGGCGCAGGCCCAGCGTGCCCAAGCCCAGGCGCAACGGGCGCAAGAGCAAGCCCAGCGCGCGCAGGCCATGCAGGCCGAACGCGCCCAGGCGCAGCAACGCGCCATGCAGCAGCAGGCACAGCAGCGCCAGATGCAGCAGCAGCGCGCGCAGGAAATGGCCCAGCAACGCCAGGCCCAAGCCCAGGCGCGCGAACAGGCGCAGGCGCAAGCGGCGCAGCATCGCGAGGAAGCCATGGGCCGGGCCCAGCAGATGCAGGCACAGCGTGCCCAGGCACAGGCCCAGCACCAGGCGCAAATGGCAGCGCAGCATCAGGCCGAACAGGAACGCGCCATGGCCGCCCACGCCCACCACGAGGGCGGCCACCCGGGTTGACCGCCTTGAGTGCCCTGCCGCAGCCGCCCCACCGACGCTGCGCGCAGGGCTAGCAGGGCCTAGCCGGCGCGGTTGAGCACGGCGGTGATCGTGATGCGCACGTCGTCACTCACGAACGGGGCAAATTTGGTCATCCCGAATTCGGAGCGGTGCACCACGCCCGAGGCATTGACCGCGAGGCCCGCACCAGGCGCGGCACCTGCCGGATCGGCAAAGGTCGCATCGAGCAGCAAGGGGCGGGTGACGCCGTGCATCGTCACTTCTCCTTCGATCCGCGCGGCGTTCGGTCCGGTCGGCACCAGCCTGCGGCCCAGAAAGCGGATCGTGGGATAGTGCGCCACGTCGAACAGGCCGGGGCCCTTGAGCTCATCGTCGAACATGCCGTCTTGCGTGGCGATGGCCGTGGCCGGCATCACCACGTCGAGCGCCATGGTCGCGAGATTGGCCGGGTCGAGCATGATCGTGCCACTGGCGCCGGGCACGGTGCCCTCCACGTGGTTGACGCCCAGATAGCGCACTTTGAACCGCGCCACCGTCTGCGCCGGGTCGACGACATAGCGCCCGGCTGGCAGGCTTTGCAGCATGGCCGGCAAGGCCGGGGCAGCCACGGCGGCGGCAGGTGCTTGGGCCAGCGCAAAGGTGCCCGGCAGAACCACGGCGGAACTGAACAACGCCAGGGCAATGGCAACACGATCGGGGCTCTTCACGGCACAGGATCTCCGGGCGCAGGATAAATGGCGAGCGATCTGTGCCCAAATTATCCTGACTGCGCGATGTATGCCCGCTGCGGCTCAGGCGCTCTCCTCTTCGCCTGCCAGCGCGACCGCGGCCCCCTGCACGGCCCATTCGCCCAGCGTTACGTAAGCCACCTTGCCCGTTCCCAGCACCGGCAGGGCGTCGAGCACGCGGATTTCGCACGGAATGGCCAGCTCTGCCGCGCCTTGTTGCCGCCCCCACTGCTGCAAGGCGCGCAAGGTGGCATCGGCCTGGGTGGTGAACAGCACCAGTTGCTCTCCCTTGCGGGCATCGGGGCGAGTGACCACGGCATGGGCGCCCTGCGGCCACAGCCCGCCCGCCAGCGCCTCTACCGCCGGCAAGGACACCATCTCGCCGCCGATCTTGGCAAACCGCTTGGCCCGGCCGCGAATGGTGACGAATCCTTCGGCATCGATAGTGACGATATCGCCGGTATCGTGCCAACCATCCGCCGGCGGTTGCAACGCGGCAGGCTGCGCGGGCAGGAAATAGCCAGCCATGACATTGGGCCCGCGCACATAGAGGCGCGCCCCCTCGGCAATGCCGGGCACCGGTTCCAGCCGCGTCTCGATCCCGGGCAGCAGGCGGCCCACGGTACCAGCGCGGAAGTGCATCGGCGTGTTGACCGCGATCACCGGCGCGCATTCTGTCGCGCCATAGCCTTCGAGGATGCGCAGGCCGAACTTGTCGGCCCAGGTGCGCCGGGTTTCGTCCTTCACCTTTTCCGCCCCGGCAAAGACATAGCGCAGCGCATAGAAATCATAGGTATGGGCCATGCGGGCATAGCCGGCGAGGAAAGTATCGGTGCCGAACATGATCGTGGCATTGGCGTCATAGGCGAGCGCCGGCACGATGCGATAGTGCAGCGGGCTGGGATACATCACCACGCGAATGCCATTGAGCAGCGGCAGCAGGGTGCCGCCCGTCAGGCCAAACGAGTGGAACACCGGCAGCGCGTTGAGCACCACATCGGCACTGTTGAAATCGATCCGCGCCGAAAGCTGGGCGCAGTTGGCCAGCAGGTTGCGGTGCGACAGCACCACGCCCTTGGGCAGCCCTTCCGACCCGCTGGTAAACAGGATCACCGCCGCCGCATCGGCATCGATCCGCCGCCGCGCATGGGCGCGGGCCAGCCGGCCAACGCGCAGCAGCGCCCAGAGCTTTTCGCCCGCGCCGATGGTGGCGCCGATATCCTCGAGATAGCGCACCGCCACGCCATCCTGTTCCAGTGCGGCAATCACCTCTTCCAGCTTGGCCTGGGCAACAAACGCGCGCGCCGTCACCACTGTGCGCACTGCTGCGGTGGCACAGGCCGAGCGCATGGCCGCCGCGCCCACGGTGAAGTTGAGCATTGCCGGCACGCGGCCGATCGCCTGAAGCGCAAAGAATGCGGCCATCGCGCCGTTGACGTTGGGCATCAGCAGGCCCACCACCTCACCCACGGCCGAGCCCTGCTCCAAGCGTTTGCCCAGCAGGCCAGCGGCAACCAGCAGCTTGTCATAGCTCAACGCCACGCGCTTGATGTCTTCGAGCACGCGGGTCTTGCCACCATGCAGGCGGCGCGCCTCGGCCAGGGCGGCAAACAGCGTGGTCTGCGTGTCCGACGTGGCAAAGATCATGCCGCTCATCTCGTCATAGAGGCGACGGCCTGCCTCGGCCCGGCGGGCGCGCGCCGTCATCTCACCGTCGATGGCAAAGCGGCGCGGCGGCAGCACGGTGAGCGAAACCTTGGGAAACCAGCGCAGCTTCACCTTGCCCTTGAGATAGGAAAACGGCGAAAACTGCGGGCCATCCAGGCGCACCGGGATGATCGGCGCATTGGCCTTGTCGGCCACCATGCCGGGTCCGTCGAACACTTTCATCAAGGCGCCCGTCACCGTGATGCGGCCTTCGGGAAAGATCACCAGGCACGCGCCACCGCGCACCGTGCGAACCATCGCCTTGGCCGCCATGGGGTTGGTCGGATCGACCGGAAAGGCCTTGAACAGCTTGAGAAACGGCTGGATCCACCACGACTTGGCGATCGCGGTGTGGACGGCAAAGGTTGGCTTGCCCGGCAGGAACGCGCCCAGCAGCACGCCATCCAGGAACGACAGGTGGTTGACCACCACCACCGCCCCCTCGCCCGCGCGCGGCATGTGTTCAAGGCCCTGCACCTCTACGCGATAGAGCACCTTGAGCGTCAGGCGGATCACGTCCTTGAACAGCGTTTCGGGCAGCAGCCACACGCTGGCCAGCGCCACGGCGAGCGTGGCAAAGCCCAGCACGCCGATCAGATCGGGCACGTCCACGCCCAGCGCCAGCAGGCCAGCCACGACCAGCACCACCGCCACGGTGAGCGCGGCATTGACCACGTTGTTGGCCGCGATCAGGCGCGAGCACTGCTCCACCGGGCTTTTCACCTGGATGATGGCGTACAGCGGCACGATGAACATGCCGCCGGAAAAGGCGATCACGCCCAGGTCAATCAGAATGTGCCAGGCACCGTCGGTCGCCAGGAACTGCCCGATCGAGGCACCGGCCACTTCCACCGAAAAGCCGCTGGCGGCAATCCACAGGTCGATCAGTCCGGCCGCCAGGCCCAGCGCGGAAAGCGGCACCCACCGCGCCGATACTTCGCCCTTGAGCAGCAGGTTGACGCAGACCGAACCGGCCGCGATCGCCAGCGAGAACACAATCAGGAACAGCGTGGCAACGTCTTGCCGCGCCGCCAGCGTGCCGCTGACCAGCGGGGCAAATTCCGAAACCAGCACGGCGCCGGCGGCAAAGAACCAGCTGGTGCCCAGGATCGCGCCCCACACCGGGCGAATGGCGCGGGCATCGTCCAGAATGGCCATGGTGCCGCGCCACAGGTTCCAGTCCAGCCGCTCGACCGAGCGGCCTGCGGGCGCCGCCGGCACGGCCAGGCTCGCCAGGAAGCCCACCAGCGCCAGCCCCGTCAACGCCAGCCCGGCAAGGTGCGAAGGCATCACCCCAGCCAGCAACTGCCCGCCGAGAATGGCCAGGAACGTGCCGCCCTCGATCAGGCCGGTGCCGCCCATGATCTCGTCCCCGCGCAAATGCTGGGGCAGGATCGAATACTTGACCGGGCCAAACAGCGTGGAATGCAGCCCCATCAGGAACAGCGCGGCCAGCAGCAGCGGCACCGAGAGCAGCCAGAAACCGGCCATGGCCACCGCCATGATCGCAAGTTCGGCCCCCTTTATCCAGCGCACCAGGCGCGCCTTGTCCATGCCATCGGCCAGTTGTCCGGCCAGCGCGGAAAACAGAAAATAGGGCAGGATGAACAGGCCGGTGGCCACTGCCGCCAGCATCTTGGCCTTGTCGGGCGCGGCGGCGTAGAGGCCGAAGTTGGCCAGGAACAGCAGCGCGAATTTCAACAGGTTGTCGTTGAACGCGCCCAGGAACTGCACCACGAAAATCGGCCCGAACCGGCGTGTGCCCAGAAGCCCGATATCAGATTTCGCCATGCGCCTTTACCCCGTCTGCGCTGCCCCGGCCCGTGATTGGCGGAAAACAGCTTAAGGATTGCCGAATGTTACCCGTTCCCGCCGCGACTCACCGGCGGTGGCCCAGTACCTCCCACAGAATTATACATCGTTCAATTAAATAATTAGACGGTGTTCATTTTCTCGGTTAAAGCAGTCGGCATGGGCCGCCGATCCGATCACACCCGCGAAGAACTGCACGCCATGATCGTGCGCGAAGGGCATCGCCAGCTGTCGGAAGTGGGCTTTGCCCGCTTTTCCGCGCGCGAGGTGGCCAAGCGCATCGGCTATTCGATCGGCACGATCTACAACGTCATGGGCAGCCTGGATGCGCTGATGCTGGCCATCAATGGCCACACGCTGGACCTGTGGCGCGCCGCCCTGGAAGATCGGCTGGCGGGGCAAAGCGAAAACCGCCTGGCCCAGGCGATCGCCGCCTATTTCGATTTTGCCAGCCACCATCGCCACGCCTGGACCGCGCTCTACGATTTCCGCCTGCCGGAAAACGAGGTGCCGCCACCCGATTACACCGCCCGCGTCACCGCGATCACCGATGTCGTGGTGCGCGAAGTGGCCGCCGCCCTGCCCCCCGCCCGGCGGGCAGAGGCCCAGCCCTTGGCGCGCTCGCTCTTGGCAACGGTGCACGGTCACTGCTTCTTCGCGCTCAACGGCACGTTCCGCCTGCTGGGTGAAACCGATCCGCTTGCTGCCGCCCTCGCCCGCGTGGAAGACGCCATCAGTGCGCACTGAGTGGCGCCCGCGCGCTGGACAGCACCATGATCGCCCGCCACACTCCAGGCCGGACGGGGGCAATGGCAGACATCAGGCAGGGCAGCGAATCGGCATTCTCGCATGGCGCCAACAGCGTGCTGGGTTCACCTTTGCGGCTGCTGGCGGGCACGCTGCTTTATGTCGTGGCGCTGTTTGCGGTGTCGACGATGGGCTATGTCCGCGCCGGCTGGCCGCTGGGCGATGCCGCCTACATGGTGCTGCTGACGATCTTTTCGGTCGGCTATGGCGAAGTGCGGCCGATCGATGGCACGTTCCTGCGGCTGTGGACGACGATGACGATCGTGCTGGGCTGCACCGGGATGATCGTGCTGACCGGCGCGCTCGTCCAGGTCTTCACCCTGTTCCAGTTCCGCCGCCTTCTGGGGCTTGATCGCATGCACACCGAAATCGAACGTCTGAGCGGGCACACCATCATCTGCGGCTATGGCCGCATCGGCGTACAACTGGCCAAGGCGCTGGCAGAGGCGGGACACCCGTTCCTGGTGCTGGAACGCTCGCCTGCCAAGGCCGAAGAAGCGCGCAGCCATGGCTTCCTGACCCTGGTGGGAGAGGCAACGCTGGAAGAAACGCTCAAGGAGGCGGGCATCACCCGCGCCAAGGTCTTGGCCACGGTTTTGCCCGACGATGCTGCCAACGTGTTCATCACGCTCTCGGCCCGCAATCTCAACCCCGCCGTCCAGATCATCGCCCGGGGCGAGGCGCCGTCCACCGAAAGCAAGCTGTTCCACGCCGGCGCAGACAAGGTCGTGCTGCCCACCCACATCGGGGCCGAGCGCATCACCGAGTTGATCCTCTATCCCGCCACCGGTGCGGCGATGGGGGAAAACAGCCCGATGGGCGATGTAAAGCGCAAGCTGCACGATTTCGGGCTGGATCTGGAGGTGGTGACCTGCCCGGCCAAGGGCGCGCTGACCGGGGCCAGCGTGGGCGAGGCAGAGCGGCGCGGCAACGGCGCCTATTTCATCGTCCAGATCGATCGCGCCGGTGGCCAGCAGATCCAGCATCCCGGCGAAGACGTGCGGATCGAAGCGGGCGACCGCATCCTGCTGGTCGTGCGCGGCAGCCGCCTTTCGGCTGGCGCCGTGTTCCACGCTCCGGCCCGGCCGGTGAAGCACGGCCGCACCTTGGTGCGATGACCGCGGCGCAACTGCGAATGCAAGAATGGCAATTGCTGCGCTCCCTGCCGCTGGGCAGGAGCGCGGCTCTGCCATGCCCGATCCCGCCCCAGCCCCGCTTGCCACGCTGCCCCTCATGAGGCGCCGCCCCGACAGCATGTTGCGCTGGGTGGCGCGGCGGCTCGAACTGCGCTCGTTCGGGCTTGTCCCCGAGCATTTCGACCTGGCCGAGGGGCTGCGCGCCGCGCTGGCGGTGGGCGCGCCGCTGACGCTGGCCCTGGCCAGCGGGCTATCCGTGCTGGGCTGGTCGGTCTTCGCGGCATTCTGGACCTGCCTGTGCGATGCCCCGGCACCCGATGCGGTGCGGCGGCGCATGCTGGGCACGTTCCTGGGCGCGGGCACGGCCATGGCCTTTGCCGGCAGTGCGCTCGCCGCGCTCTGGCCCATGGCCGGGCTGCTGTTGGGGCCGATCCTGGTGTTTGCCGTGCTGCTGGCGTGCGGGCGCATTGCCTATGGTGGGTTGCTCGGCACGCTGCTCGGCGTGGTGGCAGTTGTGGCCGTGGGCTTTCCGCAGGGGCTGCACCTCGCTGGCGCGCAGGCCTTGGCCTTTCTCGCCGGGGCGACATGGGCCTTTCTGCTGATCACGCTGCTCTGGCCGATCGATGCGCTGCGCCCGCTGGTGCGCGCCAGCGATGCCGTGATCGTGCGCCTGCTCGACATGGCCGAAAGCCTGGTCAGCCTGGGTGAAGGCCCGCACCGCGATGGCGCGTGGCACAGCGAACATGCCGAGCATCGCCGCACCGTGCGCCTGGCGGTAGAGCGGTTGCGCAGCCTGCTCGATCGCTATGCCGTACAGACTACCGGCCTTGCCCCCCATCACCAGGCGCTGGCCACGGCCGAAACTCTGTTTGGCGCGCTGATCGCACTGGACCAGGGCTTTATCGAGCAGGTCGGCTCGGCGCGCGAGCGGCTGGCCGTGGCGCGGGCCTGCCGCACCGCGCTGCTCGCCTGGATGCACGACCGCGCCACGCCGCCCGGCATCGCGGAACCTGCCGCCCTGCCCTGGGCACTGCGCCGCCTGCACGCCCTGGCCCGCGGGCTGCGCGATGACCTGTGCGCTGGCTGCACCCTGGCCATGGCCCAGGCCTTTGCCGCCCCCGTCCCACCCACCGCACCGCTGCGGGCCGCGGGCGGTGTGCTGCGCGCCCGCCCCCTGTCGCGCGCGGCGGTGCAACAGGCCCTGCGGCAGACCGCCGGGCTGGTGGCGGTCTATGCCGCCGCGCTCACCTTTGGGCTGGGCTATCCCTATTGGGCGGCGATGGCAGTCGTTGTCGTCCTGCAAGGCGGGGTGCGCGTCACCTGGGCGCGCTGCCTCGAACGCATTTTGGGCAGCGTGCTGGGCGGGCTCTTCGCTTCGGCCCTGCTGCTGCTCGGCGGGGCGGAAACCGTGCCACTGGCGTGCCTCGCCACACTGCTGGCCGGCGTGGCGATTGCCCTGCGCGCGGTGAATTACACCGTGTTCGTGGTGTTCTTGACGATGCTGTTCGTGATCGTCACGGCCATGCTCCATCCCGGCGAAGGCATTGCCGCGGCGCGGATGATCGACAATGTCATCGGCAGCCTGGCGGCCCTGCTCGCGGTCTTCCTGCTGTGGCCCGATTTCGGCGCGTCCTTGCCCGGGCGCATCGCCGAAGGCATTGCCGCCAACCGCGCCTATTTCGACGCGGTCAGCGCCGCCCGCCCCTTTGCCGAGATCGAAACGGTGCGCCGCGCCGCCGGCCTCGCCAGCATCGAGGCCGAAACCGCGCTGCACGATCTGGGTGGCCTGATCAACCGCACCAGCGGCGCGATGGCCCATGCCCAGGGACTGGGCACCTTGCGCATGCTGGCGGGCACGGCGGCCATGGCCTGGCACCGCCGCCTGGGCGAAAACCGCAGCGTTTAAGCTCTGCGTGCCCTAGCCGTGCGCGCCGAAGTAGTTGGCCACGGCCACCGCCACGCGCAGGTTGAGCGCGTGCGCCCGCTCAATCGGGTCGATGAAGCGGGCGCGGATCGCGCCATAATCTTCGCCCTCGTGATCGGGAAAGTCGCTCGGCTCGTCCACGCTGAAATCAGCGACGTGCGGCATCGCCACCGGATAGGCCCGGCGCAGCTGCGCCAGCGCATCGTCCACGCGCAGCGACAGCACCATTTCCAGCACGTCGTCGCGGCTCACGTCGTTGGAACGGGAGAACGGCGGCACCTGCACCGCGCGCAGAAACATGTGCATCAGCAGCGACAGGCGCACGGCCTGCAGCAGGCCGATATTGCGCCGTTCGGCATCGACCACCGGATCGCGCCCCGACGGCATGCCCGGCACCAGCGCCAGCAGGCGGTGCAGCTTCATCCAGTCCACCCGCAGGCGCGAGGTCAGGCGGCGGAACACGCCCGAACGATCGTCCTTGGTCAGGTATTCGGCCAGGGCCATGCACGCTGCTTCCAGCGCGGTCTCGGTGCCGCGATAGGGCCGGCTGGCCCAATAGGCGGAATTGAACAGCTCGCCATAGGCGGCCACCGTCTTGATCGAGGCCAGGCCATTGGCCGCGCGCAGCAGGCGCACCAGTTGGTTGCCCCGGTCAGACTGGCCCAGGAGTTCGGCAATCGCCTCCATCTCGTCACCAGCCGCCGTGCCCGCGCCGGCGATCACGTTCACCGGATAGCCGATCTGTTGCAGGATGGCGTTGTGCGGGATCGCGCGGATCTGGCGCAAGCTCATCGAGCGATCCGCCGAAATATCGGACTGGCGGCGTGACACGCGGCTGCCCGTGGGCGTCAGCATGCCCAGGCCAAACGCCGTCACCGCGCGGGCATAGGTCGCGCTTTTCAGGTGATCGCGCTGCACGCGGCGGATTGCGCGATAGAAATCGAGGCTGAGATCGGTGCGATCATAGAACGGATCACGCGATGCTGGCGCGGTGAACGCCACTTCGGCTTCGGCGATGCGGGCCAGCGTCGCCAGCGCCAGATCGTCGTTGCGGAAGAACAGATAGCCATCGCCGCCCTGGAAACTGGCTTCGGCTTCCAGCGCGATGCCCGCCTTGGCAAAGCGGCGGCGCGCCCAGCGGCTGAGCGGCCAGGTCAGGCGATCGGCAAAGCCGGCGGGATGCGCGCCGCGCCCCATGGATTCGCCGTGGGTGTCAAACACCAGGGCGGCCACATCGGCCAGCCCGTTGTTGGTCATCGCCTCGGCCAGGCGGCCTTGCAGGCGCTCGATCGCAAGCGCGGCCGGCAGCTGGCCGATAAAGCGCCCAGCGTCGGAAAAGCCGGTCTGGATCGACACGCGGCCGCGGCGGCGCACGTAATCGCGATAGGCTTCTTCGGCCAGCAGCGCTTCCAGGAAGCGGCCGCCATGTTCCAGCGCGGTTTCGGTTTCGAACAAGGGCGAAACATCGACCTTGTCATCGATGCCGAACAGCTTGGCGAAATAGAGCGCGGCCAGCACGGTCTGCGGCTGTTCGCATTCGGCGATCAGCATGCGGATCGGCGCATCGGCATCGATATGGTGCAGGATCTGCGCCATCGCCAGGAACTGGCGGATCGCCGTGCTGGTCTCGATCGCGAGCGCGGCAAAGTTGACGCGCAGCGGCTTGACCTCGGCCAGCAGCTCACGCAGCCGCGAGATCGCGCTCTTGCTGGCGATGTCGAGCGTGCCTTCCGGGTCGATCCGGCGGCGCAAGGCGTTGTGAAGCTGCGAGGAATTGACGCGGAAGTGAATCCACCCCATGCCCAGGCCATCGGCGCGCATGGCGCCGGCCAGAGTGGCCAGGCCCACCGCCAGATCGCCATCCTCAGCCGCAGCCGCATCGGCTTCGAGCGCCTCGATCAGCGGCGCCAGGCTCAGCAGCTTGGCCGGATCGTCGGCCGTCATGCGGTTGGCGGCAGCGCCCAGCGCTTCGGGCGTATCGAGCGGGCGGGAAAACAGCTCCGCCATATCAGAGGCATGGATCTGCGCCGCATCAAGCGTGGCGATCAGCGCATGATCGGGCGCCAGGCCAGCCAGGCTGGCACGATAGGTGCCCAGGCGCCGCGCCTTTTCGCGCAGGCGGAACGCGATCGAAGTGTGCCAGCCGATGTCGGTGCGGCCATCCATGTCATAGCCGACCCAGGTGGCAAAGCGGAACGGCAGCGGGCGGAAATCGAGCCAGCGGCCAGGCCAGCGCTGGCGGGCGTGCGAAAGCAGCGTGGCGTTGATGCGGTCGCGCGCGCGGCCGGCGCGCTCGATCGCGTTGCACACCTCAAGGTGTTCGAATTCCAGCGTGATCTTGGGGCCGTGGGCCGGCAGCGCGCAGACCGTGGACGCCAGCGGATCGTCGGCCAGCGCGGCGGTGGCCACGGCATCGGCCTGCGCCGGGTTGAGCAGGAACGTGGGATGGGCGGTGAACACGCCGTGCAACAGCGGCTTTTCCCAGCGGGCGCGGAACTGGCTGAAGCCGTCTTCCTCGTCCAGCAGGGCCGCGATGCGGGACAGGTTTTCCTGCGGATCGGTCGGCGCGACCAGGCGGCGCAGGCGTCCAGCGCGGCTTTGCAAGGCCTCGCATTCCAGCTCGGCCACCAGGCCTTCCATGTCGTCGAGCGACAGGGCGCCGGTTTCCAGATCGCGCGACAGATCGTGGCTCAGCTGAAAAACCGGATTGAACAGCGGCGTTTCAGACGTCCGTTCATGCAGCTTGCGCAAACGGTCCCTAAGCTTTGCGACGGTCTTCATCTGCCGTTTCCCCCCTGCTGGCCTTGCTGCGCCATCCGGCTTTCCTGTCGAGCGAACTTTCCTGCCCGCCACCCGCGCCTGGGCCCCTCAGCCCTTGGCGAGGGCCGAGGCCTCGTGCGCCAGGCGCTCGATCTCGGCCTCGTCCGGCGCGCCCTTGGGCACGACCCAGCTGCCGCCCACGCACAGCACGCGATCAAACGCCAGCCATTCGGGCGCGGTTGCCGCGCTGATCCCGCCGGTGGGGCAGAAGCGCGCCTGATAGAACGGCGCGGCCAGCGCCTTGAGCGCAGGCAACCCGCCCGAGGTGGACGCCGGGAAGAACTTGAAATGCGTCAGCCCCAGGTCAAGGCCGCGCATGATATCGGCGGCGCAGGCCGTGCCGGGCAGGAACGGAATGCCCGCATCCACCGCCGCCTGGCCCAGGCGATCGGTAAGGCCGGGCGACACGATGAACTCGGCCCCGGCGTCGATCGCGGCCTTGAGTTCATCGGGATTGGTCACCGTGCCGGCGCCGACGATGGCGCCTTCAACGCTTTTCATCGCGGTGATCGCGTCGAGCGCGGCGGGCGTGCGCAGCGTGACCTCAAGAACGCGCAAGCCGCCGGCCACCAGGGCGCGGGCGACTGGCAGGGCATGGGCCACATCATCGATCACCAGCACCGGAATGACAGGCGCCGTGCGCATGATGGCTTCGATCGGCTTCATGAACTCTCCCCGCATTTGGCAGGAGAAAAGCCTAGCCCCTCAACGCGCAGTTGTGCACCCGCTAACAGACCGGGCGCATAGCTATTTCCTCAAAGTGTGGCAAAAATCGCGCCGGCGGCTTGGCCGCCGCGTTCTGGTCACACCGCTGAACTGAACTGGTGCCCGCCGCCACGATAGGCATCGAACAGCACGGCGATGGAGCGGTGATAGGGCGCACTGTGCGGTGCCAGGACCAGGCGCTGCCCCTCGATACGTGCCAGGCCGCGGGCCACGAACGGCGCCAGGCCGTCGCGCGCTTCGTCCAGCAGGTCGGCCGGCAGGTCTACCGCCTCCTGGCACAGCAGCGTCTCGATCACCGCCGCACGGCGTTGGTCCTGCACCGTCTGGACCACCCCGCGCGTGCCAGCAAGGCGCCCGCTTTCCAGCTGCTGGCGATAGCGCCCGGCATTCTTTTCGTTCTGCACCAGCAGGCCGGGAAAGACCCCGACCGACGAGGCGCCAAGGCCGATCAGCGCGCCGGCGCTATCGTCGGTAAAGCCCTGGAAGTTGCGGCGCAGCGTGCCATTGCGGCGCGCCTTGGCCAGGTCATCATCCGGCAGGGCAAAGTGATCGAACCCGATCGCGTCATAGCCCGCCGCGCGCAGCCGCGCCGATCCTTGCGCGGCCATGGCAAAGCGGGTGCGCTGGCCCGGCAGCGCGGCCACGTCGATCCGCCGCTGGCGCGGCACTACGTGCGGCACATGGGCATAGCCGAACAGCGCAACGCGATCGGGCGCCATGGCAATGGCGGTATCCAGCGTCTGGTCGAGCACGGCCTCGTCCTGATGGGGCAGACCATACATCAGGTCGAAATTGATCGAATCCACCCCGGCGCCGCGCAGGCCATCCATCGCGCGGGCAATGTCGTCCTGCGGCTGCACGCGGCCGATCGCCGCCTGCACGCGCGGATCGAAAGTCTGCACGCCCAGGCTCGCTTTGATCACGCCGATCCCGGCGATCGCGGTGAACCACTGCGGCATGAGGCTGCGCGGATCGAGTTCAAGCGAGATGACCGGGCGCGCCAGGCGGAAATTGAGCGTGAGCGTATCGATCAGCCTCACGAAATCGGTGGGTGAAATCGCGTTGGGGCTGCCCCCGCCAAAGGCGATCCGCGTGATCCGCGCCTGCGGCCCGATCAGCTGGGCCACCATTTCGATTTCGCGGTGAAGCGCGCCGAGATAGGCGGCAAGGCGCTGGCTGCGGTTGGCAGCACCGGTGTTGCAGCCGCAATACCAGCAGATTTCTTGGCAATAGGGGATATGCAGATAGAGCGAGACCGGCCCGCGCAGCAGGCCCAGTGCGCGCGCTTGCGCATCGGCCAGATCGGCATCGGCAAATTCGGCCGCCGTGGGATAGCTGGTATAGCGCGGCACCGGCCGCGCCAGCAGTTCGGGGTACCAGGTCCAATCATCGAATCGCTCGCCCGATTGCGGCGGCATCGCCCCGGCAATCGCGGCAACGGCGGTGTTCATCTGGGCAGCTGGGCCTGCTTCAAGCGACATCGTCATCGTCCTCCTCGCCACAGCAGCTATCGCCCGTGGCGCGCTTGCGCATTGCGCTATGGCAAATCGCGCAACACGGCGCGGTGCCATCGCCCTGCGGCTTGCGCTGCTGGCCCTGGCCGGGAATGCGGATCACCAGGACATGGCCCGCCTCGCCGCAGATCGGCACGGCAAAGGCACTGCCACCGCCCACCTGCGCCAGCGCGGGCGCCGGCAGCACCAGCCGCAGCACGGCCAGCACGCAGGCCGGCGTGACCAGCCACAGGCGGCCGCGGCGGGTCATGGCTGCCGGTCCACTTCGTCGGCCTCGTCGATCAGGATGCGTGCCGCCGCGCCATCGAGATCGACGAACTGCCCGCGCCGCAGCGCCCAGAAAAACGCGCAAAGCCCGATCAGGCCCATGCCCAGCGCGATCGGAATGAGAACGGCGATAGAGGTCATGCCACGTCTCCCCCCACCCACGACAACCGCAGGGAATTGGCCACGACGATCAGCGAGGAGGTCGACATCGCGACCGCCGCGATCAGTGGCGTAACCAGCCCCGCCATCGCCAGAGGCACGGCAAGGAGGTTGTAGGCAATCGCCAGGGCAAAGTTCTGGCGCACCACCCGCATCGTGGCGCGGGCCATGGCAACGCAGCGCGGCAGTGCCATGAGCGAGGTGCCGGTAAAGACCACGTCAGCGGCCTGGCGCCCCACATCGCTGGCCGTGCCCGGCGCGATCGAGGCATGGGCCGCCGCCAGCGCCGGGCCATCGTTGAGCCCATCGCCCACCATCAGCACCCGGCGCCCGCCGGCCGTCAGCCGCGCGATCGCGTCATGCTTGTCTTGCGGAGAGGCACTGGCCTGCGCGGTCAATCCGGTTTCCCGCGCCACCTGGGCCACCGCCTGGGCATTGTCGCCCGACAGGATCGAGGCTTCCAGCCCCTGACGCCGCAGGGCCGCCAGCGCGGCCTGGGCATCGGGCCGCAGGCTGTCGGCAAAGCCGATCAGGCGCACCGGATCAGCCCCCAGCGCCAGCGCCGCCGCCATGCCGCCGGCGGGCGAGGATGGCCGGCCCAGCGACACGGCAATGCCCTGCCACAGCGCGGTCACCCCGCGTCCGGGCACTTCCTCCACCTCGCTGAGCGGCGCCGCCTTTACCCCGCGCGCGGCCAGCGCCTCCGCCAGGCCCAGCGACAGCGGATGGCGGCTGTGGCTGGCCAGCGCCAGCGCGACGCCGGCTTCCTGTGGCGTCAGTGCATCAAGTGCGCTGGCGTCGGGCACCGGGCGCCCCAGGGTGAGCGTGCCGGTCTTGTCGATCAGCATGCGGTCCACTTCGGCCAGCCGTTCCAGCGCCGAGCCGTCCTTGATGAGCACGCCGCGCTTCATCAGCGCGCCCGCCGCGACCACCTGCGCCACCGGCACCGCCAGCCCCAGCGCGCAGGGGCAGGTGATGATCAGCACGGCGATGGCAATCACCAGCGCCTTGTACAGCCCGGCCCCGGCCAGCATCCAGCCGACAAAGGTCAGCGCCGCCAGGCTGTGCACCGCCGGGGCATAGAGGCGCGAGGCGCGATCGGCGATCCGCACATAGCGCGAGCGCGATTGGCCAGCCGTCTCCATCAGGCGGGCGATCTCGGCCAGGGCGGTATCCTCGCCGATCGCGCGCACTTCCACGTCGAGCGGCGCCTCTTCATTCAGCGTGCCGGCCAGCACCAGGTCACCCACCTTGGCGGCCACGGCAGCGCTCTCGCCGGTCAGTAGCGAGCGGTCGAGCCGGCTCGCCCCGCGCAGGATCACACCATCGGCAGCCAGCCGCTCTCCGGCGGCCACGCGCATGACCATGCCCGGCGCCAGGTCTGTTGCCGCCAGCCAAGCGGGCGTGCCATCGGCGGCCACCACCATGGCCCCCGGCGCGGCCTGGCGCAGCAGGGCATCCACCCCGGCCCGCGCGCGATCGCGCATCATCGCATCCAGCGCGCGCCCGGCCAGCAGGAACAGCAACAACATCAGCGTGCCATCGAACCACGCCTCTGCCCCGTGAGTCACGGTTTCATAGAACGACAGCGCGGTGGCCAGCGTCACGCCGATGGAGATCGGCACATCCATGTTGGTGCGCCCGTGCTTCAAGGCGCCCCATGCCGAGGCAAAGAACGGCCGTCCGGCATAGGCAATCGCCGGCACCCCGATCAGCGCCGAAAGCCAGTGGAACAGATCGCGCGTGGCGCCATCGGCCCCCGACCACACGCTGACCGACAGCAGCATCACGTTCATGCAGGCAAACGCCGCCACGGCCAGCGGTGCCAGCAACGGCCGCACGGCAGAAGGCGCCTGTTCCAGCACGGTGGCGCGCGGCTGCGCGGCAAAGCCGGTGGCCGCCAACGCTGCCACCAGATCGGGCACGGCCACCCCCGCCACGTGATCGACGCCGACGCTGCGCGCAGTGAGATTGGCGCGCGCGGCGACCACGCCGGGCACGGCGGCCAGCGCCCGCTCCACCTTGCCCATGCAGCCGCCGCAATGCATGCCCGGCACCGACAACGCGGTGTGCAGCGGTGCCGGTGCCGCCGTATCGGCCGGCGCCAGGGTCTGGGCGGCGCGGGTCATCCCACGTCGCCCATCATGCGCCATGTGGCGCCATGCTGCACGACCTTGAGCTTGATGCGCCAGCGCCCGCCAGGCAGTGCGGCGCGATAATGGCCCGGCGCCGTTTCATTCAGGCTGAGCGCCAGGTCATCACGCAGGCCCAGCGGATGTTCGGCCAGCGCGGTCACCGCCGCCCCGGCAATCGCATGGCCCTGCGCATCGTTCAGCACCACCGCGAGCGCGCCAGTCTCGTCGCGCGCGATGCTGCCGGCAAAGCCCAGTGCCTTTTCGCTGCGTGCCTCGCCCAGCCAGCGGTTGAAGTTCTGGCTGGCGACATAGGAATTTTCCACCACCACCCCGCCGAACGTTGACAGGGCAAGCCGCGCCATGACGACGTTGACGATGATCACCACGCCAAAGAATGTGATCAGGATCGCGGCCATGTGGCGACCAGTAAACGGGCGGGCAGTAAACGGGCGGGCCACGCGTGTAACGGGCATGGCATCTTGCGGAAGACGATGCTGGGTCATCGGCTGTGCTCCTTGCTAGTCGGTGTCGCCGGGGGCGGAAAATTCGGTCTTCACGGCATCTTGCGCCGGCTGTTCGCCGGGCCCGGCCTGGGCCGTCAGGCGGAAGGTGAAATGCCGCTCTTGCGCGGCACCGCCGGGCACCACGGCATAGATGCGCAGGCGCTGCGTGGTATCGGCCGGCACGGTGAAGCCCAGCGCGGGCCGCGCGGCGGCTGCGTCCATCTCGTCGCTATAGATCGCGCCTTGCGGCAAGCCATCGAGCGACAGCACGACCTGGCGCGGCCGGTCTTCCATGTTGCGCAGCTTGACGGTGAAGCCATTGCGCACAGAACCGTTGGAAAGCTGGACGAATTCAGGGTTGCGGTCGCGCGCGACCGACAGGTCGAGCCGGGTGCGCTGGCCCAGCATGAACAGCAGCGCCAGACCGATCCCACCCCACAGGCCCAGGTAGACCAGCGTGCGCGGGCGGAAGATCGCGCGGATCAACGGCTTGGCTGCCCCGCCTTGCCGTTCGTGTTCGGCATCATCGAGCGTGCAATAGTCAATCAGGCCGCGCGCGCGGCCGACCTGGCCCATCACCCGGTCGCAGGCATCGATGCACAGGCCGCAGGTGATGCAGCCAATTTGCGCGCCTTCGCGAATGTCGATCCCGGTGGGGCACACCGCCACGCACTGCTTGCAGTCGATGCAGTCGCCCACTGCGCCAGGCAGGCGCTTGGCCTGCTTGAGCGATCCGCGCGGCTCGCCCCGCCAATCCTTGTAGGTAACGATCAGCGACTTTTCGTCGAGCATGGCCGACTGGATGCGCGGCCAGGGGCACATGTAGACGCACACCTGCTCGCGCATGAATCCGCCCAACCAGAACGTGGTGAACGTGAGCACGGCGACGCAGCCATAGGCGACGCCCGGCGCCGTGCCGGTCCAGAATTCGCGCTGGAGCGTGGGGGCGTCGGCGAAATAGAAAATCCACGCCCCGCCGGTGGCAAAGCTGATGCCCAGGAATATGGCCCACTTGGCCACACGCTTGGTCACCTTGCGCGCCGTCCACGGGGCGCGGTCCAGCGCCAGCTGCGCGTTGCGGTCACCATCGATCAGGCGGTCGACATGCTGGAACAGATCGGTCCACACCGTCTGCGGGCAGGCATAGCCGCACCACGCCCGGCCCACCGCCGATGTGACCAGGAACAGGCCGATGCCCGCCATGATCAGCAGCCCGGCCACGAAATAGAACTCGTGCGGCCAGATTTCGATGCCGAACATGTAGAACCGGCGATGTGCCAGGTCGATCAGCACCGCCTGGTGGGGCGCCCAGGGCCCGCGATCCCAGCGCAGCCACGGCGTGCCCCAATAGACTGCCAGGCAAAACGCCATGACGGCCCATTTGAAGCGCCGGAACCGCCCATCGATCTTGCTCGGGCAAACAGGTTCGCGCCGGGCATAGAGCGATGGTTCGTGGGGTGCCCCACCCCCGCCTTGCGGCGCGGGGGTGGAGGCTACCAGCTTGAGCTTGGGATCAGCGGGCATGGTCTGGGTTACCTTGCTTGGGCAACGGCGGCCGTTGCCGGCGCCGCAGGCGCTGCAGGTGGAAGGGCTTCCCCGCCCCCGCGCGAGTGGACATAGGCGGCCAGCATCTTGATGGTGACCGGGTCCAGCCGCTGCCCCCAGGCCGGCATCACGCCCTGGCGGGCATAGGTGACGGTCTGCGTCAGCGTGGCGCGATCGCCACCATAGAGCCAGATCTTGTCATTGAGGCGCGGCGCGCCCACCGTGCGGTTGCCCTCGCCATTGGCGCCGTGGCACACGCTGCAGTTGTCGGCAAAGATCTGCGCTCCGCGCGTGGACGAAGCATTGGGCTTGTCTTGCCCGCTCATCACGCGCACGTGGCTGACCACGTCCTGCACCTGGGCGGCGGTCAGGATGCCATCCTTGCCAAATGCGGGCATCTGGCTCACGCGGGTCTGCTCGTCACCGGGATAGCGGATGCCGTGTTCCAGCGTCTGGTGGATCGTGGCGATATCGCCGCCCCACAGCCAGTCGTCATCGTTGAGGTTGGGATAGCCCTTGGAGCCGGCCGCGCCCGCGCCATGGCACTGCACGCAGTTCTGCTTGAACGCGGCGGCCCCGCCCTCGATCGCGGCACGCAGCAGTTGCGGATTGTCCGCCAGCTTTTCCACCGGCGTTGCCGCAATCGCCGCGCGGGTCTGGGCCCGGGCGGCATCGGCCGCCTTCAGGTCCTTGTCCAGCGCGCCACGGCTGGTCCAGCCCAGCGTGCCCGCGGTTGCCGCATGGCGGCCGGGGATGGCTGGATAGACCACCACATAGCCGATCGCGAAAACGATTGTGGCGTAAAACGTCCACAGCCACCAGCGCGGCAAGGGCGTGTTGAGTTCTTCGATGCCGTCCCATTCGTGTCCGACGGTTTCAACGCCGGTGGGTTCGTCGATGCGCTTGTCAGCCATCGTGATCCTCCGTGAAGATCGAGTTGGCCGCTTCCCTGCCGGAGGACTTGCCCCCGCGGCGGAACGGCCAGATGCACAGGGCCAGGAAAATCGCGCCCATCACCACCAGCGCCCAGCTGTCGGCAAAATGGCGCAGCGCGTCATACGTGCTCATCGCCCCTTCTCCTTGGCCAGGTCTTCCTGGGCAGCAGGCGCATTCACGTCCACCAGCGTCCCCAGCATCTGGAGATAGGCGACCAGCGCATCCATCTCGGTCAGCTTGGTTGGATCGCCATCGAAGTCGCGCACCTGGGCCTTGGGCCAGCGCTTCTTGAACTCGGTGGCGTTTTCCGGGTCGGCCTGGGCCTTGAGGTCGTCGTTGGCCTTGGCGATCTGGTCCTTCGTATAGGGAACGCCGGTGGTGTAGAGCGTTTGCAGCTCTGCCGTCATGTCGCCCTGGTTGAGCGGGCGCCCGGCCAGGAACTGATAGGTGGGCATGATCGATTCCGGCACGACCGAGCGCGGGTCTTTCAGATGCTGGACATGCCATTCATCCGAATACTTGCCGCCCACACGGGCCAGGTCCGGCCCGGTGCGCTTCGATCCCCACTGGAACGGGTGATCGTACATCGATTCCGCCGCCAGGCTGTAATGGCCATAGCGTTCGGTCTCATCGCGGAACGGGCGGATCATCTGGCTATGGCAGACATAGCAGCCCTCGCGCACGTAGATGTCGCGGCCGGCCTGCTCCAGCGGGGTGTAGGGGCGCATCCCCTCCACCTTCTCGATGGTGTTGTCGATCCAGAACAGCGGGGCGATTTCCACGATCCCGCCGATCGTCACCGCGGCAAAGGCAAGGACTGCCAGCAGGGTGACATTGCGCTCCAGCGTCTTGTGACGCTCAACAATGCTGGACATTGTTCGAGTTTCCTTATCTCGCGGGCGGTCAGGCCGGCTGGGCCACGATGGGGCGATCCTTGGCGGGATCGAATGCGGCATCGTGCATGGGGGCTTCGGTGCGATACTGGCCCAGGATCGTCTTGGTGATGTTGATCACCATGATCACCCCGCCGCTCAGGTAGAGCAGGCCACCAAAGGCACGCAGGGCATACATCGGGTGCAGCGCGGCCACGGTTTCGGCAAAGCTGTTCACCAGATAGCCGTCAGGCCCATATTCGCGCCACATCAGCCCTTGGGTGATCCCCGCCACCCACATCGAGGCGGCATAGAACACGATGCCCAGCGTGGCGCACCAGAAGTGCCAGTTGACCATGCGCAGCGAATAGAGCCGCTCGCGGTTCCACAGGCGCGGCACCAGGTAATAGAGCGCGCCGAACGTCACCATGCCGTTCCAGCCGAGCGCACCGGAATGCACGTGGCCGATGGTCCAGTCGGTATAGTGCGAGAGCGAGTTGACGCTCTTCACGCTCATCATCGGGCCTTCGAACGTGCTCATGCCATAGAACGCCAGGCTCATCACCAGCATGCGCATGATCGGGTCGGTGCGGATCTTGTCCCACGCGCCATTGAGCGTCATCAGCCCGTTGATCATGCCGCCCCAGCTCGGCATCCACAGCATGACCGAGAACACCATGCCCAGCGTCTGCGCCCAATCGGGCAGCGCGGTATAGTGCAGGTGGTGCGGCCCAGCCCAGATATAGAGGAAGATCAGCGCCCAGAAGTGGATGATCGACAGCCGATAGGAATAGACCGGGCGTTCGGCCTGCTTGGGCACGAAGTAATACATCATGCCCAGGAAACCGGCGGTCAGGAAGAAGCCCACCGCGTTGTGGCCATACCACCATTCCACCAGCGCGCCCTGCACCCCGGCAAAGATCGGGTAGGACCGCGATCCGAACAGACTGATCGGGATGTTGAGATTGTTGACGATGTGCAGCATCGCCACGGTCAGGATGAACGAGAGGTAGAACCAGTTGGCCACATAGATGTGCGGCTCGCTACGCTTCACGATCGTGCCGACGAACACCGCCAGATAGGCCACCCAAACGATGGTCAGCCACAGGTCGGTGTACCATTCCGGTTCAGCATATTCCTTGCCCTGCGTGATCCCCAGCAGGTAGCCGGTCGCCGCAATGACGATGAACAGCTGGTATCCCCAGAACACAAAACGGGCGAGGCCGGGGAAGGCCAGCCTCGCCCGGCAGGTGCGCTGCACGACGTAGAACGACGTGGCGATCAGCGCATTGCCTCCGAAAGCGAAAATGACCGCCGAGGTATGCAGCGGGCGCAGGCGGCCGAAGTTGATCCATTCCAGCCCGAAGTTGAGCTGGGGCCAGGTCAGCTCCAGCGCAATCCACAGGCCGGCGGTAAATCCGGCAATCCCCCAGAAAACCGTGGCGATAACGCCCCAGCGAATCACATCGTCGTCATAGCGGCCCTGATCGGGCATGCGCAGGATACCGCGCACTGCATTGTCGACGCTCTTGCCGCTGATGGTAACCCACAGCGCGATGGCGGCGGCGATCCCGAAGATCGCCATATGAATCGCAAAACCCTGGTCAACTGCCAGAGCACAGGCAACCACCGCCAGGACAAGCGCGCCAAACCATAGGCCGGCGCGCAACAGAACCTGTTCCATGGACCCTTCCCTTCCATGCCAAACTACAGATTGTGCCCCTGCGCCGATTGCCGGTCTTTCACATTGATACGAGTCAAATAACCTGTGCGGTGAACGAATTGTTGGGAACTTGCGCTTTTTTGCGTTGCGTCAATGTAGCGAATCGCGTCGCCCGCCATTGACGGTGCCACGCCAGAGGGAACGGAGCCTGCGAGGGGCAGGCCGCCTGCAGTGGCGCAGCCTGCAGCGGTGCATGCTGCATCTGACTAGGAAACGCGTGATGAAAAAGGTTCTTGGCAAAGCTCTTGGTGCCGCCGCCCTGGCGCTGGCGTTCGCTTCTCCCGCGCTGGCGGCCGATGAGGCACCGGCCGGCAAGTGGCAGGTCAAGGTGCTGGCCACCTCGGTTCTGGCCGATGGCAAGATCACCGCGGTGCGCAAGGATCTGATCGGCCTGCCCGCCGGCGCGCAGACCGACGCGAGCAACAACAGCTTCACCCCCACGCTGGCGATCGAATACTTCGCCCTGCCCAATGTCTCGGTCGAAACGATCTGCTGCTTTACCGCGCACCACGTCACCGGGGCGGGCTCGCTCGCCGGGGCCGCGCTGGTCGATCACGCGCTGATCCTGCCCGCCACTGTCACGGCCAAGTATCACCTCACCCTGCCCGGCGGCATCAAGCCCTACGTCGGCGCCGGTGGGGCCTGGTTCTTCTATATCGACGAACGCGCCGGGTCGACCGCCCAGGCACTGGGCGCCACGCGCGTAAAGCTCGATAACGATGCCGGTGTCGTGGTCCAGGGTGGCATCGACATTCCGATCACCAAGACCGGCCTTGGCCTCACGCTCGATGCCAAGAAGTACTGGATCAGCACCACCGCGCACTTCTACACCGCCAATGGCACCGAAGCGCTGGCCACGCGCCACCGCATGGACCCGTGGGTGCTCAGCGCGGGCGTCGCCTACCGCTTCTAAGCCGTTGCACCGATAGCCCTGCATATCCGTCGTATGCAGGGCCAGCGGGCGGGTCGGTCCAGGGTCTGGGATCCCCTGGTATCGGCCCGCCCGTTTTCATGTGCGCCAACCACGTCCGTGGGTGCGCCGCAGCCTTGACAGACGATCGTCTCCGTCACAAAAAATTTCAAATAAATAGAATATGCTAAATCAGGCGGGTGGTCCGGCTGCCGGCCCCTCTGGCCCAATGCGACGGCCCGCCCCCATCGCAAGCAGGAGACGACATACATGGCTGCCAAGGCTAAACGGAAAATCCTCATCGCCCTCGGGCTCATGCTGGCCGGTGAGAGCGATGGCGTGGAACAGGCTTTGGCGCAGCGCGCACAGGCGATTACCTATGCCGGCAAGCTCGATCGCCGCAATCCCCGCGATGGCGAAATCTATGCCAGCTATCCGATCCAGCTGACTGCGGGCAAACGCTACGAAATCGGCGTGGATTCCGAGGCGTTCGATCCGGCCATGACGCTGACCGATCCCGATGCCGAGGTGATCGCCGACGATGATGACGGCGGCGAAGGCAACAACGCGCTGCTCGATTTTTCCCCGACGCGCAGCGGCACCTATCGCGTCCGCGTCAAGGCCGTGGACGGCGCCAAGCCCGGCGCGGACTACAAGCTGACCTTGCGCGAGGTGCGCCCCCTGCCCGCCCCGATCAAGGCCAAGCCGCAAAGCACCACCGCGCTGCGCCTGGAAACCTATGGCGGCACGCTGGAAGCGTCTGATGGCGAAATCCGCGGCAAGTACGAGGACGAGTTCATCTTCCACGTCAACAGCGGCCAGACCATGCTGTTCTTCCTGAAGAGCGACGCGATCGACCCGGTGCTGCAGATCTTCGATGCGCAAGGCAAGACGACCGACCAGCCGATCACCCAGGATGATGACAGCGGCGGCGGCAAGAACGCGTTCATTGCATTCACGCCGGATACGGAAGGCGATTATATCGTCCGCGTGACCAGCGCGAACAATGGCGAGACCGGCGCCTATGCGCTGCGCGCTGCGGCCATGCCGGAAAGCTGATCGGCCACGCAAATCACTGGCATGTGGTGGCCGGATCGGCGCAAGGCGCTGTCCGGTTCACCACATCGCCTGCTGATCGTGTGATCGGCGCGGCGGCTGGATCAGCCGGCGAGCGCCACCAGCGAGGCGCGATTGAGAATTTCCACGTCGCGGCGCGCCGGCAGGTCGATCACGCCCTCGTTCTTGAGCTTGGTGAACTGGCGGCTGACGGTCTCGATCGTCAGGCCCAGCACGTCGGCCACCTGCTGGCGCGAGAACGGCAGGGTAAAGCGCTTGGCCGGGCCGCGCGTGATCGGGGTGCAGCCGGTTTCGGCCAGGCGATCCGACATTTCCAGCAGGAACGTCGCGATCTTTTCCGGCGCCGTCTTGCGGCCCAGCAGCATCATCCACGACCGCGTGCGATCAAGCTCGGCCAGGGTGCGTTCCAGCAGCTTGTGCTCCAACTCGGGATGGCTGCGGGCAAAGCGATCGAAATCATTGCGCGAGAACACGCAGACCCGCGCATCGGTCAGCGCCACGACACTGGCCTTGCTCGTCTGACCAAACGGGCGCCCGATGAAGTCGGACGGATAGGCCACACCCACGATCTGCTCGCGACCATCCTCGGTGCTCGTCGTGAGCTTGAGCACGCCATCGATCACATTGGCGACCAGCAGCGAATCGTCGTCTTCCCAGATCAACGGCTCCCCAGCAGACACGCTGCGGCGGCGCCCAATGGCATTGAGCGCGACAATCTCCTGATTGTCGAGTCCGGCACAGATGGCCCGGTTGCGGACGACGCAGGTTTCGCAAGAAGACATGGCCGTGCAATTACCATCTTGCGCGCGCCAAGACAATGACAAGACACGGCCTTATTAGACCAAAGTGTGATAAGGCCACCCCAACGAAAAGGGGGGCGGCAAGCAAGGCATGCCGCCCGAGTTGGGGAGAAATCACGCGAAACGAACAGGCTGTCCGGGTTGGAAAGACCTGTTCCCTTCGGCGATTTCCGGTCTAGGCCGATCGCGTGGGGTCCGCTTTGATCCGCGTCAACCACGCCACAATTAGCGCGGAAATGGCGCAAATTGGTGGCCGTGCGCGGGCAATCACACGCCCTGGGCGATCTCTACCGCATCGTGATACTGGCCACGGAAAAACAGCAGCGGCGTTCCCCCGGCCCGCGCATCCAGCGCCTCAACCGCGCCGACCACCAGCCAGTGATCGCCGATATCGTCCACCCGCTCGATGCGGCAGTCGATCCAGGCGAGCGCATTGTCGAGCAGCGGCTGCCCGGACGGCGTGTGGCCATGGGCCAGTTCGGCAAACTTGTCGTCGGCGCGGGCGGCAAAGCGGCGGCACAGGTCCAGCTGGTCGGCGCCCAGCACATTGACGCAAAACCGTCCGGTGGCGGCAATCCGCGGCCAGGAACTCGATCGCTTGTCAGGGAAAAAGCCCACCAGCGGCGGATCGAGCGAAATCGACGTGAACGAACCGACCACCAGGCCCGTGCGCACGCCCGCCTCGTCGACCGAGGTGATCACGCAAACGCCGGTGGGGTAAGCGCCCAGAACGGTGCGGAAATGCTTGGGATCGATCATGGGGTCCTCGCCTGGGTCAAAGTTATCGCTGCGCTGCGTCAATCGCCGATCCGGGCAACTTCCTCAAGCACCCTGTCGGCCCATTCAGGCCGACAGATCAAAACATCGGGCAGCCAGGTATCGGCGTTGTTGTAGACCAGCGGCGCGCCGTCGATGCGCGAGACATGCAGGCCAGCGCCGGCCGCCACGGCCACGGGCGCGCAGTTGTCCCATTCATACTGACCGCCCGAATGCAGATAGATTTCCGCCTGGCCGCGCACCACGGCCATGGCTTTGGCCCCGGCACTACCCATCGGCAGCAGTTCGCCGCCAATCGCGCGGGCCACTTCCACCGCTTCATGCGCGGGGCGCGACCGGCTGACCAGCAGCCGCGGCACGGCGGCCATGGCGGGCATCACGCCCACCCCGCCGCTGTCGAGCACGAGGTCCTCTCCCGGCAACGCCACCGCGCCCAGCACGGCCTTGCCATCGATCGCCAGGCCCACGTGCACCGCCCAGTCGGCGCGGCCTTCGCCATATTCGCGCGTGCCGTCCAGCGGATCGATGATCCACACGCGGCTTTTGCCCAGGCGCGCCGGCGTGTCGGCCGTTTCCTCGCTCAGCACGCCATCGTCGGGACGGTGCTGCGCGATCTGCGCCATGAGAAAGGCATTGGCCCGCGCATCGCCTTCACAGCCCAGCGCCTTGCCCTCGTGCGTGCCGGCGGCGCGCAAATCCATGAGGATGCGCCCCGCCTCAGCGGCCAGATGCCGCGCCAGCGCCAGATCGTCCATTCGCCTTCCCCCCTGCGATCCGGTCAGATCACCGGCATCCACGCGCCGATCACCCGCTCCACGATCCGCTCGGCGGCGTCTTCGGGGCTTTCGCGCGTGGTGTCCACCCGGATTTCGGGATTTTCGGGCCGTTCATAAGGGCTGTCGATCCCGGTGAAGTTCTTGAGCTGTCCGCTGCGCGCCTTTTTATACAGGCCCTTCACGTCACGCTTTTCCGCCTCTTCCAGGGGGGTGTCGATGAACACCTCGACGAACTCACCCGCCGGCAGCAGGCTGCGCACCAGTTCGCGCTCGGCGCGGAACGGGCTGATGAACGCGGTCAGCACGATCAGGCCGGCATCGGTCATCAGCTTGGCCACTTCGCCCACGCGGCGGATGTTCTCGATGCGGTCGGCGTCGGTAAAGCCCAGGTCCTTGTTCAGGCCATGGCGGACATTGTCGCCATCGAGCAGGAACGTGTGCTTGCCCAGGGCATGCAGCTTCTTTTCCACCAGGTTGGCAATGGTCGATTTGCCCGAGCCGGACAGCCCAGTAAACCACAGCACCGCCGGTTCCTGCATCTTGAGCGCGGCATGCGCCTTGCGCGTCACGTCCAGCGCCTGCCAGTGCACGTTCTGGGCCCGGCGCAGGCTGAAATTGAGCATGCCGGCGCCAACCGTGGCGTTGGTGATCTTGTCGATCAGGATAAACCCGCCCAGCGTGCGGCTTTGCGCATAGGGTTCGAACACCAGCGCCTTGTCAGTCACCACCTCGGCAACGCCGATCGCGTTGAGTTCCAGCGTCTTGGCCGCCAGGCGCTCCATGGTGTTGACATTGACGACATATTCGGGCGCCCGCACCGTGGCCGAAACGGTCTGTGTCCCCAGCTTGAGCCAATAGGCCCGGCCGGGCGTCAAGGCTTCATCAGCCATCCACACCAGCGTTGCTTCGAACTGGTCGGCCGCCTCGGGCGGATTGTCGGCAAGGGCGATCACGTCCCCGCGCGAGCAGTCGATTTCATCGGCCAGCGTCAGGGTCACGGCTTGGCCGGCCTGCGCCTGGTCCAGATCGCCTTCCAGCGTGACGATCCGCGTCACGGTGCTGGTCTTGCCCGAAGGCAGCACACGCACGGTATCGCCCGGCTTGACGCTGCCGCTGGAAATCAGGCCGGAAAAGCCCCGGAAATCCAGGTTCGGGCGATTGACCCACTGCACCGGCATGCGGAACGGCCGCGCCAGATCGTCGGCCCCGCGCACCGGCACGGTTTCCAGATGGGCGATCAGCGAAGGGCCGGTGTACCACGGCGTATTGGCCGAAGGCGCGGTCACGTTGTCGCCGGCAAAGCCCGAGATCGGCAGCGCGGTGAACGTCTCGATGCCGATGCTGCTGGCAAAGGCGCGATACTCGGCCACGATCTCGTCAAAGCGCGCCTGGCTGTAATCGACCAGGTCCATCTTGTTGACCGCGAGCACGATGTTGCGGATGCCCAGGAGGTGGCAAAGGTAGGAATGGCGCCGGGTCTGCACCAGCACGCCCTTGCGCGCATCGATCAGGATCACCGCGAGGTCGGCGGTAGAGGCGCCGGTCACCATGTTGCGGGTATATTGTTCGTGCCCGGGGCAATCGGCGACGATGAACTTGCGCTTTTCGGTGTTGAAGAAGCGATAGGCCACGTCGATCGTGATGCCCTGCTCCCGCTCGGCCGCCAGCCCATCGACCAGCAGCGCGAAATCGATCGCCTGGCCTTGCGTGCCCACCTTCTTGCTGTCGTTTTCCAGCGCCGCCAGCTGATCTTCAAAGATCATCTTGGAATCATACAGCAGCCGCCCGATCAGCGTGGACTTGCCATCGTCCACCGACCCGCAGGTGATGAAGCGCAGCATGGTCTTGTGCTGATGGGTATCGAGATAGGCGTCGATATCCTGCGCGATCAGGGCATCGGTGACGTAAACCGGATCGGTCATCAGAAATACCCCTGCTGCTTCTTCACTTCCATGCCGGCGCCGCCAGCATCCTTGTCGATCACGCGGCCCTGGCGCTCGCTGGTGGTGGTCAGCAGGGTTTCCTGGATCACTTCGGGCAACGTCGCCGCGCTGCTTTCCACCGCGCCGGTCAGCGGGAAACAGCCCAGCGTGCGGAAGCGGATGGAGCGCTCGACGATCTCGGGCCGATAGCCCAAGACCTTTTCCAGGCGCGGGATATCATCGGCCATGAACAGCTGCCCGTCCCATTCATAGGTCGGGCGCACCGCGGCAAAATAGAGCGGCACGATCGGCACGTCGTTGAGGTGGATGTATTGCCAGATGTCCAGCTCGGTCCAGTTGCTGATCGGAAAGACGCGGATGCTCTCGCCCTTGTTCTTGCGGGCGTTATAGAGGTTCCAAAGCTCGGGCCGCTGGTTCTTGGGGTCCCAGCCATGGCTGGCGGTGCGGAACGAAAAGATGCGCTCCTTGGCCCGGCTCTTTTCCTCGTCGCGCCGGGCGCCGCCAAACGCCGCGTCAAAGCCATAGAGGTCGAGCGCCTGCTTGAGGCCCTCGGTCTTCCACATATCGGTGTGGAGCGCGCCGTGATCGAACGGATTGATGCCGCGCGCCTGGGCTTCGGGGTTCTGATAGACCAGCAGGTCCATCCCGCTTTCGCGCGCCATGCGATCGCGCAGAGCATACATGTCCTGGAATTTCCAGGTGGTATCGACGTGCAACAGCGGAAACGGCGGCGGCGCGGGATAGAACGCCTTGCGCGCCAGATGCAGCATCACCGCGCTGTCCTTGCCCACCGAATAGAGCATGACCGGCGCCTGTGCCTCGGCCACGACTTCGCGCATGATGTGGATCGCCTCGGCTTCAAGGCGCTGGAGATGGGTGAGCGATGGGCTGGTCATGGCGCCGCCTTTGGCACAGGCCGCGCGTGGAATGACAGGGCGAATTGGTTAAGCGCCCCCAAGCCAAACTTTGGTCACAAACGCGTTGCACTGGATCACAAACCTTCCCTCCCGCCTGCGGGAGGGGCCGGGGGAGGGAATGTTGGCACACACCCCCAGCCAAACGTCAGTCGAAATAGGCGATGCAACGCACCTCGATACTGCTGCGAACGCGCGGATCGGGCAGGCTGGTATCGTGGAAGGCAGTGTGCGGGCAGCGCCAGGTCACGCTCTCGTCGCTGTCGTTGAACTTGAACAGCAGCACGTCATCGGCCGCCATATTGGCAAAATACCACCAGCGATGCGCGGGCGAATAGCGGAAGATGGTCGCCGCGATCATGTTTTCCTCTCCCGCCACCGGCGCGGTCAGCGCGTCGCCTTCGGGAAATTCATCTACCACGAACAGGGTATTAGATGCGGTTTCCGCCTCACCCACGCTGCGCCCGTCGCACACCGCCAGCGGCCAATCCTGCGGCCCTGGGGAAAACGTGCGCCACAGCGAAAAGCAGATCGCGCGGGAATAGCCGCCCTGATCGGCAAAGCGCTGGTCGTGCATGCGCCGGGCCGCGCGCCGCGCCGTGGGCCGATTGTAGTCCACGTGCGCTTCGCCCGCAGGCGGCTGGATGCCGCCATTGTGCTGATAATTGGCAACCTTTTCCCGCGCGCGGGCAGAAAGATCGGCCGAGGTGCGGATCATCCAGCCTTGCGCCGCCACGCGATTGGCCCCGCACAACTGCGCTACCAGGGCTTCCACCTCTGCCAGGTACAGCGCGTCAACCATCGCGGCATCGTGAAAGTCATTCACCGCCGAACGGTGCTGGCCCAGCATGAAACCATGGGTATCGAGCGCGAAGTGATCGCGCAGCGGCATGCCATCGCGCACCACCACGGCGTGATCGGTATAGGTGCCAGTGTTGATCTCGGCCCCCTGGCTGACATAGCGGCGGGTGACGAAATCACCCTCCCCCAGATAGCGGATTATCGCTGGCGCCTGGCGCGCGGTTTCCTCGACCGGGTCGAACACATCGGGGCGGGCATGCAACGCGGCATCCATGGCAGATCCTCTCGCACGGTGGGGCGATCTGGCGCGCGCCACTCGTTCGTTCACCTAACAATTGTTAGCGTACAAGTCCAGCCATGCCGCAGCCCAAGGTTGCGCGCGGCAATCGCCACCCTACCTTGGCTGGGATGACCCAGCCTTTCCCCGGCCGCGCAGCCGACAGTGCCCGCCTTGCCGATATCACCCGCATTCTTGCCCGCCACGGGCTTGGCTGGCTGGCGGCCCGCTTCATGCCCGGCAGCGGCGCGGCAGAGACGCCCGACGGCGATCCCGCCACCACGCCGCGCCGGGTGCGCCTGGCGCTGGAGGAACTGGGCCCGGCCTGGATCAAGCTGGGGCAAATCCTGGCGACGCGCGCCGATCTTCTGCCCGCGCCATGGATCGCAGAACTGGAGCAGTTGCAAAGTCAGGCCCCCACGCTGCCCTTCGCCGCGCTGCGCCCCGATCTTGAGCAGGCGCTGGGTGCACCACTGGAAACGTGCTTTGCCACGTTCGATGAAACCCCGCTGGCCGCCGCCTCGATGGCGCAGGTGCACCGGGCGACGCTGCCCGATGGCACCCCGGTTGCCGTCAAGATTCGCCGGCCCGGCATCACTGGCCCTATGCTGGCGGACCTGCGCCTGATCGCGGGTGCCGCTGCCCTCGCCGAGCGCACCAATGCCCAGGCGCGGCAGTTGCGCGCCGGGGCGATGGCGGCGGAACTCGCCGATGCCTTGCGCCAGGAACTCGATTTCACGGTGGAAGGGCGCAATGCCGACAGGCTGCGCGCCGATTTCGCGCGCAATCCGCGCGTGGTCGTGCCCACGATCCATTGGCCGCTCAGCAGCGAAAGCGTGCTGGTGATGGATTTCGTGGCCGGCGTTGCCCCCACCAGCAGCCAGGCTTTGCGCGACGCCGATATCGATCCGGCCAGCATTGCCGCGCTCGGTGCCGATGTCGTGCTGGACATGGTCCTGATCAACGGCCGCTTCCATGGCGACCCGCATCCCGGCAACCTGCGCTGCCTGCCCGGCAATGCCATTGCCCTGCTCGATCTTGGCCTGGTTGGCCAGGTTTCGCCCCGCCGGCGCGAGGAGTTCATCCGCTTTACCCAGGCGCTCGTCGCGCGCGACGATGCCGCGATGGCCGACGTTCTCACCACCTGGGATGAAAGCGGCAGCGCGCCGGCATCAGCCGTAGCCGCCGCGGCGCGCCGCCTGGTCGAAACCCACGGCGGCGAGAGCCTGCGCCTGGCGCCAATGGTCGCCGATTTCCTGCCCTTGCTGCGCGAAACCGGCATCGTCATGCCGTCAGACCTGCTACTGATCTTCAAGGCGCTGGTCACGATCGATGGCGTGCTCAGCCGGATCGAACCTGGGTTCGAACTGTCCGCCGCGCTGCGCCGATCTACCCTTCGCCTGGTTGCCGCGCGGCTGTCGCCCGATCACTGGCAACCGATCCTGCGCGCGCTGGGGCTGGAACTGGCCCATCTCGGCAATGAGGCACCGCGCCTGTTGCGCGCCGGGGTCCAGCGCTTGACCGAGCCGCCGGCGCCGATCGAACCGGCCCCGCAATGGGCCGCCCTGGTCCGTCCGCTTACGCGCGCGATCTGGGGTGCGGGGGTGCTGGTCGCCGTGGCTGTGGTGGCATCCCGCCTGATCGGGTGATCACGCCGCGCTCGGCGGCACTTCGGCAGCAGGCAACGGCATGCCGCCCTGGACCATGACCGAGCGCGTCGGCTGCGCCAGCACGATGCCGGCCGCCTCGAACCTTTCCATGATGGTCAGCAGCACGTCCTGCCGCACCGCCATCGCGGCGTTGTAATCCGGCCCCGCCAGGTAAGACCACACATCGATGGTCAGCGCCGTATCGGCAAAGTTCGTGAACGTGGCGCGCACGCCATCGTTGAGCACGCCATCGTGGTCGAGCAGCGTCTGGCGCACGATGTCCACCGCCTCGCGCACCTTGGCGACCGGCAGGCCATAGGCGATGCCGATCGTGGGATTGAACAGGAAGCGGTCGCGCGTGGCAAAGTTCTCGATCTGCCGCGCGGCAAAATCGCCGTTGGGAATGGTGACCAAGGTGCGGTCGTTGGTGCGGATGCGCGTGGAACGGATGCCCACGTCTTCCACCGTGCCCGAAACATCGCCAACCTTGCAGAAATCCCCGACCTGCACCGGCTGATCGGCAATGACCGTGACACTGCCGACCAGGTTCTCGACCGTCTTTTGCGCGCCCAGCGCCAAGGCGATGCCGCCAATGCCCAGCGCCGCAATACCTGTAGTAACATTGATACCAAACGTATCAAGAACACCCACCACCGTGAAGGCCAGCAACAACAGCTTGGCCCCGCGCCGCAGCAGGTTGACCACCGAGATCACTTGGCGCCGCTGGTGATGGCGCAGGCGCCGAGTTGCCAGTTCGGCAATGGCATCGATCAGGCGCAGCGCAAACCACACCAGCGCCACCAGGCCCACCGTGCCGCCATAGCGCAGCAGCGTTTGCCGGGCGACGATGGCCACGGGCAGGCGGTTGGCCCACATGAAGAAGATCATGATCGACAGGAACAGGCTGAGCGGTGGCAAGGCCGCTGCCAGGAAGCGATAGACCGCGCTATCCTGGAACTGCGGGATCAACCGCCGCACCACCAGCAGGATCAGCGCGGCCAGCAAACGAAACGCGGCAAAACTGGCCGCCGCCAGGCCCAGCAGCAGCGCCCAATCGCCGATCGGCGCACCGCCGACCATCCAGCTATCCGGGTTGGTGCTCGCCACCGGTGCGTCGCGCGGCACGTCGGCTTTGGCCAAAATCTGCAGGGTTTCAGGGGCAACACGCCAGACCACCACCTGGCCCTGCTGGCTGCTGGCCAGCAAGACCGGCACCTTTTGATCGCCCACGCGCATCGTGCCGACCTGCTCGCGGTTGAACGGCAGATCGTCGTTCAGATCGCCCACGGCATCGTTCGACAGGGCGCCAAACGCGCGCAGCGCACCACCCTTGTCGAGCAGCACCTGCAACCGCCGCGCCAGTTCTTCGGCGCCATTGGCCAGGCGCGGATTGTCCAGCCGCACCGACATGAAATGTGCCGCGCGCTCGTAATCGCGCCCGGCCAGGGCCTGGATCAGCCCGGCGACGGCCGATCGCGGGGTTTCGCGGCCATAAGGATCGCTGGGCGCGGCCGGACTCGATGCCGCCGCCGGCGTCAACTGCGCGTGGGCCAATGGAGCCACGCCCAGCAACAGCGCGATCAGGGCAAATCGGAACAGGCGAACGATGAGCAAAGGGCCTCCGGTATTGCTGCAGGAGCGAACGCTCCCACCCAACGTAACCGGATAGCGCGCGGTTCGGTTCCCCGGCCTGCGGCAGATACGCCCCTATTCCTCGCCCATGCGCAGCGCGGCGATGAAGGCTTCCTGCGGAATCTGCACGTTGCCGTATTCGCGCATGCGCTTCTTGCCTTCCTTCTGCTTTTCCAGAAGCTTCTTCTTGCGGCTGATATCACCGCCATAGCACTTGGCAGTCACGTCCTTGCGCATCGCGGCAATGGTTTCGCGCGCAATCACCTTGGCGCCGATCGCCGCCTGGATCGGAATCTTGAACAGATGGCGCGGGATCAGGTCCTTCAACCGCTCGCACAGCCCGCGCCCGCGCGCATCGGCCTGGCTGCGGTGCACGATCATGCTCAAGGCGTCGACCGGCTCGTTGTTGACCAGGATGTTCATCTTGACGAGGTCGCCCTCGCGCAGGCCGATCTGCTCATAGTCAAAGCTGGCATAGCCACGGCTGATCGACTTGAGGCGATCGTAGAAATCGAACACCACTTCGTTGAGCGGCAGTTCATAGTTCACCTGCGCGCGCCCGCCGACATAGGTCAGCCCGGTCTGGATACCACGGCGATCCTGGCACAGCTTGAGGATCGAACCGAGGTATTCGTCGGGCGTGTAGATCGTCGCCTTGATCCAAGGCTCTTCCATGGTGTCGATCTTCACAACATCGGGCATGTCGGCCGGGTTATGCAGTTCCATATGCGAGCCATCGGTCATGGTCAGGCGATAGACCACCGACGGCGCCGTGGTGATAAGGTCGAGATCGTATTCGCGGCTCAGGCGCTCCTGGATGATTTCCAGGTGCAACAGGCCCAGGAACCCGCAGCGGAAACCAAAGCCCAGCGCCGCGCTGGTTTCCATTTCAAAGCTGAACGAGGCATCGTTCAGCCGCAGCTTGCCGATCGAATCGCGCAGCTTTTCAAAATCGGCGGCATCAACCGGGAACAGCCCGCAGAACACCACCGGCTGCACTTCCTTGAAGCCCGGCAGCGCTTCGCTGGCGCCGCCCTTGACCGTGGTGATCGTGTCACCGACGCGGGCCTGCGCCACTTCCTTGATCTGCGCGGTGATAAAGCCGATTTCACCCGGTCCGAGTTCGGCCAGTTGCTCGATCTTGGGCCGCATGCAGCCCACGCGGTCGATCAGGTGTTCGGTGCCGCCGGCCATGAACTTGACCTGCAGGCCCTTCTTGATCACCCCGTCGATCACGCGCACCAGGATGACCACGCCCAGATACGGGTCATACCAGGAATCGACCAGCATGGCCTTCAACGGCGCATTGCGATCGCCGCCCGGCGGGGGAATGCGCGCCACCACGGCGTCGAGCACTTCCTCGATGCCGATGCCGGCCTTGGCGCTCGCCAGCACGGCCTGGCTGGCGTCGATCCCGATCACTTCCTCGATCTCGTTCTTCACCTTTTCCGGCTCGGCGGCGGGAAGATCGATCTTGTTGATCACCGGCACGATCTCGTGGTCATGCTCGATCGACTGATAGACGTTGGCCAGGGTCTGTGCTTCCACGCCCTGGGCTGCGTCCACCACCAGCAGTGCGCCTTCGCACGCCGCCAGGCTGCGGCTGACTTCATAGGCGAAATCGACGTGGCCGGGCGTGTCCATCAGGTTGAGCTGATAGGTCTGCCCATCCTTGCCCTTGTAATCCAGGCGCACGGTCTGCGCCTTGATAGTGATCCCGCGCTCGCGCTCGATATCCATGTTGTCCAGCACCTGCGCGGTCATCTCGCGCTCGGCCAGGCCGCCCGTATATTGGATCAGGCGGTCGGCCAGGGTGGACTTGCCATGGTCGATGTGGGCAATGATGGAAAAATTGCGGATCAGCGCGAGGTCGGTCATGCGCCGCCGTTAGCAGGCCCATTGCGCGCTGTCATCAGGCGCGATGGGCAGTTTCGGCGGGGGTTTTCAGGTTGGCCAACACGCCCTCCCCCAGCCCCTCCCGCAAGCGGGAGGGGAGCAAGGACGGAAGTCTCTCCCGCCTGCGAGAGGGTGCAACCCGCTAAAGCCCCTCCCGCCTGCGGGAGGGGTTTGGGGAGGGCATGTCAGGGCCCAAAGCCCCTCACCCCACCTTGCGCTGCAAGGGCCGCTCCAGCACCGGCGCCAACGCGGGCGTGCGCACCTGGACCACGGCAATGCGGCCATCGTCATCGGCCTTGAGCGGGGCGGCAAATTCCACGCCCATGCGATCGTCGTTGCTCCACCGGCACGTACCCGTCACCACGTGGCCATCAGCGAGCTGGATGCGGAACACGGTGCCTTCCGGCACATTCCACAGCCCCTCGATCAGGGCGCCGGTCATCGAGATGTTGCGCACCATGCCGTTGTATTTGTGCCCTGCGTTTTCCAGCACGACCTTGCGCAGCATCGACTGGCGGCTGGCACGGGCCGAACGCGGCCCCTGGGCCACGGCCACCAGCCCAGTCGAAAGCCGCGCCGCAGCGTTGACCGCCGAAAGCGGCCGTTCATAGATATAGCCCTGCACATGGCTGCACCCAAGCATGCGCACCAGGTCCAGCTCGTCCAGCGTTTCCACGCCCTCTGCCGTGGTTTCCATGCCCAGCGCCTCGGCCAGGCTGACGATCGAGGCGATGATCGCGCCATTGCGGCTGCCCGGCTGGGTCGCCCCGCGCACGAACGACTGGTCGATCTTGATCTTGTCGAACGGCGCCGAGCGCAGATAGCCGAGCGAGGAATAACCGGTGCCGAAATCGTCGAGTGCCAGACGCACGCCGATCGATTTCAGCTGCTTGAACATCTGGTCGGTGCCCTCGTCGTTGTTGAGGAACACGCTTTCGGTGATTTCCAGCTCCAGCCGCTCGGGCTCCACTCCGGCGTGGGCCAGAGCGGAAGTAACGATCGTGGGCAGCGCCGGATTGGCAAACTGCAGGGGCGAGACGTTGACCGCCACGCGCACATCCTGCGGCCACTGTGCCAGATCCTGGCAGGCAGTGCGCAGCGCCCATTCCCCGATCGCGGCGATCAGGCCGGTATCTTCGGCAATGGGAATGAACTTAGCCGGCGAAATGAAGCCGTGCTGGGGATGGTGCCAGCGCAGCAGGGCTTCAAAACCGGTGATCCGCTCGGTCGCGGTCTGCACCACCGGCTGGTAATACAGCTCCAGCCCGCCGTGGGCCACGGCATCGCGCAGTTCCTCTTCCAGTTGGCGCCGTTCCTCGGCATCGCTGTGCA
Organism: Novosphingobium sp. SG754; assembly: GCF_013149315.1. Taxonomy (NCBI): domain Bacteria; kingdom Pseudomonadati; phylum Pseudomonadota; class Alphaproteobacteria; order Sphingomonadales; family Sphingomonadaceae; genus Novosphingobium; species Novosphingobium sp. SG754. The sequence continues at coordinate 967,687 of NZ_JABGCC010000001.1, read as the reverse complement.
AGTCTGCGGCATAGAAGTGATAGCGCCCGCGCCCGCCGTCCTTGGCGGCATAGAGCGCCAGATCGGCGTTGCGAATCAGCGCCTCGCTGGTCACGCCATCATCGGGGGCAATGGCAATGCCCACCGATGCGCCGATCATCACGCGGTTGCCGTCGATGGCATAGGGCGCGGAAAGCTGTTCGATTACCTGGTTGGCAAGGTAGGCCAGATGGTCGCGCTCGATCTTGCCGGGCATGATCACCTGGAACTCGTCGCCGCCCAGGCGCCCGACGCGGCCGACATTGCCGATCACGCCTTCCAGCCGCTGCGCTACCTGCTTGAGCAGCGCATCGCCGGCCGGATGGCCCAGCGTATCGTTCACCTGCTTGAACCGGTCGAGATCGAGCAGAAACACCGCGCAGGCACGGTGCTGCACCTGCGGCGCTACCAGGATCTTTTCCAGCGTCTGCGACATGCGCAGGCGATTCGACAGGCCGGTGAGCGAATCGAATTGCGCCAGGCGCGAGGCATGCTCGGCCGAGCGGCGCTTTTCGGTCAGATCGGTGCCCGAGCCGCGAAAGCCCTGGAAATTGTTGAACGTGTCATAGGTCGGGCGGCCATTGATCTGCCACCAGCGCTCTTCCATGTCGGTTGCCGCGCGCACGGCCAGTTCGGAAAAGCTCGATCGCGCCGAAAGATGAAAGGCCAGCGTGCGCTCACCCTCGCCGGCCTGGTCGGCCAGGTTGAACAGTTCGGGAAATGGCCGGCCGATCAGTTCTTCCACGCCGCGCCCCAGGATCTGGGCGACCGGGCGCGAAAGATAGGTGATCTGGCCACGCCGATCGGTTTCCCAGAACCAGCCTTGGCCGGTTTCCTCGTAATCGGCCAGAATCTCCTGCGCGCGGGTCTGGATGCGCGTTTCGATTTCCATCTGCTCGCGCGCGCGCGCTTCGATTTCGCGCTGGCGGAAATAGGCTGCCACCGCCACGGCCAGGCCAATACCCAGCGTGACCAGCCCGCCCAGGCGGTTTGCCGCACAGGCCACCCCGGCCCAGATCGCCACTTGCGCCACCAGCACGCTGGCCAGTTGCCCGCTTTCGAACACGGTGGCGAGCAGCGACACGGTGACCAGCAGGGCCAGCCCCTGCAACCACGGCACGGCGCCGATCTCGGCCCAATGGCCCACCGCCGCGCCAAACAGGAACATCGGCATGCCCACGGCCAGCGCCATCAGCAGCATGCGCGGCGCGGTGCCGACGATTCCGGCGTTTTCCACCCGCACCGCCAGCGCGCCGAGCAACGCCAGCATGACCGCGGTGATTCCCACCGACACCACGATGCCATCGGGAATCACCCCGTTAAGCAGCGCCAGGCCGGCAAGGCCCACCGCCATCGGCGCTGCGATCTGCGGCCATTCGCGCGCGATCAAACGGTTGGCCATCCGCGGGTTTGGCGCGTGGCTGGCCGGCACGCGTTCGCGCCGCCGCTGCGTGCGTGCAAAGTCACGGCGCTCCTCGCCCCGCGCTTCGATTTCGATCTGCTCTGCCCCGGATACGTCTGCCATGGTTACCCGCATGCCCGAACGGCTTTGAAAAACCGTTAAGCAGGCCTGACGAAGCGACACGAAATCTGCCCACTTTTACCTCCGTAATGAACCTGCTAGGCGGCGTGCCGGACGTGGGTGGGACTTTATCAGGGCGAACGTTGGCGGGATTGCCGGCGCACAGGCGCCATGCACCCGGCAGGAGATGACGGGATCGTGGCGAGTTTTACCGCTGATTTTTCGATGGTTGGCGTTGCTGGCCGGCGCCTGCGCCTTGGCCAGTGGCATGTCGGCGCCCAAGGTGCGCGTCCGCTGGTGCTGCTGGGCGGCATCGGCATGAACATGGAGCTGCTCGAACCGGTGGTTCGCGCCCTGCCCTGCCGCCGGATCATCAGTTTCGATATGCCGGGCATCGGCAAGTCACCCGATCCGATCATTCCCTATACCATGCCGTGCATCGCGCTCACGCTGGCCGCGCTGCTCGATCGCCTGCATCTCGATGCGGTAGACGTGCTGGGCATCAGCTGGGGCGGCGCCGTGGCGCAGCAGTTCGCGTTCCAGCATCGCGCCCGCATCGGCCGGCTGGCGCTGGCCGCCACCGCCGCCGGGGCGGCGATGGTGCCCGGCAATCCCGCGATCATGAGCCACATGGCCGATCCGCGCGAATATACTGTGGCGCGCACCCTGCAGCGCAACCTTGCCTCGCTGTACAATGGTGGTGGCCACCAGGCGGTGTCGCTCAATGCGGCCATGCCGCCCTCGCCGGTCGGCTGGGCTTGCCAGTTGGCCGCTTTTTCCACCTGGAGCAGCGCACCGTTCCTGCCGCTGCTGGCCCTGCCCACGCTGGTCATGCATGACGAGGAAGACCAGCTGATCCCGCCGGCCAATGCCCAGTTCATGCACGGCGCCATCCCCGGCAGCCGGCTGGAAATGTTCAAGGGCGGCGGGCACTTGTTCATGCTCGCCAATCCCGAAGGCTTTGCCGCCACGCTGCGCGGATTTCTCGACGCGGCGTAACGGGCCTCTGCGCCGCGTCAGGCCGCGCGCCGCGTCGCCTTGGCCTGGTGCGGCACCAGGCCTTCCACGCGGAAATGGCCCACGAGATCGGCCATGCGATCGGCCTCTCCAGCCAGGCTGCGTGATGCCGCCGTCGCTTCTTCCACCATCGCGGCGTTCTGCTGGGTCATCAGGTCCAGTTCGTTGACCGTGGCCTGAATCTGCCGGATATTCGCGGCCTGTGCCCTGGCGCCCTCGGCAATGTTGCTGGCCACGTCGGCAATCGCGCCCACCCGGCTGACGATCCGCTCGAACGTTTCGCCAGTCTGGTCCACCAGCGTCACGCCGCGTTCCACCTGGACAGAGCTTTCGCCGATCAGCTTCTTGATATCGAGCGCCGCCTCGGCCGATCGCTGCGCCAGCGCGCGCACTTCGTTGGCGACCACGGCAAAGCCGCGCCCGGCATCACCCGCCCGCGCCGCTTCCACCCCGGCGTTGAGCGCCAGGAGGTTGGTTTGAAAGGCGATGCCATCGATCACCGCGATGATCTTGCCGATCTCGGCGGCAGAGCGGTGAATGTCGTTCATCGCCTGCACCGCTTCTTCCAGCACGCCGCCGCCCTGACGCGCGTCACCATGGGCGTCCTGCACCGCCGAATGCAGCTGGGTCGCTTCTTCGGCCGTCTTGCCCACCGTGCCCGCCAGCGTGGTGATCGAGGCCGAGGCTTCTTCGAGCGAGGCTGCCTGCTGCTCCGTCCGCCGGGCAAGATCGTCCGAAGCCTCGCGAATTTCCTTGGCGCCGGTGTCGACTGCGCGCGAAGTCTGCGAGACCGCGCCCAGCGCGCCGCTCACCTTCTTGCGCATGGTTTCCAGGTCCGCTTCCAGCGCGGCATAGGCTTCGGGCAGGCCGGTCAACGCCACGGTAAAATCGCCCTCGGTCATCTTGCGCACGGTATGGCCCACCTGGGTAACCACCGCCTGGCGCTTGGCATCTTCCGCCTGGAAATAGGCAGACAGCGCCACTTCCATATCGAGCAGCGCCATCTTCACCAGCGTGGCCACGGCCTTGGCGCGGCGGCTGCCCAGCTTGCCCAGGCCGCGCCCCAGAAACCGCACGATCACCTCGTCCAGCACCGAGGCATAGGCACCGATATACCAGCCCGGCTCCAGCCCGATTCGCGCGTGAACATCCCCGATGCGCTGGGCGCGTTCGGCATAGGCCATGCCGGGCGTGCCGCTGAACATGCTGCCCCAATGCTCGATCTGCTTGTCCCGGGCATGGGACATGGCGGCGCGCGAAGGGAAGAAGCGCGCCGTTTCAGGCGTCAGGGCAATGCGATCATACAGCCGTTCCAGCGCCGGCGGAGCCAGGCCGTCCATGGCGCCGGCAATCTGGCCAAACCGGGCCACGTCATCACTGCTGATGTTGAAGAACGTCAGCTTGCGGTCAACGTCCTGCTGGGTAAGCGCCATGGGATCTACCTGTCTAACTCCGATGCGACAGGCATAGGCGCAGGGCGATCAAGACCGCTGAAAAGGCATATAGGGATTTGCCCGAGGTGCCGACAGCCGCCCGCGTTGCCGAAACGTGAAAGGGGCGCGATCAGCCTGGCCGATCGCGCCCCTTTGGTATGTTGCCGGGCAGGTCTGCCCCGCGTCAGACGCGCATCGGCATCAGCACATAGAGCGCGGGCGACTTGTCATCCTTGCGGATCAGCGTCGGCGCGCCGGCATCGGCCAGGTGCAATTCAACCGTGTCGCCGTCGATCTGGCTGAGGATGTCCTTGAGATAGTTGGCGTTGAAGCCAATCTCGAAGCCCTGCGCGGTGTAGTCTGCCGGCAGTTCTTCAGCCGCGGTGCCGTTGTCCGGGCTGGTGACCGACAGCGTCACGCGGTCGGTTTCCAGCGCCATCTTCACCGCGCGGGTCTTTTCGGTGGCGATCGTCGCCACGCGATCCACGCCTTCATAGAAGCTGCGCGGATCAAGCTTGAGCAGCTTGTCGTTGGCAGTCGGGATCACGCGGCTGTAATCGGGGAACGTGCCGTCGATCAGCTTGCTGGTCAGCACCACGCCGTGTTCGCCGCCCAGGGTAAAGCGCACTTTGCTGGCCGAAAGATCGAGCAGCACGTTGGTATCGAGCACTTCTTCCAGCAGCTTGCGCAGCTCTCCCACGCATTTGCGCGGCACGATCACGTCGGGCATGCCCTCGGCGCCTTCGGGGCGCGTCAGGGTATAGCGGGCCAGGCGGTGGCCATCGGTGGCTGCGGCCTTGAGCACTTCATCGGCCACATGGAAGAAAATCCCGTTGAGATAGTAACGGGTTTCCTCGGTGGAGATGGCAAAGCGGGTGCGGTCGATCAGTTCGGCCAGCACGCGCGCGGGAATTTCAAAGCTGGTCGGCAGATCGCCTTCCACGATCACCGGGAAATCGTCGCGCGGCAGCGTGGGCAGCTGGAACCGGCTGCGCCCGGCCTTGACCACCATGCGGTTGTCGGTGGTTTCCAGGCTCACTTGCGAGCCATCGGGCAGCTTGCGCGCGATGTCGAACAGCAGGTGCGCCGAAACCGTGATCGCGCCCGGCCCCTCCACCGAAACCGCCGGCATCGATTCCACGATCTGCAGATCAAGGTCCGTGGCCATCAGGCGCACCGAATTGTCGGCCGAAGCCTCGATCAGCACGTTCGACAGGATGGGAATGGTGTTGCGGCGTTCGACAACCGACTGGACGTGGGACAGGCAGCGCAGAAGAGTCGCGCGTTCAATGGTCGCCTTCATTCTCGTCTCGATCCCCAGTCTCGTAACCCGGCTGCTTCAGAACCGATCTGAAACAGGCCGGACTGGACGGACAGGCGCCGTCCGGGTTGGCTGCACACCAGAAGGCCATGGAATCACAGCCAGCAGCGTTGCGTTTCGGACCACCTTTCTTAGCGTGGAGTGCCCCTTGGGCAAGGCTCCCCTTGCATGGCCCAAGTGAAACTGTGCATAAATGACCCGAAAACTCGAAAAAAATGTCGTTTCAGTCCAGATCGCGCTGTCCATCGAACATCAAGGCGGTGGCAACGATCCAGCCGGTGATCAATTGCCAGCCCTGGGATGTCACGCTGGCCGGGGGCTTGCCGGCCTTGTCCAGCGCCTCGCTCACGATGCGCAGATCGCCTGGCGTCACCTTGTCGGCAGGGTTGTTGGTATTGCCAGGCCCGATATCCAGCGCCCGGTCGATCAGCGCCGAGGCGATGCCCAGTGCCGCCAGGCGGCCATCGAGCGCATCGCGTCCCATGCGGCCCCAGGTATAGCTGAAATAGGCATCGCGCTGCTTGTCGTTCAGCAACTGGTCGGCCGCGCAGGCATCGGTGATCGCGCGCAGATCGGCCTGCGTGGCATTGGCCGCAGGGGTGCCGGGCGTCAGGATGGCATCGGCCACCTTCTGGTCCAGCCCCTCGGGCGCGGCCTTGATCGCGCAGGCCAGCGTTTCGGGCGGGCGCGCCAGGGCTGCAGCCGGCACCGCCAGCCCAGCCGCCGCCATGGCCAGCGCCCACCCGCCGCGCATCAGGCGAACATCGCCATGCCGCCGTTCACATGCAGCGTCTGCCCGGTGACATAGCCGGCTTCCTTGCTGGCGAGATAGGCCACCGCCGCGCCGATATCCTGGCCTTCGCCCATGCGGCCCATCGGAATGCGGCCATTGAGCGCATCCTTCTGCGCATCCGGCAAAACATCGGTCATCGCGGTGCGGATGAACCCAGGCGCCACGCAGTTGACCGTGACGTTGCGGCTGGCCAGTTCCTGCGCCAGGCTCTTGGACATGCCAACAAGGCCAGCCTTGGCCGCGGCATAGTTCACCTGGCCGGGATTGCCGGTGGCACCCACCACGCTGGTGACCGAGATAATCCGGCCAAAGCGGGCTTTCATCATCGGCTTGGTGGCGCTGCGCATCAGGCGGAACGCGGCTTCCAGGTTCACGCGGATCACCGCGTCCCATTCCTCGTCCTTCATCCGCATCGTCAGATTGTCGCGCGTGATGCCGGCGTTGTTGACCAGGATGTCGATCTTGCCCAGCGTGTCGAGCGCGGCAGGCACCAGCTTTTCCACCTGTTCGGCGTTCGACAGGTCGCAGGTCACTTCGACGTGATCGTGACCATAGGTCTCGTTCAGCTCTTCCCGAAACGCGCGCAGCTTGGCCGGGTTGGTCCCCGAAAGCGCCAGCCGCGCCCCCTGGCGGGCCAGCGCATGACTGATCGCCGAACCGATGCCACCAGCAGCGCCGGTAACCAGGGCAGTCATGCCGGTCAGGTCAAAAAGACGGTTTTCCATAATCTTGGCTCCACGAAATATTGGCCGCCGGCTCTGCTTCACCGTCACCCCGGACTTGATCCGGGGTCCTACACTGCATCGGCAGCACGGTGGACCCAAGCGGGACCCCGGATCAAGTCCGGGGTGACGATGGGAAGAGGGTTGGCGAGAAGACGGTCGGCGCTCTCAGAGATCCTTGGCCAGGGCTTCGATGTCGGCCATGGTGATCACGCTGGTGACGGAGAGATCGGCCCCGGCCGAGCGGGTGATCATCGGTGCCAGCACCTTGCCACCCAGTTCGACGAACGCCTCGACGCCGGCGTCCTTCATCGCGATCGCGCTTTCGCGCCAGCGCACGCGGCCGGTGACTTGCTCTACCAGCAGTTGCTGAACCTGCGCCGGATCAGTGACGATGGCGGCGGTCACGTTGGCGAACAGCGGCACGCGAAAGGCTTGGGGCGGCGTGGCGGCCAGCGCCTGGGCCATGGCATCGGCGGCCGGCTGCATCAGCGGGCAGTGGAACGGCGCAGACACCGGCAACAGCACGCCGCGCTTGATGCCGTGCTCCTTGACCAACGCCACTGCGCGCTCGATCGCGCCCTTGTGCCCGGACAGCACGACCTGCGTGGGATCATTGTCGTTGGCCACAGTGCAGACTTCACCCTGCGCGGCTGCTTCGGCCAGCGCGGTAGCCTTGTCGATATCGGCGCCAAGCAGTGCGCACATCGCGCCTTCGCCCACCGGCACGGCGGCCTGCATCGATTGCCCGCGCAGCTTGAGCAGGCGGGCGGTATCGGCCAGCGAAAACGCACCGGCAGCGCACAGCGCGGTGTATTCGCCCAGGCTGTGCCCGGCCACGAAATCGGCCTTGTCGGCCAGCTGGATGCCGCCTTCCTTTTCCAGCACGCGCAGCACGGCGATGGCATGGGCCATGATCGCGGGCTGGGCATTTTCCGTCAGGGTCAGCGCGTCGTCGGGGCCCTGGGTCATGATCTGGAACAGCTTCTGGCCCAGCGCGTCGTCCACTTCCTCGAACACTTCGCGCGCGGCGGTGCTGGCGGCGGCAAGCTCGGCGCCCATGCCCACCTTCTGGCTGCCCTGCCCCGGAAAAACGAATGCCCGCATTGATCGATGCCTCCTGAAAACTGGCGCGCGCCCTATTGGCCCGGCGGGGTTCCTGCAAGCCCGAACGGCACGATGCGATTATCGCCATCATGCCCGATATCCGCGCGGCCGAGGTAAGGCAGGCCAGTACGCGCGCACCAATGCCGCGCCATATCCTCTACCCCGATGCCAAAAGGTCTATCGTTTTCAGGCACCTGCGTCACACGACCGAGCCGCAGGCCGGCCACCTTCATGGCCGCCAGCCCGGCGCTGACATGAAACAGCAGGCGATCGACGGCATAGTCGTATTCGCTCACTTCTTCCACCATCACCACATGCCCGGCCAGATCAGGCATCACCGGCGTGCCCATGATCATCGACAGGGTCATGAGGTTGAACGCCACCACAGGCTCTGCCGCCGGGATCGTCGGCTCCAGCCCGGCACTATCGCCCTGCAGCCAAGCCAGCACGCGGCGCACCGCCGCCTCGCCGCCATCGCGCCGCACATCGGCCGGCATCGGCGCATGGACCGAGCGGCCCACTTTGGCGCGATAGAGCGCGGCGAGCATCACCCCGCCATCCGAATAGCCGAGATAGGCCTTGTTCTGCGCCGCCGGTGCCAGGAGGCCGATGGCATCCTGCGCAATCCGTCCCGCGCCATAGCCGCCGCGCGCAAACCACACCGCGTCAAACCCGGGATCATTGGCGCATTCGACAAATGCGTTCAGACGCTGCTGGTCGGTTCCGGCAAAATGGCCACTTTGCGCAAAGCATTGTTCGTGAAAGTGGATTTCTAGCCCGGCCCGCTCAGCCACCAGGGCGGCAACCCGCCCGGCATCGGCGCGATCGAACGGGGCGGACGGGGCACAGACGGCAATGCGCAACATGGGCGCGGTGTTATCGCCTGCGCGGGGGTTCGTCCATCACACATAGTTACCCAAACCTTGCCTGAATACTTAGCACGCAAATTGCGGGAAAGGTTTTCGCGCCAGCCGCGTTAGAGGGCATGACGGGGCCGAACGGGCACCTTGGCAAGCGATCATGGCTTGCCGGGCGTGGGCCGCTCCGGTGCTGTCACACCTTGCGCCTTTGACCGCATCGCGGACCAGGCGTCGGGCGAAACGGGCTTGGCCGAACCGATGCCGACGCTTGCCGTGGCATTGGCTCCGACCTTGCCCTCGCGCCCGCAAGCCTGGCCCGAAAAAGAGCCTGGCCGAACCCTGCGCCCCGTGCGCCCGGCTCCGGCCAGCCTTTTTATCCCTGCGCTGCTGCGGCCAGACGCGGCAGCGGGGCAAACCTGTCGCAGCGATCTTGCCACGCCCCCTGATTGCTGTAGTGCCCTGTGCCCATGGCCCACACTGCACCTGCGCCAGATGGCGCGCTAACTGCCCATCCCTGGTTCTTTTGCGGCATCGGCGGATCGGGCATGCTGCCCCTGGCGCTGATCCTCAAGGGTGCGGGCGCGCAGGTCGCAGGGTCTGATCGCAGCCGCGACCAGGGCCGCACGCCCGAAAAGTTCGCCTGGCTGGAAAGTCTGGGCTTTGCCCTGTTCCCGCAAGACGGCAGCGGCATCACCTCGGCCGACCAGGCGCTCGTTGCCTCGGCCGCAGTGGAAGATACCGTGCCCGAAGTGGTGCGCGCCCGCGACCTCGGCTGCCCGCGCTTCACCCGCGCGCAATTGCTCGCCCGCCTGTTCAACGCCGCGCCGATCGGCATTGCCGTGGGCGGCACCAGCGGCAAGTCCACCGTCACTGGCATGATCGGCTGGATGCTCACGGCCTTGGGCCGCGATCCCACGATCATGAATGGGGCGGTGATGAAGAACTTTGCCACGCCTGACGCGCCCTTTGCCTCGGCCCGGGTGGGCCAGGGCGGGCTGTTCGTTTCGGAAGTCGATGAAAGCGACGGCTCGATCGCGCTCTATCGGCCGCAGATCGCCTTGCTCAACAACGTCAGTCTCGATCACAAGAGTCTGGAGGAACTGCGCGATTTGTTTGGCAATTTCCTCGCCATGGCAAGCACGGCGGTGATCAATGCCGATGACGCGGAAAGCATGGCCCTGGCCCATCGCGCGCGCGCCACGGTCACCTTCGGCTTTGCCGATACCGCGATGATCGGGGTCGTGCCCGCCAGCGTGGTGGAAAGCCCGACCCGCATTGCCGCCACGGTGATCGACCGGCGCAGTGGCGCGCAGCACGATATCACGCTGGCCGTTCCGGGCCGGCACAACCTGGCCAATGCCTTGGCCGCTCTGGCCGCAGCCGATGCGGCGGGCCTGCCGCTGGGCGAGGCCGTGGCGGCCCTGAGCGGTTACGCCGGGCTCGCCCGCCGGTTCGACATCGTCGGCACCAGCGCCAGCGGCGTGACGGTGATTGATGATTTTGGCCACAACCCGGAAAAGGTTGCCGCCACCCTCGCAACGCTCAAGGCCCATCCCGGCCGCGTGCTCGCGCTGTTCCAGCCGCACGGCTATGGCCCGCTGCGCCAGATGGGCGCGGAACTGGCCGAAGTGCTGGCCACGCGATTGAGCGCCGAGGATCGCGTGATCCTGACCGACCCGGTCTATTTTGGCGGCACGGTGGATCGCACACAAGGGTCTGAACGCATCGTCGGCCTGGTCAACGCGCACGGCGGCCAGGCCGAACACGTGGCGGAGCGCGCCGAGGCCGGCCAGCGGCTGGCGGCCCTCGCCCGTCCGGGAGACCGGATCGTGATCATGGGCGCGCGCGACGATACGCTGTCAGCCTTTGCCCGCGACGTGCTTGGCAGCCTTACCTGATCGCATGGACCGGTGCGTGCCCCTCCCCAGCCAGGCCGGGGGGGGGGGGGGGGGGGGGGGGGGGGGGGGCCCCCCAAAAGTTACACCCCCCCGTTTTGAATGATAGGACGGTTGGGGGAGCCCCCAACACCAAGGGGGAGGGCCCCCATAGCGGGTTCGG
>NZ_JABGCC010000001.1:0-956831 GCF_013149315.1 Novosphingobium sp. SG754 | reverse complement strand
GCCCGCCCCCCCCCCCCCCCCCCCCCCCCCCCCCCCCCCCCCCCCCCCCCCCCCCCCCCCACCCCCCCCCCCCCCCCCCCCGCCCCCCCCCCCCCCCCCCCCCCCGGGGGGGGGGGGGGGGGGGGGGGGCACGCGCCACATCTTACCCCAGCCGCTTTTCCAGCATGACCAGGTGCGGATCGCCCTCAACACCATGGGCGATGAAGCCATAGTCCTTTTCCAGGTCGATCGCGGCCTGGTTGGCGCGGTCCTCGATCGCGATCACGCGGTCCAGCCCGCGCCGTTCGCCTTCGTGGGCCAGAAGGTCGAGCATTGCCCAGCCCACGCCCTGCCCGCGAAAATCGCCGCGTACCGAAACCGCCACTTCGCCGGTTTCCATCGCCGCATCGCAGGCCAGCATGCCCGAAGCCACCAGATCACCGCTTGCCTGGTCGAACGCCAGGAAGCTTTCGGTGCGCCAATGGTCCACCCGGGTCAGCGGCAACAGGCGCTGGTGATCGAGATGGCCGGCCGCCGCGAGAAAGCGAAAGCGGCGGTCTTCGGGCAGCACGGCATCGAAAAACGCGGCCAGCGCATCTTCGTCTTCGGCAAAGGCCTGCCGCACGCTCAAGGTCACGCCGTGGCGGGTGACAACGGTGGCGGCGCGGGCCAGGGCAGCCATGGGGGGCGGTGTTTGGGTGGCAGTCATTGCGGCAACTCCCGTCGTGCGGATTGGATGCACAATCCCTAGTCTGCCCGCGCGCCGATCACCTTGACCTTGCGCAAAGCGGGCATTTGCAAAACACGCGGTTTTGCTTGCATTTCACTGGGGGCAGGCCTAAGCGCGCCAGGTTCTTTCCCGACAGGGACAAGAATGCCTGCGCGGGCATCCGGCCCGCATGGGCGGATCGGCCCTTTTGGCCCATTATCCTGCATGGGGCAGGTGATGGAGAAAAGACCGGCGGAACCAACCGCCTGGCCGGAAACATCGATATCAGGAAGACTTTTTCATGTCGACCAACCCGACGCGCGACGATTTCGCCGCGCTGCTTGACGAATCGCTTGGCGCTGGCGCCACCGGTGGCTTTGAAGGCCGCGTCGTCAAGGGCACCGTCACCGCCATCGAAAACGACAAGGCCGTCATCGACGTGGGCCTGAAGAGCGAAGGCCGCGTGGCCCTGCGCGAATTCGCCGCCCCCGGCCAGCCGCACGGCCTCAAGGTCGGCGACGAAGTCGAAGTGTTCGTCGACCGCGTCGAGAACGCCGAAGGCGAAGCCATGCTCAGCCGCGACCGCGCCCGCCGCGAAGCCGCCTGGGACAAGCTCGAATCCGAATTCGGCGAAGGCAAGCGCGTTGAAGGCGTGATCTTCGGCCGCGTGAAGGGTGGCTTCACCGTCGACCTCGACGGCGCCGTGGCCTTCCTGCCCGGCTCGCAGGTCGACATCCGCCCCGTGCGCGACGTGACCCCGCTGATGGACATGCCGCAGCCGTTCCAGATCCTCAAGATGGATCGCCGCCGTGGCAACATCGTCGTGTCGCGCCGCGCCGTTCTGGAAGAAACCCGCGCTGAACAGCGCTCGGGCCTGATCCAGAACCTCAAGGAAGGCCAGATCATCGACGGCGTCGTCAAGAACATCACCGACTACGGTGCGTTCGTTGACCTCGGCGGCATCGACGGCCTGCTCCATGTCACCGACATGAGCTACAAGCGCGTCAACCACCCGAGCGAAGTGATCGCCATCGGCGACACCGTGCGCGTCCAGATCATCCGCATCAACCAGGACACGCAGCGTATCTCGCTGGGCATGAAGCAGCTGGAAAGCGATCCGTGGGATGGCGTTGCCGCCAAGTACCCGGTTGGCGCCAAGCTGCGCGGCACCGTCACCAACATCACCGAATACGGCGCCTTCGTGGAACTGGAACCGGGCATCGAAGGCCTGGTCCACGTTTCGGAAATGTCCTGGACCAAGAAGAACGTCCACCCCGGCAAGATCGTTTCGACGAGCCAGGAAGTCGACGTCATGGTTCTGGAAGTCGACAGCGACAAGCGCCGCATCAGCCTGGGCCTCAAGCAGGCGCAGCAGAACCCCTGGGAAGGCTTTGCCGAAAAGCACCCGGTTGGCTCGATCGTCGAAGGCGAAGTCAAGAACGCCACCGAATTCGGTCTGTTCATCGGCCTGGATGGCGACGTGGACGGCATGGTTCACATGTCCGACATCGCCTGGGGCATCTCGGGTGAAGACGCCCTGGCCCTCCACCGCAAGGGTGAGCAGGTCAAGGCCGTGGTCCTCGACGTCGATGTCGACAAGGAGCGCATCTCGCTCGGCATGAAGCAGCTCGAAAAGGGCGCTCCGGCTGCTGGCGGCGTTGCCACCTCGGGCTCGCTGCGTCGCGGCGAAGTCGTCACCGTCACTGTCCTCGAAGTCCGCGATGGCGGCCTCGAAGTGCAGGCTGGCGAAGACGGCGCGACCGGCTTCATCAAGCGTTCGGACCTGGGCCGCGATCGTGACGAACAGCGTCCCGACCGCTTCCAGGTTGGCCAGAAGATCGACGCCATGGTCACCGGCTTCGACCGTTCCAAGAAGCCCAACTTCTCGATCAAGGCCCGTCAGCTGGCCGAAGAAAAGGAAGCGGTGGAACAGTACGGTTCGTCGGACTCGGGCGCTTCGCTCGGCGACATCCTCGGCGAAGCCCTCAAGGCTCGCGGCTGATCCCGGCCTGGCGGGGGCCATGCGGCCCCTGCCAACCGAGAAACCGAAAAGGCCCGCCTGGCACCACGCCGGGCGGGCTTTTTCATGCAGTGGCGTTTTCCAGGCGCTCGGCCTACATTCGATGCGTCATCCCATGGCCACCCCGCATTCCGTTCGCCCTGAGCATGTCGAAGGGCTGTTTACACGTCAGCGCTGCGCCTCGCGTCCTTCGACAAGCTCAGGACGAGCGGAGCATGGCGCAAAAACATCCCACCTAGATCTCGAGAATTGGCCACGCGCATGCCCTCACCCACCCAGCCCGATCCCGGCCGCGCCCAGCGCCTGCGCGAGGCGACGCGCGATGTGCATGCGGCGCTGGATGCGGCGCTGATGGCGCGGGAAAGCTTTGCCAGCCGCGAAGGCTATGCCAGCTTCCTGGCCATGCAACTGGGCTTTCACCGCACGGTCGCGCCGCTCTATGGCGATGCCGCGCTGCAGGCTGTCCTGCCCGGCCTGGCAGACCGCTGCCGCCTGCCGCTGGTCATCCAGGACATGGCCGATCTGGGACTTGATGCGCCCTCCCCGCCACTGCCGGCCCCGCCGCAGCCCACGCTCGGCGCTGCGCTGGGATGGCTCTATGTGGCCGAAGGATCGAACCTGGGCGCAGCCGTGCTGCGCAAGCTGGTCATGCGCATTGGCCTCTCCGACACATTCGGCGCCCGCCACCTGGCGCCGTGGGGCGCCGGCCCGGCGGCGCATTGGCGCGATTTTACCGACGCGCTCGATACCGTGCCGCTTGATGCCGGGCAGGAAGCCGAGGCGATTGCCGGGGCGCGCCAGGCCTTTGCCCATGTCGCGCGGCTGGCCCGCATCGACTGAGCAGTGCAGCTGCGCCGGTTAACCGCCGTTTGCCGTCTTTTGCTTTGCAGCATTTCCGCTATGAGGGGTGAGAGGAGCGAGGGCGATGATCGAAGTTCACCAGTTTCCCTGCCTGTCTGACAACTATGGCTACCTCGTGCATGACAGCGCGAGCGGCGAAACCGTGTGCATCGACACCCCCGATGCCGATCGCTATCTGGCCGAGGCGGCTGCGCGCGGGTGGCAGATCACGCAGACCTGGAACACCCACTGGCATGCCGATCATGCCGGCGGCAACGCGGCGATCAAGGCCGCCACTGGCTGCACGATCAGCGCGCCGGCGCAGGAAACCACCAAGATCGCGGGCGTCGACCAGGCTGTCGATGGCGGTGACAGCGTGCGCCTGGGCGATCATGTGGTGCAGGTGCTGGCCGTGGGCGGGCACACGCTGGGCCATGTCGCCTATCACCTGCCCGATGCCGGCCTGGCCTTTGTGGGTGACGCGCTGTTCGCGCTGGGCTGCGGGCGCATGTTCGAAGGCACCCCGCCGCAGTTCTGGGCCAGCCTCACGCGCCTCAAGGCGCTGCCGGCCGAAACGCTGGTTTACTGCGCGCACGAATACACCGCCAGCAACGCCCGCTTTGCCGTGCACGCCGATCCCGACAATGCCGCGCTGGCTGAATATGCGCAGGACATCACGGCGCGGCGCGCACAGGGCCTGCCCACCGTGCCCACCCCGCTGGCGCGCGAGCTGGCCACCAACCCCTTCCTGCGCGCCGACGATCCTGTCCTGCAATCCCGCTGGGGCGGCGGCGATGCCGTCGCCACCTTTGCCGCCTTGCGCGCGGCCAAGGACAGCTTCCGCTGACTGTTGCACGCGAAAGAGACCTTGATCCATGGCCGAAAAGCGCCTCACCCGTGTAACCAGTTTCGACGTGGCCGAAGCGGCCGGCGTCAGCCAGTCCACCGTTAGCCGCGCGCTGGCGGGTGACCCGTCGATCAGCGCGCCGACCCGCCAGCGGGTGATGGAGGCAGCGCGCAAGCTCAACTATCAGGTGGACGAAAACGCCGCGCGGCTGCGCCGGGGCAAGACCGGCACGCTGGCTGTCGTCATGGTCTGCCGGCCGGGGCAGGATCGCAAGGATCTCAATCCGTTCTACTATGCCCTGCTGGGCAGCACCTGCGCGGCGGCCGCCGCGCGCGGGTTCGAGGTGCTGGTAGCGTTTCAGGACAGCCCCGAAAATTTCTGGGGCCATTACCAGGAACGCCGCAAGGCCGACGGCATGATCGTGATCGGCACCAGCGAAAACACCGCAGCCTGGGACTATTTCGGCGCGCTGCCCCAGGGCAGCCACTGGGTGTGCTGGGGCGCGACGCAGGACGATTTTCCCTGGGTGCGCAGTGACAACCACGCCGGGGCAACGCTCGCCACGCGCCACATGCTGGTGCGCGGCTATCGCCATATCGTGTGCCTGGGTTCGGAAACCTCGCCACAGCGGCAGTTCAAGGAACGCTATGACGGCTATGCCGCAGCGATGGAAAGCGCCGGGCTGGAGCCGGTGCTTCAGCGTATCGAGCGTGGCCTGCCGCGCGAAGAGCAAGGCCGCCGTGCCGCCGTGGCCCTGATCGAAAGCGGGCGCCCGTTCGATGCGATCTTTGGCGTCAGCGACGAGATCGCGCTGGGCGCGCTCAAGGAACTGGCCGGGCGCGGGCTGGTCGTGCCCGATCAGATCGGCATCGTCGGGTTCGATGGCGTGCGTGCCGGTGCCTGGTCCACGCCGCCGCTCACCACGGTGGAATCCGATTTCGAGGTGGCCGGCTCGCTGCTGGTCGATCGGCTGCTGGCGATGATTTCGGGCGAGACGGCGACGGCGCGGCGCGTGCCGGTGCGCCTGGTCGTGCGCGGCTCAACCCGGCCCTGAGCAGCCCGATGACAGAGCCGTCGCCGCTTGATCGCATCGACCTCAGGATCGTGGAAGAGCTGCGTGTCGACGGGCGGCTGAGCATCAACGAACTCGCGCGCCGCGTGGGCTTGAGCAAGACTCCGTGCCAGGCGCGGCTCAAGCGGCTGATGGCCGATGGGGTGATCCGCGGCTTTCGCGCCGTGGTCGATCCGCACAAGCTGGGCCTGGCGCATATCGCGTTTACCCAGGTCAAGCTGTCAGACACCCGCGAAAAGGCGCTCGATGCGTTCCGCCGCGCCGTCCTCCAGGTCGAGGAGGTGGAGGAATGCCACATGATCGCCAGCCATTTCGATTATCTGCTCAAGATCCGCACGGCCGATATCCTGGCCTATCGCCGCGTGCTGGGAGAGCGGATTTCGAGCCTGCCCAACGTGGCGAGCACATCGACCTATGTGGCGATGGAAACGATCATCGAGCACGGCGCTTAGGAAAAAGCGGGACCCCGGATCAAGTCCGGGGTGACGCAAAGTCTAACAGGTCAAGAATGTACGTCACCCCGGGCTCGACCCGGGGTCCCGCTTTTGCATCATCACGCCAGCACCGCATCCCCCGCCGCCGCGCGCGGCACCGGGCGGCGGGCCAGCCCCACCACCAGCGCGACGACCAGACCGATCAGCGCCT
Source organism: Novosphingobium sp. SG754 (assembly GCF_013149315.1). Lineage (NCBI taxonomy): Bacteria > Pseudomonadati > Pseudomonadota > Alphaproteobacteria > Sphingomonadales > Sphingomonadaceae > Novosphingobium > Novosphingobium sp. SG754. The sequence goes on along the minus strand of NZ_JABGCC010000001.1, from coordinate 950,719 downwards.
GGCCCGCGAAATTGGGCACGAAGCTGCCCATCGTATCGTGCAGGTGCCCACCGATGCTCGGCCCGATCGCGGCCGAGGTGGAAACCACGGTCATCACCGAATAAAGCTCCAGCGCGGCGCGCCCGCCGAACCAGCCGCGCAGCAACAGGGCCGTGCCTACGGTGGAAACCCCGATGCCGATGCCAAAGGTTACCGCGAAAAAGCCCAGCGCGGCCGTGCCCAGCGGCAGGATCAGCGCGAGTGAGGAAAATGCCGATCCCACCAGCGCCACCACGGTAAGCGCGCGGGCATCGACCCGCTGGCCGGCAAAACCGGCGAGCGCCGCTGCCACGGCCGCCACGAAGGCCGCCGCCGAAATAAACCCCGTGGCCACGCCCGGCGCCACGCGGTGTTCCAGCATGTGCTGATAGGCAAAGCTGTGCACGGTGGTGTTGATCAACAGGCACGCAGTATAGGCCAGCACCACGATCCAGAACTGCCATGAAGCCAGCGCGGCGCGCGCCGTCCAGCCTTCGGGCGGAGGCGGCGCTTCATCGGCCGGGCCGTGGACCACGCCGACGCGGCGTTCATAACGGCCGCACACCGCCGCCGCGAACAGCCCCAGCACCAGTGCGCCGGCGGCACAGGCCAGCCAATAGAGGCGCCAGCTGCCGGTGGCCGAATGGATCGCGAAGAAGGTGATCGGCCCGGCCACCGCCCCCAGGTTGCCAGCGGTAAAATAGAGGCCGATGGCCGTGGAGCGCTTGCGGTCAAAGGCATTGCCAATGGCATCGACCGCCGCGATCGACCCGCAAAAGCAGAAGCCCAGCCCCAAGAGCAGCGTGGCGAGCAGATACATCCACACGCCCTGCATCCAGGCCAGCGCGGCAAATCCGGCGATAAGCTGCACCATGCCGATCAGCAGCGTAACCGCCACGCCATGGCGGCGGATGACAGCCGCCGGCAGCATCGAGGCCGCCCCGCAGGCAATCCCCAGCACGGTAAAGCCCATGCCCGCCTGCGCCCAGGTAAAATGCAGATCAGCCACGATCATCGGCAGAACCTGGCCCAACGAATTGAACGTGGAAGCCATCAACAGAAAATAGAGCGCGGCGAACGCGCCCAGAATGACGATACGCATCGGCTTGGTGCCCTTGGTGATACCCGTGCCTGGCTGGGTTGCCCGCACCGACATGGTCAAGCCACCGGCCAGGCGCAAGGGATCGTCTTGCCGGCCCGTGCGATCAGGCCCGGCGCCGCCGCCTGCACGCTGGCATAAAGCGCTTCCTCGTCCACGTTGGTCATCCGATAATTATCCACCAGGCGCTGCCCATCCACCCACACGCTGTGCACGCCGCGCCCATCGGCCGACCAGACAAGCTGGTTGATCACGTTGAGCAGCGGCGTCCATTCCGGGCGGTTGCGATCGTGTGCCACGAAATCGGCCTTCATGCCCGACACCAGGGCGCCGACCGATCCAGCCAGGCCCGCCGCCGCCGCACCATGCAGCGTGGCGCATTCCAGTACGGCATGCGCGGGGAACAGATCGCCATCGCGCCGCGCATCCTTGAACAGGCCGGCGAGCAGGTACATCGCGCGCATCAGATCGGCGATATTGCCGTTGTTGTTGCCATCGGTGCCCAGCTGGATCGGCACGCCCGCCGCCTGCATTTCCGGGAACTTGCCATGGCTGGTCACGCCATAGCCGCCCTTCATCGCGGTGAGCGGGCAATGCGTCACCCGCATGCCGCTGCGCGCCACGGCTGCTACCTCGGCATCATCCAGGTGGATCATGTGCGTGAGCGAAAGATGATCGCCCAACGCGCCCAGTTCTTCCAGATGGAGCAAGGCGCGCTTGCCGGTGGTGGCGAGGTAATACTCGGGATCGGACGGGTCGGCGCTCATATGCGCGGTGATGCCCAGGCCGCGTTCGCGCACCATGGCCGTCGCCGCGCGCCACAGATCGTCGGTGGCGGTATTGTGTCCGACCAGACAGCCCCAGGCCGCCAGGCGCTTGTCATCGGCCACCGGCCAGCGATCCAGCTGGCTTTCGAGCCGGACGATGGCATCGCGCGTAAGCGTGGCCTGATCGTCCGTGGGGGCAAAGGCGCGATCCTGAATCCACTGCCCCAGCCGCCCGCGAATGCCCACGGCATCGACCGCCTCCATCACGGCGGGCAAATCCAGGATCGTGCCGGCCTCGATGAAGGTGGTCACGCCGTTCTTGAGCATTTCCACCGAGGCCAGCGTCGCCGCCAGCTGTTCCTCGGCCGGGGTCTGCGCCATGTAGGTCGGGATCAGCCAATCGAACACGTTGGTGCGCCAATCGGTATCATCGGGCACATAGCCGCGCGTGATCGGCTCGCCAGTGATATGCACGTGGCAATTGACCAGCCCCGGCGTCAGCACGAAACGGCTGCCGTCGATCACGTCGCGCGCGGTAACCTGGGCCATGATCTGCGCGGTCGGGCCCACCGCCACGATGCGATCCCCCGCCACGGCCAACGCGCCATCGCGCCAAACCTGACGGTTGGCATCCATCGTCACAATCCAGGCATTGCGGATCACGAAATCGGCGGCGATGGGGCCGTCCCCGTCCAGGCTCATGCGCGCCACGCCCCCACCACCGCGGCGCTGGTCGTCAGCAGCGAACAATGCTGCGCCATGGCCTTGAGCGCGTGCACATGCAGGTCAGGCTCGGCCGCGGCGCAGGCATCGGACACCACGAAGGTGTGGTAATTGTGATGAAACGCATCGCGCGTGGTGGAATCGACGCAGCAGTCCGTCGTCAGCCCGGTCATCACCAGGGTATCGATGCCGCGCGCGCGCAGCTGCATATCGAGGTCGGTGCCGTGGAAGCTGGAATAGGCCAGCTTGGCAATCTCGATATCCCCTGGCCGGGGCGCCACGCGCCAGTAATCCTCGCCGCCGCTGCCGATCCGGCAGATCGCCTCGCCGCCAGGAGAGCCGCGCCTCGCCATCCAGGTTTTCAGCGCCTGGCTGTCGCTTTCCGGCCGGGTCATCACCCGCATGAAGGCCACGGTAACCCCGGCCGCGCGGGCTGCGGCGATGAGGTCCTCAATGCGGTCGACCGCCTTGTCGGACTCGGTCATGTCCGCGCCATAACCGGCGACCACGCCATGCGGCGCGGCGAAATCGACCTGCACATCGACCACCACCAGCGCGGTGCGCGCCGGCGCGATCATCGCGCCGGGCTGGGCCACGTGCGGCAAGGCGGTGGCCGGATCGATCACGGTCTGGGCCGCCGGCTCAGGCATCGATCGCCTCCTTGATCTTGCCGGGAAACCGCGCGCGCAGGACGGGCAGGATCTTTTCGGCAAAGACCGGCAGCATCGTCAGGTAATCGGGGAAGATCAGCATCAGCCCATCCAGCGCGGTCTTTTCAAAGATTTCGGTCAGTTGCGCCAGCACCGTCTCGGGCGAGCCAGCCACATGCGGGGCCATCAGCGCCGATCGCGCCTTGCGGGTGAAATCGTTCTCCTTGCCGATTTCCGCGTCGAGCATGCCATAGGCGCGCATCATGCCCCACAGCGTCTCTTCATCCAGCCCATCGCGATAGGATTGCACCATGGCCTCGGCCTCGGCATCGGTTTCGCCAATGACCAGGATCATCATCGAATAGGTGCGGATGGCATGGCCCAGTTCCAACGCGCCAGCCTTGGCCTTGTGCGTGTTGGCAATCAGCTCGTCCAGGTTGTTGCCCGCCAGGAACAGCGCGTCCATGTGCTCGGCAGTAAAGCGCACCCCGGCCTTGGACGTGCCGGCGCAGACCAGGAACGGGCGCTGCTGCGGCTTGGGCCACGACGTGCAATCGTCCAGCGTGAAATACTTGCCATGGGCGGTGACCCGGTCTTCGCTCCACAGCCGCTTGATGTTCTCGATCCACTCGGTGGCCAGGACATAGCGCTCGTCATGGTCGACGCCTTCGGGCCAGGCGCCCATCTGGGCAAATTCACCCTTGTAGGCGCCGGTCACCACGTTGAGCCCGGCGCGGCCCCCGCTGATCTGATCGAGCGTGGCAATCATCTTGGCCGCCACCGCCGGGTTTTGCAGCAGGGTGTGGATCGTCGCCCAGACCTTTACCCGGCTGGTCGCCTGGGCCAGGCCGGCCATCATCAGCGGGCTGTCGAGCGAGGATTCCCAGTGCTGGATTTCGCCGCCGTAGCCCTTGAACTTGGCCATCGCCATGATGAAGTCCAGCCCCATGGCATCGGCCAGCTTGGCCACTTCTAGATTATAGCCATAGGAGCCGTCGAGCCGCGGCGAATTCTTCGAAATGATCCAGCCGCCGTTGGCCATCGGCATGAAGATGCCGATGTCGCGCCCGCCGCTGTCGGAAGGAAGGCCGAAATGCGCAACCGTGGTAGTGGGTTCGGTCATGGCTGGTCCGTGATTTTGCAGTGATGAACAGGATGTGTGGCGCGGGTTGGGATCACGGGCAAGCTAGGGCGGCTTGGCCCGCGCATCTTGTCACCACGCGCACGAAGGTTTGTGCAGCGCATGAACTACAACGCTGGCGCACAAATCCATGCGCGCCACGGCAAGACGCACCCGCCACATCCAACTAGCCCTGGCGCAAACAAACAGAAGGAATGCGCATGGCAAACTGGTTCATCACAGGCGTCAGTTCGGGCCTGGGTCTGGCCTTGGCCCGCGCCGCGCTGGGGCGTGGCGATGCCGTGGTGGGCACGGTGCGTGCGCAGGCCGACGCGGAAATGTTCACCGCCCTTGCCCCCGGCCGCGCTCATGCGATGAAGCTGGACGTGACCGACGAAGCCGCCGTGCAGGTGGTGATCCGCACCGCGCAGGGGCTGGTCGGCCCGCTTGATTACGTGGTCAACAACGCCGGACGCGGCTTTACCGGCGCGGTGGAGGAAACCAGCCTGGCCGATGCGCGCGCGCTGTTCGATGTCAACGTGTTCGGCCCGATGGCGGTGATCAAGGCCGCGCTTCCCGCCATGCGCGCCCGCCGCGCCGGGCACATCGTCAACATCACCTCGGTTTCCGGCCTGGCGGCCTGGCATGGCACGGCGATCTATGGCGCCACCAAGTTTGCCCTGGAATGCATCGGGCGCACCCTGGCGCAGGAAGTTGCGCCGCTCGGCATCAAGGTAACCAACGTGGCGCCCGGTGGATTGCGCACCGCCTTTTCCGCCGAACGCCTGCCCGGCGCCGATCCGGTCATCGCCGATTATGCCGGCACCGCGCATCTGGCGCGCCAGATCCTGCAGGACAAGCACGGCAACGAGCCGGGCTGCCCCACGCTGGCCGCGCAAGCGATCCTGGCCGCGCTGGATGAGCCCGAGCCACCGCTGGTCCTGCTGCTGGGTGACGACGCGCTGCACTATGCCGAACACGAACTGGGTCACTTGGCTGGGCAGTTCGATCGCTGGCAGGGCTATACGCTGGCGATTGCGGCGGAGCCGGTATTGCTCGAGTGATCGAACGGGTATCCGCAACGTCGTGACGGCAAACAGCGGGACCCCGGATCAAGTCCGGGGAGACGATGCCTGAAAGAATGTCTTTCCACGTCACCCCGGACTTGATCCGGGGTCCCGCTTCCTTGGCGCGCACCGCAACCCGCGATCAGCTGGTGAACAGCGCCTTGCGGATCACCGCATGCACGCCCCAGTTCCCATTGGCGACTTGGCTGATCCCGAAATCCACGCCGACCGAGAGCAGCGAGATCGCCTCGTCCTCGGTCAGGTCGCGGATGGTCATCAGGAAGCGCCGCGCCTTGCGGAAAGCGTCGCGCATTGCCGCATCGATCGATGATCGCTTGTAAACCTCGCTCTGCGCCTTGCCGCCCAGGTCGCGCAGGTAATCGGGGTTGGAAAAGCCCAGGATCACGTATTCGGTGGGCGTTTCGATCATCGGATAATCCAGCTCGCGCACATGGGCCGGCGCGCCCTTGGCCTTGTGCAGGATCACCTGGATTACGGCGGTCATCGAGCATTCGATCGCCGTGCCGCACAGTTCGCCATCGCCCTGGCTGGCGTGGGGATCGCCCAGCGACAAGAGGCCGCCCGGCACCGCCACGGGCAGGAAAACACTCGCCCCCGGCCCCAGGCGCCAGTTGTCGATATTGCCGCCGAAATTGGCCGGCGGCACCGAATCGACCAGGTCGGCATGGGCCGGCGCCAGCGCCACCACGCCGAAATGCGGCCGCACCGGTATCTCGATATCGCGCAGCACGTTGAAGTTCTTCTCGATCGTTTCCGGGTCAACCGGCACGCCGGGGTAATCGTACATCGGGTGGATCACGCCCGAGGGGTCTTTCTGCGGCGTCCAGCGATAGTTGTAGACCGCGTGCGCCAGCGGCAGCCCGGCGCCCTTTTCGATCTCGTAGATGGTGATCACTTCGCGCGGCTTCGGCTCCGTGATCAGTTCGGCATAGTGAAAACCCCAATAGGCCGCCACATTGCTGCCGAATGCGCGGCCGGCAAAGCGCGGGTTGCGGCTGGGGCGCGGATCGATATCGAGGATGCGCACCTGCACCACGTCACCCGGCTCCGCCCCGGAAATGGCGATCGGGCCGGTGCAGATATGCACGCCAAAGCCCTCGCCCGGCCCGCGTCCCAGCACCGAGGCATCGAGCGGCCCGGCCCCGCGCCGATCCACCACCTTGCCCTCGGCGGTCCAGCGATAGACTGCCTCTGCCGCCGGGTCGCCATGGATCATGCGTTCGGCGTCATCGTTGGCGTGGTGGGTCAGGGTTTCCACCGTGACATAATCGCCCGAGCAGACTTCCAGCGCGGGTTTCAGATGCTTGCTGAAATAGCCCCAGTGGATCGTATCGGGGCGCACCGGCAGCACATGGTGGCGCACGCCCGGCGCGGCATCGACCTGCACGTCCTCGACCAGGCCATCGGCCTCTACCGCCGGATCGAGGGTGGTGGCGGCAGGCGCTTCCTCGCGTTCTTCGGGACGGGCATCCTTTTGCGCGCTGGGCCGCCCGCGCCGGGGTGCCTCGATCGCCTCGTCCGGCAGGGCCCCGACCTTGCGGTATTCGCGCGGGCTCATGCCATAGCGTTCGCGGAATGCGCGGCTGAAGCTGGCGCTGTCGTTGAACCCCCACTGAAAGAGGATTTCGGAAATGGAGCGCTGCGCGTGCAGCGGGCTGCCCAGGTCCAGCCGGCAGCGCTCCAGCCGACGGAACTTCACGAACTGGCTAAAGCTTTCGCCCGCGCTTTCGAACAGTTTCTGCAGATAGCGCGGGGAAATGCGGTGCTCTGCCGCAATCTGGTGGATCGACAGATTGGGATCGGACAGGCGCATTTCGATCGACTGGAACACCCGTTCGAGGATCGCCGCGCGTGCGCCGGCCGCGCCGCCCAGTTCCTTGACCGGCGCCTTGTCGAGCAATGTCGCGGCGATGAATTCGGGCAGCGCCAGTTCGACCGGGCGGATCTGGTCGTCCGACACGTCGACGATGGTATCGGCCACCGAGCGCAGCAGCGCCGAGAGCATGCGGCCGATCGCCTCGTCGGCAATCAGGTTGCTGATCTGCGATGGCAGGGCCGAGCGCGAGCGCAGCGCAGGCAGCGCGTGCGGCACCTTGACCAGCAGAAAGCGGTGTTCGCCGTTCAGGTCGATCTGCGTGCGGGCAGAGCCGCCGCCATAGAGAATGTCCCCTTCGGACAGCTCGATCGCGGTGGTGCCCTGCGTCGCGCTCAGCCGCCCTTCGAGCAGCAGCACCAGCCAGAAACTGGGGGCATCCTGGGCCATGTCGATCGCCAGGCGCTGGCCATTGCCGGTCACGCGCACGAACTGGATGCCCTGGCCGCTGGTAAAGCTTACCAGCTCGCCATAGAGTTCCTCAGCGGTGCCAAGCACTTCGAGGCTGACACGCTGCAGCGCAAAACGCCACGCGTCCTGGCGCTGCTCGCGCGGGTAGGCATTGGTGGTAAAGCGCAACGGCTTGCCCCCTAGGTTGAGCGACCCTGATGACGGCGCGGCTTATGGTTGCCGGCCTGGCAACCACCTTACGCCATCTGTGATGACACGCAATGCTGCACCGCAAACAAAACGTGCCCCGGATCGGGTCAGGCCTGGGTCATTTCCCGGGCTGCCAGGCGCTGGTGGGTGGCGCGATAGCGGTGCACCAGCCACTTGTTGAACTGGCCTTGGGCGCCTTCCTGCCAGGAATAGCGCCCGCGCGGGGCAAAGCGCGAGCGCAGGCCCTGCTGCACCAGTTCATCGACATGCAGGTCCTGCGCGATGATATGGCCCGAGGCGCGGATGTTCATGTCGAGCTTGTGATCGAAGGCCGGGTCGGCCATCGCGCCCGGCGCAAACAGGAAGCCGGTGTCCATCTCCAGCGATTCCGGGCCATTGGGCCGCAGGATCAGATAGATCACCATGTCGCTCATCATCACCAGGCTGAGCGTGGGCGGGATGTTGGCAAAGGTCATGCGCATGCGCGCTTCGTCAGACAGGCCGGGGAACACAGGCAGCACGGCCTTTTGCGTGGCGTTGAAGCTGGCATCGGCGTGAAGCGTGCCGTTGAAGCGCAGGAAGCCGCCATCGGCCGGGTCGCTATCAGGAAACACCGCCAGGCCCGATGGCACGAAATCGTGCAGCGGGCCGTGGTGCAGCCGGCTGGCATGATAGCCATCGTTGTTATTTTCGAACATGACCTTCCAGTTCCACGGCAGCGTGGGTGCCGGATCGGGGCGCGGCCCTTCGGCCCCGGCCAGATCATAGCCGGCAATGGCCTCGGCCACCGCCGTCAGGCGCGGCGCCAGCGGGGCGGCATCGGCATCAAAGTTGATGAAGATGAAGCCGTTCCACAGTTCCACCTGGAAAGTCGGCAGGCTGTATTGCGCCTTGTCGAAATTGCAGGTCTTGCTCATCGCCGGGGCGGCGACCAGCTTGCCATCCAGGTTGTAGCTCCAGTGGTGATAGGGGCACAGGAAACCGCGCGCATTGCCGTGCCCGTCGGCCACCAGCATCGCGCGGTGCTGGCACACGGCCGACATCGCGCGGATTTCCCCATCCAGCGTACGCGACACCAGGATCGGTTCGCCAATCACGCGGGTGGAGAAATAGTCGCCCGGCTTGGCCACCCAATCGGCGCGGCCCACGCATAGCCATTCGTGGTTGTAGAGCGCCTCTTTCTCGAACGCATAGAATTCTGCGCTGGTATAGCACTCGGGCGGCAGGGTCTCCGCCTCGGCGAGGTCGGTCGCCGAACTCTCAAGCGAGCGGATGAAGCTGTCGGTAACGAGGGTCACGGGCGCAAACTCCTGAAACGGGCTGGATCGAAGCTCTGTTTAGCGGTGTTGCAGGCCGCTGGTCTTGAGCCGGGCAGCACGAATTGTTGAGCATGTGGTGCTGCGCAGTCTGCGCCAAGCCATGCTGCGCCGCAACAATAATGAAGAACACAATTGGCGGGGGATTTGCGTCCCCCGCCACCGGCATCACTCGCGGGTGAAGTCTGCCGGCACCTGCGGATCGGCCCCGGCCTTGCCCCACAGCAGGATTTCGTTGCCCCACGGGTCCTGGAAGGCATGGTTATAGCCGTTGAAAGTGGACCAATAGTGATTGCGCCACAGGATCGTGGCGCCGCGTTCCTCCGCCGCGGCCAGGATGCGATCGGCACTGTCATCGTCGCTGATCAGGATCCAGATGCGCGGCTTGCGCCCGTCGCTCGCCAGATCGCGCGGGGCAACACCGGCCGGTTCTGGGTGCGGCCGGGCATTGGCTGCGGCAAAGATGCCCAGGTGCAAGTTGCCGATCGCGCTGTCGCTGCCATCTGGGTTCTTGAACTGCCCGCCCGGCACCATGCGGTGATAGACCTCGGCCGGCTTTTCATCGTTCTGCCAGCCGAACACCTCGGCATAGAATCGGGCCGCGGCGGCCGGGTCATCGGCAGGCATATCGACGAAAATCAGGGTGTTGGGCATTGGCAGCGCCTTTCCTTGGCCAGCAGGGTCAATAGCCACCTTGTGGCAAGGCGCGGCCCCGCCCGGCTTGGACCTGCGCGCACCGATTGTTGATCCGTGCGCGGCGCGGCCAAGTCATAGGGCGCGCGCAAACAAGACCGCAGCGCAGCATTGGCCCGACAACCAAGGCGTCCTGATACCCATCGAAACGAGGCACACGCATGAGTTTGGTCTGCACCCACGGTCAGCAGCGGACGGCTACGGCGCCCGGCGCCCTGCACTATCTGAAAGCCACGCCCGAGACCGTGCACTGGGGCTATTTCTCGCCCACGATCAAGCCGGCCCTGACGATCAAGAGCGGCGATCTGGTGCATGCCGAAGCAATCACCCACCATGCCGGCGATGCGCCCGAACTGATGTTCGACGAAGGCGTGGAGCAGATCTTCACCCAGATCGATCCCACCACCCGTGCGCCGGGCGTGCACATCATGACCGGGCCGATCTTTGTCGAAGGCGCCGAGCCGGGCGACATGCTGGAGGTGCGCTATCTCCAGATGGTGCCACGCAACAACTATGGCTCCAACCTCGCGGCCAACTGGGGCCACCTCTATCAGGAGTTCGACGAGAAGGAGCGGGTGACGATCTACCAGCTCGATCCCACCACGCAAACCGCCAGCGCGCTCTATGCCTATGATTTTCCTGGGAAGTACCTGGTGCCCGGCACGATCACCAACTGCCCGGTGTGCGATCGCCAGCCCGCCTTGCCCGGCGTGACCATCCCGGCCCGCCCGCACCTGGGCACGGCCGGCGTGGCCCCGGCGGTGAACGAGCCGGTCAGCACGATTCCCCCCGGCCTGCATGGCGGCAATATCGACAACTGGCGCATCGGCGCTGGCGCCACGATGTATTACAAGTGCCAGGTCAAGGGCGGCCTCTTTTCCATCGGCGATCCGCATGTCAGCCAGGGCGACGGCGAGATTTCCGGCACGGCGATCGAAAGCTCGCTCAACTGCCTGTTCCAGATCATCCTGCGCAAGGATTTCGATTTCCCCTCGCCGCTGCTGGAAACGCCCAAGCACTGGATCGTCCACGGCTTTGGCGAAGACCTGGATGCGGCGATGAAGAACGCCTCGCTCGACATGCTCCACCTGCTGAGCGAACAAGTCGGCCTGTCGAAGAACGATGCCTATTCGCTGATGAGCGTGGCCGCCGATTTCGGCGTGACCCAGGTGGTGGACGGCACGCTGGGCGTGCACGCGCGGATCAACCGCGACATGTTCCCCGCCAAGGGCGTGGCCAAAGACCCACAGTAAGCCCTGCCAAGGGTCGCACAGGAAGCGCCGGAGAGCCTTGGCTTTCCGGCGCTTTCTCGCATGTGGGTTTGGGTGACGTGCCAGCGCCCTTCGACAGGCTCAGGGCCAACGGGGAAGCAGGTTTATGAATACCGTTCGGGCTGAGCTTGTCGAAGCCCCCGCCCTTGCGCGCCCTATCCGGCCAGACCCGCGTCCACCTCTGCCCGCGTGGGCATCGAGGCGGCAGCACCCAGGCGCTGCACCGAGATTCCGGCCGCAACCACCGCCACAGCCAGCGCGTGGGCCATGGTTTCACCTTCCGCCAGCCGCGCGGCCAGCACGCCGCAGAAGGTATCACCCGCGCCGGTCGTATCCACCACCGGCACGGCCCGCGCAGGCAGGCGGATCGTGCCGTTCGGCCCTTCGGCCAGCACGCCGGCGCCGCCAAGCGTGACGATCACCCACTGCCCTTCGCGCGCCATCAGCCGGCGCGCGGCCCCGGCCAAGGCGATGTCTCCCTCCGGCACGCCTTCGCCCAGGAAAAACGCCAGTTCGGTTTCGTTGACCACCAGAATATCGGCCAGCGGCAGGATCGCGCGCCCTTCGGCCGTGGCCGGCGCGGCGTTGTAGAGCGTGCGTGCGCCAGCCTCGCGCGCCAGGGTTAGAAAGCTGGCCACGGCCTCAGCCGGCACTTCGGCCTGGGCCACGGCCAGGGCAGCACCGGCGGGAAAGTCTGACGGGGCAGGAAGCGCGGCATTGGCGCCCGCCACGATCACGATCTGGTTCTCGCCCGCGTCAGACACGAAGACATGCGCAAGCCCGGTTGGGCCAGGCAGCCGCGCCACCGCGCCGGTGCCCACGCCGGCCTGAGCCAGGGCATCGAGCATCGCCACGCCATGGGCATCATCGCCCACCGCGCCCAGCATCACCGTGGGCATGCCCTGGCGCGCGGCGGCGACTGCCTGGTTGGCACCCTTGCCACCGGGCAGCAGGTCATAGCTGGTGGCCGCAACCGTTTCCCCGGCAAGCGGCAGGTGCGGCACGCGCATGACCAGATCGCGGTTGATCGATCCGAAAACGACGACTGCCATCAGGCGAGCACCAGATCGCCCGTGGCGCTGTCTGCGGCCGGGCGCGCGCCTGGCGCGCTGGCAGCAAAGCGATCGGGATGCGGCAAGAGCGCGAGCAGCACCATGCCCAGCGCCAACGCGCCGACGATGGCAAGCGTGGCCGCGACATAAGAGCCGCTACGGTCAAAGCTGATATCCATCAGCATAGGCGCCACCCCTTGGATAAAGGCAACGACAGCATAGAATGCACCGACGATCGTGCCGAAGTGGCGCAGCCCGAAATAGCGCGACACGAAATACGACAACGCGGCATATTCCGCCCCCATGCCGATGCCGAGCAGTGCGCCGGCAGTGATGATCGCCAGGCTGCCGGTGGAAAACTGCAGGATCAGCATGCCGGCCATGGCACTGGCATACATCGGCAGGATCAGGCGCGGGGTGCGAAAGCGATCGAGCAGACCGCCGGTCACTACCTGCCAGCCTGCCGTGACCAGGGCAAAGACCACCACCACGCCCGTGGCATGCGCCAGCGACACACCATGGCCCATGAGGATCGGCACGACATGGGTGAACATCGCGGTCATCCCGCCGGCGCCGGCCGCCACGGCCACCAGCATCAGCCAGAATGCGCTGGTGCGCGCCGCCTGGCCCAGGCTCATGCCGCTGGCGAGCGGGGACATGGCATGGCTATCACCGGCCGCAGCGGGTGGCGCATCGCGCATCCACAGCGCGATAAACGGCGCGGCCAGCGCCACGATCAGCCCGATGACGACATAGCCCATGCGCCAGCCATGGCTGGACAGGACCACGCCGGCCACGATCGGCATGATCGTGGCGCCCAGGCCATTGCCCACGCCCGCCGTAACGCCCAGCATCAACCCGCGCCGTGCATCGAACCAGTTCGACACCACCTTGCTGACCATGCCCGTGGCCGCCATCGTGCCGAACAGCCCGACCACGGCGAAGCGCCAATAGAAATCGAGCATCGTGCCATCGGCGCGCGACACCAGCAGGATGCCCACCGCCAGCCCGAGATTGCCCGCCAGCAACAGCCAGCGTGCGCCAAACCGGTCCATCGCCCGGCCGATCAGCGGATAGCTGATTGCGCTGATCACCGAAATCAGCCCGAGCACGCCCGAAACACCGGCACGCGGCCAGCCGAAATCCTGCGCGATCGGCACCAGGAACACGCCGATCGTGGCGGAAATCGCCGCGGTCATGCACAGGGTGTTGGCGATGGTGGCGGCGATGGCGACCTTGGCCGCCTGATAGCTGGGCGCAGAAGGCATGGTGCGCGGCGAGTCCCGGATAGTGAATGGCGCGGCTATCAGACCCCACGCCGGCGCGCTTGCCAAGCATGGAGGCCCGCTCGCAACAACGAGGGCGCCCGGCATCAATTTGATGGCGCCAGCAAGTGCCGCTTTACAGGCACTTGGCCACCGAACAGCCGCGCCTTGCAAAATTGCTTGCGCGGGCCGTCAAGACGGGGAACCCCTGCCCGGCTAGGTCGAGGCCGTTGATCGTGCCATCACCGAGCGGACCTTTCGGCGCAAAGCCCGGAACGACGATGCCACGATACTGCCGATGCGCAAGGAGCCAAGCGACCTCATGCCCGATTCCGCCACCCGGATGCCCAGCCTGTTCATTCCCCACGGCGGCGGCCCCTGCTTTTTCATGGACTGGCGCGCGATGGGTGGGCCGGCCGACGCCTGGGACAAGACCGCCGGCTATCTCAAGGGCCTGATCGCGAGCCTGCCGGAAAAACCCAAGGGCATCGTGGTAATATCCGGGCATTGGGAAGAAGACGCGTTTACCGTCGCTTCAGCGCCCGCACCGGGCATGATCTATGATTACTATGGCTTTCCGCCGCACACCTATGAACTGAAGTTTCCTGCGCCGGGTGCACCTGCGCTGGCCGAGCGGATCGTGGCGCTGATCGAGGCCGAAGGTCTGCCGGCGCGCACCGATGCCACGCGCGGGTTCGACCACGGGGTGTTCATCCCGTTCCTGCTCGTCACGCCCGAGGCGGATATTCCCGTGGTGCCGCTGTCGCTCAAGCGCGATCTCGATCCTGAAGAGCACCTGCGCTGCGGCCGCGCCCTTGCTGCGCTGCGCGACGAAGGCGTGCTGATCGTGGGTTCGGGCATGAGCTTCCACAACATGCGCGCGTTCTTTTCGCCCGCCGCTACGCAGCCTTCGGCCACGTTCGATGCCTGGCTTACCCAGGCGATCGAAAGCCCGCCCGAACAGCGCTGGCAGGCGCTGCGCCACTGGGCCAGTGCGCCCGCTGGCCGGCAAAGCCACCCGCGCGAAGAGCATCTCATCCCGCTGATGGTGGCGGCCGGTGCCGCTGCCGATGCGCCGGGCCAGCGCGACTTTACCGACAACGTGATGATGGCCGATATCTCTGCCTTCCGGTTCGGCTAGGATGCAGGCGGTCGATACCTTGGTCACCGGCGCGATGCTGGTGACGATGGATGCGCAGCGCCGCGTGATCCGCGATGGCGCGGTTGCCATGGCACAGGGCCGCATCGTGGCGGTGGGGCCAAGCGCAGAGGTGTCCGGCATGGTTGCGCCGCACGAGGTGATCGATGCGCGCGGTTTTGTTGCCACGCCCGGCTTCGTCAATGCCCACGTGCATCTGACCGAAACCCTGATCCGCAATTTCCTGCCCGAGGCGCTGCCCTTTGACGAAGGGCTCAACCAATGGGTGATCCCGCTCTATCAAGGGCATACCCCGCAGGAACAGGCAATCGCCGCGCGGCTGGCCGTGCTGGCCATGCTCAAGACCGGCACGACCACGTTCCTCGAAGCCGGCACGCTGATCGCGTTCGAGGCCGTGGCCCAGGCGCTGGAGGGCACAGGCATTCGCGGACGCATCGGCCGCTGGTGCATGGACCGCGCGTTTGCTCGTGGCGAGGACCAGGCCGCGCTGACCCAGGCCGCGCTCGACGCGTTTGGCGCCGATCTGGCTGCCTGGCCCGATGACGGACGCCTGATCGCCGCCTGGCCGCTGCTGGTCGGGCACATGACCAATACTGCCGAGCTGTGGCAGGCGGCCACGGCCATCGCGCGGGCGCGGGGCTTGCGCATTTCTGCCCATATGGCGCCCGCCGCCGGTGACCCGGAATGGTATCTGGCCAACACCGGCAAGCGCCCGGTGGAATGGCTGGCAGACCTGGGCGTGCTGGGCGATCACCTGTCGCTGGTGCACATGGTGCATGTCGACGAACGCGAAGTGGCCCTGCTGGCACAAAGCGGCACGCATGTGGTGCATTGCCCCGAAGCCTCGCTCAAAGGCGGCTATCAGGCCACCACGCGCGGGCTGTTTCCCGAAATGGCCGCCGCTGGCGTCAACATCGCGATCGGCACCGATGGCGGCGATCGGCATGATCTGATGCCCTCTGCCCGCCTGATGGCCGGCTTGTGGAAGGATGCGCGCGGCGATACCGCGCTTTTCCCGGCCGAAAGCGCGCTGGAAATGCTCACCGTCAACGGCGCGCGCGCCATGGGCCTGGAAGGCCAGGTGGGCACGCTGGCCGTGGGCGCGCGGGCCGACCTGGTGCTGCACGATACGCGTCGCCCGGAATGGGTGCCACTGCACAACCCGGTGCAACAGCTGGTGTGGTCAGCCGATGGGCGCGGCGTGCACAGCGTGTGGGTCGATGGCCGCCGCGTGGTCGACGCTGGGCGCTGCACCACCATCGATGAAGAACAACTGCTGGCGCAGGCGCAAGACGCCGCGCAAGCGCTGGTTTCCAGGTCGGGCCTGCCGCTGCGCATGGCCTGGCCGGTCCTTTGAAAAAGGCGAGCATTCCCATGGCCTATGAAACGATAACGGTACGCGATGTAACCCCGGCGATCGGCGGGGAAGTCTTTGGCCTCGATCTGACCCAACCCCTGCCCGACGCGCAGGTGGCCGAGCTGAAAGCCGCCATGGCCGATCGGCTGGTGCTGTTCTTCCGCGATCAGCCGATCGGCCACGAAGACCATATCCGCTTGGCCAACTATTTCGGCGGCGTGCACATCGCGCCCAGCACCGCGCCCTGGCAGGTGCCCGGCCACCCGGAAGTGACCATCATCCACGCCGATGAAAACAGCACGTTCGTGGCCGGCGAAGACTGGCATTCCGACATGAGCTGCGACGAAGCACCGCCGATGGGCTCGATCCTCTATCTCCACACCATGCCGCCCGTCGGCGGCGATACGGTGTTTTCCAACATGTATGCCGCCTATGACGCGCTGTCTGACCGGATGAAGGCCTATCTTTCGGGGCTGACCGCCGTGCACGATGCCGTGGTCGGCTTTGGCGGCATCACGCCCGAAGGCATGAAGCTGCCGCGCCACAGCCATCCGGTGATCCGCACCCACCCGGTGACGGGCAAGAAGTGCATCTATGTGAACCGTGGCTTCACCACCCATATCGAGGGCGTGCCCGCGATCGAGAGCCGCGCGATCCTGACCTATCTCTATGAACACGTGCAACATCCGATGTTCCAGTGCCGCTTTCGCTGGCAGCCGCATTCGATCGCCTTCTGGGACAACCGCTGTGCGCAGCATTCGGCGATCTGGGACTATTTCCCGCAGGTCCGCTCGGGCTATCGCGTGCAGATCCTGGGCGAAAAGCCGGAATGAGCGCCGGCCACCACGCCTTCACCGCGCGTGAAGGCGTGGTGGCGCTGGCCGTATCGCTGGCGCTGTTCCTGGGCCAGGGCATCGTCTTTGCCGGCATGGGGCTGGCGCTGTTTGCCACGGGCCAGGCCCTGCACCTGGGGCCGGCCGCGCTGGGCGCAGCCTTTACCATGGTGATCGTGGGGGCCAGCGCCGGGGCCACCCTGCCCGTCTGGCTGATCACGCGGGTCGGCGGGCGCCTGACAATGACCGGCGGCGCGCTGGTCATGGCCGCGGGCCTCGCGCTGGCGGGCCTTGCCAGCGGCCTTGCCCTGCTGCTGCCGGCCATGGCGCTGGTGGGTGCGGGTTTTTCCCTGCTGGCCAATACCCCGGCCTATGCGATGATCGCGGGCTGGTCTGGGCCGCGCACCAATCGCGTGCTGGGCCTCTATCTCATGATCGGCGCGCTGGGCAATGCCGCCGGGCCGGCGCTGGGCCAAGCACTGATCACCGATGGCCTGGGCTATTGGCGTGGCACTTGCGGCCTGGCGCTGGGCCTGGCGGTGCTGCTGCTAACCGTGCTGCGCGATCCGCCGGCGCCTGCCTTGCCCGATGCCCCGCGCGCGGCAGGCTGGTGGCGGCCGCTGCTGGGCCCGCGCTTTGCCGTGCTCGCCAGTGCCATGGTTCTTTCGCAAGCCGTGATCATGACCGCGCTCAGCGTTGCGCCGGCGCATCTTTCCCCGGCGCTGGGATGGAACGCGGGCGCCGTGGCGCGGGTGCTCGCGCTGCAAGGCCTGCTTGGCGCGCTGGGCACGGGCCTTGCCGGCTTTGCCCTGCGCCATGTCCGCGCGGTGCGGTTGCTGGCGCTGTCGCTGTTGGCCACGGCGTTGGGCATGGGCGCCCTGGCTCAAGGCGGTGCGCTGATGGTCAACTGGGGCTTTGTGCCGCTGTTCGGCGTGGGCTCGGCCCTTGTCGCCATGGCGGTCACGGTACTGCTTATGGAATGGTTCGGGCACGAAACCGGCACGGCCGGCCTCGCCCTGTGCTGGACGCTCGCCGGCCTTGCCGCGTTAGGGCCGGGCCTGGCCGGGGTACTGGCGCAGTGGACCGGCAGCTATGCCGGCGCGATATGGCTGCTGGGCGCGTCATGCGTGCCAGTGGCAGTGGCGGCGGGGGTCTTGCACCGTGCCAAACCTATAGAGACCCCGTCATCCCGGGCTTGACCCGGGATCCCGCTTTTCTGTCTTAGGCCGAGAAAAGAAGCGGGACCCCGGATCAAGTCCGGGGTGACGGTTAGGCAATGCCTGTTTGTCTGGTTTTCGATCTCTGACCTGCCAACAAAACAGCCCGGCGGATCGCTCCACCGGGCTGTTTTTGTGCGCCAAAAATTGGTTCAGGAAATCAGCCGCGGCACTGCCATGCCGCGCACATCGAAATGCGCATCGGGATGTTCGGCCGCGCCATCGCGCGGGGCGGCACGGTGCTGCACCACGCCGTTCTTGCCAAAGCCTTCGACCACCGGGCGCGCGCCCTTGCTCGACAGCCACAGGCGCAGCAGGTGGCGCTTGCGCTGCGGTTCGGGCCAATCCCAGAATGTGGTGCGCGCATGCAGCGCGGCATAGTTTGACAGCCACTGGATATCGCCGGGCCGGAAATCCATCTCGATCGCCATGCCGTCTTCATAGGTGATCTCGTCGAACAGGCGCAGCACCTCGATCTGGTCGGCGGTCAACTGCGGCACGCCGGGATATTCCTGCGCGGTAAGGATATAGAGCGAGCCGGCATACATGCTGAACACGCCATCCTCCAGGCTGACGATCGGCGAGGTATAGGTATCGGCCGGGGCTTCATGATCCTGGCGGCGCCAGTCCCAGTGGAACGGCTCGAACAGCAGCGGCGCCAGATCGGGGCGGCGGCGCAGGATCTCGTTGTAGATTTCCGCGCCCGAAACCAGGCACGAAAGCCCCCCTTCCCGCGCCCCGCGCAGACACATCAGCGCGACGATATCCGAACTGTCAGAGTGATAGACCAACTTGTCGCGCACTTTGGATGACAGGGCAGTGGGATCGTCCATGGTCTTGTCAGACGTGGCATAGACATGGTCGATCAGGTCGCCCATCTCGTTCTGACGGATGGGATCGCCCATGTGCAGGCCAAGAATGTAATAGATCGCACAGGACAGCGCATCGGAATAGAGTTCTGCACGCAGGCCCCGCACCAGCACGAAGCCGCGCCCGAAATCCACTTCCTGACGCCATTCCTCGCAAGCCTGGGCAGTTTCCACCAGCGGATAGTCCTGCGCCTGCACCGTGCGCAGATCGGGATCGTCGGCCATGAAGCGCGCGCCCAGCGTTTCCAGTTCGGCAATCTGCGCAGCCGACAGTTCAAAGACCCAGTCCTGTCCCTGGCTCAGCCGGTCGCCACGCCAGGCGGCGCGGCTGGTGATGGGGGATAGCACGGGGGCGGAAGGCGTGATCACGGACAAGGCTTGGTTCCTTTGCAGCGGCGCGAAAGCATCTGACGAAAAAGCATGTGCCATCATGCACTGCGCCATGTCTTGACCTGGCGCGCAAGAGATTTGGACCGGCACCGCCCGCGTCATCCGACATCATCGGTCCTTTGGGCACTTTGCATTGCAACATGGGGCTTGCTGCAACGCGGATCGGTCAACTATTCGTGCGTTGCCACGCAAGACCGCAGGGCGGTTGAACACCGATGCTGGGGCACGACAAAAAGGCCGGCCATAACGAAGGCCAGGTTCAGGGAGAACATACAGCCGGGAGGCTGTCTGAAAGCGATGAAAAGCATTTCTCGAGGGGGGAAACCCATGCGCCCGTCATCCGTCCTGCTCACTGCCACTGCATCGCTCCTGGCGCTTGCCGCCACCTCTGCCCGCGCCGCCGATGCGGCCAGCGCAACCGCCGCCGAAACGGCGCCTGCTCCGGCTGCCGATCCGATGGTCGACGCCGATGGCAGCCCGCTCGGCACCATCGTGGTCAACGGTGAAAAGCGGGAAGTGAACCTGCAAACCGCACCGATCGCGATCAGCACCGTTTCGGCCGACGCGCTGCGCCAGCGCAACGCCACCGAGCTTGCCGATCTCAACGGCTTCGTTCCCGGCCTCACCGTGACCAAGAGCGAGGGCAACGAACGCGTCATCGCCATTCGCGGCGTCGGCTATGAAACCGCACAGAACCCCAATTCGCAGCCCGGCGTCGCGTTTCATATCGACGGGGTCTATATCGCCCACGTCGTGGCGCTGAACCAGGATCTGCTCGATGTGGATCACGTGGAAGTGCTCCGCGGCCCGCAAGGCACGGTGTTCGGCCAGACGTCCACCGGCGGCGCGGTCAACGTGATCACGCGCAAGCCGGTGCTCGGCGAATATACCGGCGAAGCGCAGCTCAGCTATGGCAACTACAACTATGTGCGCGCCATGGGCACCTTGAACGTGCCGATTGCCGAAACGCTGGCGCTGCGCGGCACGGTGCAATACCTGCGCCATGATGGCTATGGCTATGCCGTGGGCGTGCCCGGCTATGCCAAGTATCCGCTCGACGATGCCAACAATATCGGCGGCCACGTCTCCCTGCTGTGGCAGCCCAGCCCCGATACCAGCGTGACGCTTTCGGCCCAGTCGTTTGATGCCAGCCACAATGCGGCGCTGCAAAAGTGCCTGCTGTGCAGCACCGATCCGGCCGCCGGCAGCACCACCTACATCGCCGATCCCAATGCCGATCCCCGCGTGGTCAGCCAGGATTTTGGCGGCAAGTACGTCACGAAAACGCGCATGGCCTACCTCTCGATCGCGCAGACGATCGATGACAAGGTCGTGCTCAAGTCGGTCACCGCCTACCAGTATCTCAACAAGAACCAGTCGGGTGACAACGACCGCTTCATCTATGCCAACTATCACGACAACATCGTCAAGTGGCAGGACATGAGCAGCACCTGGACGCAGGAAGTCTCTGCCTCGTCCACGCCCAACAAATCGCTCGAATGGGTCGTCGGCGGGTTCTACCTGCGCCAGCATGCGCTGCAGAACATCATGGAATACACCACCGGCGGCTTTTCCACCGATCCGGCCACCGGCCAGGCCGTGTCGTTCCAGACCGACAGCCCCTACCAGCACACCTCGTGGGCCGGGTATGGCCAGGCGATCTTCCACGCTACCGACGCACTCGATCTGATCGCCGGCGCGCGCTACAGCTGGGACAAGATCTCGGCCCAGCCGGTGCAGTATTTCGCCACCGTGCCCGAACGCATCGCGACCAGCGATGCGCTGACCGGCAAGGTCAGCGTGCAATACCAAGTCACGCCCAACAACATGCTCTATGTGACCGGTTCCAAGGGCTACAAGCCCAGCGGCGTCACGTTCGCGGGCAATTCGATCTTCGTGAAGAGCACCTACGCCAAGGAAACCGTCTGGGCGGCCGAAGTGGGTTCGAAGAACGAGTTCTTCGACAAGACCCTGCGCCTCAACGTGGCGGGCTATTACTACTGGTACAAGGATTTCCAGTTCACTGCCGAAGACCCGGTGCCCTTTGCCGGTGGCACGGCCAACATTCCGCGTGCGCAGACCTATGGCGTGGAGTTCGAAACCACCTGGGCGCCGACCAAGCAACTGCGCTTTGACGGTACCCTCGCGCTGGCCGAAGGCAAGTTCCACGGCGACTATTACACGATCGACAAGCAGACCGCGCAGGATATCCGCGCCACGACCTATGCTGCGCTGGGTTATCCCGCCGGGTGGTATTACGATCCGCGCGTGATTGCAGCGGTGATCGCCGCGTCCACCAATACCAACGGCAAGAAGATTCCCAAGCTGCCGGGTGTGCAGGGCAGCTTTGCCGCGACCTATACCGCGCCGGTTGGCCCGGGCGAGCTGATGCTGCGCGGCGAAGTGATCTATCGCGGCAAGTTCAACTCGCGCATCTTCAACGTGCCGCAGTTCGACACCGTGCCATCCTACACCATCGGCAACCTGATGATCCAGTATCAGCCCGATGCCTCGCCGTTCACGTTCTCGGTCACGGGCACCAACATCACCGACAAGGCCGGGGTCAGCAACAAGTTCGCCGATCCTTATGGTTCGGGCACCACCAGCGTGGAATACATTCCGCCGCGCCAAGTGTTTGCCACGGTCGGCTACAAGTTCTAAGACGCGTCGTTTCCACCTTGCCGGCAGCGCGGTTCACACACCGCGCTGCCGTTTTTTTGTGCGGGTGGACTGTAGGTTACAACCTCAAACCATCGTCACCCCGGGCTTGCCCCGGGGTCCCGCTGTTCTTGATCCAAGCGCCAGGAGCGAAAGAAAGCGGGACCCCGGATCAAGTCCGGGGTGGACGAGGTGGTTTACAAGAGCCTGAGGGTCGCTCAGTTGATCAGTCGATCAGGCGGTGCACTTCGCGCACAAAGGCCTTGGCTGCCTTGGCCACGTCTTCCGCGCTGCGCCCGGCCTTGTAGAGCGCCGAGCCCAGGCCCCCACCGGCCGCACCCGCCGCCATCCAGTCTGACAGGTTTTCCGGCGTGACGCCGCCCACGGCCAGCACCGGCACATGGCGCGGGATCACTGCCAGTTGCGCCTTGAGCACGGCGGGGCTCGCGGCCTCAGCGGGAAACAGCTTGAGACCGTGGGCGCCGGCGTCGAGCGCGGCAAAGGCTTCGGTCGGCGTGGCATAGCCGGGCAGCGACACCATGTCGTGCGCCACGCTGCGCGCGATCACTGCCGGGTTGACGTTGGGCGAAACCACCAGTGTGCCGCCGGCATCGCGCACCGCATCCACCTGGTCCACATTGAGCACGGTGCCCGCCCCAACCAGCACGTTGCTGCCATAGCGGTGGGCGATCTTCTCGATCGACACCAGCGGATCGGGCGAATTGAGCGGCACTTCGATCATGGCAAAGCCGGCCTCCACCAGAACATCGGCCATGGCCTCGATCTCGTCAGGGCGCACCCCGCGCAGGATCGCCACGAGCGGGCAATGGCGCATGGCCTGGGCGAAACGATCGGCGGCGGTGTGGTCAGCGGTCACGAACAAGGCTCCAGATCTGGGCGATGCCGGCAACGAACGCGGCATGGCTGTCAACAAGGTGGGCGCGGCCGCCGCATTGGGCAATGGCTGCGGTGTAAAGCGCGCCGAGCATCGGATCGGCAAGGAGATAGACATCGCTGCCCGCGGTCACGCCTGCCCCGCGCACATCGCTGCCGATGAGCAGGCCCGAGGCGTGCGCGGCGCTGTCTTCCACCGCGCGCAGGCCCAGCAGGGCCGCTGCCCGCACGCCGAACAGCGCCGTCAGCAAGGCCGGGTCGGCGCTGGCTGCTACCCCGGCGCGGAACGCCGGGCCGTCGGCCACCGGGCCGCCGAGAAACTCGGCCAAGAGGCTGTGCTGCTTGAGCAGGGCAAACATTTCGCCGGTCATGCTGGTGGAAAACGCCGCGACCGCGCCATCGGTCATCCGCGCCCACTTGCAGTGCGTGCCCGGCTGGCACAGCAGCGCATCGGCCGGGGCCAGGCCGGCATGGACCGCACCCAGCAGTTGCACCTCTTCACCGCGCATCACATCGCCGCGCGGGTCAGACAGGCCCGGGACGATCCACGTGCGCGGCGCCACTTCATGCAGCGCCCCGGCAATCTGATCCGCGCCCGCCGGGCATGGCAGATAGGGCACCAGCGCCCAGCCCCGCTGCGAACCGACCATGCCGGCGGCAACCACCGGCCAATCGCCCATCCGCGCGCGGATCGCGGCCACTTCATCGGCAAAGCCGCCCGGCCCCACCGCCAGCACGCCGCGATCGTCGCGAAACGTCTCCAGCACGCTACCCGCGCGATCGAGCAGATAGACACGGCGATTGGTGGTGCCCCAATCGATGGCAAGGAAACGGTCGTTCACGGTCAAATCACCACCAATAGGCATAGAGGGCCACCAGGATCGCCAGGATCGCTACGGCGGCGGCATTGAAGCCGGCGCTGGTGCGGAACAGGTGCGCTTCCTTGCGGATGCCATCGCCTTGTTGCACCTGCGGGCGCGCGAGCGAAACCCCCATGGCCAAGAGCAGCGAAATCACGAAGATGATCGCCATGCGGTTCATGAACGGCACCGCCTCGAGCGCGGCGATCCCGCCAAAGCGGAACACCAGACTGAGCAGCACCGAAGCGACCGCACCAGTCAGCGCGCCCGCCTCTGTCGCGCGCGGCCAGAACAGGCCGAGCAGGAAGATGACCGTGATGCCCGGCGTGACGAAGCCCGAGAACTCCTGGATATACTGGAACGCCTGGTCGAGCCCGCCGAGCAGCGGCCGCGCGGTGAGGATGGCGATCACCACCGCCAGGGCCGCCGCCACGCGGCCCACCGTCACCAGCTTCTTCTCGCTCTTCTGCCCCTTGGCAAAGCGGGCATAGATATCGAGCGTGAAGATCGTAGCGATCGAGTTGATCTTGCTGGCGGTCGAGGCGATGATCGCGGCGACCAGCGCGGCGAAGACCAAGCCGAGCAGGCCCGGCGGCAGCATGCGCATCATCGCCGGATAGGCTTCGTCCGGCTTGGCGAGGTTGGGCGCCAGCAGCACCGCGGCAATGCCGGGCAGCACGATGATGATCGGCATGATCAGCTTGAGGAAACCGGCAAAGACCATGCCCCGCTGCGCTTCGGGCAGGCTCTTGGCGGCCAGCGCGCGCTGGATGATGTACTGGTTGCATCCCCAGTATGACAGGTTGGCGATCCACATCCCGCCGATGATCACCGACAGGCCCGGCAAATCCTTGTAGTGCGGATCATTGGCCGAGAGGATCATGTGGAAATGATCAGGCGCCTGCTGCACCAGCGCCTTGAAGCCCGAGAGGATACCCGGCCCATCGCCATAGAGCTGGCCAATCTGCCCCAGGGTGAGCCAGGCGATCACCAGCCCGCCCAGCACCAGCAGCGTCACCTGCACGATATCGGTCAGCGCCACGGCCTTGAGCCCGCCACGCAGCTGATAGAGCAGCGCGAAGATGCCCAGCCCCGCCAGCGCCACGTCCTGGTTGACGCCGGCCACCTGCATCACCGCCACCGAGCCGAGCCAGATGATCGAGGTGAGGTTCACGAAGACATAGAGCACCAGCCAGAACACCGCCATGACCGTGCGGATCGTCGGGCCAAAGCGCTGCTCCAGGAACTGCGGCATGGTATAGATGCCGTTCGCCAGGAAGATCGGCAGGAAATACTTGGCCACCAGCAACAGCGTGGCCGCCGCCATCCATTCGTACGAGGCGATGGCAAGGCCGATCGCATAGCCCGACCCGGCCATGCCGACGATCTGTTCGGCCGAGATATTGGCCGCGATCAGCGAGGCGCCGATCGCCCACCACGGCAGCGATTTGGACGCAAGGAAGTAGTCGGTCGTGTCGGTTTCGTGCCCGGCCTTCTTGCGGCTGACCCATTGGGCCAGCGCGAAGATGAACACGGCATAGGCCGCCACCACGGTGGCATCGAGTGTCGATAGGCTCATTTCCCGCCCTCTCTGGTCGTTTGCGCGGGATTTGGCCTTGCCAATCCTGATCCGCGTCTATTTATATGATTAAAAAAGCACCCCATCGTGAAGGGATATCCGTGGCATTCCAACCGCTCGAAGCACGCGACGCGCTCGGCCGCAATCTCACCTACGGTCTGCTCGATCGCCTGGGCCTGCTGATCGTGGGCGGCGCCTATGCCGATCGGCCGTTTCCGACCGAGGCGGAGTTGTCTGAAGCGCACGGCGTCAGCCGCTCTGTCACGCGTGAGGCGGTCAAGATGCTGACGGCCAAGGGCCTGGTCAGCGCGCGGCCGCGCCAGGGCACGATCATCCAGCCCGACAGCCAGTGGAACCTGTTCGATCCCGACGTGCTGCGCTGGATGCTCGAGCGCCGCTTTTCGATCGACCTGCTTACCCATTTCGGCCAGCTGCGCGTGGCGATCGAGCCGGCTGCGGCGGCACTGGCCGCGCGCGAGGCGACCGAGGATGGCCTGGCGCTGATCCGTGCCGGCTTTGCCCGTATGCGCGCCGCCGATGCCGGGCAGGATGATGTGCTGGAAGCCGACGTTGCCTTCCACGTCGCCATTCTCAAGGCGTCGGGCAATCCGTTCTTCGGCCAGTTCCGCGATGTGGTGTCGACCGCGCTCAAGACCTCGATCCGCTATACCAACCGTATAGTCGGGCGCAGCGCCGATCTTGCCGCGCACGAGGCGGTGATGGAGGCGATCCTGGCGCGCGATGGACAGACCGCGCAAGCCCGCATGCGCGTGATCATCGAGGACGCGCTCGATGCCATTCGCCTGAACGAGGAAGCGCTGGCCTGATACCCACATCGCCGCCGCTCAGCCCCCGAACCGGGGCGTGGGGCAGCCGCGAAAGCCGCTGCCGACGATCTCGAACAGGGCGCCACCAGCCGGCTCGTCCACCCCATCGGCGGCAGAGCTGACGAACAGGCGATCGCGGCTTGGCCCGGCAAAGGCCAGGTTGGTGATCTGGCTGGCGGGCAGCGCAACACAATGGGTGCGGGTGCCGTCAGCCAGGAAGCGGCTGACGCTGCCTGCCCCCCATTGCGCGATCCACAGGCCCCCGTCGCTGTCGATCGTCATGCCGTCGGGCGAACCCCAGGCATCGGGAAAATCGAGGAACACCTCGCGCGGGCCCAGCGTGCCGTTGCCGTGGAAGGCAAAGCGATAGACGCGCCCGAGCGCGCTGTCCGTGTGATAAAGCCACTGCCCATCGGCCGACAGCACCGGCCCGTTGGCGATGCGATAGCCGCTGTCCACCCGCGTCCACGACAGATCGTGATCGAGCCGGTAGAAATTGCCGGTCGGGGTTTCCCCGTCCATGTTCATCGTGCCGGCCCAGATGCAGCCCTGCGGGCAGACCATGGCATCGTTCATGCGGTTGCGCGGCAGATCGGGCTCGGGCGCGCCGATCGGCACGCAGGAAAACGGGTCGAGCGTGATCGTGGCAAAGCCGCTGCGCAGCCCGGCGATGAAGCCGGGGCCGCCTTCGCGTTCCAGCACCCAGCCGATCATGTCGGGCACGTCCCATTCGGCCACGATGCCGCTGTCCAGGTCCAGCCGGTTGATGCGCTGGCCGATGATATCGACCCAGAACAGCGCCTGCTGCCGATCGGACCAGATCAGCCCCTCGCCCAGCAGGTCGTGCCCGTGAATCGCACCAGGGCGGTCCACCGGCACAACCTGGATGGTGGCTTGATCGGTGGCTTGATCAGGGCCTTGATCAGTGGCTGTCACGCGGCACTCCATAGACCTGGGCCACCTTCTGAAACCGCACGGCATCCTCGATCACCGCGCCGCCGGCAAACTGGCCAGTGATCTTGCGGCTGATCGCCTGCCACGGCGTCTGGTCTTCGGGGAAGCGGAACGGCTCTGCCGCCAGCGCAGCGCGGCGCGTGGCCAGTTCGGCATCGCTGACCAGCAGGTTGACGCTGCGGGTTTTCAGATCGACGCGGATGCGATCGCCATCGCGCAGCAGCGCCAAGCCACCGCCCACCGCCGCCTCGGGGCTGGCGTTGAGGATCGAGGGGCTGCCGCTGGTGCCCGATTGGCGCCCGTCACCCAGGCATGGCAGCGCATCGATCCCGGCGCGGATCAGCGCGGCGGGCGGGCGCATGTTGACCACCTCGGCCCCGCCCGGATAGCCGATCGGCCCGGCACCACGGATCACCAGGATCGAACGCTCGTCGATGCCGAGCGCGGGATCATCGATCCGCGCGTGATAGTCTTCCGGCCCGTCGAACACGAAGACCTGGCCTTCGAATGCCTCGGGATCATCGGGGTTCGACAGATAGCGCGCGCGGAACTGGTCGCTGATCACGCTTTTCTTCATCACCGCGGCATCGAACAGGTTGCCGCCCAGCACGGTGAGACCCGCCGCCATCTTGAGCGGGCGATCGAACGGGCGGATCACATCGTCGTCGGCAATCTTCACGTGCGCCACGTTGTCGGCCACGCTCTTGCCATTGGCAGTCAGCGCGTCGCCATCGAGCAACCCGGCACGGGCGAGTTCACCCATTACTGCCGGCACGCCGCCGGCCCGGAAATAGTCTTCGCCCAGATATTCGCCCGAAGGTTGCAGGTTCACCAGCAGGGGAATGTCGGCGCCATGGCTTTCCCAGTCTTCCAGCGTCAGTTCCACGCCCACGTGGCGGGCAATGGCATTGAGATGGATCGGCGCATTGGTCGATCCGCCGATCGCGGAATTAACGCGAATGGCGTTGAGAAAGGCACTGCGGGTGAGAATGTCCGACGGCTTGCGATCGGCTGCAACCATCTCCACGATCTGCTTGCCGGTGTAATAGGCGCATTCCTGGCGATCGCGGTGCGGCGCGGGGATCGCGGCCGAGCCGGGCAGGCTCATGCCCAGCGCCTCGGCCAGCGAATTCATCGTGGTGGCGGTGCCCATGGTGTTGCAATAGCCGGTCGAGGGCGCAGAACTTGCCACCAGTTCGATGAAGCCCTTGAAATCGATCTCGCCCTTGGACAGCATTTCGCGCGCTTTCCACACGATCGTGCCACTGCCCGTCCGCTTGCCCTCGTGCCAGCCATTGAGCATCGGCCCGACCGAGAGCGCAATCGCGGGAATGTTGACCGTGGCCGCCGCCATCAAGGCCGCCGGCGTGGTCTTGTCGCAGCCGATCGTCAGCACCACGCCATCGAGCGGATAGCCGAACAGCACCTCTACCAGGCCCAGATAGGCCAGGTTGCGATCGAGGCCGGCGGTGGGCCGCTTGCCGGTTTCCTGGATCGGGTGCAGCGGAAACTCGATGGGAATGCCGCCCGCCTCGCGAATGCCGTCGCGCACGCGGCTGGCGAGCACCAAGTGGTGGCGGTTGCACGGGGAAAGATCGCTGCCGGTCTGGGCAATGCCGATGATCGGCCGATCGGATTGCAGTTCCTCGATGGTCAGGCCGTAGTTGAGGTAGCGTTCCAGGTAGAGCGCGGTCATGTCGGCCGATTCGGGATTGTTGAACCACGCCCGCGAACGCAAGGCGCGAAAGCCGCTCTTCCCGGCGTCGCTGCCTGCGGCGTTGCCCTGTTCCGTCTGCTCATTGCCCACTTGAAGCCGCTCCTTTTCGTGCCTTCGGCCGGGGCAGGATGCAGTCTTTTGTTCTGCCGTCCCCGCCCATTGACCTCTCTAACCATATATATATGATAAATGTAAAGAGCCACCCCATAAGCTTGCGAGGAACCTGGAATGTCATACCCTCCGATCCGCCTTGGCCTGGTGGGCCTGGGCAAGATCGCCTGCGACCAGCACCTCCCCGCGATTGCGGGCAATTCCCGGTTCGATCTGGTCGCGGTGGCCGATCCGGTTCACCGGCTTGACGGGGTGCGCGGCTATGCTGGCCTGGCGGAAATGCTGGCCGGCGAAGCGGGCAAGCTCGATGCCGTGGCACTGTGCACGCCGCCCGCTGTGCGCGTGCCGCTGGCGCGCGCGGCCATTGCCGCCGGGCTCGACGTGCTGCTGGAAAAGCCGCCAGCGGCCGCCCCGACCCAGGCGCAAGCGCTGGAGCAACTGGCCACGCGCGCCGGCGTCACGCTCTATGCCGCATGGCATTCGCGCGAGAGCGAAGTGGTCGAGGCCGCACGCGCCTGGCTCGCCACCCGCAGCATCAGTGCGGTGCACATTACCTGGCGCGAAGACGTGCGCAAATGGCACCCTGGGCAGGACTGGCTATTGTCCAAGGGCGGCTTTGGCGTGTTCGATCCGGCGATCAACGCATTTTCGATCCTGACCGAAATCCTGCCCTCGGGCATTTGCGTGGAAGGCGCGCGGATGGACGTACCGGCCAATCGCGGCGCGCCGACCGATGCGCAGGTGGACATGCGCTGCAGCACCGGCGCACCGATCATTGCCGATCTGTCGATCCTGCAACCGGGCCACCAGCAATGGGATATCGTGGTCAACACGCCCGATGGCGAACTGGTGCTGCGCGATGGCGGGCATCGCCTGGAAATCGACGGCACGCTGCGCCAGGAATCCGGCAACGACGAATATGCCCGGATCTATCGCCGCTTTGCCGATCTGATCACGCGGCGGGAAAGCGATGCCGATGCCCGGCCGCTCTCGCTGGTGGCCGATGCCCTGCTGCTCGGCACCGTGACCACCGGCCCTGATTTCGAGTTCTAAGCCATGACCATCTCACCTTCGACCGACCGCCGCACGGCCCTTGCCCTGGGCCTCGCCGGCCTTGCCACCAGCGCCGCGCCTGCACTGGCTGCAACGGCCAAGACGGCTCTCACCACGCCGGCCGCTGACGCGGCTGCGTCCCCCCGGCGGCGCGTGCGCCTGGCCGATGGCTGGCGCTTTGCCCTGGGCCATGCCGCTGACATGGACCGCGATTTCGATTTCGGCCGCTATCAGCGCACCTATGCCAAGCCCGGCTTCGATGTCTCGCCCGCCACCCAGCCCGATTTCGATGACAGCGCCTGGGCCAGCGTGCGCGTGCCGCACGATTGGGCGGTGGAACTGCCCTATGCACCGCCTAAGGCGCCAGTGCCCAAGGACAAGGAAGACATGGCCGCCGGCCATGGCTTTCGCGCCATCGGCCGTGATTTTCCGCAGAATAGCGTGGGCTGGTACCGCTGCAAGCTGCCGGTGGGCGCAGGCGATAAGGGTCGCGCCATCTGGCTCGAATTCGACGGCGTGTTCCGCGATTGCAAGGTCTTCGTCAACGGCTATGAAGCGGGCGGCAGCGCCTCGGGCTATGCCCCGTTCCGCGTCGATATCGCCGATTTCCTCGATTACGATGGCGGCCCCAACCAGTTGACGCTGCGCGTCGATGCCAGCCTGGGTGAAGGCTGGTTCTACGAGGGCGCGGGCATCTATCGCCATGTCGACCTGGTCAGCGCCGCGCCGATCCACGTGCCCCAATGGGGCACTTGCGTGCGCAGCACGGTCGACGGCAGCGGCGCACAGATCGCCATAGCCACCACGCTGGCCAATGCGGCCGAGGTGGCGGGCACGGCGCAACTGCGCCACCGTGTGCTGGCCCCCGATGGCCGCGAAGTGGCAGCCATCGCCGCGCAACCGGCCGCTACGCTGGCGCCAGGCGCGCAGACCACGCTCGACCACGCGCTGGCCCTGCCCGCGCCGCAGCTATGGTCGCCGGAAACGCCGCGGCTCTATACCCTGGAAACCAGCGTGCTGGTCGATGGCCAGGAGGTTGACCGCACCCAGACCCGCTTTGGCATTCGCACGCTGTCATTCGATGGCACGCACGGCTTTGCGGTCAACGGAAAGCCGGTCAAGCTGTTGGGTGTATGCAACCACCAGGATCACGCCGGCGTGGGCACCGCCATTCCCGATGCGCTGCATGCCTGGCGCGTGGCGCAGACGCAAAGCATGGGCGCCAACGCCTGGCGCAGCGCGCACAATCCGCCGGCGCAGGCATTGCTCGATATCTGCGATGCGACCGGCATGATGATGGTTGCCGAAACCCGCCTCAACACCACCAATCCCGAGGCAATGGACGAACTCGATCGCATGATCCGGTCCTCGCGCAACCACCCGGCGATCATCCTGTGGTCGGTGGGCAACGAGGAAGGCCACCAGAGCACCGAGCGGGGCCGCCGCATTTCGGCGCAGCTGGTGGCGCGCTGCAAGCAGCTCGATCCCACGCGGCTGACCACCCAGGCGATGGACAAGGGCTGGGACGGCGGCGCGGCCGATGCCGTCGATGTGGTGGGTTTCAACTATCGCACCGACAAGATCCCGGCGTGGCGCCAGCGCCACCCCGGCAAGCCGGTGATCGGCACCGAGACCGCCAGCACCGTGGCCACGCGCGGCGCCTATGCCAACGATGCCGCCGCCCACGTGGTGCGTGCCTATGATAGCGAGCATCCGTGGTGGGCCAGCACGGCCGAGGAATGGTGGCAGATCGTAGCGGCCGAACCCGGCATTGCCGGCGGCTTTATCTGGACCGGCTTCGACTATCGCGGCGAGCCCACGCCCTATGCCCAGTTCCCCAGCGTTTCGAGCTATTTCGGGGCGATGGACCTGTGCGGTTTCCCCAAGGACAACTATTACTACTACCGCGCCTGGTGGCGCCGGGACGCGCCGCTGGTGCACCTCTTGCCGCACTGGAACTGGGCCGGCCGCGAAGGACAGCCGATCGAGGTGTGGGTCCACGGCAACTGCGCCGAGGTGGAACTGCTGCTCAATGGCCGCTCGCTGGGCCGCAAGGCGATGCCGCAGAACGGCCACCTTGCCTGGATGGTGCCCTATGCCCCCGGCCGGATCGAGGCGCGCGGCTATAATCAGGCCCGCCTGGCCGCCCGCGACAGCCGGGTGACGGCCGGCAAGCCCGCCGCGCTGCGCCTCTCGGCCGATCGCAACCGCCTGGCCGCCGATGGCGCGGACACCGCCGCCGTGCGGGTCGAGGTGATCGACGCGGCCGGAAACCTGGTGCCCACCGCCGATACCGTGATCGACTTTTCCCTGAGCGGCGCGGCGCGGATCATCGGGCTGGGCAATGGCAACCCCACCTCGACCGAACCAGACAAGGGCCATGCGCGGCGCGCGTTCAATGGCCTGGCCCAGGCCCTGGTGCAAAGCGCCGGCGCCGCCGGCGCGGCACGGCTGACTGTCACGGCCGCTGGCCTTGCGCCCGCCAGCCTCGACCTGTTCTTTCACGCCTGATGCGAAAGGCCCCTCTTTCCATGACCCTCCTGCGCCACGCCCGCAGCGCCGCGATGACCGCCCTTGCCCTTACGCTGTCCACCCCGGCGCTGGCCGCGCCCGCGCCGCCGCTCTATCTCGGGGCAGACCTGTCTTTTACCAACGAGATGGAAGCCTGCGGCGCCCGCTTCCTTGAGCACGGCAAGCCGGCCGATCCCTTCGTGGTGCTCAAGCAGCATGGCGGCAATGTCATGCGGGTGCGGCTGTGGCACACTCCGACATGGACGCAGTACAGCACCTATGACGATGTGCTGAAGACGATCACGCGCGCCCATGCCGCTGGCCTCAACGTGCTGCTAGACTTCCACTATTCCGACGATTGGGCCGATGGCGACAAGCAGCCCGCCCCGGCCGCCTGGGCGAACCTGCCCACCGATGCCCAGGTCAAGGCGCTGCACGACTATACGCGCGAGGTGCTGGACAAGCTGGCGGCGGCCGGGCAGCTGCCGGAAATGGTCCAGGTGGGCAACGAAACCAACGCGGCCATGCAAGGCGGCGTCAAGGACCAGCCGATCGACTGGACGCGCAACGCCCGCCTGCTCAACGCCGGGATCAGCGCCGTGCGCGAAAGCGCCAAGGCCCACGGCAAGCCGATCCAGGTGATGCTGCACATCGCCCAGCCCGAAAACGTCATCCCCTGGTTCGATGCTGCCACGGCGGCCGGCGTGCTCGACTATGACATCATCGGCATCAGCTATTATTCCAAGTGGTCGACCTACAACCTTTCGGGCCTGGGTAAGGTGATCGACGCCGCCCACCGCCGCTATGGCGCGCAAGTGTGGGTGGTGGAAACCGCCTATGCCTTTTCCGACGATCATGCTGACGACACGACCAACCTGCTCGGCTCGGACAGCGCCATCCCGGGCTACCCGGTCAGCCCCAAGGGCCAGCTCAAGTACCTGCAAGACCTGACGCAGACCGTGGTAAACAATGGCGGCAACGGCGTTGTCTATTGGG
Organism: Novosphingobium sp. SG754; assembly: GCF_013149315.1. Lineage (NCBI taxonomy): Bacteria > Pseudomonadati > Pseudomonadota > Alphaproteobacteria > Sphingomonadales > Sphingomonadaceae > Novosphingobium > Novosphingobium sp. SG754. The sequence goes on along the minus strand of NZ_JABGCC010000001.1, from coordinate 917,199 downwards.
CGCCGGACTGGGTTTCCACCCGCTGCAAGACACGCTGGGGCACGGGATCGAGCTGGGAAAACGCCGCGATGTTCGACATCCGCCACCACGAGGCGCTGCCCGCGTTCGACTGGTTGGGGAAAACGTACAAGCCCCAGCGCTAAGCCTCTCACCACCCCCAACCCCCTCCTCTGAAGAGGAGGGGGCTTTTTTGTCAGCGCTTTACGGGAGCGTGGTGGCGGCCCACCACCCCGCTGGCCCACAGCGCGGCCCAGATCAGCACGGGCTGCGCCAGCATGCGCGGGATGTGATACGCCAGGCCGAGGCCATGATCGGGCCGCGCCAGGTCCATCAGCATATGGTTCACGTTGGCCGGCCACACGCACAGCGCATAGGCCGCCAGGCCCCAGCCCGCGGCGCGGCGCAAGGCGGGGCTATGGCCCTGCACCAGCGCCACGCTGCCGGCCAGTTCGGCCAGCCCGGTCAGCGTGATCACCAGCGGTGCCAGCGGTACCCACGCAGGCGTGATCTTGAGGAACGGCGCGGGCAGCGCCAGGTGCAGCACACCTGCAGCAAAATAGAGCAGGCCAAGCAGGATACGCACGATGCGACGGGTCATGCCCGCTTGTTGCATGGCACCGGCGCAGCGCCAAGAAAAAGGGCGCCGCATCGCTGCGGCGCCCTGGCAGGTTGAGGGCGGTTCGGGGAGAGGATCGAACCGCCCTGAAACGATCAATAGCGCACGGTCACATCAGCGAGATAGCTGCGGCCATACTTTTCATAGCGGGCGATCTGGTTGGGATCGTTGTTCCAGTAGAAGCGCGCCACCTGGTTGGTCAGGTTGTTGGCCTGGACCCGCACCGAGATGTTCTTGGTGATGCTGTAGCCGATGCTGGCACCCAGCGTGGTTTCGCTGTCCAGCCGCGTCAGCTGCGAGGCATCCCAGCCATAGATCACCGTGAACGGGCTATGATGCTTGAGCGCCAGGCGCGCATCGATGCCATGATCCGAATACCACAGGTCGAACTCGCCGGTGAAATCGGCCAGCCCCACCGCCGGGAACGGATTGGCCTTGGGCGCCAGTTCCTTGAGGTCGGACTTCACGAAGGCGGCGTTGGCATAGATACCGAACTTGTCGAGGCCGGGGATGAAGAAGAACGGCATCTGCAACGTAGTTTCCACGCCGGCGATATAGCCGCCCTTGCCGTTGGCCGGGCCGGTGATCAGGTAATCGGCGCCACCGATGTTCTGGGTGGTCTGGGTATAGCCGATGTTGGTATCAACATCCTTGTAATAGCCGGCCACGGCCAGCAGCGCATCCTTGTGGAAGTACCATTCCGCCGAGATGTCACCCTGCGTCGCCATGAATGGCCGCAATGTGGGATTGCCGGCACTGCCGGTCAACTGCGGCGGATAGACCGACAGGATGCGGTTGGCGCGCAGTTCATCGAGCGGCGGACGCGAGATGACGCGCGCGGCGGCAACGCGCAGCTTGAGCGTGTCGGTCAACTCGAAGTTCAGGTTGATGCTGGGCAGCGCGCGGAAATAGTGGCTGTTGCCCTGGATCGGGAAAATCGTGGTGACATTGGCGCCACTGCCGTTGTTGGCGGCGGGATCCCACGACGTGCTCGAACCGGCCGCGGTGCTGTGCGTGACCACATCGACGAAACGCACGCCGACATTGCCCGAAAAGCCGTTGCCGCCAAGGTCGGCCATGACATAGCCTTCCATGTCGTCTTCGCGCACGCGCCAGCCCTTGGTGGGATCATCGGCACCGGGGGTGTAGACCACCGACTGCGCGGCAATCGTGTCGAAATTGCCATAGACCATGGTCGGCACGCTGAAATTGCGCACATTGAACGCGGTCAGGTCAGCGGCGTTGAGCGTGACGTTGCCACCGCCGATCGTGCCCACGCTGCCGCTGCCATAGGCCAGGCTCTTGACCCGGTTGGAATAGCGCAGGCCCACGCCCACGCCCGCCAGCCAGCCACTGTTGACGGCGCGGCGAATGTCGATCTGCCCGGCGCCCAGGTCATCATGCAGGCGCTGCGGCCCGTCATAGAGACCGGGGTAATAGCTCTGCACCGTCTGGGCAGACGTGTCGCCAACATTGGCACCGCTGACCGAGACCGACGGCACCTGGCCTGCGCCGGTGGCAAAGGTCGTGCTCGACGGATAGAATTCCGTCGCGACCGAGCGATAGAGGTTATTGCGCTTGGCGCTGGAATAGGAAACGTCGGTCTTCACCGACCACGTGCCATCATCGTACTTGGCGTTGAGGCCCGAGACGAACAGGGTCTTGTCTTCGGTGTACTTGCCGAACACGTTGGTGACCGAGGAATAGTTGTTGAGCGTGGCACCCGTGACGGTGTTGCCGGCTAGGGTATAGTTGCCCGGCTGATAGATATCGCCCGGCTGGCCGAAATTGCCGCCCCAGTCGCCCCAGCCGTTGGAACGGCCATACCACTGCTGCGCCTGGTTTTCGTTGATCTTGATGTTGGAATAGAGCCCGTCGAGCGTGATGTCCCAATAGGAACCCGGCTTCCACTGCAACGCGGCGGTGGTGCTCCAGCGGGTTTCGGTCAGGCCCTTGACTTCGGACTGCGCACCCCAGGGGGCGTTGATCTTGTTGCCGCTGGCATCGGTCGGCGGCGTGCCGGTGTCGGGCGTGTTGTAGCCCCAGCCCTGGAAGCTTTCAAAGCCGTTCTTCTGCCGCTGGTAGGTGCCGCCCAGCACCAGGCCGAGATTGTCGGTCAGCTTGCCGACATATTGCGCGCTGCCACGCGCGCCGAGGCCCGAATAGCCGGGAATGTCTTTGCCGCCATCGTTATAGATCGCCCCGCCGCGCACGGTCAGCGCCGGGCCGTGATAGTCCAGCGGCTTGATCGTCTGGATGTCGATCGTGGCGGCCACGCCGCCGGCGATGAAGTTGGCGCTCTGGCCCTTGTAGACCGCCACCGACGAGACGATTTCGGACGGGTAGATTTCCCAGCGCACGTTGCGATCAGGCTCTGACGAGGCCACTTCGCGGCCGTTGATCAGGCCCAGCACCAGGCGTGGGCCAAGGCCGCGCACTGCGGCCTGGCTGGCATTGCCGCGATCGCGCGTGGCGGTCACGCCCGGCAGGCGGCCCAGCGAATCGGCGATGGTCACATCGGGCAGAACGCCGATGTCCTTGGAACTGATGGTTTCGGCCACCACGGCGGTGTTGCGCTTGGCATTGAGCGCATCGCGCAACGAGGCGCGCAGACCGGTGACGACGATCGCCTGATCGGATGCGGCCTCAGCAGCGGCCTGCGGCGCGGCAGCGCTGTCAGCCGATTGCGCGAATGCGGCGTTGGAACCCACGGCCAGCGCCAGCACGCTGGTTGCACACAGAACACGACGGAAATCGAGATGCATGAAAGCCCCTCCCGGAAAACAGTGAAGTCTTATTTATACGATAAATAGGATTCGTATGCGCAGGCTGTCAAGGCATGTTGCGCAGGGCGCTGGGCCAAGCGGGCGATGGCCGCGCAGTGTGGCCTGCCGGCAACAGCTGGGAATGCGCGGAAATCGTTGGGAAAGCCGCGAGGCGCCGCGGTTCAGCCGCCGCGCAGCAACTGCACGCCCCAATCGCGCTCGAACAGATAGAGCAGCACCCGCGCCGCTTCTCCACGCGGGGAAGACAGCCCGCCATCGCGCTCCATCAACAGCCGCGCATCATCGTGCGCGATGGGCAGCAGGTTGGCGATCTGCTCGAAATCGGCGACGCGAAACGGCGTGTCGCCCGATTGCCGCGTGCCCAAAAGTTCGCCGCCACCGCGCAGGCGCAGGTCTTCCTCGGCCAGCAGGAACCCGTCCTGGGTTTCGCGCATCAGCGCCAGCCGCTCGCGGCCCACCTTGCTCACCATGTCGCCGCGCAGCAGCAGGCAGGTGGATTTCTGGCTGCCGCGCCCCACGCGCCCGCGCAGCTGGTGCAGCTGTGCCAGGCCAAAGCGTTCGGCCTGCTCGATCACCATCAGCGTGGCGTTGGGCACGTCGACGCCCACTTCGATCACGGTGGTGGCGACCAGCAGGCTCGCCTCTCCGCTGGCAAACCGCTCCATCGCCGCGTCCTTGGCCTCGGGCCGCATCTGGCCATGGACCATGACCACGCGCGCGCCAAAGCGCTCGGCCAGCATGGCGTGGCGCGCTTCGGCGGCGGCCAGATCCTCGTTCTCTGCCTCGCGCACCATGGGGCACACCCAATAGGCCTGGTGCCCGGCGGCAATGTGGCGGCCGATCCCGTCGATCACGTCGGGCAGGCGTTCCTGCGCCACCACGCGCGTGTCGATCGCCTGGCGACCGGGCGGCATCTCGTCCAGCCGCGACACTTCCATCTCGCCATATTGCGCCAGGGTCAGCGTGCGCGGGATCGGCGTGGCGGTCATCGCCAGGCAGTGCGGCGTGCGCCGCGCCTTTTGCGTGAGCATCAGGCGCTGCCCCACGCCAAAGCGGTGCTGCTCGTCGATCACCACCAGCGCCAGGTTGCGATAGGCGACGCTGTCCTGAAAGATCGCATGGGTGCCGACGAGAATGTCGATCCCGCCATCGAGCAGGTTCATCAGCAGCGCTTCGCGCGCGCGGCCCTTGTCGCGCCCGGTCAGCAGTGCGATGTTCACGCCCGTCCCGCGCGCCATCTTGGCCAGCGTATCGGCATGCTGGCGCGCCAGGATTTCGGTGGGTGCCAGCAGGGCCGCCTGCCCGCCCGCCTCCACCGCGACCAGCATGGCGTGCAGCGCCACCGCTGTCTTGCCCGAGCCGACATCGCCCTGCAGCAGGCGCAGCATCGGGCTGCCCTGGGCCATGTCGCTTTCGATTTCGGCAATGGCCCGGCTTTGCGCGCCGGTCAGCGTAAACGGCAGGTTGAGCTTGGCGCGCAAGTGGCCATCGCCGTGCAGCGGCTGGCCAACCCGGTTGCGGTTGGCCGCGCGCACCAGCATCAGCGCCAGGGCATTGGCAAACAGTTCATCATAGGCCAGCCGGTCCTTGGCGCGCTTGTCCGGCGCCTGGTGGGTGCGGGCCAGTGCTTCGTGCCAGGCCGGCCATTCCTCGCGCGCCAGCAAGCCCGGCTCGATCCATTCGGGCAGGCGTGGCGCCTGGCCCAGCGCCTGGTGCACCAGGCTGGCAATGCGCCCCTGCGTCAGCCCTTCCGACAGGGGATAGACCGCCTCGGTCAGGTGGCCCTGCAGGCCGGCGCTGTCTTCGCTGACATGGTCGGGGTGAACGATCTGCCAGGTCTGGCCATATTGGTCGAGCCGACCGGCCACCCAGCGCTTCTCGCCCACCGGCAGCGCCTTTTTCGCGGTATAGGCCGCCCGCCCGAAATAGGTGATCGACACATGGTTGCCCACGCTGTCTTCGGCGATCACCCGAAACGGCCCGCGCCCGGCTGGCTGGCGATGCTCGCGCACGGTCAGCGCCACGATGATCTGCTCGCCCAGCGCAGCCTCGTCCAGCGTGGCCACGGCGCGCCGCTGCACGAAACGATCGGGCAGGTGATAGAGAAAGTCGCGCACCCGCGTCAGCCCCAGCTTGTCGAGCGGGCGGGCAAGGCCGGCACCCACGCCCTTCAGGCTGGTGGCCTCGGCAAACAGGGGATTGAGCAGATCAGGGCGCATGGCGGCTCCATAATCACCATCGGGCCGTTGCGCCATGGGGCAAGCTGGCTTACCCGCAGCCGTCATGACCGAAACGACCGCGACTCCCGACTCCCCGCAGCTGGACGACGCGCGCCTGCGCCGCATGAAATTCCGTGCCTGGCACCGCGGCACGCGCGAGGCCGATTACATGATCGGCTGCTTCTTCGACCGTTTCCACAGCCAGTGGGGCGAAGCCGAGGCCGTGTGGTTCGAAACCCTGATGGACGAGGAAGACGTCGATATCCTGGGCTGGGCGCTGGGCACGCTGTCGGTGCCGGAAGAATATGCCGGGCCGTTGATGGACCGCATGCGTCAGCTGGACTACGTCGAGATTCCGCGCTGAGGGGTTGCGTTTCCCGCCCTTCGACAAGCTCAGGGCGAACGGAACGTTATTGCAATGCTTCGTGTTTTGTCCGTTCGGGCTGAGCTTGTCCCCGCCCCGCATACCAACCTCCGTTCGCCCTGAGCTTGTCGAAGGGCGCGCACGCAACGCACGCTTTAAAGAACCGCCCATGCCAGACCTGACCCGCATTCTTTCCGCCCGCAGCCCGCTGACGCTTGCCAGCGTGGCGCGCGGTGCCCAGCCGCTGGTCATGGCCGACCTGGCCCGCGCCGCAGCGGCTGCGAAAGCCCAGGGCCGCTGCGTGTTCATCACGCCTGACGATGCCGCCCTGCGCGCGGTGGTGGAAAGCGCGGGTTTCTTTGCACCCGAGCTGGACGTGATCGATTTCCCGGCGTGGGATTGCCTGCCGTTCGATCGTGCCTCTCCCGCCCTGTCGATCAGTGCGCGGCGGCTGGCGGCGCTGCAAAAGCTGCAGCACAAGCGCGACGGCCGGCCGCAACTGCTGGTCACCACGATCAACGCCGTGCTGCAGCGCACGCTTTCCCCGTTCCGCATTCGCGAATCCACCCGCCTGCTCACGCCGGGCGTGGAAATCGGCCGTGAAAGCCTGATCGCCCTGCTGCAACGCCAGGGCTACTCGCGCACCGACACCGTGGTCGATGCCGGCGAATATGCCGTGCGCGGCTCGATCTTCGATATCTACCCCACCGGACTCGATCACGGGCTGCGCCTCGACTTCTTCGGCGACGAGCTGGAAACGCTGCGCCTGTTCGACCCCAGCACGCAGCGTTCGGTGCAGCCGGTGGAAACCCATCTGCTGCTTCCGGCAAGCGAGGCGCTGCTCGATGAAACGTCGATCAAGCGGTTCCGCAGCCGCTATCGCGAAATCTTTGGCGCCAATGCCACCAGCGATGCGCTGTACCAGGCCGTCAGCGAAGGCCGGCGCCTGGCCGGCATGGAGCATTGGCTGCCGCTGTTCGAAGAGCGCATGGTCACGCTGTTCGATCACTTGGCCGAAGGCGATCTGGTCGTGCTCGATGCTGGCGCCGCCAAAGCCGCCGAAAGCCGGCTGGACGACATTGCCGATTACTATGCCGCCCGGACAGAGGCAGCGGCGCGCCAATCGGGCACCTATCGCCCGTTGAAGCCCGACGCGCTCTATCTGACGCGCGAGGAACTCGATCGCGCGCTGGCCGGCTGGCCAGTGCACCGCGCCACCATCTTTGCCGAGCCGGAAAGCGCCAGTGTCATCGACTTCGGCTTTGCCAGCGCGCGCGATTTTACCCCCGATCGCGCCCAGGGCGTCAATATCTATGAAGCGGCGGCCAAGCATCTCGCTGCGCTGGGCACGCGCGGGCGCAAGCCGATCGTCGCGGCCTATACCACCGGCTCGCGCGCGCGGCTGGCCTCGCTGCTGGCCGAAGCGGGTAAGCAGGCCCCGGCCCTGGCCGACACCTGGCAGGAAGCGCTGGGCCTGGCTGCCAGCGGCCGCCCGGTGGCCGTGGTCCTGCCGCTGGAACAGGGCTTTGCCAACGATACCCTGGAACTGCTGACCGAGCAGGACATCCTGGGCGACCGCCTGGTGCGCCGCAAAAAGAAGCGCAAGGACGCCGACGCTTTCCTGGCAGAGCTTTCCGCGCTGATCCCGGGTGACCTTGTCGTCCACATGGATCACGGCATCGGTCGGTACGAAGGGTTGGAAGCGATCACCGTGGGCAAGAGCCCGCACGATTGCGTGCAACTGACTTATGCCGGCGGTGACAAGCTCTATATCCCGGTCGAAAACCTCGACGTGCTCTCGCGCTATGGCGCCGAAAGCGAGAACGTCGCGCTCGACAAGCTGGGCGGCGAAGGCTGGCAGCGGCGCAAGGCGCGCATGCGCGAGCGCATCCTGGAAATGGCCGGGCAGCTCATGGCGACGGCCGCGCTGCGCGCGCTGCGACAGGCCGATGTCCTGGCGGTCGATCCCGCCAGTTATGGCCCGTTCGTCGATCGCTTCCCCTGGGAAGAGACCGAGGACCAGGACCGCGCCATCGACGACGTGCTGGGCGACATGGCGGAAGGGAAGCCGATGGACCGCCTGGTCTGCGGCGATGTTGGCTTTGGCAAGACCGAGGTGGCGCTACGTGCCGCGTTCGTGGCCGCCATGGCCGGGCACCAGGTGGCGGTAATCGCCCCCACCACGCTGCTGGCGCGCCAGCATTATGCCAATTTCGTCGAACGCTTTTCCGGCTTTCCCATCCAGATCGGGCGCCTCTCGCGCCTGGTGCCGGCCAAGGAAGCGGCCGAAACCCGCGCTGGGCTCACCGCCGGCACGGTCGATATCGTCGTGGGCACCCACGCGCTTTTGTCCAAGTCGGTGGAATTCAAGCGCCTGGGCCTGGTCATCGTCGACGAGGAACAGCGCTTTGGCGTGACGCACAAGGAAAAGCTCAAGGAGCTCAAGACCGACGTTCACGTCCTCACGCTCACCGCCACGCCGATCCCGCGGACCTTGCAGATGGCCATGTCGGGCCTGCGCGAATTGTCCACCATCCAGACCCCGCCGGTCGATCGCCTGGCAGTGCGCACGTATGTGATGCCATGGGACGACGTGACCATGCGCGAAGCCTTGATGCGCGAACACCAGCGCGGCGGGCAGAGCTTCATCGTCGTGCCGCGCATTGCCGACATGGCCGAAGTGGAAGACTGGCTGCGCCTCAACGTGCCGGAAATCCGCTTTGTCACCGCGCATGGGCAGATGAGCCCGACCGAGGTGGAAGACCGCATGAGCGCCTTCTACGAAAAGAAGTACGAAGTGCTGCTCTCGACCACGATCATCGAAAGCGGCATCGACATTCCCAGTGCCAATACCATCGTGCTGCACCGCGCCGATCGCTTTGGCCTGGCGCAGCTCTATCAGCTGCGTGGCCGCGTCGGCCGCGGCAAGCTGCGCGCCTATGCCTATCTCACCTATCCCGAAGACCAGGCCCTGTCGGAAGTGGCAGAAAAGCGCCTGAAAGTGCTGGGCGATCTGGATTCGCTGGGCGCCGGGTTCCAGCTGGCCAGCCACGATCTCGACCTGCGCGGCGCCGGCAACCTGCTGGGTGACGAACAATCCGGCCACATCAAGGAAGTGGGCTTCGAGCTTTACCAGTCGATGCTGGAAGATGCGATCCTGGCGGCCAAGGCCGGCGATATCGGCATGGCGCGCGAACGCGATGCGCTCAGCCCGCAGATCACGCTCGATGCGCCGATCATGATCCCGGAAGAATACGTGCCCGATCTGGCCGTGCGCATGGCGCTCTATCGCCGCATGAACGATGCCGAAGGCGCCGATGCCGTCGAAGCACTGGCCGCCGAAATGATCGACCGTTTCGGCCCGCTGCCCCCGCCCACACAGAACCTCTTGAAGCTGATCGAGGTCAAGCGCCAGGCGATCGAGGCGCGCATCGCCAAGATCGACGTGGGGCCAAAGGGCGTGCTCGTCTCGTTCCACAACGACGATTTCCCCGATCCCATGGGCCTGATCGCCTATGTCGAGCGGCTCAAGGGCACGGCCAAGCTGCGCCCTGACAACAAACTGGTGATCCAGCGCGCCTGGGGCGATGCGCAAGGGCGGTTGAACGGCCTGGTGCAACTGACCAAGGGGCTTTCCACCATCGCGCGGCGGGCGGCAAAGAAAGCTGCCTGATAGCGTTGACGACCGCGTTGATTTCCGCGTCCGCTGCCGAGACCGCAGCGGCGCGAGAAAAATGCAGATTTTCCGACCACCGAGCCAGCAAACCCGGCGGCAATCGTGTTCATGCGGCTTTTATGCCACACATAGTGTTACAAATCCCTGCATATCATGACCATGCGTTGACCATCCTGCCAGACAAAAACTATCGGCACGGGGCGATCACATCCCGGTGATGTTGTCAGCACCAAAAAATCACATTGCAGGACGATACCACAATGAAGAAGATCTTTGCCCTTGGCGCCGCCACGGCTGCTTTTGCTTGCGCCGCTCCCGCGATGGCTCAGGAAGTTGCCAATCACAGCGGCTTCACCGTTGGCGTTGTTGGTGGTTACGATCACGTGACCCTGGCCGTTCAGGGCGACAAGGGCAGCAAGGACGGCTTCGTCTATGGCGTCGTCGCCGGCTATGACTATGCCATGGGCCAGGGCAGCGTGGGCGTTGAACTGGAAGCCGATGGTTCGACCGTCAAGGAAAGCGATGGCACCGTGGCGCTCAAGGCCGGCCGTGACCTCTACGCCGGCGTGCGTGCGGCCTATGCCGTCAACCCGCAGGTTTCGGTCTATGCCAAGGGCGGCTACACCAACGCCCGCCTGCACCTTGACTATGGCAACACCGGCTATGGCTTCAACAACGGCGGTTTCCGTCTGGGCGGCGGCGTGGAAGTGGCCGTGAGCCAGCCGATCGTGGCCCGCGTTGAATATCGCTATTCCGACTATGGCCACACCTACATCGAAGGCCAGAACACCGGCATTTCGGTGCGTCGCCACCAGGTCGTTGCCGCGCTCGTCACGCGCTTCTGATCGGTTGTGCCGGGGCGCTGTTACGGCGCCCCGGACGCCAGGCGCGCCATGGCCGCGCCATCCAGCGGCCCGGCCCGCAGGAAGCCCTGGAACAGGTCGACACCCTCTTGCGCCAGCACGGCCAGCTGCGCATCGTTTTCCACTCCTTCGGCCACGACGCTGAGTGACAGCGCCCGGGCCATGGCCACCATCGCGGCCAGGATCGCGCGATCGCGGCCATCATGCGCCACATCGCGCACCAACGAGCGATCGAGCTTGAGCGTATCGAGCGGCAGCGCCTTGAGCGTGCGGAAGTTGGAAAAGCCGGTGCCGAAATCATCGAGCGCCACCGCCACGCCGCGTGCCGCCAGCGTGCGCAGCGCCGCCGCACAGGCATCGAAATCGGCAATCAGGGTCTGCTCGGTAATCTCGATCGTCAGCCGTTCGGGGGCAAAGCCGGCATCGTCCGCCCGTGCCAGCAGGGCCGGCGCAAAATCAGGCAAGGCAAAATCCTCAGCCGTCACGTTCAGCGACAGGCGCAGTGGCGCTGGCCAGGCATGGGCCCCGGCCAAGGCTGCCCCGGCAATCGCATGCGATAGCGGCGCCATCTGGTCGGCCCGCTCGGCCACGGCAAACAGCGTTTCCGCGCCGATCCGCCCGAGGCCAGGATGCTCCCACCGCGCCAGCGCCTCGGCCCCGGCCAGCATGCCATCGCCCACGCGAAACTGCGGCTGATAGAGCACGGCGATCTCTTGCCGGTGCAGCGCGCCGATCAGGTCCGCCTCAAGCCGGGCGACACTGCGCCCGCGCGCGCGGTGGCGGCCATCGGCCCAGGCCAGGCGCCGCGCCCCGCCCACCATGAGTTGCGCCAGGGCCTGGTCCAGCCGATCGAGCAGCGCGCTGCCACCTTCCAGCGCCTGGCCGCGCAGCAACGCGATGCGCGGCAGCAACCGCACAGCATCGCCGCCCAGCGCCAGCGGCCGGGCAATGCTGCGCCCCAACCCCTGGGCGAGAACCTGCCAGCGTTCGCGGCTGAGGCGGCTGGCTGAAGCAACGAGAAATTCCCCGCCCGAAACCCGCGCCACCAGCGGCGGCTCATCGCTGCCCTCGCCCGGCGCCAGTTCCTCGGCGGCGAAATGGGCAATGCGCCGCGCCACTTCGGCCAGAACGCGATCGCCGCCGCCATGGCCGAAGGCCAGGTTCACCGCTTGGAACCGGTTGAGGCCGATCAGCATGGCCTGCACCGATCCCTGCGCGCCCGCCCGATCAAGCCAGTCGCGCGCCTGCGCGGCCGTTGCCAGCCCGGTTAAGCCGTCCTGCATCAAGCCGTCCTGCCCCGGGGGAGGGGCGATAGCAGGCAGAACGGGCGGCAAATCAGGGCTGGCAGGCATGGTCATCTTCCCCTCGCCCTAGCAGAGCCGCGCGCCGGCTGTCTGCCCCCGGGCACACCTGGGACATTTTCGCGTTGCGCCATTATGGGGCGCCCCATATCACGCCCCCAGCTTTGCCGCGCCACCGCGGCGAAAGCGACATGCGCCGCGATTCCTGCGGCCGGGAACAGATGACAATGGCTGCGATCGGTTCGGCAAACAGTGCCACATATGAAAAGCTCGCGCTGCTGGCGTCTCCCACCGATCGGGCGCAGGCAGAAGCAGCCGTGCTCAAGAAAAGCCGCGATTGGGTGCCGTTCGCCGAGGCAGAGGCGGTCGTCGTGCTGGGCGGCGATGGCTACATGCTGCAGGTGCTGCACTACATGCTCGATTTCGATCGCGTGCTGCCCGCCTATGGCCTGAACCTGGGCACCGTTGGCTTTCTAATGAACAAGCACAAGAGCAGCCGCACGCTGGAAGAACGCATCGCTCGCGCCCGTCCCGTGGCGATCAGCCCGCTGCGTATGGACGCGACCACCGCCAGCGGCGAAACGCAAAGCTGCTATGCCATCAACGAAGTGTCGCTGCTGCGCGAAACCCGCCAGACCGCCAAGCTGGAAGTGGTGGTCAACGGTAAGACCCGCATTCCCGAACTGTCGTGCGATGGCGTGCTGGTGGCAACGCCGGCCGGCTCCACCGCCTATAACCTGTCCGCCAATGGCCCGATCCTGCCGCTGGGCGCCAATATCCTGGCGCTCACCCCGATCAGCCCGTTCCGCCCCCGACGCTGGCGCGGGGCGATTTTGCCCGATACCGCCGAAATCGTGTTTCGCGTGCTCGAATCGGTCAAGCGGCCGGTGCTTGTCGTGGCTGACCAGAAAGAGGTGCGCGATATCAGCGAAGTGCGCGTAAGCGCCTGGCGCGAGCATCAGCTCACCCTGCTGTTCGATCGCGGCCGCAGCCTGGACGAACGCATCTTTGCCGAACAGTTCATGAGCTGATCGCACAGCGCGCGCTGTGGAAAAATTTGCCCGGCGGCGGGTTGCCATGCACGAAATGAGTGCTATTAGCGCGCACCTGTCCTGGGCAACCGGGACTGCTCCCTGATAGCTCAGCGGTAGAGCTCTCGACTGTTAATCGAGCGGCCGTAGGTTCGAATCCTACTCAGGGAGCCATCTTCTTCTGCTGTATGGCAGAACACCGCCTTGTCCCGGCCACGCCGGGCCTGTTCCCTGATAGCTCAGCGGTAGAGCTCTCGACTGTTAATCGAGCGGCCGTAGGTTCGAATCCTACTCAGGGAGCCATTCTCACACTTTGGGGTGCAGACCCCCCTTCAGGGGGAATATCGCCCCCACCGGGCGAAGCGATTTTCTGCAACAAATCGAATGGCTTCCGAAAGGTTGTGGCAAGCTCACCACCTGCAAATGAGCAGTTCGATAGCACAAGATTCAGGGCCCTGCGCTTGCTGGAAAGAGGCAGCGTTTCAAAGCGGTGATGCGCCGTGCGGGCGAAGTCGACGAGTGCGACACCGTCATCGATCACGTCATCTTCTGCGAAAGAGAGGCTCTCGAGGTCGCGGACACACCTGTCTCGCTCTTCTCTCCACGTTGACGCGACGCGATCGTGAAATTCGCTTGTCACCCGCCCCTCGATTTTGTCCAGGTAGAGGGTGTCGAGCCGGTGTTGGAGGCGATCGGCTTCCGCTCGGATCTTTGCCACCCGTTCGTCGCGTTCGCGGATCTCGTTCGCTCGGCTCTCGCGAATCGCCTGCCCGATCATCCGAAACACTTCGTCGTCCAATCTAAGTTTCCTGAGCTGCGCGGCGAACATCAGATCCAGCGCTTCTTCTCGAACGTAGGGCTCCGGGCACCGCGCTTTGAACTTGGAGCAGTGATAGTAGATGTACCTGCCTTTCTTGATTTCAGCCGTCATCGCACACCCGCAATGACCGCACGTCATCAAACCGGTGTAAGCGAACTCGTGACGATTCCCATGAACGTTCGAGATGCTCCGCCCGTCCAGGATTTCCTGCACGTTCATCCAGGTCGCGAACGTCGTTAGAGGTGTGTGCGACCCCTCATACAGCTTCCCGAGCCACTCGAAGGATCCTGTGTAAATTCGGCTCCGCAATATCCGATGGACGGAGCTGGAGCCAATCGGTTTGCCTGTCCTGCGGTAACGCAGACCAGCGATACGAGCTTTGCGGGTGAGCTCCTTGAGAGAATATTCCCCGCTTTCGAACCACTCGAACAGACGTGTGACGAGGGGGCCTGTCTCCGGATCGATGGCGATGACCCGTTTGCCATGGGCACCTACGATATTCGTGTAGCCGAGCGGCGCGAATGAAGGCCAAATCCCTTGCTCAGCCTTCTCGAGCATGCCCTTTCGAGTTTCCTCTGACAGATTGTCGATGTAATTCTTGGCCATCAGAACCTTGATGCCGTGCATGAATTTCTCAGAGGACCGGGAATCACGCGACAACACGACGTTTTCTTTTACGAAGTGGACCTCCAGGTCCAACCCATCGACCGTCACCCAATCCTTGAGATTGCGATAAAGCCTATCAGTTTTCTCAACGAGGATCGTTCTCACGCTTGCATGCTTCTTCATGTAACGAAGCATTTCCTCGAAGCCGGGGCGGCCGGACCGTTTGGCCGTTTCAATGTCGACAAACTCGGCCGCAATCCCGATTCCGTTCTGCGATGCATATTCTCGCATCAGCTTCTGTTGGGCGGGGATCGAGAATCCCTCCTTCTCTTGCTCCGCGGTGGATACGCGGGCGTACATGACCGCTCGTATCTGATGCGTTACCGGAGCTGGCGCCCCCCGGCTACGAGCAGCAGATTTGTTTCTGGGTTGGGCCATCTTCTTACTCCTTCCAACTCAACCCTAACCACCTCCCCTCCATTTCGGAAGTGTCGCGCGAAAGTTCGATATGCGTCTGACTTGGGTTGTTAAAGTTCGAAATGTATCTCACTTGGGGTATGCTCAGGTGCGACTTGATGGCCCGCGCTGTTTCATTTGAGTTTTTGCCTATTCTTTGAAAAGAAGCACGAAATCGACCAAGCTACCTAGATAGTTCCTGGCCAGATCATCACTCACGGGCTCGCCCTGTCTCGCGGAAAAATACCGTTTTGCTTCCTCAACCAGGCCATCGGAGAATTGGGATCTGCGTGCAACGAAGGTACCCGTCTCCAGCGGCGCTTCCACAGCGGGTGCGGGCTCCGGCTGACGCTTCGACGCCAGAGCGACGGCGCGTCCGACGACGGGCGCGATTATGGGATGCGTCGCTGGCGTTTGCTCGCCCGATATCGGCAGTCTTTCCGATTGAATGACACATGGCTTCTCATGTGACGCCAGATCCGCATGCGTCATCTCGTTTGGGACCGGCTCATCGGGATTCCCGCGTGCATTGATGGGTCGAGCCACCGCGACCCCAGCGGGTGCGACTGTTCTCCGCTTGCGCCTCATCGCTTAGCGCCGCCCGTCTGTATGCGAGTCGCTGACATTGCGAGATGTCCACGAGGGGCCGTATCGCCGCTTTAGGTGTCCGATTACGCTGGCCGTGTAGCGCCGTTGCCGGGAAGCTGTCGGGCTGTGGTAGACGCCGACCGCCTTCCAGTAATCGCCGGTCGCATGAAGCCCGGAAAGGAAAATCCAGCGAGCCGCCTGTACGTTGAAACAAGGGTCGCTGATGAGCCAGCCGCGCACCTGGCCTGGAGTGCGTCCCGTCAATTTCGAAAGCTTCGGCACCCAGAAGCTGTTCACCTGGAGCGGTCCGAGATCGTGGCTACCGTTGCCGTTCGGCACTTCCGCACCGATCCAGCCACCCTCCTGATCGCGCAGCCCCCACAGGGTCTTTTCGAGCCAGGCACGCCCTCCGGCGGCCTCTCGGATACATGCGCCGAGACGAGCGTCGTGCTCAGAGAGCGATCTCCTCGCCGCCCTGGCCGGCTGGAATGGCAGAATGAGGATCGCCAGCAGGACCAGCGACGCGAATCGCCTGCGACTAGCGGTCATGACCGCCTCCATGCTCGTGTCCGCGCGAACGGTCTTGTTCCGCCTGCGGTGTTGATGGAGCCGGAGCTTGGCTGTCTCCCGCTCGATCGACGCTACCCCGGGCGCGTTCAAGAAGGCTGGAAAGCCACTGGTCTAGCGACCTCGCGGCAGCCTGTGCCCGGTCGGCAAAATATGCCGCAAGGCTGTCCCTGGGAGGTGCTGACCTCTCCGCCTGTTCAGCCCGAATGCGATTCTTTCGCGCCTCTCTATCAGCGCGTTGCTCATCTCGAAGCCGGTCCCAGCGCTCCCCATGTTGGTCGGTCCGTCCCTTCACGCTGTCCCGGTCGATCCGGCCCAATCCCTGCAGCGAGGATGTTTTCTCGCCGGAGCGGGTCCGCAGTCGATCGACCAGTCGCTCCCGGTCCTCGGTCCATAGCCGAGCGCCGAAGCGGGCGCGGGTGATCGCAGTGTAGTAATTCTGTCCCGTCACCAGCGGGGAGTTGACCGGCGCCAGGACATAGACCCGATCGTAGGTCTTCGACTGCGCCGAGTAGACTGTCTCGCCGTAGCCATGATCCCAGTTCCGCTGGCGGGAAAGATCGATCTCTTGGACCCGGCCGCCTCGATCCCACCTGATCGTGGCAATCGATCCAGCCAGGCCCTCGACGGTGCCGCGCTCGGCGTTCTTGAGTTCCAGTTCCTTGTTGACCAAGCGCCACTGGATGCGGTCGCCGGCAGCGAGCTGGCGATCTTCCTCCCGGAAAACATTGATCTGGGAGGCACGTCCCAGCCGGGGATCCCACTGGATGGTTCTGCCGTGCTCATCGACGAGATTAACCGTCTGACGTCCGCGCGCATCGCGCCCGACCCCGATCACCTTGTATTCGGCATCGCGAGCAACCCCGAGGCCGACATTGTCGCGAGAGAACACGACGACCTGACCGCGGGAGTAGAAGCGCGCGAAATGTTTCTCCTGGTCCGTCATGCCCGATGGCGAGAGGATCGACAGCCGAGCTTCCTCGGCCGCCAGCGCTCCCTCCGTCTTCAAGGCTTCGCGAATCCTGGTGTTGACGATGAGACGGGTTGCGTTTTCGAGGACGAGGATATTCGTCTTTGCCCGTTGCTCCGGGCTCAGCCTTGTCCAGTCGGCAACCAGAGCTTTGGCAAGGTCCTCGCTGCTCGAGCCGCTTGTGACCGACTCGAGTGCCTTGAGCGATCCGTCATAATTCTGGAGCCGGGCCAACCGGACCGCCTGCATTATCCCGTCATTCTCCTGACGGACGGGATCCTTGAGCTCGGCCTTCGGCATGCCGAGCCGCATCATCAACCAGAAGGGCTTGCCCTGCTCGATCGCACCCGACTGCCGGGTGTCACCGAGCAGGATCAGACGCGCTCCCGTGGCGCGGCTGATTTCGAGCAGGCGGATCGCTTGACGGTTGCCAAGCTGGCCCGCCTCATCGACCACCAGCACATGGCTGTCGTCGAGCTTTGCTCCGCCGGTGGCAAGCAGGCTCGCTACGGTGCGCGATTCGATATTGGCCTTTTGCCCGAGTTCGCTGGCGGCGGAGGAGGTGGGAGCAAGGGCGATGAGCGTCGCCCCATCGCCCACCGCCTCCCGTAACGCACCGATGATCGTGGACTTGCCCGATCCGGCTACGCCATGCACCGCGACGACGCGGTGGTCGGATGTGCCGAGATGAAGGAGCGCCGTCCTCTGCTCGGGTTTGAGATCGCGGCTGATCCCGGCGTCGCGCAACGCCTCGATTGACGCCAACGGCCGAGCGTCGTTCAGCGCAAGCGCCAGCTGATCGGAAAGCGCTATTTCTAGGCGGGCGGTCTTGCGGGTTGTCCGGCCTCGGGTGTGGATCTCGTCGCCCGTCCGTTCGCGCGTGGCGAGCAGCTTTTCGCGAGCTTGATGCTCCTCAACGACGGGACGCACGTCAGCGAGGCGGACCTCGCCGACGTAGGAAGCCAGCGCGGTCTGCAGCAGCCGACCGAGATTGTTGACTGCCTCCTTGCCTTCCGATTGCCGGATACCGAACAGCATCGCTCGCGCGGCTGTCGGGGCATCGGCCATGATCTGGCGCTCTCCGGACTTCTCGGCGTCGGCCCGGGTTGCGCGCACCGCCTCCGCATGTTGACCCAGGCGTCCGTTCCACCGCTCGTGAAGCCCTTCGAGCGACACTTTCTGCTTGGGGCCACGAGTGGCATAGAAGGATTTCTGACGTCCCGCCTGCCCGTCCAGACCATGCTCTTTCGCGTGGGCGTCGATCTGCTCGGCCCGTTGGGACATATCGACGATCAAATCCTTGGGCACGCCCCGGATCTCGAACAGGCCGCGTCGCGGATCGAAATCGACGGCGTAGCCCCGCTCCCGTAGGAGGTGGGCCAGTTCATTCCGATAGACCTGCCCCGCGGTCATCTGCTCGGCGAACATGGCCCGGGTTTCGAGGCTGACCTTCCTCGCGCCATCCCGCTCATCGGTGATGTTCATGACGACGACATGCGTATGAAGGTGCGGATCGAGTTCGCGGGATGCGTGCTCGGTGAAGCGCGCCCAGATCAGACGCCCAGTCGTCCTCTCGGTAACTTCGCCATCCACGCGAAGGCGCATGAGCGCATGTTCTTCCAGATAGGAAAGCGCCGCCGTGACGGCCTTCTCATGCGCGTCGATGATGCGCTCATCGTCGGCCACGAGGGCCATGATCGATACTGATTTGGGCGCGTTGACGGCGAAGTCCCAACCCGGATGATGCTGGATCTCACCATCTTTCCGGCGACGGCCAAGCTGTTGGTCGCCGACCCTGCCGGCAAGCAATTCCTTGAAAATGGCAGGATCGACCTCGCCCTCAAGACCGAGTTCGCCGGCAATCTTCCCTCCCCATTGGGACTGCTCCTCGGCGCCTTTGGTGTAGTAATCGCCGACCGTATAATATCGCGCGATGTTGGCGGGTTTACCCTTGAGCCGGATCGGGTTGATCATGCCGGCCTCGCTGCATTGCGGGCGCCGTCATGACGGCCGTGCTGGCTGAGACGAAAGCCGGCCGGCTTGCCGAACAGTTCGAGCGGAGGGGGCGGGTTTCTCGCTTCCCCTTCCTCCACGGCCTTGGGTGAAGGGGGCGCTGGCTGTTCGTTCGCCGGCGGTATTTCCGGATCCACCGCTTCTTCAGGCGCAACAAGCGGCAATTCGGCGCTGGGACCAGGTTGGGCCGCGCGATGTCGCTTCGCGGAAGACGCCTTCGGCGCGGCCGGTGGTGGCGACGTTGCCGCCACGGGGGACACCGCAGGCTCCGGCACGGCCATCCGCACCGGTGCGGTCTCGCGTTCCTCGAACGCCTCGGCGACGGAAGCTACTTTGTTGTAGCTGTCCTCGAACCGGACCACGGGCAGGCTGCGGCCGAACCGCAGGTAACCCATGAGGTTCGGCAGGTTGGTGACCTCGGTGTGCATCACAAGCGGCCGGGTGACCTGCATGCGCGAGAGGTTCACACCGTCGCGCATGTCGTTCACGCCGTAGGACATGCCCTCATTGGCTTCGACCTGTTCGACCTGACCGAGATTCTCGCTGACATGCTTCGCGGTGGGGGTGTCGTTGGCGCGTAGCGCCACCCAAGTTGAGCAGTAGCCGGTGATCGCCGCGGCATCCTGGATGCCGTAGGTGGCTTCGAGCTGCGGGTAGCTCTGGAAGCCGAGGATCCCGCAGCCGCCATATTTCCGAGCGCGGGCGAGGAAGTCGCCGAGCGAGGGAAGCTTCTGGAGCGTCGGCAGTTCATCGATGACGCAATAGAGGCGCCGGTTGCGATCGGGTGTCATACTCATGATCGCGCTGATCGCGATGTCGAGCCACACCGTGATCAAGGGCCGCAGTGAGGGAAGCTGATCCGCCTTCACGGTGACGAAGAGCCAGCTGTCGTCCTTTTCGTTGGCGACCCAGTCGCGGATCGAGAAGCCGTCGGCGGTGTCGTCGAGATAGGAGAAGCTGCGCATCACCGAGGCGAGCTCGGCCTGGATGCCGGCACTGGTACGCTCGCCCTCGGTAGAGATGAACGCCGCCGCATCGGTGCCGGCGGCAAAGGCGGCGAGGTCCTTCAGCTTGGAGCGTAGCAGTGTGTCGAGCAGGATCGACACCAGGGTACGTTCCTGTCGCGCGAGCTTCCGCATGACGGCCACGAGCGTACCACGTGCGGCCTTCGCCCAGAAGGGATCGCCGGCCTTGTCGGGGATCGTCGACTCGGCGATCTGATCGTAGTGATAGTCCCTGGGCACATCGACCCAGGGCGACCAGCAGTCCGCCCGGGCGTCGAGCGGGTTGAGGAGCACGTCGATCCCCGGCCGGTAGAACTTTTCTACGAAGGTCCCCGCCGTGTCATAGACGATAGCGCGGCGCTTCCGCTTGCGGATGCCGTCGAGCATCTTGACGATGATGTTGGTCTTGCCGGTGCCGGGGGCGCCGCAGATCAGGATATGTTCTGGCTCGAAGGCGTCGGGAACATTGACCCCGCCGATATCGAAGCTGCCCTTCGCATAGCGCCAGAGAGCCCGCCGGACCTGCCGCACGGTGCCGAACCGCGCGCCGCGCAGGAACTGATTGGAGCCGAGCCCCCTCCCCGTGCGGGTGAAATAGAACCAGGCCCACCCCAGCATGGCGAGGGCGAACAGACCGGCGAGCAGCGCCCCGTGGAGCAGGTAGGTTTCAAATGCGGCAAGCGTTCTGTGCGCGACGCCGGAACTGACGAGCCCTTTGGGGGTGGTCCAGTATTGCTTGCCGGCCGGGCTCTTGAAGAGGATCGGGGTCGCATTGCCTGGCAGCGTATCGCCCATGAAATAGGCCTGCGTGACCTTGAGCATCACGAAGCGCTCGTACTCCGACGACTTTTCGAGCGCGTACCAGACGGTACCGCCGATCCAGATCACGAGTGCCGCAAGGAAGGTCTGGTAGAAGACCTGAGTGGTCATGCGGACGTTATGGACGATGGCCTGGCCGCCCCTCGTCCAGGAGCCAAGCGTGTCGTGGCGAAAGATGCTCATGGCCGGTCCTGCTCGGGATCGAGCAGCCCCCTTTCCCGGAGGAGTCGACGGGCCTCGCCGAGCCCCTTCTGGAGGATGTCGGGAGAGCGCTCACCCACCGACGTCGCGAGGATCGCGAAGGCCTGAATGGCCGTAGCATGAAGCTCGTCGAAGCGCGCGTGATAGCCCGAAGGATCGCTGCCTTCGAAGCGTTCGAGGATGTCGCGACAATAGGTCGCGGCGCCGACACCAGCATTGCGCGCCTGTACGGACAGGCGCGCATAGAGGTCATCGTCTATGCGGATCGTGATGCGTGCCAAGCGGCGGACTCCTTGTCCGACACGCCAGCAACGTGGTGAAGCATTACCTTTATAGTCGAATTACGCCGCGATCTCAACAATTTATCATAACTGCCGGTGGCAGCCACATAGTGCCAAGGCAGATCAAATGCTTAGATCGGGACGCGGCAGGTTCTGGCTGCCGGTGGCAGACGATCAGTGCCAAACCGACAGCCGCTCCGTGCCGGCGGAAAGCCGCAGAAATCCGGGCGATTCGCGCCCGAAGCACCCGTGCGTGGGGTGCATTACAACCGCCTCCGGCGTGCGTCCCTCCTCCGCAGCGCGCTTGCCCGCTGCGCCTGCCCGACTCCGGTCGCGGCGGGTCTCCCCAGCCGGGAACCTCGCGCGGATTTCTTCGCGCCGATGACGGGCAAGCATTGCAAGCGGAAGCGCCCTGACGGATAATCGTTTGCGGCGGGCAGACCTCCTTTTTCGAAGGAGTTCAGAGAATGCCCAAGATGACGGAACGTGAGCGGCTCGCGAAGATCGAGGCCGATCAACATAGTCTCGCTCGGGAAGCCGAGACGGTGCGGCGGGGATTGCGCGCGCATTATGGAAAGCTGGTGACGGAATTGCCGGTCGAACGCCTGAGCGAGCGCGAGTTTCGCGATGTGTTGGGTCAGGCAATCCGGGTCGGCGGTGGGGCTGCAATTGCCGCGCTCAAGGGGTTGGCTGCGCCCGCTGTTCAGGGAGAAACGCCCGCCGGATCGCCCCGCAAGCGCGCGTCCGCCACCAACTCTGGCGCTGAGGACGCCTCAAAGACCGTGCATCCTTAGCGGAAAGGGGAGCGACGTTGACGGGCGGCACGCCCGGCAAAGGAGCGACGTGGGGGAAACCGTTCGGGTTTCCCCCGCTCGTGCCAAAGCCACGATAAGGGGCCGGGAGCGGTTGCCCGCCCCGGCCTCTCTTTTGGTGCCTTGCCCGTCAGGCCGCTATGACGCGGCGCTTCTTCTTGATCGGCACGGCGGGTTCCTGATCGGCCCGCATGAAAACATGGGTGGGGACGCGGTGCCCCTGCTGCGGGTTGAACAGGTCATAGAGGCTCGACTGGATGCCCGAGCCTTCGCATAAGAGCGCTTCCACCGGCATAAGCTCGGCAATGTTGCGATTGCGCCGGAAGGCTTTGCCGTTGCCCCGCCCATAGAGGCCGAACGCGATGCACACGACACCCCGTTGCGCGGCCCATGCGGCGGCGGCTGCATCCACGCCAAGGCGCTGCCCGGTGGTTACAAGCACCATGTTCGGAATGCGCGTCCTGATCTGGTCGAGTCGGCCCCATATGATGCGCCAATCGTGCCAGTCCTGCGGACCGGACACGACGACGACGGGGCCTTGCGGGTCGTAGCGATCGCGCCGCCGTTCGGATCGTGCCCGCAAAAAGTCGAGCGCCGAAATCTGGCTGGCGGTGGTGACATGGGATGCGCGCGACCCTTTGGCAGGCGACCATGGGCGACCGGCATAAGCGCGATACATCGCCGCCGCATAGTCGCGCATCGCTTCCATTGCGGCGCGCTGTTCGGCAACTGACTGGCATTCAAGCTGGGTGTCCTCAAGCTCCTTGTTGAACACCTCGCCCGGCTCCAGCCTTCGCGCCATGGCGCGCAAGGTATCGGCAAGCCGATCCTCGCGGCCTTCCAGCCGGTTCGCGACAAAGTGGAAGCTGTTGACGAAACCCCACGCCAATTCTGGCGCGAGCGGGTCCAGCCGCGTATCGCAGAGCAGGTCGAAAATGGCGGCGACAATGCCGCCGCATTCCGCCTGCGCCGCGACTGGATCGGGCATGGCATGTTCGGCGGGCTCGTCGCCCGGCTCCATGATGGACAGCGGGATAGGATCGCCGAAGGATGCCACGAAATCGGGCGTGGCGGTGAGTTCGGCATAGAGTTCCGGCAGGTCGGCTAAGCTGCTAACGCTGCGCAAGGCCGTTGGCTTGCTCATGGGATGCACTCCTTGGGACGGGATGACGGTTCAGGACCGGGGAAGCGTTCCAGCGCTCCCCCGGCCCGCCATGGCTGGCTTAGAAGGGCACCTCATCGTCAAGGCTGCGCCCGCCGCCGGTATAACCGCCGTCCGGTCCTGCCGTGCTGCCGCCGGAGAAGCCGCCGCCCGTCCGTCCCCCGAACCCGCCGCCCGCGCGCCCGCCGCTCGAACGCCCGCCGAAGCCGCCGCCCTGCGTCTCGCGCTCCCGTTCGCGCCGCCACTGGACGTCAAAGCCGTTGGTCTCGTCACCGAAAAGGGCGATGGGCAGCGGTTCGCGGAAGCTCGGATCGTCGATCATGCCGGACAGGAAAACCTCGTCATTGGAGCGCATCTTGCGTTCCCAGACGACGCCGATCTGGATTTCGTCGCCCGCCCGGTTCGTCTCGTAAATCTCGTAGACGGGGGCGCTGTCGGACTGGCGATCCTCGACGCGGCGCATGATGAGGTAAGGAAAGCGCATCTCGCGGGTAGCAATCTTACCGATGATGTCGCTGGCGCGTTCGTCGAATTTGAAATTACCGATCTTCATGACTTCATCCTTTCTCTGTCCTGTGGTCCGCTTCTCTTTCCCGGCCACAACTGAAACCTACTCCCTCCCCTCCATTCCTTCCATCGCATTGATTTCTTGACAGATTTTCATCGTACCTGGTGAGCCTGAGCAAAAAACAGCCGCGAAGCGGCCAGCAGACACGAAGACGCACCGGCCGCGTCAGCGGACGGTTCTGCTTGTATGGAAAAGGGAGCGTGGGCCGGCCGACATGTCATCGCACCCGGAGCCGCCTTCGCAGGTCCGAAGGCGCAGGACCGGGCTCTTGGACACAACAGGCACGGGAGGGGCTTAGCGGAGCTTGGCAAAAAGGGGCCGGCGCTTCCGTTGAAAACGGACAAACATCGCCGGCCCCTTTTTGCCTAGCGTAGCTTTGCCCCGACGCAACTCGTTGTGTCCGAAACCGGTTCTGCAACGCGCGGATCCTGCGAAGGCGGCGAAGGGGGCGATGGCATGTCCGCTGGCTCCACGATCCGCATCGCGCGTCAGCGCGATTCCTTAGGCGAAGCCTGCATTGCGATGGTCGTGCCGCATGGTCTTACGCCCCAGGAAGGAACGCCTTCCCTGCCCCGCGCCCCTGCGGAAGGGATCGTAACCGCGTCAGCGGCCAAGACCCGCAGGGGCTTGGTCGGAGCGCAGCGGAGATAGAGCCCGGTGCCCGCTCGCGGGCATCCGCCCCCTGCCTTGCTGTCTGGGCGGCCCCATCGGCCCTCGAACTGCTCGACCAAATCGGAGAGAAGATGCAGACTGTCCGCATCCGCAAAGGGGGCCGGCCGGCCTCATCCGCCGGGTATATCCCTTACGCCGCGATGATGGTCTCGCCGGACTGCGCTGTCCTGTGATTGGCAAACGGGTGCAAATCTTTAGACTGGCGTCATGCAGTTCAAGGCGCGAAATCTGAGACCGATTGCCGAGATGGTGGTGGGGAACAAGGACCACCAATGGTTCCAGTACAGGAGCAGCTACTACATCACGCGCTTCTTCGAAGAATGCGAGATGGACTTCGCCCATGACGGATCGTCACGGGTGCCATGGGCAGAGGGAGTGCTGGCCGAGCTTCTGAACGATCCACAGCCAGCGGCTAACCAGCTCCCCGAGCGCTTCGCGATCGTGCTGCGCACCCTTATGGACAAGCGCGAAGCGCAGGATGGCGACGCCGATCGTGCGCTCGCGCTGGCGGCCCTTAATGTACCGCTCGGGCGCGAAGGCTATGAGGGCTATTACGGCGAGGACGGGCAGTTCTACATTCGGCATGTGGAGACGCGTACGGTGTCTTCGCCGGTCAATCTCTATCGGCCGCTCACACCTGTCGAGGCGGAACGGCGCAGCCTGCTAATCGCCTATCTGGACCGCTGCTCGGAAGACGAGCTGATCGAGGAAGTGCTGCTGCCGATGTTCCGGCACCTTGGGTATCAGCGGATCACCAGCGTCGGCCACAAGGACAAGGCGCTTGAATATGGGAAGGACGTGTGGATGCGGTACAAGCTGCCGACCGAGCACGTCATCTATTTCGGCATCCAGGCGAAGAAGGGCAAACTCGATTCAGCGGGCGCCACGAAAGGCACGAATGCGAACGTGTCGGAGATCTATCAGCAGGTCCTGATGATGCTCGGACATGAGGTGTTCGACAGCGACACGAACAAGAAGGCGCTGGTCGACCATGCCTTTATCGTCGCCGGCGGGGAGATCACCAAAGCGGCGCGAAACTGGCTGGGGGGCGTGCTCAATGCGTCGCAGCGAAGCCAGATCATGTTCATGGACCGCGAGCATATCCTGAACCTCTACACCGCGCACCGCCTGGAGCTGCCTAGAGCGGCGCAACCGGCGAAGCCTAGCGTGTGGGGCGAGATCGACGACGACGTGCCTTTCTAGGCGCGCATATGCGCGGGCGTGGGCAGCTCCACAACGGAACCTTGAGCGAGCAGCGCTTCCTCGCGCAAGAGACGGATGTCGGGCTGCATTCCCTGGTCCAGCAAATCCTTCAGTCGGGCCGCTTATGCGCGCGCGACGTTCCGGATCATCACCTCGTCCATACCGTGCATCCACTGGTATTGTGATCCGGTCAGTTAACGGGATTCGGGCAGAATGCCCGACGTGGAAGAGCGTGGCCGAGCCTGCTCGTGGGCATTGTAGATTAACCTCCGGAATCGGTGACGCGGCCATCGTTGCTACCATCCGATCCGAGAAGGTGGTGTTATTGTCGCGCAGTGTTGGGGGATTTGATGGAAGTTAAGATGGTGCAGCATCCAGTCGGTCAGGGGGGGCTTTTCAGCGGTGCGCTGAACGCGGGCTCCCGTCCCGTGCGTTGGGTCTACGACTGCGGATCCAATCAGTGCGACGCGCTCGCACGCGAGATTGTCGGCGTCGCCGAAAGTGGTGACGTCGACCTGTTGTTCCTGTCGCATCTCGACAGCGACCATGTCCGCGGCGTCGACCAGTTGCTGTCGTCGACGAAGGTTCGCGAGGTCATCCTTCCTTACCTCAACGAGACGATGCTGCTCATAACGATCGCACGAGACAGCGAGCGCGGGGCACTGAGCGGCGCGTTCGTCGAAGCCGCCGGTGACCTGGCCGGCTGGTTCGGCGATCGGGGCGTTGAGACGGTGACGTTCGTCAATGGTGGCGATGGTGACGAAGGCGGCGGTGACGGGCCGATCTTGCCTGGCGAGCCTGGTGGCGACCGAGATGGGGACGTCCGCGCCAAGTGGTCGATCCAGCCGGTCGACATCGGTTCGCGCCTAGTGGCCAGCGAGAATGTAAGCGGTGAGACAAGTGAGCGGCGTGCAAGGCAGCAACAGGTCCGGCCCGGCGCGGCGATCCAGATGGTAAGTCCCGGCGCGTTGCTGAATTGGGTTTTGATCCCTTACGTCCACACACCGCCCGCAAGGCTGATCACGGCGTTCGAGGCGGCGCTCGAAGCCGAGTTCGGTTCACCGCTCGACACGAAGGCTATCGTTCTGGCTGCGAAGGATCACGCCGTCCGGGACCGGCTCCGGGGTTGCTACGATGCGCTGTGGCTCGACCATAACCTCATCTCGATGACGCTCTATTGCGGGCCGTGGAAGCCGGAGCAGTTCGACGTGTCGATCGGCCTCGTCTCGTCCCATTACCGAGGATGGCATGGTGCGGAACCCGGCGGCTGGATACTGACCGGGGATGCCCATCTCGACCGGCGGCGCCGGCGCCAACGCTTCCTGCGTTTTTATCGCGGCCATCTGCCGCTCACGAACATCTTCATGGCGCCGCACCACGGCTCGACCCATAATCATAGCGACGAGGTGCTCGGTGCTATGCCGAATCTGCGAGTCGGTTTCGCCGCAGCCGGACCGAACAATTATGGCCATCCACACGACGCGGTACGGGATGCCGTGAACGCGCAGCCAATGGCCGCCTTTGTTCAGGTCAGCGAAGCGCTCGCCACGCGGCTGGTCATGGATTTGGCCGACTGAGGGGACGCGAGCGGCTTCCTTTGGTGTGCTTCGCAGTGGTAACTCCAGCTTATTCTAGGCCGATCGAATCGACGTCTTAGCGTCGGAACTGAAGCTGCGAATATATTTATTTCGGCGCGAGTGCCGACTCCAAGTTATCCTCAGCGCATGGTAATTGCGAGCTGAAGCAATGCTTGCTCTGGGGTGGGACCATGCGGGCTCGGAAAAAGAACGGTGACTTGGCCGTGAACGCGGTGGCCGGTACCTATGTGGTGCTGCTGGGCTGGACCATATCCGACAGCAAGCGCGCCGGTCTGAGGGGCTTCGCGGTGAAGCGGACCGACCCGACCGAGCAGGAAAGCTACTGGATGAAGGGCACCAAGACCTTCAAGGCGGTCGAGCCCTACCCTGCCCCGGGCGAGCAGTTTTCGAGTCTGCTGCACCCGTTCCAGTCATTTCAATGGGCGGATTACTCGGCGAAGCCCGATCGCCCCTACAGCTACGAGATTGTGCCGATGTACGGGGAGCCGGGCGCGCTCACCAAGGGCCCGTCGGTGACCGTCGAGGTCCACACCGAAGGCACGGCGGGGGCGGATCACAGCGTGTATTTCAATCGCGGCTCGCCTGCCACCCAGGAATATGCGCGGCGGTTTCAGAACAAGCCGCCTTCGGTGGCGGGACCAGGCGCGTATCAATGGCTGTCCCGCGGACTCCTTGAGAGCATAATCGGGTTCATTCAGCGTGCCGATGGTCCGGACTGGAGTTTGAAGGGAGCGTTTTACGAGTTCCAGTGGAAGGCCGTGCTCGACGCGCTCGGGGCGGCGCACGGACGCGGTGCCGATGTCAGCGTGGTGTTCGACTCGATCGAGAACGCGACCGGCCCGAAGAAGAAAAACTGGCTGGCGGTCGACGCTTCCCACATCGGTGCGCTGACTGTGCCGCGCACCCATGGGACGCTTATGCACAACAAGTTCCTAGTGCTCAGCGACGCGAACGGGCCGGTGGCCCTTCTGTTCGGTTCAACCAACCTGACCGAGAACGGCATCTTTGGTCACGCCAATTGCGTCCATATCATTGAGGGGCCGGATCCGGCGCGGGGCTATCTCGCTTATTATGAGGCCCTGGTGGGCGATCCGCTGACGACGCGGGCATCGACCTACAAGGCCGACAATGTGACGCGCTCGCCAGCGCCTGCAGCGCTTCCGGCGCATTCGCTTGCTCCGGTTTTCTCGCCGAGGCCGGATCTGAGTGCGCTTGAATGGTACGCCGATCTCGCCGGCAAGGCTGATAAGGGCCTCTTCATGACCTTCGCCTTTGGCATGCACCAGTCGTTCGCCGACATCTACGCGCGCCCAGACGGCAAGCTCAGAATGGCGCTGATGGAAAAGGAATGGAACGGCGCCAACAAGGAGGCGCAGATCGCCAAGGTGCGGGCGCTTCAGGCGCTCCCCAATGTCGTGATCGCGATCGGCAACCGCATACCGCTGACGGGGTTCGATCAGTGGCTGGGCGAACTCGATCGGGTAACGAAGGACGTCAATGTCCATTGGGTCCATACGAAATTCGCTCTGATTGATCCGCTGTCGGACGATCCGATCGTCATCACGGGCTCGGCCAATTTCAGTAAAGCGAGCACGGACACGAACGACGAAAATATGACGGTGATCCGCGGCAACATGCGGGTCGCGGACATCTACATGGGCGAGTTTTTCCGGCTCCACTCGCACTATGCCTTTCGTCAGGCGGTGGGAATCTGGATGGAGCAGCATCCCGGGGCATCGCCGGAAGGCTTTGAGGTCCGTTTCCTCGTAGACGATCGTGACTGGACGATGGACTATTACACGCCCGGTGACCGCAATGCGCGTACCGCACGTCGGCTATATTTTTCGAAATCCTGAGCAAGGAAGCGGGAGGTGCGCAAGAGCGACGATCTCAAGGCCGAATATCTTCTGATTCAGGGGCAGTATGAGGCATTCGATCAGCGCGCCCTTTCCATGAAGGCGCTAGCCACGCCACTGCTTGGCGCGGGTCTCGCGGTCGCTATCAAGGATGACAGCCACGCGCTCCTGTTTGCGACCATGCTGGTGGCTTTGACGCTCTGGGTTCTGGAAAGCGTCTGGAAGGGCTTTCAATATTGCCTGACGGATCGGATCATCGCCCTCGAGGCGTGGTTTCGTGGCGAAGAGTCGGAAGAGATGGCGCCATTCCAGATCTACACGGCGTGGGGAGAGGTTTATCGCCGCGAACGGCTTTGGTACATCGTTACCCGGATGTGGGCGCCGTTCATCGCGTTGCCCTATGCGGTAGTGATCGCCGTCTGCATCGGAGTAATCGTCACGCGATAACGGGGCGGCGACGGCCAGCTGACTAGAGGCCTCAGCGATGCACGCTCCAACCCTACGCTGAACAGGTTGCGGGTCGGACGGGACTGCGGCAGAAAGAACGATCAGGGAACAAGCTGTGTGGGAAATGATTCCACGGCGGTGGTCGTTTCGGATCGGAACAGGATAAAAAGAGACGCGTGGCATCCTCGACGATCATCAACATACCCACCGATGACAAGGTGTTTGAGAGCAACTGCATCCCGCTGTTCGCGGGGCTGCTCAACGATCCGAACGTCAAGCTCTTGGGCACGCGTGGCAAGAAGCAGTTCGGCCTCGATCTAATCGGCAAACGGGACCGCGACCCAGGTCAGCCGGTCGGTATCCAGTGCAAGCTAATCACCCGCGGCGCGAAGCTGACTGAAGCGATCATACGCCATGAGGTCGGCCAAGCTATGAGCATCAAGCCGGCGCTGACCGAATTCTATATCGTCACGACCGCAACCGATGAGCCAGCCCACGACTTCCTCGCAATCGAGTTGGCGCAGGACCAGACCAAACTAGGCCGCACCGTTGATATCCAGATTTGGGGATGGGACACGCTTCAAGAGAAGATCCGCGACGATCCCAAAGCGCTCGCCGCATTCGATCCCGATTATAGCGCCTCAACCAAGCGACTGCTCGAGTTGGGCGGCGAGACGCTTTCCGGGCAGGCCGAGATCCGGGCGCAGAACGAACAGACACATCAGCATCTTGAGGTAATCCTCGCCACGATCACGACCGCCCCGATCGACACCGCTCGGAGCGCCTTCGATCAACATCTCGATGCCCAAGTTGATCAGTATCGTGACATGCTGAACGCCGGCAAGCCTCGCACTGCATTGGGTCTGCTCGAGGCGCTGGACAAAAGCCTCGACGAGAACAGTGCTGCTTCGATCCGGGCCCGCGTGAAGGTGAACATCGCCATTACGCGCATGAAGCTCGGCGATGAGACTGACGCTGCGCCTCTTCTTGAAGAGGCCTTTGCGCTCAGTCCGAGAGATCCCCGCACACGGGCAAACAGAATCCTCGCGCTTGCCATCAAAGGTGATCTGGCCGCGGCGTGGGCGTTCGCGCAGGAGGTACTGACCGAAGATCCCGGCAACGCTGGCGCCGCCGCGCTCGCGTTCCAGGTTGCGGCAATGGATACTGTCGATCGAGACCCGATGGCGATCGTGCCAGCCGACCTCCTCGACGACCATGGCGTCCGCATCCATCGCATTAGCTATCTTCGCCAGAAGGGCGCTCCTGACAGTTGGTGGGCTCTGGCCGCCGAAACGCTCGAGCGCTTTCCTGACGATGGGAATTCCGTCAGGATGGCGGGTGATGCGCTGATCGACGAGGCTCTTTCTGGCGATGTCGTCGAACGTCTCGGCCCCGTTCCGGAAGGTCGGCGATTAGAACTCCGGGAAGGCGCTGGGCTGCTACAGCGCCACTGGGACGAAGTCCGGCACTATGAGCAAGCTGCTGAGCCGAATTGGTGCATGGTTGGCTACAATCTCGTAACGGCCTACCGTGCGCTGGGCGAACTGGAAGAGGCTAAGCGTGTCGCGGATGAGGTTCTGGCGACAGGAACCAAGGACCCGGATGCGGCGCTGAGTGCGGCCTGGGTGGCGATCGATCGCGACGATTTTGCCGAGGCTGAGAGAGTCCTGCGCAGCGTTACGGTCTCCGGCAATTCTGTTCTTCCCTTGCTCGTAGCGCTGTCCAACCTTCAAAAGTGGGCCGAAGTGATTGAAGAGGCGACGAGCGAGCGTCGCGAGGCGCTCCCGGCAGCGGCGCGCCAGCTCTTCGATGTGCTGCTCTTCCGCGCGCGGCATGCCGGACAGACGGGCGCCAACCTCGATGAGGACGTCGAGCAGCTGCTGGAGCGCTGGCCGTTGGGCGTTGCTGCCCATATCGCCGTGGCAGACATTTATAGGTCGACGAAGCCCGAGGCGGTCGCGGCAATGGCAGGGAAAACGCGCTCCCTGATCACGCCGCAGACGAGCTATTCGGACCGAGTGATGTTTGCGCAGCTGTCCCTGTTTCGGGAGGCTTGGGACGATATCATCGAGGCGCTAGACGGGTGTGTCGCGCTGGATCAGCCATCTGAGCCACTTGCTTGGCTTGCCCACGCCTTCGCGAACGCGGCGCCGCACGCAAGGACGTCGCCCTTCTACAAATCGCTTGGTCCGTCGGTGATCGCGCACCCGCGTTTTGCTCGGCTGGCGGGCGCCGCTGAACATAACAGGGGCGATCTTAAGGCCGCGGAGCGTTACCTGCGCTCGGCAATCTCAGCGAACCCAACCGACCTGCGTGCGATACTCCTGCTGTCGAGTACGCTGATGCGTGGCAATCGGGAGGCCCCGGCGCGAGACCTGATCGCAGGCGTGGATGACGATGCCGTGGACGGCTCTCCCGACGACCTCATGAGGCTAGCGCACCGCCATCGAAACGCCGGTGAAACCGCAAGAGCGCTGAAGCTCGGATACCGCGTGGCGGCAACCCATCGCCGCGATGAGAGCGTCGTTTCTGCCTATCCCGCCCTCATCTTCATGGACGAAGCGCTCCCCGCGCCGATCGGTCATGCGGGCCCCGCGCAGACCGGCTTCTGGTTTGATCTCGAAGGTCAGGACGGTGTGCGGGATGTGACCGGCATCATCGACGATGAGGAGATAACGGGCATCGATCGTTACGCGGCCGATCATCCACTGGCGGTGGCGCTCGCTGGAAAATCGGTGGACGACATCATTGAAATGCGTGCGGAGATCGGGAAGCCGCGGCGCTACCGAGTGCGGGCGCTCAAGCACAAATATATCTGGCTTCTCCACGACATCATGGCGTCGCACGCCGCGCGCTTCCCGGCAGCTCGATCGATGTTCGAGATGACGATGAAGGACGGCGACGTGCAGCCGATCCTCGACGTCGTACGGGACCTCCAGAACAACGACGATTTCGTTTCCTCGACGTACACATCTCATCGGGTGCCGCTAGCCGCTATCGCGGCGATGTCGAACCGGTCTGTCCTGCAGTTGGCCGAGCATCTGACGATGACCGGCACAAATCTGCGCACCTGTGTCGGTGCCGAGGATGAGCGCAAGGAGGCGGGGACGTTCGTGCGCCAGGCGCGCGGAAAAGGGGTGGCGCTGGATACGCTGACTGTCTGGCAACTGCGCGAAATGGGGCATTTGCACATCGCGAAGGAGTATTTCGGTCGACTATGCATCGCACGTTCGACGATGGACGAGCTGATCGAGCTGCGGGCGAAGGTCGAAAGCAATCGTGGTCGCGAATTTATGACAATGGGGTTCGAGGGCGATCAGGCGTGGCGGCAGGTCCACAGCCCCGAGGACACCGAGAGACGGCTGGATTGGGTGAACGCGATCATCACGGATCTGGAGTCCGAGTGCGAAATACTTCCCGTCGATGGTTCGCTCGATAGTCGCCTCGACAAGCTCTTCGACAATTTTGGATCGAAAGAGATCTTCGATCCCATCAATCTCGCACGGAGCGAGGATGTCATCATCCTCTCGGAAGATCTAACCCTGCGCCAATATGCGGCCGCTCAGGGCGTCAAAGGCGGCGCGTGGCTTCAGGTGGTTCTGAGCCAATTTGCGCGCGAAAAGCGGATCACCCAGGCTGAGTATCTCATCGCCGTAGGCATGCTTGGAGCGATGCGCCACGACCATCTTTGGCTCGACGTGCCCACGTTGCTCCATATGCTCGTCCTGAACGACCCCCGGGCGTTCGCGTTATTCGAGGCTTCGATCCAGTTCATGGGCGGTCGAAACGCCGACATGCCCTCGCACATCGGCGTTTCGGTCGGTATGATGCGAGGGGTCTGGACGATGAAGCTGCCCGCCTGGCAGCAGGCTCGCGCCATCGGTCGCTTGCTGGAACAACTGGTGCGGTCGCGGCCCAACGACTGGAAGGCAGTCCTGCATGTCGTCGATGCCGAATTGGCGAAGCACGTCCAGTTCGGCGATCACCTCGCGCGCCGCGCCAGGGACTATCTTGAGGACTGGACCAGAGGCCATTTCTTCGACCTAGCCGAAATCCGGTCGAGGGAGCGTGTGCTCGAATCCGTTTCTCCCCGGCGCAGGTTGAAAATGGCGAAGAAGTCACCCGCGAAAAAAGCTGGCCGGGGCTGAAGTACGATAGCCGATCCCTGCAACCATCTTCCGGCTGGAAGGTCGCGCATCTCGGATCGCATCGTAGGAACGTAGGACTTCCGTCGTCGCGAGCGGACGGGGCCAGCTAGATTTGCTGACCTGATCCGCGGTGGGCTGCTCTGTTTTTATTCCTGCTTTGCCTTGGCTGCTGGCTCGCCCCAATCTTCCTTCATGTGCTCAATCTCGCCCGTTGCCCGGCGCTGCTCCTGGGCCATGGACTGAGCCAGCCGCCGGCGCTCGTCTTTCGCAAAGGCCTTTACCTTCTCGCGCGGATCATCCAGCCACGCCTCGAGTTGAGCCCGCTCGGAGCGATCGGCATCGACCGATCCATAGTCGCCAACCAGAACGCCGCGCTCGCCAAGGACTTGCGAAACGCGTCCGAGCAGATCGTCCCCTGCATCGAGCCGGTCGACGATATCCATGCAGATTGGATAAATCGGCTCGGCGCCGTCATAGGCGGCCAACGTATCCAGGACAAAGGAAAGATCGTTCCGGTCGCCCCTGCCGGCGATTTCGCGTAGCGGGCCGGACGCCTCCGCGGGAAGACTCGGAAAGACGTTACGGAAGAGCCGGCCGCCGCGATATTCGTGAACCCGCGGGTCCTTCCGATACCATTCGCGCGTCGCCGCAACGAGCTGGCGTGGGTTCTCGGCGAGGACGGTGCCGAGTTCGTGAATGTCGGAGGGGACCACCTCGTACCGCATCGGATCGCTCCTGGCGTCGCGGACAATCCGAGCACCAAAATAGTCGAGGACGAGCCCGGGGAAGCGGCGAGCGATAACCGC
This sequence comes from Novosphingobium sp. SG754, assembly GCF_013149315.1. Lineage (NCBI taxonomy): Bacteria > Pseudomonadati > Pseudomonadota > Alphaproteobacteria > Sphingomonadales > Sphingomonadaceae > Novosphingobium > Novosphingobium sp. SG754. The sequence goes on along the minus strand of NZ_JABGCC010000001.1, from coordinate 882,746 downwards.
GAGGACGAGGTCCCCGGAATAGTCGATCCGAGGCACAGGCATGAACAACTCAAGGAGCGTGCGTGACTGCGCTTCGTCCAGCCCTTCCACGATCGCGGCATCGACCGTATCCATCAGACGATCGTTCCAGAAGGGATCCTTGGAGCCCCGGAAATACTCAGCGGAAGGCAGGAACACGCGGTCGATCAGCGGCTGATCCGCCCCGCGCCTGAAGAGATGACCGGCCGCGTTTACTGTCTCGAGCACCGCTTCGGAATCTCCCAGCTCGCGCGCCCGATCGCCAACGGTGGCGAGTAAGGCGATGTTGATCTGATCGCGGCGTCCCAACCAGAGCGCGAGATTGGCGAGGAAGCGCCCTTCGCCGATGAAGCGTGCTACGTGCTGGGCGATCACATCCCCTTCCCCCGCGGCGTCGAGTCCCCGCAGGAGGCGCACCAGGACTGGCTGAAGGTCGGCGTCCATTTGATAGAGCATGTGCGTGCCGATTCCGGGATGCACCTGCACCAGCGCTTCAACGAACTCCGTCAGCGGATAGCGGTCAGCGGCATTCGCTGGCATCGTCAGGAAGGCGCGGAGGCGAGCTACCCATTCCGCTGCCTTTGCCGGATCTGCCTCAGCGATGATCTCGGGGAACCGCTCCTTCCGCCATGATGCGGCCCCGCGAAAGTCCGGGACGTCCTCTTCCCAAGCTTTCGGTGCGACGGAATCGGTGCCGATCAATGCCTTGTAGAGGCCGAACTGCGGATCGGCGTTGAGGGTGTCGCGAAGTGTGAGCAGCGCGGGGACGAGCTTTTCCTGGGTGGCGACGAGTTCGGTGTTTTCCGTCATGCTCGCTGGGACGGCGCGAAAGTTGCGGTGCACCCGTAGCGCCTTGATCTCGGTTTTGCGGCGAAGTTCCAAGCCCCAGGTGGCACTGTGGTCTTGCAGGAATGCCAAGAGTCGGGTCGCGTCGGCCATGATCTGGATGCGCAGCCCCTCGCTAACGCCATGAGGCGGGGTTGCCGCGATCCAAAGCGGAGCGAGAATATCGCTTCGCCCTATATCGTCGGCCGCAGTGCCGAGCATCTGCTCGAGGATGTCGAAGGCTCCGGCCCGAAGTTGTCGTAGCCCCTCGCCCGCCGGTATGATGGCCGTGTTGATCAGGACCGTGGGGAAAGCGCCACGCCGGATTCCGCTGATCTCATAAGAAAGCACTTTTGCGAGCATCGCGAGGATCAGGTTGGCCAGCGCCCTCCGGTCATCGATGCTAAGGGCACCGATCCGTTCCACGATGAACGCCTGCACGCCTGTGCCGACCTTCTCCCAAGCATCCACGGTGTAGGAGGCAAATTGGGCGCCGAGGTCCGCCCAAATCTTGCGCTCAGCGTCGGTCCCTGCGCCGCGATAAAGGCGGGTTATCGTGTCGAAGCTGAGCTTCGGATCGACATAAAGGCCTCGGCCGATCAGGTCGGCCGCACGCTTGGCGACGATCTCGCCGGTCTTTCCCGGGAAGTTGCCCATGATCGAGTTGATCGGTTTCCCCTTGGTCCCGCGAACGCGTTCGACCGCCGCGGCGATCTGCGGCACGAGCTCGACGAAGACCCCGCTGTTGTCGGTGATCATCGGCAGGATCAGCGTGTCGGCCGACTCGAATGCGCCGAGCAGCTCGTCATTGTTCGTGGAACTCGCGATTGTCGCGAGCGTCTCGCCGGCGGCGGCGTCAGCCTTGATGATGCGGTTGAAGTCACGGGCGATTTTGTCGAAGGCGTATCCGGCCGGCAGCAGATGTTCGCGCATCACCTCCGTCATGCGTGCGTTGATCGCCTGCATGTGGCGCGGATCGACGTGCCTAAGTTCGGGCTCCTTATAGATGGTGTCATGCCCCATTTCGGCCCAGGCGTGGTTGAGCAGGGTCTGCACCTGGATCTCGATCCTGAGCCCAGCGAACTTTTCATATTCGGGCAGAACGGCACGGCCAGGCTTCAGCGCCACCAAGTAATTGGTGCTGTCAAAGAGGCGGTCCTCGGTTTCTGTGCCCGGCACCGGATGATGTTCGTTGACGTTGAGGATGTCGAAATTCTCATTGATCGCGCCGGTCGCGTGGAACGCCGTGACCTGCGAGTTCGTCAGGAAAACAATCCGGCAGCCGGCGAGATCCTTGAGCACCTCGTCGATTGCCGAGGCGGGATCGATGCCATTCTTCGCGAGCTTCTTTTTAAGCGATACTGGATCCTTGGCGCGACCGGTGATCGCATGCGGCGTAAAGCCGTGCCTTTCGACAAGCGAAACCAGGATAGTGCGTACGGCATCCACGAACGCCGCATAGGTCGCGCGGCCCGTTAGCTGATATTCGTCGAAGTGCATTCCCGCCCTTTGCTATCCCGTCTCCCGACCGCGAGACTGGGCAACAGGATTCGATTTGGCAAGCGAACGGAAGTCTTTGTTCCGAGCTGTCGGTAGCTGGCACCAGCGGGAGGAAAACCGTTCGGCCCGCCGCTGATTCCGGTTGCGCTCATGTTCGTTCTATGTTCTCCTGGCGCCCGGAGGCAATGCACATGATCCGCGACTATCTCGCCAGCTATGATTTCAACCTGCCGCTCGACGATGCGACGGTTGATCCAGACCTGCCGCTGGTGCGCCGCAGGCTGGCAAGCCTTGCCGTAGCCGAGGGCCTCGACGGCGGATATTATGAGGCTCAAGAGCTCGCCGAGGCGTTCCTGGATGCCGCCCGTGAAGCCAATGCCGAGATCGCAGATGATGACAGCCCCGCCCGGCTCCGGCTGCGGGACGTCCTCTCACGCGAACTTGATTATCAGCGCGAGCTTTTCGACGAAGTCTGCGAGCTGCCGCTTGCCGACGCCGCAGCGCATCTGTGCTGGCTTGCCGCGTTGATGAAACAGCGCGCGGACATGGCTCGGCCAGTGGCGAAAATCCTCGGTCGATAGGACAGCGACATGTAGTTGCGGTGCTATCGTGCTGCGCCCGTCATCTGACGCCGTCACCATGGTCACCATGTCCTTTTCGCGTGTCCTGACCGGTAAGTCCCACTATGGCAGGCATATCTTTCCGGCTCATACCGGATAGATGGTCAGCTGTGTCCCGGCATACCGCTCGGCGGACACACGAGCCGGATATCCTGATGGCCGAGTGTCGCGAGTAGTTCCAGTGCAGCCGCAAGCACACCATCGGCATCGGCGAAGACATCGATGGTGTAGATACCACGAGCGAAGACATCGCCCGGTTGCTCCGCCATCTCCGCGTACTGGCGCGGCCAGCAGCCGAGCTGAAGCCATGGCCAATCAGGCGTGGGCGGGCTGTAGCGTGCGAAGATGATGTCCTCGCACCGCAAGGCCGATGGACGCCGGTCGAGCAGCGCCGGCGCGACCAGCGCTGCGCGGTCCTCGCACAGGAAGGCCTCAAACTCATGCGCCTCGGCGATCGTTTCGAGCATCACTGGGTAATAGCGTCCGAGTGCAAGTCCCTCTCCCGCGAAGGCCGGCGGGATGTCGATCAGGAGAATATCCGGTAAGGTCGGCAGCGGCCGCCGATAGTAGATCCGCCTGGCGGCCAGATGCTCGATAAGACGCATGAAGCAAAATAGGTGGTTTGCACGAGCGTCGGTCAAGCGGAGTCGCGGACAGATTGGCGGAATGCGATCAGGCCGCCTGCTTGAGGGCACTTTCGTGAAAGCGATCGAGCCAGGACCGCATGCAGGGCCGACGCTCGATCGGAATGCCCGCAGCCCGTTCCTGGAAGCGAACGAGATCGGCTGGCGCGGTGGCGATGATCGCGTCGATCTCATCGGCCTCGAGCAGGCGTTCCGTGCGGATGAAGGCGGTCATCGAGCCCGGCCGCGTTCGGGTCGACCGGCGCCACAGGCCTTCGACGCGTTGCAGACGCGGCGCCGCGCGCGCCTCGAGAAGGACGATGAGCCGAAGTTGCTCGGGCGGGAGCGCGCGAACCTCATCGGGCTGCATGCCGGTGCAGAAGAAACAGCTGCTCTTGCCGAATGGCGGCAGGCCGGCGTCCGCGATGCACCGCTCGCAGTCGTCCCGCGTCCATCCCCACTCGCGAAGCGGATAGCGATAGTCGTAGAGATCCGAAACATGGCCTTCTCGATGGGCATAACGCTGATTGTCGCGTGTAGAGCAATCATAGCCGATGAGGCGGGTGACCTTTTGACCAGCGGCCCAGGCGCGGCGCGCGGGCGGCCAATGCTTGACCCATTTGTCCTGGGGCGAGATCTTGTGCCGCGCACTGCAGGAATGGAGGCCGAAGGCGATCGACGGCAAGGTGCCATTGGTCAGGCAGGCTTCGAGCAGGTCGTTGTAAGGCGGCCAGTTCTTGAAGCGCTTAACCTGATAATCGACGATCTCGTTGGCAACGCCGTGGGCGTCCATCCAGGCTCGAAAGACCGGAACGAGGGCCGTCGTGTGCGGCTGCTCCGGCATCGCTGCCAGCAACACCATGTCCGGTGCCTCGCCCCGGCGGACCAACTCGATAATCATCGCGGTCGAATTCACGCCGGCGCCCCACGCCGCAACGACCGGAGCAGCGAACGTATCGTCGGCGCGCGCGTCAGCGATCGCCGCCGCGAAGGCCGGTCGTGCGGTAACAGACATGATGTTTCTCCCAGACTCCCGCCGTGCGGGCAAGGCCATGGCGGGATGGCGATCAGGCGATCAGCGTCAGCAATGACTGACGGCGAGCAGGACCGATGCTTGTGACACGGAAGGGCTGCAGCGGATTCTCCGTCCGCAGGACGAACTGCGGCCGGCCGGTCGCGCGTCGCATCTGGACGGCAACGGCATAAGCGTTTTCGTAGGTGGCCAGCGTCGCGCGTCTCGGCTGGGCGGCCTCGGGGGGTGGAACCTGGATCATGAGAGGTACTCCTCGGGATAATCGGGATCGGGGAAAACGGGCAGATGGGAAGAGGGCGGCTCATCCCGGTCGAACAGGACCCAGGAGGCGTCGCTGTCGAACGCCTCGGTCAGGATCGCCCACAATTCGGGACTGACGTCTGGCGCATCTTCGCCGCGCCGGTCGCCGCGCACTCCGCGAAGCCCGCGGGCACCGGGAGCGCCGCCACCTGATAGGCGGTGTCGCTCCCAGGCCAGACGCCAGTCAGATATGTGGCGCCGGCGCTTTCATAATCGTCTTTCTGGCCCTGCCAGTCGTCATCTTGGATGGCGAGTTGGCAAGCGTCCTCAACCGTCGCCGCCTCATAGGTTCGATGGCGAAAGACAGGCAGACGATAACTGCTTTCGATGGTGAAGTGAGGCATATCGCCCTCCTCAGTTCGCCTTGGCGAAGAGCTTGCGCGCCTTCCCCTCGATCTCGAGCCGCGTGTCCTGATTGGTCTTAGCGCGGGCGTGCGCCGTAATCCCCTGCACGAAGTCGAAGAGGCTGGCCGGCGGATGGCCTTCCTCGGACGTTACCGACTGGATGATCTTCGCGGTGTCGGTCTTGGAGAAGCCGCTTTTGCGCAGGAAGGACTCGCGGTCTTCGTCGGTCCGCGCGACGATCCGGCTGCGCGCGGTCTTTATGCCTTCGATGAAGCTCGATGCCGAGGAGTCCGCGAAGTTTTCAAGAGCGGGGGCCGCTTCATGCGCGAAGCGATTTGCGGCGAACTTGGAGTGGCGGATCGAGATCTCCTCGAAATTTTCGACGCCCCACAAGTTTCGGTTCATACACACCGCGCGCAGGTAAAAGGTGGCTATTCCCAAAGCCTTGGAGCCGACCTCCGAGTTCCAGCAATAGAATCCGCGAAAGAACAGATCGGGCTCGCCATTGGGAAGCTTTCCCGCTTCGATGGGGTGAGTATCGTCCACGAGGAACAGGAAAACATCGCGATCCGAAGCATAGAGCGTCGTGGTGTCGCGCGTGACGTCGACATATGGGTTATATCGCATCGAGCGCCAGTCGAGAACGCCGGGCACTTTCCATCGCGTGTCCGAAACACCGTTGCCGGCGATCTTCATCACGGCGGCAACGAGTTCGTGATCCCAGATGCGGCCGTAGTCTGGGCCGGTGACGGCGCGCAGTTCGGCGCGGCCCTCGTGGGTCTTCAGCAGTTTCACCTGTTCGCCGCGATGGCTGAGCAGCCCATGCTGGAGATTGATGCCGGCGAGCGCAGCGGGCAGATTGCGCAGATAGGATGCGGGCGCACCAACCAGGCTCGACAATTGACCGAAGGACCAGTTGGTCGGCGCGATAGGTTCCGCTTCGCCGGGGACGATCAGGCTGAGACGCTCCGCATTGTCCATGCTGGCCTCGACCCGCACGCCGCGGCTCTCGACGATCCGGGTGCGGGCACGATCGGCCCGGCGGCGCACGCTGTCGTAGAGTTCATTGAGCGACAGGAATTTCTCGTCGTCGGGACGGGAATACCATTCGGAAGAGACCCGCCCGATATTGCGGCCGCGGGAGATGTCGACCTTATACGCGCCGGAAACCTGGGACGCGTCGATGTGCTGGGCAAGCGTTGCCATGGGGAATTCTCCTATGGAAAGGCCCGATCCGCCTCGGACCGGCCATCCCTTCCCCACCCACTCCCCTCCATCGTCGGTGCGCCTGGATCGGACGGTCGGCTTCGCGATGGATATAGGCGACATTGCCCAGGCGGTCGGTGGCGCGAATGCGGACCGGATCGCGACGACGCTGAACCGGAGACACAACCCCTGCGATTCCCGGGGCTCCGGCAAGCATCTCGACGCGGCCCTCGATCCAGCCACGAAAGCCTCGGCGAGTGTCATCGTTGGTGACTTCGGTCTTCCAGTCTTCGACCGGATGCGCGGGATCGTCTGCCCAACCGTCACGGCGGCTCATGGCAATTGCAGCGTCTAGCGCTCTCGGAACGGCCTCTTTCGTCGTTTCGATCTCAATGCGGTCTGGAAAGACCGCGCACCATCCACCGCCGAAGCTGTCGAGGTAGGGCCTCGTACAGCTATAGCTCCAGTCGAACCCGACAGGTGTCTTGGCGAGCGAGGCAGGGCAACAGCGTTGGATCAATCCAGCGATGGGCCAGGGCTGGAAGTCGGTCGTGCCGAAGATGCTGACCGTGCAGACCTGAGTATCCTCGGCGCTGTTTTGGACCCTGATGTCGGCGCCGAAGTCGGGAAAGTTTGCGTCGTCGAAAATAGACGTGAACCCGCTTAGCGGTTTTCCCTCGATCGTGGGCGGAAAGACTTCGAGAAGTTCGTCGCTGACGGGGCTGGTTTCGAAATCTCCCATGAGATCGGCGGCGAGCTGCCAGGCTTCCTCGATCAGCGCAGCTTCGCTGGTGGAGCAAATGAAGGCGAACGCGCCCTGGACGAAGTGGTCGGCCATGGGTTTTCTCCACTAAATGCCGCATGGCCCAATCGCCATGCCACCCACGACGGCCCTCCTCCCCTCCCTTTTGACTCGCGCCTGAAATGAAGGCACGAGTTCGTTTACGCTTACGCAAGTGAGACTGCTTCAAGACCGGTAGTTCCAGCCAGAAGAAGGATACCGCATGGCCGAGGCCGACAATTCGGGCGTCATGTCTTTGACCGTGACGTTGCTCAGCGCTTATTTCGCCAACAATACCGTGCCGAGCAGCGAGTTGCCGGCCCTCGTCGAGGGAACCCGACGGGCTCTGCTCGGCGATGCATCGGGGGCGCCAGGAAAGTCCGCCGACGATAATGGCGGGGTAGCTTCTTCCACAGAGCCGGCGGTGGAGGTCGAGCCTGAGGCTCCTGAAGCGAAACCGAACGCACCGGGATATAAGCCGGCGGTATCCATTGAGGAAAGTCTGGCTTCGCCAGACCAGATACTGAGCCTGATCGACGGCAAGCCTTACAAAGCCCTCAAGCGGCATCTTTCGACGCACGGCCTGACTCCCGCCGATTATCGCGCCCGATACGGTCTCCCGGCCGATTATCCTCTGGTGGCGCCAAGCTATTCGGCGGCACGACGCGAGGTCGCGCAAAAGTTTGGCCTTGGCGGCAAGCGTAAGAGCGCTCCGGCGGCGGCGGCCGAAGAAGCGCCCGCCACACCACCTACCGAAACGGTCGAGCCGCCCGCTGCGGAAGCAACTCCAACGAAACCTGCGGCGGCGCGGCGCGCTCGGACCAAGGCCGTCACCGCCGAGCCCAAGCCGGTGGCCAAGGCGCCGAAGAGCACGACCTCGAAGAGCGCCAAACCGATCAGGGGCGGCAAGCCGACCAAGGTCACCAAGACATCGAAGGCGCCCAAGGCCGCTGTCGACACGACGCCTGCGGCAAGTGCCGATGCCGCCCCGAAGCCGAAGAGAAGCAGAGCCCCGAAAGCTTCCGCCGGAACGCCGGCTTCGGCTGAGCTTGCGCCAGACGCGGCAGCGCCCGCGGAATGATCGAGATGGTCCGGGGCTTCGAGAGCCCCGGGCCGATCCGCATGACCGACGAGCCCGCGGCCTGCGTGGATCAAATCCGCGTCATAGCGAGGATTGTTTCGATCACCTCGGTCGACCGATCCAGGGGCACGAACAACCGGGTCTTGTACTGAATGACCTCGCTGAACACGCCGCGCGCTTTGAGCCGCTCGCGATCGTCGGGGCGGTAATTCCGGATTTCGAGCCGGCGCGTACCATTGACCAGAGCCGTCGTCAGGGTCGCGCCGCCCAGGCCAGGGATCGCGATGCCCGTTCCTTTCTGCGCGGCCGCACTGAGTTCAGCGGCAGTGAGTTCGACCGTGCCGTCGAGACCGAACGCGGACTGCAGGTCCGCCATCGCTTCCGGCGGGATCAGCCGACCAAGGATCGAGGTGCCCTCGCGGTCATCGATCCGCCAGACGCGGACGTCGTCCTGTGGAAGCCGGTGCCAGACTGGCAGGAGCAGCCCGGTTGCCACATTGACGGTCTCGATCTCGACCTTCGCCTCGGCCTCGCTTGCCTCTGCCTCCCAAAGCCTCTGGAATTCGTCGCGGTCGATGTCCTTCCAGAGGCTTGCCCACATCGCGATCTCCTGCATGCGCGTCGCGCCGGTCGGACGCACGAGCTGGCACATAGAAATGATCCGGCCTTCTTCGTCGGTGATCGACCAGGACGGCACCTTGAGCGCCACGCGCTTCGATCGGCTGTTGTAGAGATAGGCGATCTCGCTCGTGCCCTCCCAGATCTGCATCAGCCGCTTCCAGTGCATGACGCGAGGACGCAGATGCAGTTCGAGCCGCAACAATCTCGTCTCGGCGCCGGTCACCGGATCGGTGCGGAGCGTCTGTTCGGATCGCACGATCACCTGTTCGGCGCGGATCGTCTCGACGCCGACGTCGAGCGTTCCCGCTTCGCGGGCGGCGTCGACGCGTGCCTGTATGAGACCCATATATTCGTCGAAGATCGCGTTCTGAGCGGCGATCCGAAGAGCGAGGATCCGATTGAGCCAGCGCTGGATCGGTGGGAGCTTGTCGAGCAGCGTGCCGTCATCGTCGGTGAGCTTGAGCCCGGTCATCCCCTCGAAGTCGGCCAGCGTAACGCTCGCGAGCTTCTTGCCGTGTAGCAGATGGTACCATTGGGTGAGCGCCTCGCGTGCATAATCGCTCTCCAGATTGTCCGCCGGATCGAACATGTTCTGCCCGCCGGTCTGGCGCTGCCCGCGGGTCAGGGCACCGAGGCTGTCGAGACGGCGTGCGATCGTTGAGATGAAGCGCCGCTCGCCTTTGCAGTCGGTGGTGACGGGGCGAAACACCGGCGGCACGCTCTGATTGGTGCGATGCGTCCGTCCCAGCCCCTGGATAGCGACATCGGCGCGCCAGCCCGGCTCCAGCAGGAAGTGGATGCGCCGCTTGTCAGCCGTCCGGCACCCGAGGTCGGCGTGGTAGGATCTTCCGGTGCCGCCGGCGTCCGAGAAGACCAGGATCGGCTTCTGCCCATTCATGAAGGCCTGCGTCTCGGCGAGGTTGGCGCGTGCACCACGGCGTTCGAGCTTCTGGCAGCCATCAGTGCCAATGACGATGCGACGTGAGCGCCCGGTCACCTCGGCGACCTTCGCCGTGCCGAAATGGGCGATCAGGGCATCGAGTGCGGCGGGCACCGGCGGCATCGCGCAGAGCTCTTCGATCAGAGCGTCGCGCCTGGCGATGGCCTCGGCGCACTGGACCATGTTGCCGGCCTCGTCGCGCATCGGCTCGGACCGCAGGGATCCGTCGGTGGTCGCGAACACGCGCATTTGCTGCGTCGGGAAGGCGCTTTTGAGGTAGTCGATCATGGTCGCTCGGGGAGAAAGCTCCAAATCCAGATGGGCGCGTTCCTCCGGTGAAAGCTCCGCGAGACGACGATCGAGGATCGCCTCGGAGGTGCTCACGAGTTGAACCACGGCAACATTGCCGGCGGCGATCTCCGTCTCGATGGCCTGGAAGACGGTCGGCATCTTCATCGAGATCAGGAGGGCGGACCAGAAACGCTGCTTCGAGCTTTCGAACCGACTGAGCGCGGATCCCTTGGCCATGGCATTAAGGGTGCGACCAGACGCGCGATCGACGATATTGGCCGCCTCGAGTGCGGCGGCGACACCCGCGTGGATCACCGCCCAGGCGTCGGCATAGGCATCGTAAATCGTGATCTGGTCCGGGGTGAGCTTGTGCTCGAGCGGATCATATTCGACGCCGGCGAAGCTGAGCGCGCGGGCGGTGTAGAGGCCCATGGCCTTGGTATCGCGCGCCACGATCTCCATCGCAGCGATGCCGCCCTCCTCCATCGCTGCGAGAAAGGCGTCGCGGTCCTGAAAGGCTGTGCCCGGCCCCCAAAGGCCGAGCCGTGCCGTATAGCTCAAATTCTCCGGTTTGGTGGCGCCGGTTGCCGAGACGTAGATGACGCGCGCTCGCGGCAATGCATTCTGGAGCCGGACACCGGCCAGTCCCTGCTCGGAGCCCTTGGCCACGCCGAATTCGGTCTCGGTGCCCGCCGCGTTGCCGAGCGCATGGGACTCGTCGAGCAGGATCACCCCCTCGAAATCGGTGCCCGCCCAGTCGAGCAGCTGCTGAAGGCGCGATGCGCGGTCATGGCGTTGCGAACGCAGGGTGGCATAGGTGAGGAAGAGTATGCCGCTGTCCATGCCGATGGCCTCGCCCAACGGGAAGGCGTCGAGCGGCTGGATATCGATGGGCAGTCCGCCGAGCGCGCTCCAGTCGCGTCGTGCATCCTCGGTGAGGGCCGAGCTGCGCGAGATGCAGATGGCACGGCGTCGTCCTCGGTTCCACTGGTCGAGGATGATCCCTGCGCCTTCCCTGCCTTTCCCGACACCTGTGCCGTCGGCGATGAAGAAACCCGTGCGATAGCTGGCGCCTTCGGGATCCTCGCGAAGCTGGTCGCCGGCCTGATTGGGTGCGAAGGTGCCATTGAGATCGCGCTCGCATGCCTCACCGGCGTAGATGATCGTTTCGAGCTGCGCCTCGGACAGGGCGGCCAGGGCCTGGGGCTGCAGCATCGGGCGATAGGAGGGCGCCGGAGGCAGGACCGAGGCCATCGCAACCGATTCCACCAATTGATCGGGATGCGCCTTCGCGCCCTCGATCGCGATCCTTGCCGGACGCCATGGGGCATAGTGACCGACGGGATCGCCCGCCGAAAGGGGTGTCTCCCGCACCGTGTAGACGAGCGGCCTCGGGCTGGTATCCGCGGCGATGCGGTCAGGCCTTGTCAGGACACGCTTTGCGATCCCTCCGAAGATCGTGGCGGTGGCTGACCCCGGCTTGCGTGGACGCAGAGGGACGGCGGCAGGCGCGGGAGGCTGAGGGTCGAGCTCAGCAAGGCGGACCGGGAAAGCGCGGACGATAGCCTCGGCCGCTTCGATGGTCTGGGCGGTATGGCGCTCGGTCACGCCCGTCCAGCCCTTGTCGAAGATCAGCAGGCGGACCGGGATGCTGGTGCCGTGTTTGGCATAAGGGTGCCCAAGGATGGTGATCTCGGCGCGCGGCTGGACCGTCTCGCACACCATCGCATAGCCGGACGCGGCCGTGCCGTCGGCGGCGAAACTCGGCGGCATGATGGCGACGCAGCGACCTCCGGGTGCCAGGCGCAGAAGAGCCGATCGAAGGTGGCGCGCACCGGCGAAGCGATCCTTGCCACGCCCTTCGCTGCGGCTGAACGGCGGGTTCATCAACACGACGGTCGGGGCGACGCCCGAGGGCAAAAGATCATGGATGAACTCGGCATCGTGCAACGTGACAGGCTGACCCAGCAGCTTGCCGAGGAGCGCAGCCCGGTCCGGATCGCGCTCGTTGAGGGTTGCTGCCGCGTCCGCGCGCAGGGCGTGAGCCGCGAGCATGCCCGTTCCGGCGGAGGGTTCGAGAACATGGTCATCCCCCCTGATCCGCGCTGCCCGTGCTGCGAGCCATGCCAGGGAGATCGGCGTGCTGAACTGCTGCATTTCGACCTGATGCTCGCTGCGATAGGTCTGGGTAGGCAGCGCGCGCTCAAAGCGGACGAGCGAAGCGAATGCATCGTCATCGGCCAGGGTAAAGACCGAAGGGCTCAGGGTCGATGTGAGCAGGAGGACTTGCGCGGCCTCAAGCGCGTCATAGGCATCGCGCATCGACCAGGCGCCGCTCGCGTCGGAAGCGCCAAAGGCTTCTTCCATGAGACGGGTGAGGTCCTGGCGCCGGACCGATTGGCAGCGGCCGAGCATCTCGGCGAGCCGGGTCGCCACGGCGAACAGGTGAGCAGCCTTTGTGGTTTCAGGCTCGTGGGGAGGGACGAGCGCAAGCAGAGGTTGGGACATCGGGTCAAACTCCGGGTTGGATCTGGACCATCTCGGCCCGCCAGACCCGCTCCCCCTTCCCTCCCGCCGGCGCTGCGGCAGAAGAAAAGGGCCGTGGCGCGAGGCCAGGCCCTGAGACGGTGGGATGGGAGAATGGGAGGATCAGGCGGGTTGCTGCCTATGACCGCGCGAGAAGGATTACCGCGATGGAGGGCTTTTCGTCGGCCGGATGGCGACGGCTGTCATAGGCATGGCTTCCGCCGCGACCGATGGTCAGCATGTCGAAGCTCGGCGACGTTCCACCATTTGCGTTAGGAATGGCCGAGCCACTGTCATGGTATTGGATATCGACGAAACTCGGCGGTGCGCCACGCTGGTACTCGCCGAAGAAGAAGGTGATCCGCCGCCCGTCACTGGTGCGCGCGCTGATCGTGAAATTGCCGTCGGGGATGTCGATCGGCAGGGTCGGTACGTCGTTGAAGCGGGCAAAACCGATCGCCTCGGCATCGCTCGCCGTCATCACGGGAAGCTGGGTGATATCGGCCACGAGAAGTCTCCCTGACTCATACCTGATGGAACATGGAAAAAGCCCGGGACCGCGGCGCATCGCCACGGCCCCGGGGAGGCTGCCGCCGATCAGGCGGCCTGCGGCAGCTCGTCGGCGCTCGGACCGTGGTTCTCGTCGTTCACAGCCACCGGTTCGACGTCGACAGCCTCGATCGGCGCGTCGGCGTAGCGCATGACATCCGGCACCCAGGCGAGCGCCGCATCCCGGATTTCGGCCTCGATCGGAACCGTTCCCGCGAAGATCTTCTCTGCCGAGGTCGCCAGATCATGCTTCTTCGACGCGCCGTAACGGCTCGAGAGTTCCTTCCCACCAATCTCGTCGAGATGGGCGAGGATCGCGGCCTTGCTGCTCAGGCGATCGAAATAGTTGTTCGCGGTCGGGCGCCACCAGGCCGCGACGTCGATGTCGAGCTTGGTGCCGAGATGGTTGATCAACGCGACCGCCTTGCTGTCCGCGGTAACCGCGTGCAGCGTTCGGGCGACCGCCCAGGCAAGCCAGGCAGCGCGGGCCTCGTCAGGAAGCGCGCAGAAGGCATCGTACCGTTGGCAGGTGTCGCCCGCCTCGGTCCAGCTGCGGTCGAGCGCTTCGTCGATCTTGCCCCATTCCTCGGCGGCCAGCGTACCGCTCTGGAAGCCGGTGAGCGACGACCAGGGCTTGTCGGCCTTGAGCTCGGTCGCGAGGTCATAAGCGCCCGAATGCCGGGTCGCCTTGTCGACCATCCAGAACGTGCCGAGGTCGAGGGCGAAGCGCGGATCGCTGGCGATATGGACGCGCAGCAACTCGCTCTTCATCTCGGCCAGTTCCTGCGACAGGCGCTGGCTGTAGGCGGGCTTGCCAGGAGCCGTGCCGGCCTCGGTATCGACCGGCTCGTCATCCCCGGCTTCATCGACGCTTTCTTCGTCGGCCTCGTCGTCGACCGGCGCTACGTAGAGTTGCTCGTGGAGGCGGGGCTGTCCGTCATGACCGATCACGACATAGGCAAGCGCCCCGGCTTTCTGCTCCTCGGTCAGGATCGGCGACTGGTTCTCGATCGCGCGATATTCCGCCTCGAGCATCTCGACGCGATTGGCTAGATCAGCCTGGGTCGCTTCGTCGGCCTCGTCCCAAGCTTCGTTGGCCTCGTCGATCTCGACCTCGAGTTGTTCGAGGCGCGCCTGTTGCTCTGCGGTCAGCTCAGGCGTTTCGCCCTTGAGCGGGCGCAGATCCCAAGTGTCATTGTAGGTGACATGGGTCGCGGGAATGACCCGGACTTCCGCCAGACCCTCGCGCTCACGCAGCGCTTCCGCCGCGGCCGCGAGCTTGTCGGCAACCAGGCGGTTGAGGAGATCGCCGTCGATCCAGCGCTCGGTGGCCGAGTCGGAGAAGAGATCGAGATCGACCCGACCGCCGGCCTCGATATAGGCGTCGCGTCCGACGAGCAGCGCCTTGGGATCGCTGCCGACATAGGTGTCCTCGGCGAGCTGGCGTTTGATCTCGTTGACGTTGGTCCGGTAGTAGCCGTCCTTGAGCAATTCGAAGACTTCCGCCTGCCGGCTCCGGTCGCTGTTGCTCGCATATGCCACGGCCACGTTCAGCGTGATCTCGGCGTTGCGCAGCGCCTCGAAGATGGGGTCGGCGAGGTCAGCGAGGCGAAGCCGACTGCGAACGAAGCGCTCGGTAAGGCCAAAGCGCTTCGCGACGTCCTCGGGCGTCTTTCCTTCGCTCTCGATGATGTCCTGGAAGGCCCGGCAGGTGTCGGCCGGGTTCATCGTGAGGTTGAAGAAATTCTCCTCGAGGCTGGTCTCGATCGCGTCCTTGGCATTGCCGAGAACCAGAACCGCGAGTTGATAGCCGGCATCGAACACGCCCTTCTCGATCAGGCGATGGACGGCATCGAGACGCCGACCGCCGGCAATGATGCGATAGTGCCCCTTCTTGCGCGAGACCGGCACGCCGATGAGGTTCTGACGCACGCCCTTCGCGGCGATGTTCGCCTCGAGCTGGGCATCGGCCACCGCATCGCTGACGGTGCGGACGTTGCTCGGCGACTTGGCGAGGTTCGCCGCCGGAACGAGGATAGGAAGTTGGGTCATGGGATAGTCTCCTGGCGGGGACAGCCTGACCATCAGGCCACTTGCCGCCACCACTCCCCCACTCCCTCCCCTCCCGCCCGAAGCACGTCGTTCCAGTCCTTGAAGCCCGACGGCGGGAATTCGAAATCGATCGTCCGTCCGGGCAGCGCATAGGCGTCCATCGCGTTCGCGACGCCGATCTCGCCGGCGACGTCATTGTCGGGGAAGAGGACCAGCCGAGTTACCCGGCCTGGTATCGCGATCTGATGCAGACGATCGCTGCCCAGCGTCGCCCACACCGGGATGCCGAAGAGGATCATCGCCGAGAGCGCGGTCTCCACGCCCTCGGCGAGGCCAAGAATGGAGGTCGCCGGGCCAAGCATGACGGCGGCACGGTCCGGTCGGCCCAGTGTCATTCGTGGATCGGCCAGATCGCGGGCGCGCCGGGCGTCGTCCCGATCGAAGAAGGTGCGCTGGATCGCTGTGAAACGACCTTCATCATGCAGGCCGCCGTCGTGGAGCGCTGCAATCATCGCTGGCCTGAAATCGACGTCGTCGCCGCTGCCGAGCGGTGTATGGGGATGAAAGCGCAGAACGCGTGGAAGCACGGCAATACGTCGGCGCCGCAGATAGAGCTCGGCGGGGGTGCTGGTGATCGGCCGCGCCTCATCCCAGATGCGCAAAGCCTGTTGGCGCCGCCAGATGTCGGTCGGCATCCCGGCGGACGATACGGATGCTTGCTCCACGTTCTGCAGCGCGTTCTCGTCGAGACGAAGGATCTCGTGGATGACGTCGCGGTTGTCGCAGCCAGCGAAGCATTTGAAGACCAGTGCATGGTCGCCAACGCGGACGGAAAGGCTTGGGCTGCGATCCGGATGGGCCGGGCAGAGGCACATGGCGCCTCCAGGCTTCCAGCGGCCTCCCAAACGTTTGACGATGCCGGAGCCGATCGCCTCGAGTTCCGGATTATATCTGCTGGCGAGCTTGGCCATGGAAGTGCTCCAAAACCTGGTTGCCCGCGCGGCGTTATTGGCGCGAGGAGCGCCTTTCGACGAAGGACAGGCAAGCATTGCGTTGGCGATCCGCTGATCGTCCAACCAAGTTCCGCCCACTCCCCTCCCTGCGACTGGTGATGACGGCCTCCTCGCAAGCGCCCCGTCGAATGACGGACTTCTCGACGCAAGCGTGGCATCCAGACGAGAGTTGTCGGATCTTTATTTAGACAATGAATAGCGAACTAAAAGCTCCACGACCTTGGCCCGTGCCGCGTTAGACGCTCGAACATCTGAACGGGTTATCAACGCTCCAAATTGGAGCTTCGATCACCGTCATACGACTAAGCCATAAACCGAGCGCATTCGGGCTGCAGGATCACACGCTATAGTGGATTCGTCCATTACAATCCAAAATGGAGCAAACCCGGATCGGGTGATTTACACGCAAGAACTTACAATATGAGCGACGCCGCATGGGTTTCCTTGTCACATGAGAAAGGAGCCCGTCATGCCCACTCGAACGAGATCAAAAGCCAGTCCGCCGCGGCCTGTGGGGCCATCGGTCGAGGGGAGCTCACACCTATGATGGAGGGGCGCCGGATGGCGGCAATGCTCACGCGCTGCAGCATGATCGAGCTGACTGAACAGCTTCAGCGGCTGCGTGCCGATGAGTTCGGGAAGGAGCTATTCACAATTCCGGCGTTCGAGATGCTGCTCGACCTCTATACCCACAGGAGCGCTCATCCGCGCTCACTGACGTCGCTCACCGGCACGTCCAGCGCTTCGGAGCGTAACTCTCAACGGATCGTCCATCGTCTGGCGGAACGCGGGTTCGTGGATCTGCACCGTGACCCGTCGGACGGGCGTCGGATCATCGTCGCGCTCAGGGAAGAGACGAGCAACATGCTCGATCGCTTCTTTGATCGGATGGTCGAAATGGCCGCAACTCCGTCGGCACGCCAATGCGATCCCAAGTGACGATTTCCTTGCTGCATGGCAGCGTAGAAGCACCGGCGTTTGCCCCCTTGTCACATATAAGAATCCAAGGCACATTTTCCATGCAGTGCGGGAGAAGGCTGGGGTCCGACTGTAGGTTTATCCCTCCAGGCATGATGATGGGCTCATCCACCGCGGTTGAGCGCAGGCGTTGGACTATTTTGCCCGCCACCCATGGGTGGTTCTATCATGCTGTCTATCGCTCAAAGCTGCAGGTGCGCGTTAGCGCCGTCAGATCTCGCCATGGGCGCCTGAACCCATGTTTCAGGCGCAGCAAAGCGAAGGCGCCTGCGCGCCGGCAACCGCCATCTACGAGGAACGCCAGTTCGTCGCCCTGTATCGTGAGGAGGCACCCAAGCTACGCTCTTTCCTCCGAAGGCGCATATGGCTCGAAGACGATCGGGACGACATGGTGCAGGAGGCCTTCACGAGGCTGGCAGCTTCACGATCGGCGAGCGCCTGGAGCAATCCTGGCGCGTATCTCCACGGGATCGTGCGGCACCTCCTGGCGGATCGCGTGCGAACCTGGGCGAAAAGCCAATCTATCGATCCCGCATCCTGCCCGGTCCCTCAGAACATTGCCGGCCCAGATGAAGCCGCGGAGCTGAACCAGATGCGAGAGCGCTATCGTCTCGCTATCGACGGCCTCCCGCCCAGGACCAAAGAGGTATATTTGCTACATAGGGTTGATGACCTCGGCTATAGGCAGATCGCGGAGCAACTGAGCATCAGTATCCGAACTGTGGAGTGGCATGTGGCGGAGGCCATCGTGCGGATCGGCAAGAACATCGGAAATCCCAATGGCTGACAAGGAACAGCCAGAGGGCATGCCGCGGATGGATCAGCTGACGCGCGAAGGGGCGCTCTGGTTCGCGCGGATGCGTGGCCCGGATGCGGAGAGTTATCGACCAGAATTCGAACACTGGCTGTCGCTTGGCGCCTCGCACCGTGATGCCTACGACCGCGCAGGCGAAATCTTTGCGCTCGGACGATTTCTCGCCGCCCAGAGAGAGAAGATGGAGGGCGAGGCCAACGACAATGAGCCCGTGGCGCGAAAGTGGAGATGGGCTGGCTTGGCAGCGAGCGTGCTCCTTGTCGTCGGTGCTGGCAGTTGGTTCGCGAACATGGAGATGCGCAGTCCGGCCAATCGGCCAGTCCAGGTCGCACGACTGGACGGCACTGCAACGACCGAACGGCAGGTCTTCGATACGGTGGTTGGCGGACGGCGGAACATTCACCTCGCCGACGGATCGGTTGTCGATCTCGACGAAGGAAGCGAACTGGCGACCGACTTCACCAACAGCACGCGCGAACTAAGACTCAAGCGGGGTCGCGCGCGGTTCGAGGTCGCTCATGAGGGTCGTCCGTTCGTAGTGCTTGCCGGCGGGGGAAGCGTCACCGCGCGCGGCACGGTGTTCGACGTCATTCTTGGCCGCGACAGGCGTGTGACGGTGCGGTTGTTGCGAGGCGCGGTCGATGTCGAGCGGCCGCAGGGCCCGAAAGGTGGCCGCGACGTTGCCGCCGTGGCGCGGCTGGAGCCAGGCGAAGTCCTAAGCTTCGCGGCGATCACGTCGCTCGCGCCATCGAGCACGGCTTGGAAGGGCGGGATCGAACCCGCGACACTCACCCCGCAGCAGCCGTTGATCCGCGAATATGAGCGAACGCCATTGTCCGCTGTCGTTGCCGAAGCGAACATGGATTCCGCAACGACTATCCGACTTGGGGATCCCGGGATCGGTGCCCTGCGAGTCAGCGGGCGGTTCCGCGTCAACAATGCCGATCAGGTTGCCGATCGTCTGGCGGTCCTGTTCGACCTCGATGTCGAACGAACCAAATCGGATGAAATCACCCTCCACAAAAAATAGCCGCAGATTCTGTTACCACCTACCCCGTAGATTGCAGTTTTGTTGCGATGCTCCCTGAAACTCCCGCCATTTTGTCGGGAATTCCATGGGGGCAAGAATGGTTCGGATGCGGTCTCGGTCTCGTTTTCGTTGTGCGCTTATAGCGGCGGTGGCGGTCGGCACCCTTGCGCCAACCGCTGTCGCGCTCGCGCAGGAGCAGCGTCGGGTCGAATACAAGATCGAGGCCGGGGACCTCGGAGAAGCCCTCAAAACCGTAAGCCGTCAATCTGGGAAGGAGATCATTTTCACCTCCGAGGCTGTGCTCGGTCACAAAGCACCGGCGCTGCAAGGCATATTTGCCGCCGACGAAGCCGTTCAAGCACTTCTTCATGGTTCCGACCTGGTGGCGCAGTTCCGGAAGGACGTCATCATCATCCGGGGGCGATCGACGCCGCCGGGCGATCTAGCTGATCGCTCGGCGGAGAACGCCGAGATCACCGTGACAGGCTCGCGTATCCGTGGTGGCGACATTGCCTCTCCCCGCATTGTATCGGGCCGAGAGGCTATATTAGACGCCGGATCGAACGACCTTGGCAGCTTCGCCCGAACCCTGCCTCAAAATTATTCTGGCGGCCAGAATCCCGGCGTCGCGGGCGGCGGCAATCAGGGCGGGCAGCAGAATCTTACTGCCTCGTCCACTCTTAATCTGCGGGGCCTCGGCCCAGACGCAACCCTCACGCTCATCAATGGACACCGGGTTGCTTATGATGGACTGGCGCAAGGGGTCGATATCTCCGCCATTCCTCTCGCTGCAATCGAGCGCATGGAGATCGTGACGGATGGCTCATCCGCGCTCTATGGATCAGATGCCGTAGGCGGTGTGGCAAATATCATTTTGCGGCGCGATTTTGAGGGGCTGACAACATCCGCGCGGTTTGGCGCGTCCACGGATGGCGGCAACGAACAGCAGGAATATAATGCCGTCACCGGACGACGCTGGGCGTCCGGTGGTTTGATGGCGGCAGCCGATTATAGCCGAACAACCGGGATAACGGCTCGGCAACGCAGCTATGGGGCAAGCCTGGACGATAGCTCCACGTTCCTCCCCCGCCAGAAACAACTCAGCCTCCTCATCGCGGGGCACCAAACCTTGAGCGATGCCGTCCAGTTCTCCCTCGACGGGCAATTTGCCGACAGGCGCTCGGATATGTCTTATCCTTCGCTTGCCACGACGAGTGTGACGGCAAACGGATTGGTGACACATCCGTCGGTTCGCTCCTACAGTGTCACCCCAAGCCTTCAGGTCGAACTCCCCGGTCGCTGGCGGGCAACCCTGTCCGGAACCCATGCGGCGAGCAATACTGATATAAAGTCTCGCTATTATGCGCTGGGGCAAGAGAGCTATTCCACGCGTCTCAAATATGACAACAGCTTAGATAACGTGGAAGCGGGATTTGAGGGACCGCTGTTCACGCTACCGGCAGGCGAGGCGCGATTGGCCTTAGGCGGCGGCTATCGCAACCTCGGCCTGGATATCAACGTCGTGCAGACGGCTAACGCCGCCAGCAGCACAATCGCCAATTCCTCTAATTCGCGGCAAGTCGCCTTCGCTTATGGTGAGGTTTCGGTTCCGCTCGTCGGACCAGGCAATTCCCGTCCTTTTCTTCACCGTCTGCTGCTGAACGGCGCCGTCCGTTATGAACATTATAATGCAATCGGCAGTGTCGCGACGCCAAAATTCGGCCTTGTCTATTCACCGGCGCCTGATCTCACTCTGAAAGGAAGCTGGGGACGATCGTTCAAGGCGCCGACGTTGAACCAGCAATTCCAGGTTCGCGAGGGGTTGTTGGCCCCCGGCTATTATTTCGTGAGCTATCCTGCCGGCCAAGACGTGCTCTATCTATCCGGCGGCAATCCAGATCTCAAAGCCGAGCGCGCCGAGACGTGGAGCGTGACGGCGGAGTTTGAGCCGGAATTTGCAAAGGGTCTGAAACTGCAGGCCAGCTATTTCAACATCAGGTTCAAAGACAGGGTGGTCGTCCCGTTTACCAGCTCGTCGCGCGTGTTCACTGATCCCAGCAACGCAGATTCCATCATTCTCGATCCCACGACCGATCAGATCGCACACGCCGTCTCCACCCTGCCGCTCGGCGTCGAAAACGCGACCGGGGCGCCCTATGATCCTTCTCTCGTCAGCGCCATTGTCGACGGGAGCCTTCGAAACGCGGCGGTACAATCTATCCGGGGCGTCGATATGGCTTTGGCATACCGCCTTGCGTTCGGGTCCGGCGAGGCCATCACCTTCAATGCCTCCGCGAGCTATCTGGAAAGTGAACAGCGCCTCACAGCAACCAAGCCACTGGTGACGCTCGCCGGGACCATTTTCCATCCGCCCCATTGGCGGGCGCGTGGCGGTGCCAGTTTTGAAAACCGCACGCTGACGCTCAGCACCTTCGTCAACTATATAGGCGGTGTCCTCGACAATCGAACGATGGTGATACGGCCTGTCCCGTCTTTCACCTCGGTCGACACGATAGCGCGCCTGCGCACCGGCGCGGATCATGGCGCCTTGCGCGGTGTCTCTTTCGATCTGGCGATCACCAACCTCTTCAACGAAAAGCCCGGGCCTATCATCAACACAAATCCGGCCGATCCTCCCTTCGACTCGACAAACTATCCATCGACGGGTCGGGTCATCTCCCTGACGCTCACGAAGGCGTGGTGATGGCTTGGATGACAACGGTCCACGCCACAGCCGCGCTCGGAATCACCCTGATGACCTCGACTGTGGCGCTTGCTGCGGACTGCGACACGGTTGTGCCGGCTTCGCCGACAAATCGGGAACCACCGCATGCCCCGGCGGCGCAAGATCTGGTGCGCTTGCGCGACATTGGGACCTATGCCCTCGGCTTTCCTTACGCGGACAGCCTCGCGGTCTCCCCAGACGGCAAAAGGATCGCTTTTCAGATCAGACAGGCCAGTCCTGAGACAAATAGTTTTTGCCTCGCAATGGTGGTGCTTGAGCTCGCACCTCGGAGCAGTCCTGTCGTCGTCGATCGCGGGGGTACGTTAATCCGCTGGAGCTTCGATTTTCGGGGCAAGGCCGCGTTCCCAAGCGGCATGCCAATGCCGATTGCGCCGCGTTGGTCCCTCGACGGTACGTGGATCGCTTTTCTCAAAAGTGTCGGCGGGATCACCCAGGTCTGGCGGGCAAACGCCGATGGCACGGACAGCAGGCCTATTACGCAAAGCCCTGCCGATGTTGAGGGTTTCCGGTTCAGCGCGGACGGACATTCGATCCTCTTCTCAAGCCGACCGGGCCTTGCAAGGGCGCGGCAGGCAATTCTTCAAGAGGGGCTGTCGGGCTACCACTTCGATGACCGCTGGTCGCCAATGTCTCGCAGCGAACCCTTTCCAGCCGCTCCCGTTCAAACAGTGGCCAACGTGCTCGACCTTCAAACCGAGAAGGTTCGCCCGGCAACTCCGGATGAAAGGCGGTGGTTGTTGGATCAGGTCGATGCTACCCAGCCTCCCAAGGGCATCCGATCACGCTTCGGGCGGACCGCCTGGACCCAGGTACGGCATGATGCAGGCCCATCCGGTCGGGTCCGCGTTGTGGCCGAAGACAAGTCCGGAACGGCGCAGATGTGCGAACAATGCGCTCCCTATGTCTTGAGGCTTTGGTGGTCCGAAGACGGCAACAGCGTTCAATTCCTGGCTCGCGAGGGCTGGGCGCTTTCGCAGACTGGTCTGTACGTCTGGCATCCAGGACAAACTTCACCGCGTAAAATCATGTCCAGCGATGACCTTCTCGCTGACTGCGTTTCCGCCGCAAACGCCGTCCTCTGCCTTCATGAGTCATCGAACCAGCCGCGCCATATCCTTTCCATACCAATCGACGGTTCCAGGCCCGTCTCGCTGTACGATCCCAATCCGGAAGCCGCGTTCTGGCGAAAGGGTCTGGTTCGGCGCTTGACCTGGACAAACAGCTTCGGCCAGGAATGCTACGGCGACCTTGTGCTGCCCGTCGGCTATCAGCCTGGAGAGCATTATCCCCTCCTCGTGGTTCAATATGAGACCCGTGGCTATCTGCGCGGCGGCACAGGGGATGAATATCCGATCCAACTCTTCGCAAACCAGGGTTATGTCGTCCTAAGCTTACAGCGCCCTCGCTCGATCGGGTCGTTGACGGGAAGCCTTGATCCCGTTGCCAGGGACAAAGCCAATCTGTCGGACTTCGCGGATCGCAGGAGCGTTGAGTCGAGTGTAGAAATGGGGGTCGCCAAGGCGTTGGAGAGCGGCATCGTCGATCCCGAGCGCATGGGCATCACGGGTCTGAGCGATGGCGCCACCTCTCTGCAGTTCGGCCTTATCCATAGTCGGCTCTTCGCAGCGGCAGCCATGAGCAGTCCACCTTGGGACGACATGTATGCGCTGAGCGTCGGACCGGCGGCTGCGCGAGAATTCAAGGCCATGGGCTATCCCGATCGGGCAGACCGGCCGAATGCATTCTGGAAGTCCTTCTCGCTGGCGAGCAATGCAGGGTCCATCAAAACACCGCTTCTCCTGCAGCTTCCCGACGATGAATATCTTGCCGGACTCCAGGGCTATACGGCACTCACGGATGCGGGAGCGCCAGTCGATATGTACATTTTCCCTGGTGAGCATCACATAAAATGGCAACCGGCACACCGGCTTGCGATCTACAATCGCTCGCTCGCCTGGTTCGACTACTGGCTGAAAGGGAAACGAAACCTCGTGGTCGGAGACAGCGTCGAACTCGATCATTGGGCGACGCTCCGGGCAGGGACAGCCAGCGCAGGGTCTGAATGAAGGTCTTCGGTGGTTGATGACCAGTGGTGCGCCCAGGCCTCAGCTTCGACAAGTTCAAGGATGCGTTGCTTGGAGGTCAAGGTCGGCGCCTCGTCGGACAACCGTCTGTCGAGCGCTGGAACATCAAGCAGACCACGCGCTGCCAGCACTCCTCCAAGAAGCTTATCCCGTATTGCCCGGCGGTGTTTCGCGATAATCTCGAGGCAAAAGCTTTCCGGCGTGCCCTTCGAGCGCCGCCAGATGATTGCGTCGGGCAATTGATCGGCAAACGCCTGCCGAGCGACGGATCGGTCGAGCCCCGCTCCACACCATTCCCAGCTCGGTACGGCGAGGCACTGCTCGACGACCGGCTGGGACATGAGCGGATTGACGACCGCCAGGCCCATTGTCTCGGCACTCGCCGCCAAGTGGAGTTGAATGCGCAGCAGAAGCGCAATGTGAACAGCCTTGCCCGGCAAGGCGCCGTACGGGGCTTCCAGCCACGGATGGTCGGGGCGTGTTGCAGTGTCGCGCGCGACGATGTTGGGGTGAAGAAAGCTCCGATCGGGCTTCCAAGGATAACGCGCTGTCCGTCGGCTGGCGATTTTCGCGACGGCGATCATCGCTTGCATTGGGCTCGCGCCAGTGAGCGTGCAAACATCCCCAAGGGTCTGGAACATGCCCCGCCCAATTCCCGTGGCCAGGAAGCGATCGTAAATGCAGGTCGCAGACCGGGAGAGCGCAAAGACATTATCGCCGCCGTTGCCAGTGAACAGACAATCGCTGTGTAGAGCCTCTGCCTTTTGCCGCACGGCGGCATCAAAGGACTGCTGCTGCGCACGTGACAAGGGCCGGGGCAACGAGGGAGCCGTTGGGCGGTCGATATTGACGTGGTCGAGATCGTACCGCTCTTCGACCAGATCGCTTCTCAAGGCTGCTGCGAGAAGGCGCGCATAAGTAGCCTCGTCACCGTCGCGATCGGCTGTCGAGACGGTAAGGAGATGGTGCGCACGACCGGCGCGAGGGAGACAGGACGCGACGATCGACGAATCGAGGCCACCGGACACTGCGCAGAGAATGCCGCGATAGGAGGATGCCCAGGCTGAAACGCTCGACTGCACCGTGCGTCGTAGCCGGTCCTGCATGTCCGCCCGTGTTTCGCACCTTGGCGTAACATAGTCCCAGGGAGACCACAGACTGCGCAAGGCTACGCTTCCATAATCCCAATCAAGCCTGGTGCCTGGCAACAGTTCTGACAACCCCTCGATCGCCGTCGCCGCGGAAGGGAGGTCCACCCTCAGGAGGATCCGACCAAGCTCCTCCCAGTCAATGGAGCAGCCGGAAAGGCCTGAGCGCCGAAGGAGATCGGCACTGGAGGCTATGACCAGGTATCCCTCCTTCGAGATAGTATGGTAGCACGGCTGCGCTCCTGACGGATCACGCAGGACCAAGGCGCCACCGGGCTTTTGCACCATGCAGACATAGCCGCCCCAATATCGGTCGATCAGCTCGCGCCCTCCCGACGCCACGATCTGATCGGCTTCGCGATCGGATAATGTCGCGATAAGCTCGGGGGCACCGAACCTTCGGAACAGGTTTCCAACAATGAAGCCGTGGTGCGCCAACGGATAGACTTGCATCCGACCTGCCGTCAGCAGCGCGTATCGACTATCCTGCGCGATACAGTCGAGCGCCAGTCGGTGGGCAATTCTCGCCGCCAGGCCTTGCGGGAGGCGCCGGTCTGCACCGCACATGAGAAGGAGAAATTCTGGGGCCATCATATCACCATGATCGGTGTGAAGCGTTCGGCCTGGCCAACATCATCATAGGCGACCTGCCCCTCGAGCTGCACCCAGCAGTGTGCCGCAAAAGGATTGGTCCGCACGCCCAGAACAACCGCGGGACGGACACCGAGCCTGCAACAGCACAGGGCAAAGCCGATGGATCGGGTAAGGCATCGGTCGCTCGACCTCAGCAGGAAACGCGTCTTGTGAAATGCGCCCGCCACGGCGGATATGATCTCGGTCGCGCAGCGCCCCCTACGTGCCGCATGCTGAACCTCCACTCGACGCAGCATGTTGGTGACGGCCAGAAAGCTACGCGTTTTCAAAAGTACGCTGGTGAGCAGCTGATAGAACAAGGCTAAGAGGACGAGCTGAAACGAAACCTGTGCCTTCTCGCGCACGGGACCGTGCGCAATATCCACCTCACAGAGGCAGGGTGACAGCGCCTCCGTCCCTTCCAGATCCTCCTTCAGATACCCCAAATCCTCCATCAGACCCAGTGCTGCCCTTTCCGAAGGGGTCATCGGTCCCGCTTTGAGGAACAGGCGCTGGAAAGCGGTATCTGCCTTGGCTGGAAGAGCAAAATAGCGGTCTGCGGCGGCGTCCAGAAATATGACCTTGCCGCCCGAGATGCAGAAGTGAAGATGCCCGCTTAGCCGATAGCCCATATCGCCCTCGCTGATGGAAAGAGCGCGCGAAGCCCTGCCTCGCGCGCTCCTGATGGTCAGTCTTCCGTGAGGCCGAAGCCGCCCTGACGGCCACCCTGATTGTCGGATTCGAGGCCGGCCGGCCCCTTGGTCTCAGTCGAAACAGAGCCAAGGTCGATCAGCTGATCGTCGCGATGTTCGTCGTAACGCTCCATGACACACTCCTCATCAACTACCGCAGGGATTGCGGCAGTTCCAAAGTAGTGGTTTTCGGCTGTGATGAGGGGCGAATATATCACGCCACATTGACCCGATATCCGGCGAACACAGGCGTGGACTTGCTTTTGGCGCTTGGTAACAATGCTAACCGGCGCCCGGCATGCCGGAATCATCTGGCCATTTTTCCACCCGCGCTCGTCAGATGGCTTTTCGTTGACGATCAATTTTCCTCAGATGATAGGCTTCAATTCGGCGGCGCATGGCCTTTGGCAAGTTCGAAACGTCAACATTTGCTATCGCTCGCAGTTCTTTCTCTGCGGCTAGCGGGTCAGTCATGTCGGCGATTCGACTGTAATGCAGCCGTTCATTGAGATGGCGAACGGTTCTTGCACTTTGCCGGTTACCGGTCGCCGCGGCCAGTGACGTGAAGATGTTGGTTGCAAGGCTCGCGACAGAGGCCGGCGATGGCGTGTCGTTGCGCCCTTGGTTCTGCTGCAGCGACGCTCGAATGGTCGATTCTTTGAGGTTGGCCAAAAGGGAGAGTACCATCTGCATATGCCACGCAAGGAGTTCGATAAGCTCGGCGGGCTCCAGGATTGGAACGACAAAGCCTCCGTCCGAGTGATGTGTCAGTAGCTGCTCCCCCGACAGCATGAACGCTGCTTCCCGAACAGGGGTCTTACTCGACCGGTGACGTGTTGCCAGAAGCTGAAGGTCAATCTTCCTGCCGGGCACGAAGTGCCCAGCCAGGAAATCTTCCTTGATGCCGTGGTACACCCGCTCATGAAGGGGCGGATCCATCGCAGACATCATAGGGCACTCCCGGTCGGAACCGTCGCAATCGGCCACGCTGGCGTCAAGGCACGCGTGAGATGATCGA
This sequence comes from Novosphingobium sp. SG754, assembly GCF_013149315.1. Lineage (NCBI taxonomy): Bacteria > Pseudomonadati > Pseudomonadota > Alphaproteobacteria > Sphingomonadales > Sphingomonadaceae > Novosphingobium > Novosphingobium sp. SG754. The sequence continues at coordinate 855,279 of NZ_JABGCC010000001.1, read as the reverse complement.
GATTGCGCTGCGCGATGAGCTCGATGCACATCCGCTCGAGGTCGCTGAGATCGCCCATTGCCAGTTGCTGCGGAAAGCACATTTTCTGGCCGGCAAAGAGCAGAGGTATCAGAATATGCCCCGTGGAAAGACCGAGGCGGTAGGCGCAGGCGAGATGATCGTCGAGGCGCGAGCGGGGATTGCCGCCTTCGATTTCGCGAAGCCAGCGGACACCCATACCAAGCTCACGCGCCAGATCGCGTTGCGTCAGGCGCCTCTTCTTCCGTGCCTCTTCAATTTGTCGTCCCGACTGCACTTTGACGTACAGGATTGGACTTTCGGCAACGGAAGTCGCTAAACATTGCGACATACCGCGTCTCCTTACGGGAGATACCGCCCGCCAAGGCAATTCCGTAAGTCGAGAGCTAAGGTGTACTTACCACCATCGTCAAGACACAACCTCGGCCAAGTTGTCGTAATTTACCCAGCGAGATCATTGACCTCGGTGGAAGCCGGTGATCGTGCCCCTGATTGCAATGCGCGGACAAAGGCGCTCATCAGGTCTGATTTGTCTGCTTTCGGCACCCGGATCAGCGCCAGCAGATAAATGGTCCCGAGATTGGGCTGCCGCCCGTCAGGCGACGTCTCCTGGACTCGTTCGGTGATGCTGGTGGCAATATCCCAGAGCCGGTTGGACGCCCCGACATGATGCTCCTCGGCGCCGCCCAGTGAGTCGAGCTGGTGTAATTTCATCTGCTCGATGATTTCCCCAGTCGATAATGTGCTGAGGTGCTCGACCGCTACATGGAGGGTCGTGCCCCAGGCGATCAGCGAACGCGTGACGCGAATCAAATGACAATGTGAGTCGATGAGAACGTCGAGGCCTGCCGGCGAAAGCCGTAGCTTGAAGCTGCGTCGCGCTCGGGCCATCGCTCCTTCTCCTGCCTGAACTACTGGCTTTTGCCCCGCCGGAGTAACCGAGCGGGTGCTTTTCCACGACCGACGATGGCAATAGCGGCATTATATTGCCGCTTTTGCTCAAAGCTGTTCTTTTCAACGCTTGGTGGGATCATTTGGTCACTTTCTTCCTGTAGATGCTTTGTTTCACCGCTTCGGCACTTCAGTGCCCTCCCTCTTGCGGCGGGCATCCCTGATCGTCATGCCTTGGGGCGTACCGGATCGGCGGCCACCACGGACCAAAGTCCAGGCTCTCTGTCCGGCCCATCCGAACCCCAAACCCGAGCGCCATACGGCGCCACAAGGAGACGTGTGCCATGGACTTTCCATGCTCGTTGCCGACGCTTGCCGGAGCGTTTCTGCTCTGCTTGGGCACCGTGCCGGCCAGCGCTCAGACCTATCGTCCCGACGCCGAAGGTTACCCCTGCGCTCACCACGGCGAGTTCGCCATCGTCCAGGACGGTCTCGGCTATTCGATCCGCGAGAAGCCTGCCCTCCCCGTGGCGCCTGTCCCGTTCACTGCAATCAAGGTCGGCAATTCGCTCACTCTCGACAGCCGTCTTTTCGCGCGCACCTCCCTCGTTCGTCCGGAGTCCACCCATGTCACGCAGCGCTAAGCTGATCGCGGCGGCGCTGCTCTGCGCGACAGCGCCGGCCTACGCGCAGGACAGCAGCACCGAGCCGCTCACGGCCGCGGCGGAGGAGGCTCAGCGCCAGTTGCACCAGACCTTCGCGAACCTGACGTTCGAGGACTTCGGTCCGGCGCCTGTCAAAGGACCAATATATCAGGCAATCGCGGGCGGACGAGTCATCTATTACGCCCCCGAAAGCCAACATCTCCTCTTCGCGGCGATCTACGACAAGAACGGCGTCAATCAGACGGCACTGGCGCAGGACGCCAGCGCAAGGAAGCGCCTAGGCGCGATCGATCCCGCCAATGCACTGGTGATCGGGCCGGCCGGTGCGCCAAAGGTCATAGAGTTCACCGATCCTGACTGCCCCTATTGCCAGGCGCTCGAACGGTTCTGGCTGGCAAAAGAGGCCGAGGGCAAGCCGGTCCAGCGCCTCGTCTATTTCGTCAGCGGCATTCACCCGCAGGCAGCGGCCAAGGCCGAGCATATTCTCTGCTCTCCTGACCCTCAGGCGACGTTCAAGGCGGTCTATGCCGGCTCGCAGCCTGCAGCGCTGCTCAAGTGTCGGGCTGGCGCCGAGAAGGTGGCGCGCGATGCGGAGACGGTTCGCAAGATGGGAGTGTCGGGCACGCCGACCCTCTTCGTCGACGGCAAGCTCGTGTCCGGCTTCCAGCAGGCGGAACTCGAGGCCTTCCTCGACACGCAGAGCCGCAAGCCGCCGTCCAGCCCCTGACGGCGAGCCGAGACGATTTTGGCGGACCTCGTGTGCGCGCTCCGCGCTTCCGGGGACCGGAATGCCGGCGGGAGCGCGCCTCCAGGGGCCGTCCAGCGCAGCCGTCGGCCGGACTCGACCACCGATCGGTACCGGCAAGCATGATCCGGACGGCTCCGACGACGACCTCTTCGGTCAAAAAGGAGACTGACTATGTTGACCTCGCTTCGGGGAAGGACGTTCCGCACGATCGACGCGGCGGTCCTTTTCCTCCTGGCCGCGATCGCCGGCACGAGCGTCGCCTACGCCTTCCAGGCGCCGGCCGCCGGCGACCTTGGTTACGACATCTACGACATCGTCGTGAACCAGGGCGTCAAGGGACCGCTCGGCTTCGTGGGCGGCGTTGCCGCCTTCCTGTTCGGCGTCTCGCGGCTCTTCTCGAACATCATGATCGGCATCCCGACGATCGTGGCGGCGGTTTGCCTCATCAAGGCGGATTCGATCCTCCAGACCTTCGGCATGGTGATCTGAGACCAGGACCGGGCGCGCCGGCCGTGTCGGCCGCCCTCACGAGACGGGAGGCGATGGTCGCCTTCCGGACCCCACGTTCAACAACGTGGTGAAGCAAGGGAGAAGGGCGTGGACGAACGTCTGCCGCAGTTCCTGCATAAGCCGACCCAGATCCTCTGGTTCGACAGCCAGGAGTTTATCGTCGTGATGTCCACGATCTTCGTCGCGGTTATCGTCGGCGGGATCATCGGCTGGCTACTCATCGGCGCCCTTCTTCTTTTCATTCCCTGGAAGCGGACCAAGCCGCGCGGGTTCATCCCGCATCTGGCCTGGCGCTGGGGCCTTGCCCGCTTCCGCCATTATCCGGGTCCCACCCAGACCCGCTTCTTCGAGTAGGCGCGATGGCAAACCCCTTCTGGCGTAAGCCCCAGGCCGACATGATCGGCGATACGCGGCCGAGCTGGCACCTGCATCGCTATCTGCAGGGATCAGCCAATCTCTTCGAGGAGAACCGGCTGCTCAAGGTGGCGATTGCCGGTCTCTTCGGCATCACGGCCGTGCTCGGGACGGTCATCTACACTTCACACCAGAACACGCGCACCGTGGTCGTGCCGTTCGGCGCGGACGGCGACCTCTATGTGACGGGCAACAAGCCGTCCGAGACCTACCTGCGCGCGATCACCTTCAACATCGTTGGGCTTGCCGGCACCTATTCCGCCTATTCGGCCGACCGGCAGTTCCAGGAGCTGCTGCGCATCGCGCATCCCAGCGCCTATAACGGGCTGCGCGACAGCCTGAACCGCCTGCTCGATGAGCTCGGCAACAATCCGACGCTCTCGATCGCGACTTACATCCGCGGCGATCAGCCCGTCACCTGGACGGGGAGCGAGATCCTCGTTCCCGTCGAGAAGGTCCGCGTGATCGGCGGCGTGATCCGCAAATTCCGGGGCAATCTGCGCATTCGCTACGCGCTCGAAAACGGCCGCTTCTGGCTGACCGCCCTCCAGGAGGAGAATTTCAGTGCCGATATCCGATAATCGGGCGAGGCTTGCCTGCCTCGCCGGGGCGCTCATCGCGTCCGTTCCCGCCGCCCCGCCCGCCCTGGCTCAGGCCATCACGGCGTTGCCCGACCAGACGAGCCGCATCCGGCTCTCGAACCGCGACGTCAATCATGTCGTCTGCATGGGCGGCGACATCGAGGACGTCAAATTCTCGGCCGAGAAGGGGCTCGCCGTCGAACGCGGTGGCTCGGATGCCTGGATCAAGTTCCTTGTGCTCGAAACCGAAGACCCCGGGGCCGCCGGAGGGGCAGCCAAGACGCGCACCTATGTGACGACGCCGTCGGAATTCTTCGTCTCCTGTAACGGCGCGATCTACCCGCTCTATGCCGAGCCGGCCGACATCCCGGCGCAGACCGTGACGCTGGTTCCCGGCGGCGCGCAACGCGCCCGAGCCAATGATGCGTTGTTGGGACCGCTGGTCGAGGAAGAGCGGGCCGTTGGGATCGCGCTCGCTATCCTACAGGATCGGGTGCCCGCGTCCTTCTCCGAAGTGGCGCCCTCGCGCGAGCGGGTTGTCCTTGCCGATCTCCCAACCGCATCGCTGACCGAACGGCGGCACCTCGAAGTCGAGGGGGCTGGCCTCTCGGTCAGCGAATATCTCGTCCGGGCCAGCGCGGCCATCACGCTCGATGAGCGCGATTTCCTCGATACCGCGCTCGGCGCCGACATCTTTGCCGTCACTATCGATCGCCTCACACTGGGTCCGGACGAGACCGCGCGCCTGATCGTCGTCCGCCGGAGCGTGCAGTCATGACGACACCAGAAGACAGCCCGCAGGTCTCTCCGACCGCGCCGCCCGGTGTCGACGCGGACGATGCCACGATCGACATAACGGCCCGGCCCGCTTTGCTCGATCTGCGCGCGCAGTGGACGAAACTCACCTCGGACCAGCGGCTGCGGGCCAAGCAGCTGGGCGTGGTCTCGACGATCGCGCTGCTGGGCCTTGGCCTCTACACCGCCAGCTCGAGCGGAAAGAAGGAAGCGCCCAAGGCGCCCCAGGCCAGCAATCTCGACATGGGCGCGGGGCTTCGCGGCGACAGCCTCGAGGTCAAGCTCCGCGGGGATCTCCAGAAGATCCTCGACGGGCAGGCCCTGCTCGGTGACCGGGTCACCGCGATCGAGGAAGGCAAGGTCGTTCCCGGCGGCGGCGCTGGCTCCCACGCGCCCGCCGCGGGCGACGGCGGTGATCTCCCGCCTGCGATCCCTGGGGAGGCGCCCGCCTACCCGCCCGCTCCACGGGATGCGAAAGCCGCCGCAGACGAAATTCCAGCGCCGCCGAGCCCGCCTGCCGCGCCCCCGGCACCGCCTGCGCCACCTACCGAGCGCCAGATCGGCGCCATCGGCGCAGCGACCGCAGCCCAGATTGCGGAGGGAGGCGCGAGCAGCGGGGCTGCGTCAAAAAAAGGGAAGCGGACGATCTATTTGCCACCTGGTTTCATGAAGGCGCGGCTGCTGACCGGCATCGACGCGCTGGCGAGCCGGGACGCGACCAGTAATCCCGAACCGATCATCGCCAGGGTCCAGGCGCCCGCCGTGCTCCCCAATGAGGTCAAGGCCAATCTCGCCGGCTGCTTCGTCATCGGCAATGCGACCGGAAGCCTCGCCAAGGAGCGGGTCGAGATCCAGCTGGTGTCGATTTCCTGCGTGGATTTCGAGAGCCATGCCGTGGTCGACCAGGCGATCAAGGGCTTCTTCGTCGATGCTGACGGCAAGAAGGGGCTTTCCGGCAAGGTCGTGACCCGGGCCGGGGCGACGCTTGCCCGCTCGTTCATCGCGGGCACGATCGCCGGCATCTCGCAGAGCGTGGAAGGATCGTTCGGGAGCCTTTCAACCTCGGCGCTCGGCAGCGTGCGCAGCCTCGATGCCGGCGACGCGGTCAAGACCGGCATTGCCGGCGGCCTCTCCAAATCGTCGGACAAGCTCACCGATTTCTACCTCGATCTCGCCCGCCAGGCCGGACCGGTCGTCGAAGTCGGCGCCGCCAAGGATGTCGTGGTCGTCATCCAGGAGGGCCTCGCCCTCGAGATCAAGCCGTCGGTCGGGAGCAAATTCTGATGCTTCCCGCGCCCCGCCCCAAAGGAGGTTCCGCCATGCACTTGGCACCCCGCCCGTCTCTCCATCGCTCGCTCCTTTCGCTGGGCCTGCTCGCCACACTGAGCGGCTGCGCCACGGTCGGGTCGATGATGTCGCCCTATTCCGAGAAGTTCGACTGCAAGAACAGCGATCACGGCCAGTGCATCCATCCGGACCGGGCCTATGAGGATGCGGTCGAGGGTGTTGCGTCGAAGTCGGACCCCAAGGTCACCAACGATCGCGCTATGCTTCGTGACCAGAACCGGGACAGGATCAGGGCCAAAGGCAGAGCTGGCGGCAATGCCGCGAGCAACGTGTATGGCAGCTACCGCGACAGTGTCTACCAGGAGCTCAAGGGCCTGATCGAGGCACCGGTGACGCCGATGCTGAAGCCGGCACGCACGGTGCGCACGCTCATCCTGCCCTATGCCGATCGTCAGCGGCCCGACCGCCTCTACATGCCGCGCTATGTCTATTCGGTGATCGACAAGCCCGTTTGGGTGGTTGGCGGTGCGTTCGTCGGTGCGCCCGATCGCGCTTCGCAGGCCCCGATACTCGGCCAGGTCCGCGAAAGAACTGCGCCTGACGGTGAGCCCGCCTCCGCGCCGGAAAGCGCGACGATTCCCGCTCTGCCGGCGCCCGCTCCCCAAGCCATCGTTCCGCCCGCTTCGGAGCCGAAGCCATGAGCGGGCTCAGCTACGCGCGGCTGCGCAGCGCGGTCCGGCGAGACAGCTTCTCGGATCACTTGCCGCTCGTCGCCTGGGACGGGGAGACGGAAGCGTTCCTGTGCATCGACGACACCTGGGGTCACGCCTGGGAGTTGGTGCCGTCCGCCTATATGTTCGCGCATGTTCAGGGCGCGCTGCAGGGCCTGCTCAACGTCCATTTCCCTGATGGGACGGTCCTGCAGCTTCACACCTTTGCCGACCCGCTGATCGATGACGCGCTCGACGCTTTCCTCGATCTCAAGACCCGCGACGATCCGCTGATTCAGGCTTCGGCGCGCCATACCCACGCTTATCTGAGCGAAGGCCGTCATGGGCTGAAGGCTCTGCACGGCATTCCGGTCCGCAACTTCCGGACACTACTTTCGATCAAGACGCGACGTCCGCTGGGTGACGATCTGCGCCGGCAGGTCGAGGAGCAATTGTCGAAGCTCGGCATCCGCCGCCTACCGCCCGAAGAGATGGTCGCCTTCTATCGCCGCATCTTCAACGGCGTGGCAAACCCGGCGCCCGGCGTGTTTGCCGACGGCACCACCATCGGCGCGCCACCGATCGCCAAGCAGATCATCGATGCGGGGCCTGATCTCGTGTTCGAGGGCGCGGAGGTGTTTCTCGGCAACCAGGTTGCGCGCTGCCTGACGCCCAAGGCGCCGGCGCGACGGATCACGGCCGAGCGGGCCAATCGCTTCATGGGCGGGATGCGCGGCGCGTCCGAGGACAGCGACCAGATCGGCGGGCCGTTTCTCTACACGCTCAACATCCTGTTCGATCATTCGCAGTTCGAGATCCACAAGCGCGCGCAGATCCTGTCGGCGCAAAAAGCCGCGGGCAGTTTCGCGGTCGAGGTCGGCAAACAGATCGAAGAGATCGGCTGGATCCTCGACGAAGCGGGCAACAGCAAGTTCGTTCGTGTCATCCCGACGATCTGGGTGTTCGGACGCGATCGTGCGCATGTCCGCGACTTGGCCGCACGCGCCAAGCGGCTATGGGAGGGCGAGCCCCTGCCCTTCTCGATGCAGGAGGAGAGCTATCTCAATCCGACGCTCTTGGTGATGAGCCTGCCCTTCGGGCTCTATCCCGATCGCACGACGCTGCGCCTGCTCGAGCGCGACTTCCGCATGCCGGTGAAAGCGGCGGTGCTGATGGCGCCGATCCAGACCGACTTTCGCGGCGGCGGACGCCCGGCCCTTCTCTATACTGGACGTAAAGGGCAGCTCGTTACGCTCGACGTGTTCGATCCCCGCATCAACAATTACAATTTCATCGTCTCGGCCGAGAGTGGTGCTGGCAAGAGCTTCCTGCTCAATAACCTCTGCCAGCAATATTACGCTCAAGGCTCGCTGATCCGCATCATCGATATCGGCGGCAGCTACAGGAAGCTCTGCACGCTCTGCTCGGGGCGCTATATCGACATCGGCGAAGAGCATCTCGTCCTCAATCCGTTCGACATGGGCCTCGCGCTCGATGGCGACGACAAGCAGTCGGCGATCACCATGGCGGTGGCGATCGTCGCCGAGATGGCGAATGCGTCCACCCGCAAGGGCGTCACCACCTCGGAATGGAATCTGCTGAAGTCCGCGGTCCAGTGGACGATCGACACCGGCCGCGCCGACCATGGCATCGATGCCGTGCGCGAATGGCTCGGCACCTATCCCTCGCAGGTGGAAACCGCGCTCGACAGCGTGGACCATCTCGTACCCGTCTCGCGCGAGCTCGCCTTCAACCTGCGGGACTTCGGGTCGGGAGGCGCCTACGGCCATTACTTCAACGGCCCCTCGACGCTCGACATCCGCCACGACGAGTTCGTCGTGCTCGAGCTCGAGCGCCTGAAGGCAATGCCCGACCTGTTCAACGTCATCGTCATGGTGGTGGTGAACGCGGTCACCCAGGAACTTTATCTCTCGGCGCGCGACAAACCCCGCTTCGTGCTCTGCGACGAAGCCGCGCAGTTCATGACGAGGACCGACGGACAGGACCTCTCGCGTCTCGCCGAGGCCTTCGGCCAGGGCTACCGGCGCGCCCGCAAATATCGCGGCTCGTTCGGCATCGTGCTGCAGTCGATGAACGACCTCACGCTGTTCGGCGGCACAGGCCAGGTCATCCTCGAAAATGCCGCGACCCGCTTCCTGCTGCAGGGCTCGACCTACGACCGCGCCGTCGACAACAAGATCCTCGATTATTCGGGCTTCGTTCTCGATCTGTTGAAGTCGGTCCGCAATTCCAAGCCCAACTATAGTGAGGTCTTCATCGACTCGCCGCTGGGCCTCGGTATTGCCCGGCTGGTCGTCGATCCCTTTTCCTACTGGATCAACACCTCGGCACCCGATGAGGTGGCGGCCTTCGAAGCGCTCATGCGCCAGGGTCTCTCGCCGCTCGAAGCGATCTGCCGGCTCGCTGGCGTCGACCCGTCCGAGATCTTGGGCGCACCGGCTGCGCCCGGCCTGGTGGGAGCGTGATCGCCATGGCGCGCTTCACCCCGCACCCCGATCAGTTGCCGCTCAACTGGTCCGACAACGAAGCCATCGAGGTGATCGTAGAGCAACGGCTCGCCGAGCGCTTCGAGGCGGAATCCTTCCAGTGGCGCTTCCGGCTGGTGATGATCGAGACCGTGATGATGGGCATGCTGGTGCTCGTGGCGGGGCTCCTGCTCAAGCAGCCGACGATGATGGTGCTGCGCGCCTCTCTGCTGGTCGCCGGCTCCTGCCTTGCGACCGGTCTGCTGCTGCTCAGCCTTTCGGCCGGCACCGCGAAGCTGATGAGCCGCTTGCGGCGGTGGAGGCGGCGATGAACGGACTCACCTCGTCGACCCCGTCGGCCTCAGCGATCCGGCTCACGGTGAGCGGCTTCCTGCTGCTGCTCGTCCAGAGCGGGCTCCTGCTGATGTCGCCCTCGCTTAGCTCCGAGAATGGCCTGCTGATCTGGATCCTCACGCCCCTGGCTGCCGCGGCCTTCCTCGCCGCCCTGATCGGCATTCCCGAGCCGCCTGAAGCGCATTGGAGGCCGCGTCATGGGCGATAGTCTTGTCGGCGGAATTCGCCGCGGCCCCATCGTCGAGATCCTCGCCATTCTGGCCACTGGCAGTGCCTTGGCAGCTGCCGGCACGATGGCGCTCGCCGCTCCCACCGGCTCGATCGCCTCTCGCAGCACGATCGGCCGGACCTGGCCGATCGCAGAGCCGGACGCGCTGGCGGAGATCGAAGCCAAGGTCTCGGCGCTGCCGAGCGACATGAGCAAGGCGTTTGGCCCGCGCGAGAAATGGACCGCGCTCAAGGCCGCGCCGCTTGGGGTCGCCAGCGCCGACCGCGTTCGCAGCGTCGTGCCCTTTTACACGCTCGATTTCGATATCACGCTGCCGGACGGCAAGACGCTCTATCCCAAGGGCTTCACCTTCAACCCGCTGACCTATGTGAAGCTGCCGCAGCGCCTCGTGGTCGTGCATCCCCGCGACCTCGGCTGGGCACTGCACAACGCTCGGGCCAGCGATTTCATCCTGCTCTCGGCGCTGGGCAGTCAGAATGGCGATGCGATCGACCTGTCCGAAAAGACCGGGCGGCCGATCTTCATCCTCGAGGAGCGGGTGAAGCAGCGGCTCGGGCTGACGGTGGCACCGGTCATCGTCGAGCAGTCGGGCACGCGGCTCGTGCTGACCGAATATGGGCCGAAGAGCCGGGCGATCACGACCGCAGCGAAAGGGGCCACCCGATGATCGGTCGCCTCCCCGTCTTCGTCGTCGGACTGCTGATCGGTCTCGTGATGACGCTTGCTTGGCCGAGCCAGGCACACGCCTCCAAGTGCGAGGCAGGCACCGTCTTCAACCCCATCACCAAGGTGCGCTGGACCTGCATCTTCCCGATCACGATCGGCGGCATTCGGGTGGGGAGCTTCGACAAATTCGACAAGGCGCTCGACGCGCAATCCGCGTCCAAGCCGCTCTGTGCCTGCCGCAAGGGCGTCCAGTTCTGGTTCGGGGTCAAGGTCTCCTACTGGTCGCCCAACGGGATGGTCGATGTCGTGACCGAGCCTGGCTGCATGATGGCGCTCGGCGCCGATCTCATGCCGACCGGCGGCAAGCTGCAAGGCAGCCAGTCCTCAATCGCGGACGGCACCAACACGCGCAAGATGTTCGCGCAGATGCACTATTACATCTCGCCGGTCTGGGCGATGCTCGACATGTTCACCGACCTGCCATGCCTCGAAAATGACGGCTTCGATGTCGCCATGATGACCGAGGTGCTGCCGACCTGGCAGTCGGGCACGTTGGGCGCGATCATCCAGCCCGAAGGCATCTTGTTCGGCAATCCTGCCGCTGGTCTTGCCTGCATGGGTGACAGCGCGGCCGCGGCGGCCGGCAAGGTCATCGACCCGCTCTTCTGGTGCATGGGGAGCTGGGGCGCGACCTATCCGATCGCTGGCGACATCCATTTCGACGACAGCGTCGAGGCCTGGGCGGGACTTGCCGCGCGCGGGGTCTTCATGATGGGCCGGCTGGGCGCGCTGACGATCACCTCGGCCGACGGATGTTCGTTCGTGCCGCAGCCGGTGTGGACCAAGTCGCGCTACAAACTCCAGATCATGGAGCCCGTGAAGGGCGGCAAGTGCGTCAATATCGGCAGGCCAGGTTCACTCTGGTCTTCGGCCAAACATGCGCCGGGCAAGGACAATGCCCAGTTCATGCTCTTCGAGAAGGTGATCTGCTGCGCCGGGATACCGGTGCCATGAGCCGGTCCCTTCCCCCTGTTCCCGCGCACGACAGCTCATCCATCCGGAGGTCTGTCCGCCAAGGCCCCTACGGTCGAGGGCTGCTGCGCGGGACCGGAGCGGCGTTGCCAAGCCCCCATGGCAGCGTCGCTCCACCCCCGGCCAGCGCGGTCGCAATGCCCCCTCGACGGGACAGGTCTATCCTCTCCGCCTGTTCCATCGTCGCGGTCGCGCTGGCCTTTCCTTTCGCATCGTCGGCCTCGGCTCAGACGATGGAGGAGCGTGCGCGGGCTGCGGCAGACGCATCTCGCGCCAAGACCAGCGACAGCGATGCGCTTCAGAAGAATTATGTGACGCCAGGCCTTGCCGGCCAGTCGATCTCCACCGTCGACAACAGCCGGACCTTTGCGCCCAATATCGCGTGCCAGAAGACGGCGACGATGCTCGAGGTGCTGGTCCAACCGTCCGGCACCGGCGATCTCGGCACGGTCACGATCGCCCGCGACACCGATCTCGATGGGACCGTCGACAGCACGTCCAAGCTGCCGGTTCCGGTATCGGGGATCTGCGCCAATGGTGTGGTGTCCTGCCAGCCCGGTAGCTGGAATGGCTGCAGCTTCTACCGCTGGGAGGTCGATGCCGCGAAGGCCCTGAAGCTGACCGCGGTGGACATGCCCAAGCTCGCCGGCTGCTACTGCATCAACAACAGCTGCGGCGCCAATCTCGCCTGGGGCAATATGCCCTCGGTACTGCGCGATCTGGGCGGCGGCATGATCGGCGCGCTGACGACCGCCGATCCGCGTTACGGCGTGGCGGAGGCGGTGATCGATGGTCCGGCCATCCGCTACGTCGGCGCGCAATCGACCGCCTGCTCGTCCAATCCCAGTCTTCCCCAAACCGCCTATCGATCAAATCCCGCGACCATCGCTTCCGACGCCTACGCCGCCTCGACCGGCAGCGCCGTGTTCCAGGCGCTGAAGGGATCTTCGATTGGGACAGGGACGTCGCTGCAATATCGGCATTGCACGATCGAGCGGCGGGTGACGGTGCTCAAGCCTGCCGCCGAAGACATCATCAGCCGGACCTCGGGCGGCTATTCGACAATTCAGAGCGGATCTGGCCAGAACGGATCGTCGTTCGATTTTCTGATGGGCTCGCCCGCGGACAACAGTCTGGCCGGCGGGAGTTGCACGCTCATCGATTTCCGGATGACGTTGCACGTTACCGATCCCGATCGAATCGTCGACGCTCGCCTCACCGAATTCTTCGCCGATGACTGGGGACAGGTCCGCATCGATGGGCAGCTGGTCGGATCAGGCCCGTCGTCCTGGACGTCGACGGGTCTGCCGCCGTCTAAATGCGAGCTCAAGAAGACCTTCTATGCCTATCCCAATCTCGATCTAAAGCCCTGGCTCACGGCCGGCGATCACGAGGTCTGGTTGCGGGTCGCTGTCGCCACGGGCGGTGAGGGCTTTGCGCAGGTCCATGTCGATGTCGACAACAGCTGCAAGGCGCTGGAGCAGCTGGTCGACGGATGCGGTTCGACCGCGTCGGACCCGCAATGCAAGCTCGACACCGAGCTGGTCGATGGGGTGCAGACCTGGATCAACGGCGTTGCGACTGGTCTGAAGCCCTTGCCGCAGACGCGGATCCTCGGCGGTCCCGCCTGTCCCACCGATCTCACCCGCGATTTCTTCCTGAAGGATCGCACCTATCGTTGCTCGGTCGATGACGTCCCCAAGCCCGACACGAGCCGCGGCACTTACATCATCGACCATTCGACGGAGACGATGTTGGCCGACCGGTCGCGGCAGAGCGACGGGAGCTTTGCCAGCAGCACGGGTCCCTTCAGCCTGCCCGATCGCGGCTCGGTGCCGGCATGCGAGCCCGTGTGCAAGACGCGGGCGCCCAAGGCGAATAGCGACGCCGCACCCGATGGCGTCGTAGGCGCCAAGCAGAACGTGCCCACCGGCTACGACACCTTCTTCCACGCCTGCACCGCCGACAATCAGTGCCCGGCTGGCCCAGGCGAGGAAGTGGTGTCCGCCTGCGGCTGCCTCGATGATTTTCCCGAAGCTGTCGTGATGATGCAGACGGTCCGGCTCGCCGGCGCGGACATGGTCTGCACGGGGAACGTGCAATGATCGGCTCGACCTCCACCCGCCGGCGGCGCAGCGATCTGCGGGGCGCGGCGCTCGGCATCGTCCTCGGCATGGGCCTGGCCCTCGCTTGCCCAGGCGCGGCAAGCGCGCAGCAGATCTGCGCAGCCGATCTCAACAATAATGGCGATGCAGCCGATGAAGGCGAGCAGGCAAGCTGCCTCGCCACGACCAGCGGTGCCTGGCTCTGCCCGATCCAGCAGGTGGACTGCGTGGCGGATGCTGTCGGGCAATATAGCTGCCCGGCGGGCCCGCAATATGCCTGCGTGGTCAAGAGTACCGGCGGCCCACCCGCCTGCTCGCCCAATCAGTGCGCCGACCTTGCGACCAACCCCATCGTCGAAGAGCCGCCGATGGATGATCCGGGCACCGAGCCCAACGGCGGCATCGACGCGGACGGCAACTGCCTCGGGCAGATCGAGATCTTCTCAGGGCGTGGCGTGCGCTGCCGGCCACCTGGTCTTTCGACAACCTTCTCCAATTGCTGCAAGGACAAGGGGAAGATCGTCAAAGACGGCATGGGCTCGTCGATCGGCTCGATCGGCACCAAGATCGCGGTCGCCAAGGGCGTGTTCACGGGCATGAAGGCGGCCTACGTCGCCTTCAAGGCCGGCGCGACAGCAAGCCAGGCGGCGAGTGCCGGCGCCCATGCGCTGATCGTGGGGCTCGATCCGACCTCGATCGCAGTAAGCCTCGCCATCAATTTCATGATGGAGTTCCTGTTTGCTGGTTGCGACCAACAGGACATGGAAACCGCCATGCTCCGCTCCTCGGGCATGTGCCATGAGATAGGCAGCTACTGCACCTCGAGCTTCCTCGGCGTCTGCCTGCAAAAGGCTCGCGGCCATTGTTGCTTCAACACCAAGCTGGGTCGGATCATCCAGGAGCAGGGTCGCCCTCAGCTCAAGGCCTTCAACGGTAATCTCTGGGGCACCGCGAAACATCCGATGTGCCGGGGGTTCACGCCGGACGAGTTCCAGGCGCTCGACTTCAGCAAGATCGATCTCTCGGAATATTACGCCGACATCGAGGCCCGCGCGCAATCCGACATCCAGATAGACATGGGGGAACGCGTCAATGCGTATCTCAAAGCCGTCAATCCGTAACGCCGCGCTCTTCATGGCTGTGGGTGCGGCAACCGCCGCGCTCGCGCAGGATACCACGCGTGATGCGCGCTCAGGCAACGCCAGGCAATCCACCGCCGATCAAGGCCAGTCGGTCATGGACCGGCTCGGGCGCGCGATACAGAGCGGTAAGGACGCCGCTGGGCGCGTGCCCGATCCGCGGCTGCCGCGCACCGACAACCCAGCCGATCGGCGCCGCGCCTTTGAAGCGCTGCGGGGTCGTGCGCCCATGCCGGAGATGGAAGCGCGAGCCCGCGCCGCTCAGGCGAAGGGCGAAGCCAGCCTTGCCGCCGAGCGGGAGCGACAGGCCAAGGCGCTTCGCCAGGCTCTCGGGCTTGAACCCGCCGAAGAGCAGGGGCTTGCCAAGGTCGCGCCGGCCATCACCGCAAAGGGCTGGCTGCCGGTGCTGTTCGTATCTTCATCCATGCCGATCCCGACGCTGCGCAGCTATGCGGCACAACTCGAGCGCGTGCACGGGGTGATGGCGTTTCGAGGCGTGCCGGGCGGCCTCAAGAGGATGGGGCCGATGGCAAAGCTGACCGCACAGATCCTTCGGCTCGACCCGGGCTGTGAGGGTCCCAGTTGCGTGATGCGCGATGTCCAACTGATCGTTGATCCGATCGTCTTCCGCCAGCACGGTATCGTCCAGGTTCCCGCGCTCGCCATGATCCCGGGCGACCCCACTCAGGCCTATTGCGAGCGCGACGACGACAGCCCGCGCGCCGCCCATGTCGTCTTCGGCGACAGCGCTCTTTCCGGAATGCTCGAAGAATATGCCCGCCTCGGCGGGAAAGAGGAGGTCAGCCATGCTCAGGCTCTTCTGGTTGCTCGCTAGGTGGATCGCCAATCTCTGGCCGCGCCTGCGCCGTCTGCCGCGCAACGCTGCGATGGCGCTGGGCGCGCCCGGGCTGGATCAGCCCGCGCGGCCCGAGCGGCTCTGGCGTGCCATGCTGGTGGTGCTGCCACTGGCACTCCTCGCGGCGCTGGCGATGCCGCAGGTGACCCTGGTCATGTCGCCGTCGATCGAGGCCTTTGCCGTGCGCAAGAGCCCGGGACCGATTGCCCGCGGCGACTATGTGATGTTCACGTTGCATCACCCGATCGCCGGGCCAACGCCCGTCTCCGTCACCAAGCATGCGCTGTGCCTGCCGGGTGACCGACTGACCATGTTCGAGACCCCCTCGCCGCTCACCGCGAACAGCTGGGACGGTCATTATTACTGCAACGGGCGGCTGCTCGGCGTGAGCCTGCCTCAAGCCCACAATGGGCTGAAGCTCATCCATATGAAATGGAGCGGAATCATTCCCGCCGGCATGGCCTATGTCGGCTCGACCCACCCACGCGGGTTCGACAGCCGCTATTTCGGGCTGCTGCCGATCGCGAGCCTCGTGCGCATGGAGCGCATCCTGTGAGCGCGCGGCGGCTGATAGTCGCGACAGCGACGTGCATCGTCGTGGCCTCCGCCCCGCTCAGTGCTCAGACGGGCAACCAGAGCCAAGGGCAGCGCCAGGGCTATTGGTGGTACGAGGCACCCAAGCCAAAAGCCGATGAGAAAGCCGAGCCGGACGAACTGGCAAAGCCTGTCATCCCGCCGATGGCCGAGTTGGCGACCTGGACACCGCCGAAAATCCGCAAGCTAATCGAGGCGCAGCGCGACTATGCGGCGACCGTACTGACGGTCGATGCGGTTGCCGATTTTTGGCGGCTCCAGGACTTCGCGCGGCGAAAGGCACGTGCGTTCGCCGGCGTGACGCAGATCGCGATGCTGCAGCATCCCGAGCTCAACTCGAAATCCGCCAACCCGATGGTCGGCGATGCCCGATCCGAGATGTCGGCGGAGAAGGATGCGATCCGCCGGTCCTATCTCCGCGCGCAGGCGAACGAATTTGCGCTCGTCATGTTCTCGCGTTCGTCCTGTGGCTATTGCCGGGTCCAGTGGCCGATCATCCAGCGCTTCCAGGAAGAGATGGGCTGGCAGGTCACGCTGCTCGACCTCGACAAACGACCAGACCTCAGCGCGCGCTTTGGAGTGGAGATCACGCCCACGACGATGCTCATCCGGCGCGGCAGCCAGCAGCGGATGATCATTGCCTCGGGCGTCGAAGCTTACCCCAATCTCGCGCAAACGGCCTATCAGGCGGTGCGCCTGCTCCGAGGCGATATCCGGCCCGAGCAGTTCATGACCGGACCGGGCGAAGATGCCGGCTTCTTCGATGCGCTTGGCAATGGCCCGGTGTCCGCGATCGACCCCCGCGCCCTCGGCGGCGACCTGGTCGACGCCTCGATGGGAGGCAAACCGTGATGCGCGCCCTCATTCTCCTTGGCATCCCAGGCCTCGTGATCGGCATGGGCTCCGCATCAGCGCAGACCGTCAGCCGAGAGGACGCGATGCGGGCGGCGATCCATCCCGTCGGCGACGCAAAGACGATGCAGGCCTGGCTTTCGCGGGTTCCCCTGACCCGCGAATTTCCGGATGACTTTACAGCGACATTGAGAGGCCAGGGCGCAGCGTTCGTCATCGAGATGACCACAACGCCGGGCTGCCTGCCTTGTGGCGATCTCTGGACCAAGCTGACGGCGCTGGGCGCGCGCTACGGCTGGCAGGTTCGCACGATCAGCGCACAGGAAGCCATGATCCGGTCTGGGCGCCTCGGTCTTCCGTGGGTCGGGCATCCCGTTGCATGGGTGCGGCCTGTCTCGGACGATAGCCGCGTCATACCGGTGGCGATCGGGACCGATCATGCGCCCAATCTCGCGCGCAACCTCTATCTGGCCGCGAAGATGCTGACAGGCGTGAGACCCGCCGTCGGCGTCCGGGCCATGTCAAAGTTCACCGGCATCGTGGGGCTGCCGGCGACCCGAACCGGAAAGCGCTGAGCGATGGCGGCCTCAGCCCTTCCACCCTCACCTCAGATTGTCCGGAGTCCGCCATGTCTGTCAGGCCTCGTGCAGCGCTTCGTGCGCTGATCGCCCTCGTTGTCACCTCGCTGTTCTCTGCTGCGCCAGCTCATGCCCAAAGCTGGGCCGAAAGCTGGTTCGACAATGTCACCTATACCTCGCCCGGCAGCTTCCAGGACCAGACGCGGGGCTATGTGACGGCGGGCGGCATGTCGGGCCGTGTCGATGTCCATAACGACTATCTCATGTCTATGAGCCTGCCCAAGGTGCGAGCCGGCTGCGGCGGCATCGACATGTTCCTCGGCGGAATGAGCTTTCTCGATCCCGACTATCTGGTCCAGAAGCTCGAGAGCATCCTGCAGGCCGCGCCTGCCGTCGCGTTTCAATATCTCCTTGAAACGCTGGACGAGAAGATGGGGAACATCATCTCAAAGATGGAGGCCGCGACCAATTTCCTGAACTCGATCCAGGTAAACGACTGCAGGCTCGCCAATCGCATGGTCCAAATCGCCAAGGGCGACGACAATATGTCGGGGATCATCGAGGAGATGACCGGCTACCGCTCAGTCAAACAGGGCTTCGCCAAGAGTTATCAACAGAGCCGCGAGAAGATCGAGGCGAATAACAACAATCCGACCGAGGATCTGAAGGACGCGCTTGCCAACTGCCCGGCGGAAGTGACGGAGATCTTCCGTACCGGCTCGCTGCTGTCGCACGCCGCCTCCCGGGTCGGGGCGGGCGACTGGGCAAGCGTCATGCGGGCCCGGGTGGGCGACGTCTATATGCGCTGGGACGATGGCGACCGCGTGCCTCTGTTCACGGCGATCCCGCAATGTCCCGCGCAGGATACCGAGAGCGCACAGGATTTCCTGACTGGCCGCGTCCAGCGCCGGACGCTCAATTTCCCACCAACGCCTGCGGACTGCGGACAGGACGGATCGGGGCGCGGCGCCCTCGTCCTCGCCCGTGAGCGCATGCAGTCGATTGGCACCAAGATCCGGACTCGGGCAGCACTGTCGGCCGACGAAAAGCAGTTCGTCGCCAATGTCCGCACCCTCCCGGTCTATCGCATGCTGGAATGGGGCGTCCGCCAGGGCGTCGTCGATTCCGTCATCGCCGATACCGACGAGCTGGTCGCGCTCACCCTCGCCTATCAGATGCTGAACGACCTCACGCGGACGATCGATTTCACGGTGAGCAACGCCGAGCGCGGCGCGACCGTCGCTGGCTCCGCTGACGGCAACAACAAGAATGTTTGCCAGACCCGGATCCTCTCCAAGGGGATCGAGCAGCTCCGCGATCTCAGGGACGAAGTGCTTCGCCAACGCGCGCAGATGCGCCAGAGCTACATGGCCGCCCTCAACCAGGCGAACCTCTCCACCAGCTATGCCGGCCTCCTGCGCGAGCGCGATCGCGATGCACGCGACGCCGCCGGTGCCGCTGCCCGCAACCAGTAGGATCAAAGCTCAATGCGCAGGCTCTTGAGGCTGTTTGCCACCCTTCCCGCCCTGATGCTCGCGTCGCCCGCGCTGGCGGTCGAGACCAGCTTCCACACCTATGACGGCTTTGCCGAGACCGTCGACGCCTTCCGCCTCGTCTCGATGATCTTCGGCGATCCGCGCTACGAGACCCTGGTGATGATCGTCGCGACCGTCGGGATCGGTCTTGGAGCGATCATCGCCAGCGTCCGTGGGACCGGCATGGGCCTCGTCGCGTTCGGGTTCCAGATCCTGGTCGGCGTGGGGCTATTCGTCGGACTGATCGCCACAACCGGCACGGTCCATGTGTATGACCGGGTGCGCAACGCCTATCAGCCGGTGGGCGGTGTCCCCAACCTGCTCGTCCTTGTTGCCGGTGCTACCAACATGATCGAGCGCGCGATGGTGGAGACGATCGACGACAACACGCTCGACCCGAACGCCAAGATCGAGTTCGGCGCCGGCGGCCACAGCTTCGACCTGTTCCTCAACGCCGTGTCCCCGCGCGGTCCCATGACGGACGTCTTCCTCGATGCGACCATCAAGGACTATGTCCGCCAATGCTATCCTGTCGCGCGCGTGTCGGCCGCCTATGGCGTTGATGATGATCAGCTGTTCCGGACCTCGACCGACCTCCCCGCCTCGTTCGCGGCGATGGCAGGCCCTGCCACCTTCTCGACGGTCTACACCGAGGCCGAAAAGGGGGGCACGACGGTGAGTTGCAGCGACGCCTGGACGCATATCTCGGATCGCCTGTCCGACCCCGCGCTCTTCGACGCGTACACCAACCAGATCTGTGCACGGACGGGCTATGACACCGGCAACGCCCAGCAGATGCAGCGCTGCCGGCAACAGCTTGGCGAAATGGGCCAGATGATGCTCGGACGGCCGCTGAGCGCCCAAGCCTTCCTGACCCACATTCTTCTCGGCAACACGGTCGGCGATGTGCTGTTCGAGGACTCCCCCGCCAGCGCCGCCCGAGTGATGGCCAACCGGGCGGTAATCTCAAACGGGCTTGCCACCATGTCGGTGGCTAACGAGTGGATGCCGACGATCCGCGCGACGGTGTTCGGGATTATGCTCTTCATGATCCCTATCGCGCTGCTGTTCATCCTGACACCGATCAACCTGCGCGTCGCGAGCTTCGCGCTCGGCATGTTCGTCTTCGTGGCGCTCTGGGGCGTGATCGATGCGGGCATCTATCAGCTGACACTTGGCCGCGCGACCGCGACGCTGGCCGAGCTCCGCTCGAACGCGCTGGCGGCAAATGCCTGGCTACTGGCCCCATCGGCCGCGATGAAGGCGCTGGCAATCTTCGGCAGCTTCCGCACGGCGGCCGCAGGCCTTGCCGGTGCCTTCGTCTTCACGGTGTTCCGCTTCAGCGGCAATGTGTTCACGTCCCTCACCTCGGGATCGCTTGGGATTGCGAGCCAGGGAACGGCGGCCGCCGCCCCGATGGGCACCGTCGAAGGGCGGGCCTCCGCGCTTGAGGCGCAGGCGTCTGCAACGGGCACCCGTGCCCGCGCCGCGGCGGCTTCGAGCTTCGGAGACTTTGGGGAGCGCTCCACGTTCAACGCCAATCGGACCTACGGCGAGGCCGGTCACATTCTTGGCGAGCGCCCAGGGACGCCGGGCGGAACCGCCTTCGCGCTCGGCGGCATCGAAGGCTCGCGCCAATTGGGTAGCCTCGCCCCCGCGCTCGGTGGCCGCGACCTTGCCGATCCGGCCGTCGCGCGTGCGGTCCAGGCTAATGCGGCGACCACGGCAATCCACCAGTTTGCCGAGAAGGACGCTCTCCGGAGCCTCGGCACGGGCTATTTCGGGCAAGGCGAAGCCGGTGAGAAGGCGTTTGCAGCCTTCAGCCAGAACCTGGTCCAGTGGCGCGCCTTTGGCGACAACCGGGCCTACGACATGATGCTGCAGGGGGCGACGCGCCACTTCGAACGCGCCGGATATTCCCCTGCGGACGCTCAGCTCAAGGCGTCGGGTGTGATCGGCGAAGCCCAGACCGATCCGACCTTCGCCAAGCTTATCGCCAATACCTATGATCAGGAACAAATGCTGCGCAACGACCTCACCTCCGCGCAGGTTCAGGTTGGCGCGATGGAAGGTCGGCGCGATTATGCCGACGCCAATGTCGCAGGGGTCGAGCGGGCGAACGTCGCGACCGAACAAGGCTGGCGCAGCGGCAGCAATCAAGGCCAGCGCCAGGCCGCCTCGATGCTCGGCCTGTCGGTCGACGAAACATCGCGCCGGATGGGATTGATCAACGCACTATCGGGCGAGGCGCGCAGCACAGCCGTCAGCCAGCTTGCCCAAGCCACCGGCAGGAACGAAGCCCAGGTGGTGGCAGCCGTCGAACGCTACACCGCCGCCACGCAGCTCGGGACGGCAGATGGCGCGACCGCCGAAGCCGGTCGCGAAGGCACGAGCATCTATGGCCGCACCCGCGAGGCTGCCGGCTATGATTTCGCAGAGCGCTCCGGCAAACTCGACGCGCAGCGTGAGGTTGGCACTGCCGGTACGCGCAGCGCGGCGCGCATCGGGGAGCAGCGTCGTCAGTCCGAGAATTTTGGCTTCGCCGAGGGCGCGGCTGCGGCCGGCGTCTCGACCCGCGAGGCCGCACGGCTCGACAGCTTCATTCAGGCGCTCAGCCGCACGGCCGGAAACCAGGTCGATATGGCGGAAGGTGGCGCAGCCGGGGTCGCCGACCGTGCGCGTAATGAGCGGCTGACCTCGATCGTCGATCGGGAGCGTCTTACCCGCATGCAGGGGCTTCTTGCAGAGCATGGCATCAAGCTTTCGAGGCGCCAGATCGCTATGGATCAGAATGGCGATCTCAGCCTCAACCTCACCCCGGCGACCGCCGGTGCCATGTGGAAGGCCGGCCTCATCAACGAGAGCCAGCTCGGTGCAATCGCCAACGGCGGGCATGCCCGTTTCAGCTTCGCGCATAATGACCTGCTCGTCTCCAGCGGTACAGACTTTAGCCGGTCGGCGCGCAGCGACACCAGCACGCGCTTCGAAGCGGGCAAGCAGGCTGGCCCGGACACGATCGAGCATTTCATGGGCGGCGGCGCCCAAGGCCAGGCCATGCTCGCCAACTGGCTGCGCGGCGGGTTCGAAATGGATCGCAAAGGAGATTGGCGCTTGAAGTCCCAGGTCGCTGATACTCTCCAGCGCGATGTGCAGGCGATCATGGCGCAGACCGGATGGCAAAGAACGCTATCTCGGTCTGCCCAGGATCAGGTCACGATGGGCACGACGGTAAATCTGCAAGCCGGGCGGTCGACCGGAGGATCTGGCGACAACGAACTGGGAGCAGGTGTTCCAGGCTCTGCAAAACCACAAATCTCTCGTGCTCAAGCCCCACAGAGAGGTCGTGCAGCCTCCGGGCAAGCGTCAGCTACCGTCGGCTTCAACAGCCAGGATATGGGGAGCACAATCGAGAACGCGCAATCGACAATGGATATCGTCAACTATGATGTGCGAGAGTCCATTGCCGCCGCTGAGCGCGCAGCAGCTCGATCTAACAATCCGGCGGCGGCATTCTCGCGTGAGCTCTCCAACCGCATCCTCGGGTCAGAAGGTATGCGCAATCGCTATCTGCAGGACGCAGACAACGGGCGCGCCACCTTCGACGCCACCGGTCCGCTCACTTCGCTGGAGCAGAATTCTGTGCTGTCGAAAGGCAGCTTCTCAACCGATATCCCCGGCAGTCTCGGTGACGGCGATAGCAGATTCAAAAAGCGCTAGTGGTGCTTCCTGCCATTGGGGTCGATGTATGCCGGATTGTTCGGGTTCATGGCGCTGCCGATCCAAAGTGACCCCGAGCGCGGATCCATCGGATTGGCATACGCGCGCGCCCTCTCCCTCATCCGCTCGAGCTGGTCCCTGTGCAGCTTTGCGGCGAGAGCCGACGCCTCTTCATCCGACAGCGGCACGTCATCACCTTGTCCAACGAAACTATCGAGACGCTCGCGAACGTAACCGACGCCAAGCACCATGAGCGCGGTCATCGGGAAAAACACGACGTTCAGGTACCCGGCGATCCATCCGCGATAGAAAGATTCTAAAGTGTCGACGCGCGTCGAGACCGCCATGCCCAACCACCAGACGGGAATCGTTGTCCACCAGAGCTTTGCGAACCACGGCTTCCAAAGCCAAGCCGACAGATCCCGGTGCGCCGCGACGTCTTCTTGCTCCTGGTGATCGATGGCTTTGTCCATCGGAAATCCTTTCAGAAACATCATAACTCAAATTCGTCCATCAGGCATCCGGAAACACGCTCAAATTGCTCTTTTCAGGCGACGACATGTAGCTTGCGCTGTACTTTACGCTGACACGGGCTCTTCACTTTGAACCGCCGGACACGTTTCCGCCATGTGTGCTCGAAACGCTTGCCGAAGCGTCTCCGTAGCGCTATATCTGACTAGCTAGTCAGGAGAAATCAAGTGGGACGCGCTGTTCGCAAAGGAAGCAAGGAAAAATCCGCCCTGCCTGCGGCGTGGAAGCTGGAAGACGCGAAGGCGCGTTTCAGCGAAGTTGTCAGGCGCGCGCAGAGCGAGGGACCGCAACGTGTCACCGTCCGCGGCCGCGATGCGGTGGTCGTCATCAGCGTCGCCGAACTCGATCGACTTCTCCCCCAGGATCCAAGCAAACCCGCTTTCCTCCCCTTCCTGGAGGGGCTGGGGCTCGAGGGCCTCAACCTTGAGCGCGAGGTCGATCTGGGCCGGGATGTTGCCCTGTGAAGGGTTGGCTGCTCGACACCCATATCGTCTCTGCACTGGCGAGCCCCAACGGCGCGCCGAGCGTCAAGACGTGGGCAAGCGCGCAGCCTGAGCATCGGATGTTCCTCAGCGTCCTGACCCTAGCGGAGTTTGACAAGGGCATCCACAACCTCGAGCCCGAACATCCTGATCGCTCGCGCTACATGGCGGCTCGAGACGCGCTTGCGCATCGTTTCAGCGACCGGCTGCTCTCGGTTGACGATAAAGTCGTCTATCGATGGGGCGCCATGTCGGGCGAAGTCAAACGCAGGACGGGACAAGCCCCACCGGTCATAGACACGCTGCTCGCTGCCACCGCGATAGAACATGATCTCTGCCTCGTGACCCGCAACGTGAAGGACACGCGCCACAGCGGGGCGGCAATCTTCAATCCTTGGGAAGACGATCCGTCCCAGTTTCCTCTGACCTGATCAAGCGACATCGACACAATGAAGACTGATCTCGACCATCTCCCGGCAGGCAAACGACGCGAACTCGATCGGGTCATCCAACTCCTGTTCGAGGAATTCCAGAACGCCCATGGCGAGCCGACGGGCCCCCGTAAGCTTGGCCGCATCCTCAAGATCATTCTCTATGGATCCTACGCAACCGGCCGCTGGGTGCACGAGCCGCACACAGAGCGCGGCTATCGCTCGGATTTTGACCTGCTCATCATCGTCAACCAGAAAGAGCTGACGGACTGGCTCAAATATTGGGACAAGGCCGAAGATCGGATCAACGTCGAAACCATGATCCTCAACCGGCTACGCACGCCGGTCAATTTCATCGTTCACACCCTGCAAGAGGTGAACGATGGACTTGCCCACGGCCGGTACTTTTTCATGGACATCGCACGTGACGGAATTGCACTCTATCAGTCTGACGACACCGAACTGGCGACACCCAAGCCCAAGACGCCCCAGCAGGCCTATGATATGGCCAAAGAATATTATGACCAATGGTTTGAACTAGCTGTCTCGTCGCGCGTAATTTTTCAGTTCTGCTATCAAGATAAGCGGTATCCGGACGCGGCCTACAATCTGCAGCAGGCCGCCGAACGGCTCTATTATTGTGTTCTCCTCGTCTACACTTTCTATACGCCGTACAGCCATAACCTCAAATTCCTGCGGGGCCATGCCGATCGGATCTCCCAGCGCCTTGTGGATGTCTGGCCGCGTGATACTCGCAAGCTGGAGGCGCGCTTCCTCAAGTTGAAGGATGCCTATGTGAAGGCCCGCCATTCCAACCAGTTCAAGATGACGGACGAGGAATTTGCTTACTTGTCCGAGCGCGTCGAGCAACTGGGGAACGTCGTCAACGAGCTTTGCCTGGAAAGGCTGGAGGAGTTGCGGGTGAAGCTTTGAAGTATGACGGGCAGTGCGCGTTTGGCGCTCCGGGCAACATCAACGCCCTCCCGGCCAGCCGAGGGCCCTGCGCAAATACCGCTCCGTCCACGCCAAATCTTTTTGGACGGACCGCTTATGCATGCCGAACGCCACCGCTATATCGCCGTTCGTGCGTTCGTCGCGCCACCGCGCCAGAAAGATCTCCCGCCGTTTGCTCGGCAGTTCATGGAGGGCAGCGAGTGCCCTTTCCATTTCGATCGCCGCAAGCGCGATCCGCTCAGGATCGGGCGCCGGGTCGAGCACCGCCTCCAACCGGGCCGGCTCAACGCTCAGCGCACGGCTCCATTTGCGCTTGGAATTCAACGCGTGATTGACCGCTGCACGATATAAATAGGCCCCAGGGTGCAGCGGGACCGTCAGGTCCGGTGTCGCTCTCAATTTGATGTAAACGTCGTGGAGCGCGTCCAGGGCCGCCTCGCGTGATCGAAGTCGAGCAGTCAGTTTCGCCAACAACCCGTCATATTCTTGCGCGAAAGTAGCCAAGAGCGTGGCCCGCGCGTTCGACTGTGCGCCGGCAGTCGAGTCAACAGATGTCGCCGGTCTCTTGTCGAATTCATCCTGCTGCCGCGCACGCATCCGGCTCTAGGATCTCAAGTTTACAGGATGACTGACAACACTTCGCAAATGCGGCCGGGTGACGGTGCTAACGGCGCCTATAAGGGCAATGTTAGAAAGATGTTGCCAGTTTTCCGCCGTTCGCGTCATGCCAGTTCCTGGTCGATCGGTCATTTCTCAAGGCCCCCTGCCGAGAACTGTGAACTGGTCAGCGTCACAAGTTTGCCGGCGCCCCGCTCCCCTGCTCGCGAACGCGCACCAGATATCCGCCATTCCGGGTCCGTTGCGGTCGTTCCTGTGGCGGAGCCCGAAACCACCGCCAAGACAAGCAGCTCTTCTCTGATCGGTAAATGCCGCTGGTGTTATGTGTGGAGTGCACGACACGAACTCGCAGAGGCATTGTTGGCCTCACGCCGACGGAGTAGTGTTAGCACTTTGGGGCGAGAGACTGACCACTCTTAGCACGAGCCTTCGCAGCGTCGTCGCTGCGAATGGTGCGCGGCCTCTCAACTCGCCGCCACTATTATCAAGCTTGGCTCGAAACCGCTGCGGTCGTGAACAGAGCTTGTCGACAAGCTGAATCTCACCGATCATTCCCGCAATCATCGTTGCTATTTTCTGTTTCAGGTTGTTGCCCGCTATGATGAAATTCCCTTCACTTGCATTATCGTCGCTCCTCGCCCTCACCTCGGCCCACGCTGCCATCCCACAGGTTTACACGCCGAAGCCCGGCAGTGCAGAGCGCACCGCAATTCTCAAAGTCCTGCATGACGGCGACACAAGGCCCGAAGCGCGCTTCATCATCCACAAGTTCCGCGTGGTCCGGGATGGAAGCCGCTCAATCGCGTACGTCGATGGAGAAGGCGAGACTGGTGATTTCCATGCCATCCTGACGCAGCAGCCGCCGGCGCCGTGGCGCAAGGTATGGGGCGAAAGCGACGGGGGCAGCGATACCTGCGCCGCCGGCGCGCAGCACTATGCGTGGGCGGTGCATCTGATCCAGAGCTACAAAGTTGCCCCGGATGCTCTTTTTCCCGGCGTCGTACGGCAAGCTCAGGATCTCAAGCGGAGGGCGGCGACGGAGCCAGACCTGCAATGCGTTGGCGATCTCGACGGCGGCCCTGGATCATAAGCCGAGCATGGCCTCAAGGCTGCTGTCGGAAAAGGGAGGCCTTCATCATGTTTGCCTGCCGGCAAGCTTCGGTTGCCCAAACGAAAGTTTGAACAACCGCCGAGCGCGTTAAGCTGAAGGGGTTCGAACTTGAGGATTTTCCGGCATGAAGCTTTACTACGCGCATGGCGCCTGTTCACTTGCCGCATTGATCGCGGCCAATGAAGTCGGCGTGGCACTCGAGCTGATCCGCGTCGATATCAGGACAATACCCCATATTCTTGAGGACGGTACCGATCTACAGTTGGTCAATCCGAAGGGTTACGTACCGGTTCTGGGATTGGACGACGGCGATTTCCTCACCGAAGGCGTTGCCATCCTGCAATATCTGAACGACCAACGCGTAGACGCGCCAGCCGATCAAAGCGGGCGAGCGTGGTACCGAACCCAAGAGTGGCTGACTTTTATCGCAACCGAGCTTCACAAGGGCTTCAGCCCGTGGCTCTTTCATCCTGAATATGGAGAACAGGCAGCGGACGTTGCAAGATCGCGGATCGCCGAGAGGTTCAATTTTCTCGAGCGGCATCTGCAAACCGACGCGTTTCTGCTCGGCGCGCAGTTCAGCGTAGCCGATGCTTATTGTTTCGCTATCGCGCGGTGGGCGCCCGGCAAAGGGCTCGATCTCTCGCGGTGGCCGGCATTATCGAGCTACCTCGAGCGGTTGGAGGCCAGGCCAAGTATAGTGGACGCCTTGCGCCGCCACGGTTGAAAGCGGTCGCAGTTCAGCGGATCGAGCGCGCCTCGACCGCAGAACGCAACGCAGCATAACGCCCTTCCCTCGGCGCGGCGCTCTAACTGAAGCAGTGATCGACGCGGGCAAGGCTTCGTGCGACGGAAGGCCGCCGGCGTCGGAGCATCGACGAGTCCTGCCTTGAGGCCCAGACCATGGACTATCGCCGTTGGAGCCCCCCACACGGCCGATTTCATCATCCGCTCCGCGGACAGGCTGAACGGTCGATAGGGGATCGGTGCGGAGCGGACGGCCAGGAGATAGGCGGGCAGAGAACTGCGAGCTGGTGCAACCGGCTTCCCTGGCGGTGCCATGCTGGAGAGCTGTTTCGAATGGGAGTGAAGACCGATGCCAACCTACCGAGGCGAATGTCATTGTGGCATTGCTCGTTTCGAGATTGAGGCAGATATCGACCATGTTCGGGAATGCGACTGTTCCATATGTCGTCGTCGCGGAGCGCTCATCTTCCGGGTCGCGCCGAATGCGATACGCTTCCTGACGCCGCTGGATCGGCTCATCATTTACCGGTGGGGGACAGGGACCGCAGCAGATTATATCTGTCCCGAATGTGGCATTATGCCCTTCCGCCGGCCCAGCGCGCTCACGAAAGCGGAAATCGACGAGGGCAAGTCTTCATTCGACGGATGGGCGGTCAACGTAAGGTGCATCGACGGGCTCAACCTTGAGACCTTACCGCGTGTTCGGATACCAGGAAGCGATCTCGATAGTTGATCCGCAGGCAGCGTTGACGATTCCCTACCCGCTTGCCCGATTGCAGAGCCCGCTTGCCGCTCGACAAGCATATCAAATGCGACGTCCAGCATCCGTTCCGCTAACAAGCGGGCAAATTTTCATAGGATCATACAGTGACACTTCAGCTTTACGGCTTTTGGCGGTCGAACGCCGCATTTCGCGTTCGCGTTGCTCTTTCGCTCAAAGATCTCGCCTTTGAGGAAATCGATGTCGACATCCTCTCCGGACGGCAATTCGATGCCGCTTACGCGGAAGTGAATGCCGAACATGCCGTTCCAACGCTCGTCCACGGTGGCCACCGCCTCTCCCAGTCGCTGGCGATCATCGAGTATCTCGATGAAATCCAGCCGGAACCGGCACTCCTGCCTACCGCGCCGCGCGAGCGTGCCTATGCCCGCTCGCTCGCGCTTGTCTCATCAGCCGACACCCACCCCCTTACCGTCCCGCGTGTGCGCAAATATCTGGGAGAGGCTTTCAGCGCCGATGGGGCGGCCATCGAGAGATGGTGCCGGCACTGGGTCGCGGAAGGGCTCGGGGCTTATGAGCGGCTCCTGGGCCAGCGTCCGGCAGCGCCCTTTGCGCTCGGTCAGGACCTGACGATCGCCGACATCTGCATCGCGGGCCAGGTCGCGCTTGCCGATGTCTACAGGATGGATCGCACCGCATTCCCGGCCGTAGAGGCTTTGGCCAGTCGCTGTTTCGCTCTGCCCGCCTTTGCTGACGCCCATCCTTTCCAGCAGCCAGGATTCCAAGCGGCGAACGAGCGCCGCTAGGCTATACAATGTCGCACTCTCTCCGGGCGAGTGCAGCCGATCGTCACAATCGTCACGGTCTTCCCAAGTCGGCAAATCCTCTATTTTTCCCGATCGGCATCACAGTGTGCGATGGGGGTAGCGCCTCATCGGTATCGGCCGCGCCGCTGTGCTTCGAGCGATGGGGCGTGTGAGCGTAAAGGAAGCGTTGGCCATGCGAGGCAGAGAGAGAAACAGCATCGTCCTTCCCGGGATCGTGGCCGCCACCTATTTCATGGAAAATCTGGATACGACGATCATCGCCACCGCATTGCCGCAGATGGCGCGATCCTTCCACGTCGGCCCGAACGAGGTGAGCTTAGGCATGACAGCCTATATGCTTACGCTCGCCGTGCTCATTCCGATCAGCGGATGGATTGCCGACCGGTACGGTGCCCGGACCGTATTCGGCGGCGCGGTCGTTATCTTCACGATCGCCTCCGTGCTATGCGGATCGGCCGACAGCGTCCTCTTCTTCACGGCCGCACGCGTGTTGCAGGGCGCCGGCGGGGCCATGATGGTGCCGGTGGGCCGTATGATTGTCGCACGAAATACCGACCAGACGCATATGATGCGCGCGATATCGACCATCACCTGGCCCGCGATCATCGCGCCGGTTCTCGGACCGACGGTCGGCGGCCTCATTACAACCTATGCGTCCTGGCACTGGATCTTCTTTCTCAATGTGCCATTTTCGATCGCAGCGTTCGCGGCCATCGTCATCTTCGTTCCCAATGAGTCTGCCCGCGATCCGAAAAGGCTCGATGTCCCAGGCCTTGTGATGACCAGCACATCCCTTGTTTCGCTGGTGTTCGGGATGGAATTGGCGAGCCGCACGGACGTCAGCCTTTTTCTCGCGGGTGGCTTCATCAGCAGCGGCATCGCCGTCGGGCTTTTTGCCATCCGCCACCTTCGAGAAACGCCTCATCCGATCCTCAACCTCTCCGTATTCGGCGTGCGAACCTACACCGCCTCGGTCTGGTGGGGCGGATTTGCCAGGGCGGGGATCGAGGCCGTGCCTTATCTGTGCCCACTCCTGTTTCAGATCGGCTTTGGCCTCTCTGCCTTCCATTCCGGCCTGCTGCTGCTGGTCTCGGCGATCGGCAATCTGGGCATGAAGGCGCTGACCACGCCGATTGTGCGACGCTTCGGCTTTCGAGCCGTGGCGATTGCCAACGGAACGGCCGTGGCCTTGACGATCCTGGCTTTTGCAAGCCTGGCGCCATCGACAGGGGGACCTGCCCTGTTCCTGGTGCTTTTTCTCTATGGGGTCACCCGTTCACTGCAACTCTCGACGATGACGGCCTTGAGTTACGCCGACGTTCGTGAGGAGCTGAAAAGCTCCGCCAGTACAGTGTGGAGCACCATGCAGCAGATGACGACGGCTCTCGGTATCGCTTTTGGTGCCGTCTGCTTGCGGTTCGCGAGCGTCCTGCGCGCAGGTGGACATCTAGCGGCTGATCACCGCTTCACCGTCCCTGATTTCCGGTGGGCGTTCGTCTTCACGGCCCTGCTCACGCTGGCGCCAACGATCGCCTATTGGCGACTGCCCGCCGAGGCAGGAGACAACCTGGCGCACGGATAAGGAAGACGAATTATGTCTCGCCGGCAGCCGGATGTGGATGAACAAACCTCCCACCTGGGACATCCATAGGTGGGATGATCCGGTTTTTCCTGATAGAATCGCGACCATGTCCGCCTCGAATGCACTTCCCCAAGCTCCGCGTCGCTCCCTTGTCGAGACGGCCATCGATCTCATCCGTACGCAGGTGGAAACCGGCGCATGGAAGGTCGGCGAGCGCATTCCCAAAGAAGCGGAACTGGCCGACATGCTTCAGGTCGGGCGCAATACCGTGCGGGAGGCCGTTCGCGTCCTTTCCCACGCCAAGCTTCTCGAAGTGCGGCAGGGTGACGGAACCTATGTCCGCTCCAGTATCGATTCCGCCGAGGTGATGCGCCGCGTCGCGCGGACAAGCCTCCTTGACCATTTCGAGATGCGGGCCGTCTTGGAAACAGCGGCGGCACGCCTGGCAGCCGAGAGGCGCACGAAGCAGGATCTAAAGCGGCTGACCAAGCTCCTCGACGCACGTGGCGACCTCGCCAAGGAACCGGACACCGAAGCCTTCGTCGAAAATGACGCTGAGTTCCACCTCGCCGTGGCGCAGGCCTCGCATAACGAGGCATTAACCGATCTCTATCGTTACTTCGCTGCGTCAGTCCGCGCCAATACGTCGGCGGCCCTCGCGCAGGTCGACGTTCCGGAGCCGGACCTCGCCGCTCACCGCCGTATCCTGACCGCAATCCGCGATCAGAAGCCAGAGCAGGCTGCCGAGGCAGCGTACGCCGTCGTTGCGCCGATCATCGATGCGTTGAAGCCGATCATCGGCAGTTAATCGTCCACTGGCGCCTGATACCCGTCCGTCACCGAGCAGGACTGCCCCATTGCTGTCTGCCGCCTTAGTTTAGCGGCGCCCGCGATCCGATTAATCTGGGCCTGCGATGCCGGCCAGGATCAGGTCGATCCCGGCCAGGAACTGCTCGCGGTCGTCGTGATCCGCCAACTGCGCCGCGACCTGCCGCACGAAGGGATGACGCTTCGGATCGAGTTGGGACCATTGGGCGGCAATGGCGCCCAAAATTTCAGCGCGGTTAGCACCGGCCGCCAATCGGCGCGCGCGCAGCGCATATTGACCGGCGAGCCCGAGAATGAAGCTCAGCAATGCCGTTGCGGCATTGAACCGATTGGCCTCCGACACCCCCAGCGCGTCCAACTGGGCGCCGACACCCTCCAGGATCCTCAGGACTGCATATTGCCAGGGGTCGCCTGAAAGCTGCGCACCTACCCAAGGATGCGTCTCCAATGTGTCGAACACTGCCATGGCCAGCGCGCGGATGGCCTCCCGGGGCGAAGTACCCTCGACAGGCGGAGGTAGCGCCATGGCAATGATCCGGTCGGCCGCAGCGGCGAGAAGGGCGTCCTTGTCCGCCACATGCCAGTAAATCGCACCGCTTCCTGTCACGAGCTGTTTCGCAAGGGCTCGGAACGTCAGACCAGCCACGCCTTGCGTGTCGAGGATCGCGATCGCGGTTTCCACGATCACGTCCTTCGTGAGGGCCTCTGCACGGCGATCGGTTCGTCTGGTGTGATCAGGCATGCCACCTGTATTGACAGTTCTGGAACGCCGATCCAATAGAGAATCATGGAACAGTGTTCCAGTCTTGAATGGAGCGTTGCTTTGGTCCCTGTCACAATCATCGGTGCCGGCCTCGGGGGCCTGATCCTTGCCCGCATTCTCTATCTCCATGGCGTTCCCGTCACAGTGTATGAGGCGGAGCTATCGCCGGTCGCGCGATCGCAGGGCGGCCTGCTCGACATTCATGCCCACGACGGTCAGGTCGCGCTCGCCGCGGCGGGGCTGACGGAAGCTTTCCGCGCAATCGTCCACCCGGGCGGGGAAGCGACACGGCTGCTTGATACTGCGGGAACGGTCCTGTTTGAGGAGGCGGACGACGGCACGGGTGGTCGGCCCGAAGTCCCTCGCGGCGAGCTTCGCCGCATCCTGCTCGACTCCTTGCCCGATGGAACCGTCCAGTGGGGACACAGACTCTCGGCTGTTGCTCCGCTTGGCGCGGGACAGCACCAACTGACGTTCGAGGGCGGATCGGTCAGCACCAGCGATCTGCTCGTCGGCGCCGACGGCGCGTGGTCGAAGGTACGGCCGCTGCTGAGCAGCGCCGCGCCCGCCTACACGCGTGTATCCTTCATCGAGACGTGGCTCCACGATGTGGACACACGTCATCCAGCGACAGCCAGTGCGGCTGGCACCGGGGGACTGATGGTTCCCGCACCGGGGAAAGGCATCTTCGCGCACCGCGAACCCGGGGCCGTTCTTCATGCCTACATCGCTCTTGCCCGACCCGTAGACTGGTTCGCATCAATGGACTTCGGCAATCCGATCGCGGTTCGGACCCAATTGGCCGCCGAGTTTGAAGGCTGGTCCCCCGCGCTCACGGCGTTGATCACCGAAGCGGACACACCGCCTGTGTTCAGGCCGCTCTATTCTCTTCCAACCGGATTGAGCTGGCCTCGCGTTCCGGGTGTAACGCTAATCGGCGACGCTGCGCACCTTGCTCCCCCGGCTGGCGAGGGTGCGAACTTGGCCCTGCTCGACGGCGCCGAACTCGCGGCGGCGATCACCGCTCATCCCAACGATCGCGAGGCCGCGCTTGCCGCTTACGAGCGAGAGATGTTCGCTCGGGCCGCAACCTCCGCGTCAGACGCGCACCGTATGCTGGAGCTCATGATCGATGAGCAGGCGCCGCTCGGCATGCTCGACTTCTTCAACAACGCCGTGGCGCACCAGGATGCTCGTTCCGCATCAACGCGCCAGCCGGATCGGGAGGCTTGAGCGCCATGGTCAAGATGTATGATGTCCTGATCGCCGGTGCCGGCCCGGTTGGCCTGTTCCTGGCGTGCGAGCTCGGGCTCGGTGGCTGTTCCGTGTTGGTGCTGGAGAAGGCCACCGATCCAGCCTCCCCGCTGAAACGACTGCCGTTCGGAATGAGGGGCCTGTCGGCGACCAGCCTCGACGCCTTTCATCGGCGCGGATTGCTCGATCAGATCTCGACCGGGCAGCCGCATGACATACGCAAGGTCGGTCACTGGATGCAGCAGGCACGCCGGCCAGTCGGCCACTTCGCCGGCATACAGTTCTTCGAGGAGAATATTGAGAGCACCCGCTGGCCGTATTATCTCCCAGGGCCAGGTGGTCTCGGCATGCCGACAACCTTGGAACATCTCGAGGCGGAACTGGCGAGGCGCGCAGAAGAGCTCGGTGTCGAGCTTCGTCGCGGGGTCGATGTCGCTAGCGTCGATCAATCGGCGGGTGAAGTTGTCGTCGGTGCTGGCAATGAGACGTTTCGGGGGCGTTGGCTGGTCGGTTGCGATGGCGGTCGCAGCATTGGGCGCAAGGCCGGCGGCTTCGGCTTTAGCGGAACCGATCCGGAGTTCACTGCCTATTCGGTCGAGGTCGAGCTCTCCGACCCGGACGCGCTTCAACCCGGCCAGCACGTCACTGCCACAGGCGTCTATGTCTACGCCAAGCCCGGCGTGATGACGATTGCCGAGTTCGACGGTGGGGCACACCATCGGACGGAACCGATCAAGCGAGAGCACATCGAGGCGCTGCTGCGCCGCGTATCGGGCATCGACGTGGACGTTCAAGCGCTGCGGCTGTCGACGACCTGGACCGATCGCGCCTTTCAGGCCGAAACGTACCGTCGGGAACGCGTGTTGCTGGCGGGCGACGCCGCGCACATTCACTCACCGCTTGGCGGTCAGGGGCTCAACCTTGGGCTGGGCGACGCGCTGAATCTTGGCTGGAAACTCGCCGCCGTCATTCGCGGCGACGCCCCCGCAGGGCTTCTCGACAGCTACGAGATCGAGCGACACCCGGTTGCTGCACAGGTGCTCGACTGGTCGCGGGCCCAGGTCGCGCTGATGCGGCCCGAGCCGGCGTCACGAGCGCTCGCTGCCATCCTGCGCGACGTGATCGCAACGCGTGACGGTGCAAGCTACTTCGCCGAGCGTAAGTCCGGCGTGTCGCTCCGCTATGATCTAGGCGGTGACGATCCCCTGGTGGGACGAAGTGCGCCGGACATCCTGTTCACCGGAGGAGCTCTGCTCGGTGAATTGCTGCGGGACGGTCGCGCCATCCTGCTCGATTTCAGCCACGATGCGACGCTGGCCAGCATCCAGGACCTTTTCGGCAGCAGGCTCCGCTACCTCGCCGCAGAAGCCGAAGAGCACTTTGGCATTTCAGCAATGTTCGTGCGTCCCGATGGCATTGTCGCCTGGGCTACGGAAATGGTGCCGGCCCCCAAAGAGGCACGAATCGCGATCTCCCGCTGGGTTGAAGAAAATCAGAGCTGAGCGCCAAGGGGTTTGGGCAAGAACAACCATCCGTTGCCATTCCCTGGCCCCCTCCGCCGGGGATCAATCGTCTGTTCTTGACTATCGCGCACTCTGCAGTGCCTGCGCGGGCTCAAACGACGTCGAGCGCTTCGCCCGCGAGCAGGCGGCGCGCGAGGACCTGCGCTTCGTCCATTGAGCCAGTCGCGACCTGTGGCGTGCCAAAGGCACGCACCAGATTGGGGAGCATAGCTTCCAGTTCGGCACGCCGCGCGGCATCGGGCTCAACGACGATCAAGCCCAGGCACGCCTTTGCAAGTCGATCCTTGTTCTGCTTCAGCCAGGCACCGCGGACCTTGCGGTCTTCATGGGTCTCGTCGTGCTCGGCCTTTGGGTAGATCAGCACGAAGCGCGCCCTGCCCTCAATGAGCGCGTCCATTTCAGCGCACCAGGCCGGACCATAGCCGGGATCGGCAGCCACGCTGCGGAAGCGCACCACCGGGAAATCTGCAATGTCATGGAGAGAGAGCGTCGGACTGGGCACGGGTGAGTTCCTCTCGGCGATAGAGCGGGTGATCCTAACATCCCATGTTTATTGACACTGCGACCGAGTCGCAATAGGACTGAAAAGAACTTTCAGGAGCCCGCGCCATGAGAGTACCGCGCTTTGTTTGGCCGTGCGTTTCTCAGCCAAAGACGCGTCTCGCATCTGTCATCGTGGTGGGCTCAATCCGACCGGCGGTGCATCCGGAAATGTCGCTCGCGTCCAAGGCGATGACCCTATGGTCCTTCCGACGATCATCGCCACAGGTACGCTACCTCGGCCCACCGAACGACCCGACGGGATTGTCGCTCGCATTGACAGCACCGGTATCAGGAATGCTTCTATGGCATCGGTCACGTCGCCACCGGAAGCCTCGGCTTCCGTCGGTAGATTGCTTTCCCTCCGACCGACCAGCCAATTTCACCCTGCGGCGCGGCGAGCGCTTCCCTCGAGCAGATGGCGGCGGTCAACCAGCCCCTGCCCGACTATGTCGAAGAATGCCCGCACGCGAGCGGTGTTGCGAAGATCCCGATGCGTAATCAGCCAGAGCTCGCGCGTGAGCGCCGCTTCGGGAAGAGAGACGCTCTCGATATCCGTTTCCTGATCGCCCAGGTAGCAGGGCAGAAGCGCCATCCCGATCCCCGCCTTCACCGCCATCATCTGGTTGATCAGACTGCTCGAACGATAGACGATCTGATTCCCCGACACCGCGTCGGTCAGCCATTTGGCCGCCGCAGCGACAGCCGAACTGTCCCAACCGATGAAGCGATGCCCCTCGAAGGGCGCCGTAACGGGCAGGTCGTGATCGGCCAGATAGCGAGGACTGGCATAAAGCGCCCAGGCGGTCTCGGCGATCTGCCGCCCGAACAAATCACCCTCCACCGGCCGCGTCGCCCGGATCGCGATGTCGGCTTCGCGACGGAGCAGGTCGAGCTGCCGATTGTCAACGAGCAGCTCGACCGTAATCCCCTCATGCCTGGACCTGAACTGGGCGAGCAGATCGTTGAGGATGCGGTAGGCCAAGGACTCCGAGCAGGTGATCCGCAGGTTACCCGAAAGACGTGCGTCGCGCCCGGTAATCTCCCGGTCGACGGCGAGTGCCTCCAACTCCATGCGTTCGGCGGCAAGCAGCATGCGGTCCCCCGCCTCCGTGGGCGTGTAGGCGCCGCCGTTCCTGTCGAACAACTGCGCTTCGAGTTTGGCCTCGAGCGCGTTGAGCCAGCGGAAGATCGTCGAATGATCGTTGCCGAGCTCCCTTGCAGCACCTTTCAACGAACCGGCGCGGTTGATGGCGAGGATAAGCCTGAAGTCGTTCCAATCCATAAATACGCTTGCTCGCCGGAAAGTACGCTGGCCAGATTATGGCCACTACTTGCGGATTTGCATACGGGCCAGAAATCGGCCCTGCAACGATCAGGTGATTGCAGCCTCGCAATGGCCGCTTGCGAAGCTCCAAACGCGACGAGCAGCGTGGCCCCGTTATGACGAGCAACGACGCCGCTCCGCACCGAAAGCAGACCATCGTCGCGCGTGAGCAAAGCAGGCAGCAAGCTCCACAATGTGATGGAGATCGAGAACGAAAGTATAAGCATGGGATCGACGGTACGTTTTAACGAGTGCAATTCGGATCCGGCGCTTCCGCCAACGGACAAACTGCCGATTTCCGGACTTCTGGCGCTGGCCACCGCAGCCTTCATCGCTCTTCTGACGGAGGTCATGCCGGCAGGGCTCCTGTCTTCCATCGCAAGCGGTCTGCATGTTTCCGACAGCTTCGCGGGCCAGTTTATCACCGCCTATGCGGCGGGAGCCTTTCTCGCCGCCATCCCCGTTACGTCGCTCACGCAAGGTGTCCGACGACGCTCCTTACTGCTTGTGACCATTGCCGGCTTCGCTGCCGTCAATGCAGCCACCGCGCTCTCCAGCCATACCTTCTCTCTATCGTTGCCCGCTTTCTCGCGGGCGTGTTCGGCGGACTCCTGTGGTCACTCCTGGCCGGATATGCTGCGCGCATGTCACCGGCGCATCTGAGCGGCCGCGCGATTGCGATCGCCGCGTCGGGCGCGACGATCGCCGTCGTATTTGGCGTGCCGCTTTCGACGTTGCTCGGAAGCCTGGTCGGCTGGCAAGGCGCGTTCGGCGTGATGTCTGCTTTGTCGCTGGTCGTGATTGTCTGGGTGATCGCTGTCGTCCCGGATTTCCCAGGGCAGTCAAAGGAAGAGCGTCAGTCGCTCGTGGCGGTTTTCAACATCCAGGGCATCCGCCCGATCCTCTTTCTGGTGTTCACGTTCATCCTGTCGCACAACATCCTCTATATCTATATCGAGCCCCTTCTCCGGCCCTCTGGTCTTTCCGGGCGCGTAGGCATCGTTCTGTTCACCTTCGGCCTGGGGTCTTTAGCCGGCCTGTGGCTCGTCGGCCTGCTCGTCGATCGTCGTCTTGAGCTCTTCGCTGTGGCGAGCGTCTTGATTTTTGCCTTGGCGGTCGTGCTGCTGGGCCTTTGCGGCAACATCGCGTCGGCGATTTATCCGACGGTCATCGTGTGGGGCCTGGCAGTGGGCGGCTTCGCGACGATCACGCAAGCTGCCCTCGCGCGCTTCGCCGGTAGCGCCGTGGATGTCGCTCAGGCCATGTATACGACCGGCTGGAACACTGCAGTCGCCGTCGCCGGCATGCTGGGCGGCGTTCTGCTTGATGGTCCAGGGACCATCGTGTTCCCGTGGGTCGTGGCCGTCGTCCTTGCGCTTGCACTTGCCGGCGTCCTGAGCATGAACAGGGCTTTGCAACGGAGAACGGCTTCTCCGGGCTCGCCTGCCGTCTAGCAACGCCGTCGGCGGCATGGACTTCGCCTCCCTGTGCCGTCGTGCGGCTGCGCAAACGGCGCTTTCGAAACGCCAACCCCAGTATCTTTGAAACGTCTCTATGGTCTGGGTTGAACCGGCGAGCAGGCTCTCGCCGCAATCCAAATCTAGCAACGTAGAGGCGCGATGAGCACCAACAACGCCTGGGCTTTGCTCGTCTTTTCGGGACTGGTCGACGTCGCGTGGGCGGCGAGCGTGAAGATGTCGGCGGGCTACACCCGCTTCGGTTGGACGGCCACGTCTATTGTCCTGCTGATACTATTCATCGTTTCGCTCGGCCGCGCCCTTCAGGTTCTTCCAGTGGGCTCGGCCTATGCCGTCTGGACCGGAATCGGCGCCGTCGGATCAGTGGCCTTGGGCATTCTGGTGTTCCGGGAGGCGGCAACGGCAGCACGGCTGATCTGGATTGCGGTCACATTGGTGGGAATCGTCGGCCTTAAGACAACAAGCATGTGATCGGAGATCAAACATGGCAAAGAACGCAGTCAAGCCGACGGAGGAAGCCGGTCATCGGACGAGTGACTCCCTGTTCCAAATGGAGGACGACCTCAAAGCCTATGAGCAGATGCTGCTCATCCGGCGCTTCGAGGAGCGCGCGGGCCAAATGTACGGCGAGGGCCTGATCGCAGGTTTCTGCCACCTCTACATCGGCCAGGAGGCCGTGGTTGTGGGCATGCAGAAGGCGATCGAGAAAGGTGATCAGGTCATCACCGCCTATCGCGACCATGGCCATATGCTCGCCCTCGGCGTCGATCCCGATGTTGTCATGGCGGAGCTGACCGGCCGCTCGACCGGCATCTCGCACGGCAAGGGCGGGTCCATGCACATGTTCAGTCCCGAGCTCGGCTTCTACGGCGGTCACGGCATTGTCGGTGCCCAGGTGTCGATCGGGACCGGCCTGGCTTTCGCCAACAAGTATAATGAAAATGACCGGGTCTGCCTGACCTACTTCGGCGATGGCGCCGCTAATCAGGGCCAGGTCTACGAAAGCTTCAACATGGCCAAGATCTGGGACCTGCCCGTAATCTACGTCATCGAGAACAATCGCTACGGCATGGGCACCAGCATAGAGCGGGCGTCGGCAACGACGAACCTTTCACAGCGCGGCGCCTCGTTCAACATTCCGGGCGAGCAGGTCGATGCCATGGACGTGCGTGCGGTCTATGAAGCCGGCAAGCGCGCCGTGGATCGCGCCCGCGGTGGCGGCGGACCGTATATTCTCGAGATGCTGACCTACCGCTATCGCGGCCACTCGATGTCCGACCCGGCAAAATATCGCTCACGGGACGAGGTCCAGAAGATGAAGACCGAGAACGATCCTATCGATCGAGTGCTGGGCCGCCTTCTCAATGACTGGAACATCTCCCCGGAGGAGGTGAAGGAGATCGACAAGCGCATAAAGGCGGTCGTCATGAAAGCTGTCGACTTTTCGATCCAAAGTCCTGAGCCGGACCCGAGCGAACTTTATACGGACGTCTATGCGTAAGCCGCGAGGCGGCCTTCGTTTTGCCATGTCGATGTCCATTGCCTCCCCTGAAGCCGGATGACAGACCACCTCCTGTCCGTGACGTTCGTCGCGAGCGCTTTCTTCGCCGCCGGCTTCATCCAGGGTACGCTGGGCTTCGGCTTTCAAGCCATGGCATCGGGACTGCTCATCTTGCTGCCAGGGTTGGAAATCCCGACCAACCTGATCATGCCCGCGATCATTGCCAATGCCTGGCAGGTCACGGCGGCTCCCTCATTTCCGATGTTGCTCCGCAGGTTCGGCGCGCTCAGCGCCGGCGTTCTTGCCGGGAGCGCGGCGGTCCGTCTGATGGGTATCCATACGAATGGATTTTGGCCGGCGGCGTTTGGTCTCAAGATGCTAGCGACCTCCGCCACCGCCCTCCTCTTCGGCGAGCGGAAGGTCCCGCCCCGTTGGGAAAGGTGGCTTTCGCCGTTCGTCGGCCTGGGCTCCGGCTTGGTCGGGGGAGTGACCGGGATCGCCTTCCCGGCTCTGCTCTATCTTATCATGTTAAAGCTGGAGCGTGATGAGCGAGTCGCCGCGCTGGGCTGCTTTTTCATTGCGCTGCTGCCGGCATTGCTCGTCTTCCCGACAAGCTCCACGAGCGACCATCAAATATCGCTGAATTCTATCTGGCAGATAGCGCCTGCGGCCTTGGGATACGTCTTCGGCCGATTTGCGTACCGAGAGATCGACGGCCCCATGCTCGGTCGCTGGTACAAACTTGGACTGCTATTCCTCGGCGCCAATCTGACATCCATTTGACGGCGATCCATGACCCGACATGAGTGACAAATCGCAAGGCTTTGGCCGACCGGCGTGCTGGATAGGAGCCATGAAGTCCCTAACGATTTTGAAATCCCTTAGCCGAATTTAGCCGCGCTCAGAGCGTCGACGACCACACGCACCTTCGGCGCCAGATGGCGAGAGCTGGGCCACAAAATCGAAATGGCCGCTTCTTCCGCCGGCGTGGCCAGCGGTAGAACCTCAAGCTCACCGCTTCCAATGCCATCGTCGGCAAGCCAGGTGGAGAGGTAGGCCAGGCCAAGACCATGGACCGCCGCATCGAGCAACGCTTCACCATGGCTGATCGTGTGGCGAGGCCTCACCGAGACCGACTGAGCGATGCCATTTTCATCCAAAATCGTCCAGGGTAGCGGGCGCCCATCGCGAGCGAAGGCAAGGCAGTCGTGGTGCGCCAGATCACCAATTGTGGATGGCCGTCCGCGACGCTCCAGATAGCCCGGCGCCGCGCAGACGACGGAACGTTGCCACGCGATGCGCCGGCCGACCAGATGGGCCTGGTCGCCCGGGTCGCCAAGCCGGACGACAAGATCGATGCCTTCCTCGATCAAATCCACTCGGCGATCCGTAAACGACACATCGAGATCAAGCGCAGGATGGGTCGCAAGGAGCTGCGTAAGCACCGGCATGCAGTGGAGTCTTCCGAACGACACCGGCAGATTGACCCGCACCTTGCCGGAAACGAGGCGCTGCCGCGACGCAAGCAGAGCCTCCGCCGTGTCGAGTTCCTCCAGGACCTTCCGGCAACTCTCATAATAAGCCTGCCCTTCCGGGGTGAGGCTCAGGCTGCGGGTCGTACGGCGCAGCAACTGCGCGTCGAGGCGCGCCTCCAATCGAGCGACCATTTTTCCCGTCGCGGACTTGGACAACCCCATGCGGTCTGCAGCCGCCGTGAAGCTTCCGGTCTCCACGCTGTGCACGAAGGCGCTGATGCCCTGAAGCTGAGAATGCAGATTGATGCTCATCGATTGGCGAACCTTTGGAGGATATGTTCTGCCATTATATCGCGATACACGCCGTCATGGCGTCAATATCTTCCGTCCCTCACGAAGGTGGAAGGGACCGAGATGACCGAGACGATGCAGCGATGGCAGTTGCCCGCGTTCGGAATAGACAAGTTGGAGCTCATGGAAGTGCCGCTCCCGGAGCCCGGCCGGGGCGAGTTGCTCGTACGGGTCTCGGCCGTGTCCCTCAATTACCGGGACAAACTCGTCGTCGAGGGGGACCTGCTGCCCCGGGCCCCAGAGATGCCGTTCACGCCAGTCTCGGATATGGCTGGTGAGGTCGTTGCAATCGGCGAAGGTGTCTCCCGCTTCAAGCAGGGTGATCGCGTCCTCGGTAATTTCTGGACGACATGGCTGGATGGGGAGGCGCCGGTGGACATGTCTCGGCACGGCAGATCACTTGGCGGGCCGCTTCCGGGCATGTTGGCAGAATATGTCCTTCTTCATGAAGATATCGCCGTCGCGGCACCTGCTTCTCTCACGGACCGGGAAGCCTCGACCCTTCCGATCGCCGCACTGACGGCCTGGTTCGCGCTCGTCGAAACCGGTCGCATCAAGCCCGGTCAGACCGTTCTGGTGCAGGGCACAGGCGGCGTCGCGCTATTCGGGCTGCAGATTGCGCGTGCGTCAGGCGCGAAGGTCATTGTCACCTCGCGCAGCGCCGCAAAGCTGGAACGCGCGAAGGCGCTCGGAGCGTGGGGCGTTATCGATACCGCAGTCACACCGCAATGGTCGGATGTCGCGCTCGACCTGACGGGCGGGCGCGGTGTCGACCATATCCTCGAACTGATCGGCGGCGATAACATCGCCCAGTCAGCCGCCGCCCTCACCGGTGG
The DNA here is from genome assembly GCF_013149315.1 of Novosphingobium sp. SG754. Lineage (NCBI taxonomy): Bacteria > Pseudomonadati > Pseudomonadota > Alphaproteobacteria > Sphingomonadales > Sphingomonadaceae > Novosphingobium > Novosphingobium sp. SG754. The sequence continues at coordinate 812,637 of NZ_JABGCC010000001.1, read as the reverse complement.
CGGCCGGGTCTCGCAGGTCGGCTTCCTTAAGGACGCCGATATTGTCCTGTCGGTCGTGCCGATGATGCTGAAGCGAGCGATCCTTCAGGGCATCACGGTTGGCCATAGGAGGGCCTTCGAAGACATGGTGCAGGCATTCGATACGCTCGCGCTGAAGCCGGTGATCGATCGGACCTATCCCTTTACCGAGGCCCGGGCAGCATTCGACCATCTTGAGCGCGGCCCGTTCGGCAAGGTGGTGATCGACATCGGTAAGGGAGGCTGATGCGGAGGGCGGCCGTTGCTGCACGCGCGCGGTGACGGCTTCGTGCTGAAAAGTGCCCAGATGTATTGCGCGGGGAAATATGCTCGGCAGAAGACAATCGAGATACCGGCAAATAGCTGCGACGTAACGCCATGCCGCCCCGTTTCCGGGCACGGCCGGCAACCGCAGACATCGATCTCCAATGCCGCCGAGTGGAGCTTCAGCCGCTCCATTCCACCCTTCCCCGTTCCGCCAGGAAGTCGAGCAGGGCGCGCACGCGGGAGGGAAGCGGACCGCCCTGACCGATATGGATCGCGTGGAAATCCTCACGATCGCCCGCATTGAGATGATCGAGCACGGGAACCAGACGGCCTGCCGCGATATCGTCCCGGATCGTGAAACCGGCGAGACGGGCAATGCCGGCCCCGGCGAGGGCGAGCTGGCGCAAGGCTTCGCCGTCACTCGCCTGAACCGGTCCGACTACGGGAACGACAACTGTCTCGCTACCCTTCTTCATCGGCCAGCCATCGACGGTACGCGAATAGCTGAAGCCGATGCGGGCGTGATCATCGAGATCCTCGATCGTCCCGGGTTCGCCAAACCGGGCAAGATAGGCCGGCGCCGCCACGATCCTCATCGTCGTGGCGCCGAGCCTGCGCGCAACCAAGCTCGAACTCTTGAGCGGCCCGGCGCGCACGGCCACGTCGATCCGCTCGGTCAGCAGGTCGACGACCATGTCAGTCTGGATCAGATCCAGCGTCACGCCTGGATGACGCTCCAGGAACTGCGGGAGGACGGGCGCGAGAATATGGGTGGCGTAGGACGCGCTCGTACTGAGGCGGATGCGCCCGACCGGCTGCTCACCGGCACCCGCGCTGTGTTCGGCGTCGGCGATATCAGCCAGGATGCGTTTCGTGCGCTCGTAGAAGGCGCAGCCTTCCGGGGTAAGCTGGAAGGCCCGCGTCGATCGGTTGACCAACCTCGCGCCAAGGCGGGACTCCAGCCGGGCCACGAGCTTGCTGACCGCTGAAGGCGTCATGCGGCAGACCCGCGCCGCCGCGGAGAAGCCTCCGTGCTCCACGACCGAGGCGAACACCTCCATCTCCCCGGTGCGGTTGATATCAGATCGCGCCATTGGTCCTTCAATTCACAAATGATGTTACTTACGGCATACTATGTCACTTGAGAGCGCTGGTCTATCTCTGTCGAGCTTGCAAACAGTGAGACAGATCATGCCGTTGGCGCTCTATGCCCTGACGGCCGGGGCCTTCGGCATCGGCGTCACCGAATTCGTCATCATGGGGTTGCTGCTCCAGGTCTGTGCCGACCTGCATGTGAGTATCGCGGCCGCTGGCCTGCTGATCTCCGGCTATGCGCTGGGCGTCGTCATCGGCGCTCCTGTACTGACTGTTTTGACCGCACAGTGGCCCCGCAAGACCATCCTGCTGGCGCTGATGGCCATCTTCATCGCCGGCAACGCTGCCTGTGCACTCGCACCGACCTACGGTTTCCTGATGGCGGCCCGCGTGCTGACCGCGCTGGCGCATGGCACGTTCTTCGGCGTCGGGTCGGTGGTGGCCACCGGCCTGGTTGCTGATGACCGCAAAGCTTTGGCTATCGCCGTGATGTTCACCGGTCTGACCGTCGCCAACATCCTCGGTGTGCCGCTCGGAACCTGGATCGGTCAACATTTCGGCTGGCGCGCGACCTTCGTCGCTGTGACGCTGACCGGCCTTGCCGCCTTCGCGATCATTGCAGCCCTGGTTCCCCGGGACGGCGCGGCGCCAGAGGCGAGCAACTGGCGGGCGGATCTGGCAGCCATCCTCCGTGTGCCTGTCCTGCTTGGTTTGCTGACCACCGTCCTCGGCTATGCCGGTGTCTTTGCGGTGTTCACCTATATCGCGCCGATGCTGACCCGGGTCAGTGGGTTTCAGGAGCCGGCGGTCGCGCCGATCCTGCTGGTGTTCGGCGGGGGGCTCGTCGTGGGCAATCTGCTTGGTGGCCGGCTCGCCGATCGCGGCCTGCTCGCCACTGTGTTCGGGACGCTGGCCGTTCTGGCGCTGGTGCTGGCGGCCATGACGCCGGGCCTCTCTTCGCCGGCGGCGGCGGTCGTGCTGACGGGCATGCTGGGCGCCGCCGGCTTCGCGACCGTAGCGCCGCTTCAGATGTGGGTGCTGTCGCGAGCGGAAGGCGCGGGCCGGAGCCTCGCGTCCTCCTTCAACATCGCAGCATTCAATCTGGGCAACGCGATCGGCGCCTGGGCGGGCGGCATGGTCATCGACCACGGTCCCGGACTGACCTTCGTTCCGATTGTTGCCGCAGCCTTTCCTTTGGCGGCGATCGGCGCCGCGGCGCTGGCGGCGGGATTGAACCGCAGCGGCCGTACCAACCCGATCACGGAGCTCAATTCCCATGTCCGTTAAGATGCCCCGCCGATTGTCCGCTCTCCTTGCCGTGACAGCGGCCTTCTTTTGCCCGGCTGTGGCGCTGGCACAGAGCCCGAGTTGGGTCGGGACCTGGATGGCAAGCCCGCAAGCGGTCTGGAATGCGGACTTCGCCTTCCCGACCAAGATTCCTGCCAGTGTTAAGGACAAAACCTTCCGCCAGATCGTCCGGATCGGCCTCGGCGGTTCACAGGTTCGCCTCGTGTTTTCCAACGCCTATGGCGATGCGCCGCTGCGGATCGGCGCTGCGAGCGTCGCTCTGGCGAGCTCGGACAGTGCGTCCGCGGAAGGCGTGCTGCATGCCGTCACCTTCGGTGGACAGACAGGAGCCGTCATTGCCCCAGGCACGCAACTGATCAGCGATCCAATTGCTATGGCAGTGGCCGATCAGGCGCGCCTTACCGTCTCCACCTGGCTCCCGGTCGAGACGCCGCTCAGGACCTTTCACTGGGATGGTCGCCAGAGCGCCTGGTTCGCTGATGGCGATCTCACCCAATCCTCGACCTTCCCGACGAACGAGCGGACCGACGCCCGCATCCTGCTGAGCGAGGTTTTGGTCGACGCTGCCAATGCTGGAGCGGTGGTTGTGATCGGAGATTCAATCACCGATGGAAATGGCGCGACGGTCGACGCCGACACCCGCTGGCCCGACTTCCTCAGCCGGCGCATGGCGCCCCACCACGTCGCGATCCTCAATGCCGGCATTTCCGGTGCCCGTTTGCTCGAAAACAAAATGGGCGTGAACGCCCTCGCCCGGCTGGATCGCGACGTTTTCGCCCAGCCCGATGTGAAGGCGATCATTCTGCTGATCGGCATCAACGACATCGCCTGGCCCGGCACCGCTTTTGCACGCAAGCAGGATAGGCCGACTGCCGGCGCGATGATCGCTGGATATCGTCAGATCATCGAGCAGGCCCACATGCATCATATTCGGGTGATCGGAGCGACGCTGACGCCCTTCGCGGGCGCGCTCGCCGGCACTCCGCTCGGTGACTATTTCAGCCCCGAGAAGGACGCGCTCCGCCAGGATATCAACCGCTGGATTCGCACAAGCGGCGCATTCGACGCGGTGGTCGATTTCGACAAACTGCTGCGCGACCCGGCTCACCCCGAGCGGATCGCGCCCGCCTTCGATTCCGGCGATCATCTTCACCCCGGCGACAAGGGCAATGCAGCGATGGCGGACGCCATCGACCTGCGCACGCTGCTGGGTCGCTGAACACCTCCTCCCGCTCCTAAGGATCATGACATGGACTATCGCTTCCTCGGCCGTTCCGGCCTCAAGGTTCCGGTGCTGAGCTTTGGCACGGGCACCTTCGGCGGCACTGGGCCGCTGTTCGGCGCCTGGGGCAATACCGGAGCGACGGAGGCGCGCCGCCTCGTCGACATCTGCCTCGAAGCCGGCGTCAATCTGTTCGATACCGCCGATGTCTATTCCAACGGGGCGTCGGAGGAAGTACTTGGTGAGGCCCTCAAGGGACGGCGCACCGATGCCTTGATCTCGACCAAGGCCAGCCTGCCAATGGGCGATGGTCCGAACGACGCGGGTTCATCGCGCTTCCGGCTGATCAGCGCGGTCGAAGCCGCATTGAAGCGACTGGGCACCGACTATATCGATCTTCTGCAACTCCACGCCTTTGACGCGATGACCCCAATGGAGGAGGTGCTCTCGACGCTCGATACGCTCGTCCGGGACGGCAAGGTCCGATATGTCGGGGTTTCCAATTTCTCGGGTTGGCAGGTCATGAAGGCGCTGGCCGTCGCGGAGCGCTATGGCTGGCCGCGCTATGTTGCCAACCAGGTCTATTATTCGCTGATTGGTCGCGATTACGAATGGGATCTGATGCCGCTCGGCGCGGACCAGGGGTTGGGCGCAATGGTCTGGAGTCCGCTTGGCTGGGGGCGTCTGACCGGCAAGATCCGCCGCGGGGCGGCGCTTCCTGAGGCGAGCCGGCTGCACGACACTGCGAGCTATGGGCCGCCGGTTGAGGATGAGCATCTGTTCCGAGTGATCGACGCGCTGGAGGCGGTCGCGGCGGAAGTCGGCAAGACCGTGCCGCAGGTGGCGCTAAACTGGCTGATCCAGCGGCCCACTGTCTCCTCCGTCATCATCGGCGCGCGCAACGAAGACCAGCTTCGCCAAAATCTCGGCGCCGTCGGCTGGACGCTGTCGGCGGAACAGATCGCCCAGCTTGACAAGACCAGTGCTGTGATCGCACCCTACCCTCACTTCCCCTATCAGCGGCAGGAGGGCTTTGCGCGGATCAACCCGCCGCTTGCCTGATAAGCGCCGCCGTTCCGCGAGCCAGAGGCATCCCGCGCCACATGGGCAGACAGATAAAGCTGCTTCTCATCCCCGGCTTTATGCTGGACGCCGATCTTTGGACCGACCTGCGGCCGGAGCTGGACGCGATGGGAGATGTCATCGATGTCGATACCACGCGGGACACATCGATTCCGGCGATCGCCCACCGAGCGCTTATCGCGACGGACGGACCGGTCGTCGTCGTCGGCTTCTCGATGGGCGGCTATGTCGCCCGCGAGATCGCCTATCAGGCGCCTGAGCGTGTGAAGGGGCTTTTGCTTGTTGCCACCTCGGCGGCGGCCGATGCTCCCCACCTCATGGAATCGCGACGCTCCCTGGGCGGCCAGGTGGCACCCTTTCGTCGGCTCAGTCGCCGCGCGATCGAGAAGTCCCTGTCGCAGCTCTGTCGGACAGATGCGATGATCGAGCGCGTCCAGCGCATGAGCGAAAGGCTAGGTCCCGAGGTCTTTGCTCGCCAATCCAGCATCCAAAGAGCTGGCGATGCAGCGCGCCTTCGCGATATCACCTGCCCCACTGCTATCCTCTCAGCCGGCGCCGATGAACTCCGCAGCCTGGCGGAGAGCGAAGCGCTACGGGACGGCATTGCCGGCTCGGTACTCACCGTTGTCGAGGGCGCGGGCCACCTCGTTCCCTTGGAGCAGCCCGCCGCCGTGATTGCGGCACTGTCCGCCCTGATGATGCGCCTTCGCTGAAACTCGCAGGCCAAGATGGGGACGTCGGATGAACGACGCAAATACACGTTATAGCGATGCGCGACGATCTGAGCTGGACCGCGATGGGCGGTGGAAGTGCGTGATCCGGTTCTGGCGACCGAGCCAGCTCAAGCAACCCTTCCATTGCAGTTGTATGGCCCGACCGCGCCCGACCAATTGTTGCCACAAGACAGCGCAGGCGTAGATGGCGGCTTGGGCCACAACCTGTCACTCGCCCTAAGCTGTGCCGCTGGAACTCATTTCGACATGCGTTCCTAAATCACTACGTGATCGCCTGTCGCGATCGACGCGACGAACACATGATCAATTAAATCACGGCAGCGTTCGGCTTCAGCGGCTGCAGGAGACGACACGTCAGGCGAGAGGGCGATATCGCCGACGGGCGGAACGGCAGTCGGGTGATCAGGCCGCAGGGTCTGGCGGCGTGAAGAAGTTGATGGCGTTGCCATCCGGATCGCGGAACAGCATTGACCGGTTGCCCCACGGCATGTCTTTGGGCTGCTGTACCCAGTCACTCACGAACGGGGCGATCCGCACATGCTCTTGATCGACGTCCTCGACTGCGAACTCGAGGATCGCGGAACGGTTGGCAGCGGCCACCCATTCGCCCCCGTGCATGAAGACAGCCGAACCTCGGCTGACGATGGCCAGGATCGCACCGCCCGGGTGCAGCTCGACATAGTCGTCATTGCCCTTCGGTGTTACGCCAAGCAGCTTCTCGTAGAAATAAGACAGTGCGGGAACATCCTCGGTGATGAGGCGGGTGTATGCGAATTTCACCAGTTTTCCTTTCCGGTTGCGACCGAGGGGCTGTTCAGCGATAGTGTACTGTAGCGTACTTGTGATACGGTACAGTACCGTATTCCGGAGTCAAGCAAGGATGGTCGTGCCAGAGTTGAACGGGAATTTTGACAAGCGGGTCGAGCGATCGAAGGCGAAGGTGGTGGCCGAGACCTATCGCCAGCTCGCTGCCAGCGGAATCAGCGGCGTGAGCATCGATGAGATCACGAAACATTCCGGTGTCTCCAAGACTACGATCTACCGCCACTGGCCATCACGTTCGGCCTTGCTCATCGATGCCTGCTCCCGGCTCGGCGGCGCGATGGAAGCGCCCGACACCGGTAATCTGAAAGGAGATCTGCAACTCCTCCTCGCCACTTTAGCGGATCAGCTCTCATCCGCGAACTGGAGCTCGGTGTATCCGTCGATCATAGACGCTGCCGAGCGCGATCCGGAACTTCGCGAGATGCAGGCCGCTCTGCATCGCGGCTTCATGGAGCCGTTTTCCGTCTCCATTCAGCGCGCGAAAACGCGAGGCGAAATTGCGGCGGGGTGCGAAACTTCGGACGTCATCGGTATGGCCGTCGGCTCGCTATTCTTTCGGCGATGGTTCTCAAGAGATGAGATCACGGTAGCTACAGTTACGGCGACGCTCGAGATTATTATGAGGGCAGTTCAGCCAGCATAAGTTGGCTTCCTAAGCGCTGGGTGGCAGTTCCGTGAGTCACGCAACCTTATCGCCGCGTGATCAGGTGGAACGTCTGGGCTCGCCGAAAGCCGCCATTTTTATGACGCCTCGCGACGGCAGTGATGTCCCACGACGCCGCGTTCGAGGTGGCGGCAAATGGCGACCAGTTCATGCCGTTCTCGAAGCGGCCTTCGGACGTCGGCTCCGGACGAAAGCGGCTAGTGGCCGATCTCGGACCGGAAACGCCCTTTACCCCTCCGGTTGGACCAACCGATTAAGGATCGGAATCGTGGCCTGAAGCAGGTTTCGCTCATCGCGTGATAATCGAGTGTGAATGGCCCGCTCGATCCAAGACTCGCGCGCCTGACGCTCCTGCGCGAGCGCAGCGTCGCCATCGGAGGAGATTGTCACCAAACGGCTGCGGCGATCGGCCGGATCGGGATCCTGTTGGACTAGCCCCTCCGCATTGAGACCCGCCACTACCAGTCGCATGGTCTGATGGGTAACGCCGCGCTTTTCGGCCAAGGCGGCGACGTTCATAGCGCCGAGCCGTTGAAGCAAATCCAGAGTCTCTGACTGTGCTGATCGTACCGTTCCCGTCTCGAGACGAACCACACGCACGAAGGCGCTGACGCTTCTGCGGAGATCCTGCGCCAACCGGGCCTCGTCTAACTGAACCGCGACCGCTTCCACCATCGTCGGCTCAGCTCTGCTGCAAGCGGGCGAGCACGGACGGCAGATTGTTGATGCCCCAATGTTCGGCATAGCGGCCATCCTCGATCCGCACGACGTCAATCACGTCAATGCTGACTGGTCTGCCCGTCGCCTCCACCCCAATTAAAGATCCGGTGTGGGTGCCTGAAATCGTCTTACGCGTCGTCACCTTGTCGCCTTCCGCAATCTGGTCGTGGATCGTGACAGTCAGCCCCGCCAAGGCCGGGTGGAGCACGTTCTGAAAGGTGTTCCACATGCTCTCACCGTCTGAAGCCGCACCGGGGGGTGCAGATCGGTTGATGAACCCTGGTGCGATCAGCGCTTCGAAGGCGGTGCGATTACCGTCTGCGATAACCTCATCGTTGAAACGACGGACAACTGCTTTTGGATCGTGAACTGACATGAGAACCTCCGTCCTGAACGTCAATATATACAGCATTGCTGTATATATTCAATGGCTCGTGACGCAGTCTCTTTCCGCGAGACTTCTCGGGACGCTCGCGAACGACAGTTCTGGGTTGAACCCGCCGTCCGGCGAAGCCTCTGCGAACGGCGAATTTGTCCCAGCCCTCGCCCTCGTGATCCGGCTCACCTTGCCCGTCAAACGTCGGCACTAGGAACCAGCGAAATTCCGTTGTCCGGTGGCAGGTGCACTGCACGAACCAGCGGCTAGAATCCGGCGATCATCTGCTCCGGCCATGGATTTACGCCCGACGTCAGCCAGGAAAGGGTGTCTTGCCAGAACCCGTCGGCATGGGAGTCATGAAACAGGTTGAAATGCCCAATGGCTTTGCGTTCAAAATCCGAGGGGCGCAGCAGCACAGTCGTGCGAGGGGCGCCCTGATAATAACTGAGTGTGCGGCGGATTGCCTGGGGCGTGCCGAGTTCATCGTCAGACACAGCCACCGCCAGAATAGGCGCGCAAAACGCAGACATCCGGGCGCGCAGCTCAGGTTTCTCATCGCGCTCCCATCGGCTCTCGAACAGCGGCCCGCCAAAGCTCCAGGCATTAGCGACGCCAGCAGGAAGGTCCTCCAACCATCCCAGCCGTTTGCCGGGGAAGTAGCCAAACACCGCGGTGAGGAGCGGCATCAACACGTGCCACTTTCCAAAAAGCGCGGCCCGGCGATCACGCGCGTAATCGCCCCACCACGCATATTGGGCGCCGACCGTCAGCAACCGATCGACATGGGCGGCAGCACTTCGCGCTAGGCCTGGGATGACCCCGCCGAAGCTGTGGCCGACGAGGCTCAGCGGTCCCGCCCCACCCCGTGCTCGCATGAAGGCCAGTGCCGCCTCGAAATCGAGTAAGCCCCAATCCACCCAGCGATATCCGCATCCACGAAGATCCGCAGGTCGAGAGGCGCCGATGCCGCGATAGTCATAGGTAAGCACATCGACCCCATGAGCAGCGAGGAAGCGCGCATAGCGATGATAGTAACGCGCCAGCACCCCGGTCGCGGGATTGAGAATCACCTGCCCGACACTGTCCCCCGTCGAGAGCCAGAGCGTGCCGCCAAGCAGGACGCCATCGTCACAGGAGAAGCGGACCGGCATGCCGTCTGGCGAGGCTTCGTTTGGTTGACGTATGTGCATAAACCACATGCTAGGGGATAGACGATGCCAGGTATCTTCACTAGTGAGTATAGGTATGACCCGCCCGTCCGCTCCGACCCGCGATCGCATCATCGATGCGGCTTCGGCGCTGTTCTACGGAGAAGGCATTCGCGCGGTCAGTATGGACGCCGTCGCTGCCAAGGCGGGCATCACCAAGAAGACGCTTTACTATCATTTCCGCAGCAAGGACGATTTGATCGCCGCCTACCTAGAGGCACGCGACACCCCCAATTTGCGGCTGTTCCAGCGTTGGTTCGACCATGCGCAAGGCGATGTCGCGGACAAGCTCCGCAGCGTGTTCCTGCACCTTGCGGCATCCGCCCGGCACCGCAAATGGAAAGGCTGCGGCTTCCTGCGCACGTCCGTCGAATTGTTCGACCTGCCTGGCCACCCGGCGATCGCTGCGGCGCGCGCGCATAAGCGTCGGGTGGAGGACTGGATGTACACTGTTCTAGAGGACGCGGGTTATGGGCCGGAAGCCCGCGTTCTGGCCCGCCAGCTGATTCTCCTCATGGACGGAGGCTTTGCCGTCGTGCTGCTTCATCGCGACGCCAGCTACATGGAATCGGCCGCCGACGCCGCAGTCACGCTCCTTCGCGCAGCCGTCATGGGCGGTCAGCCTGGCGAAGGGATCAGTGCCACAAGCTTATAGTCCGGACGCTCCGCCGCTGTGAAAGTATGCTGACGGTAGCTTAGCAAGCCGTCTTGCGGATGCACAAAATTTCGCAGGCCGCCCTCGCGCGCCGATACGCTCTGTGTCTCCCATTCCTGCGCGAAGAGCGGAGATTCCACACACAGGTCCGCAGTGAATGCGGCAAGGTCAGCGTCGTTGAGTATCCGCGCGCAATCCGCCCGGAACTCTGCAAGTAGCCGTCTCGCGCGCTCTTCCCAGTCCGGTAGTAGCGACCGAACCGATCTTTCCAGGAACGTGTAGCGTAGCAGGTTGCGCTGGCGGCCCGGCCCGAGCCAATCCGCGAACAGATGCTCCGCAGGAGCGTTCCAACAACAGGCATTCCACAGCCGGTCCAGCCCATAGGCCGGAAAGGGGAGCGCCTCAATCAGCGCAGACACCCCCTCGGGCGCTGTAGATGTCGCCACCGTAGGGGGCGCATCAGGATCGCGCCTGTCGCCCAGTTCGAAAAGATAGGCGCGCTCGGCGGGGGTGAGCGCCAGCGCCACGGCGAGGCGCGCCAGCGTTTCGGCCGAGACGCGCACCTCCCTGCCCTGCTCGATCCAGGCGCACCACGTCACACCAATGCCCGCTCGTGCGGCCAGCTCCTCACGGCGCAATCCAGGCGTTCGGCGGCGCCGGACCTGAAGATCCGGTATCACCCGCTCGCGATGCGAGCGGATGAAGTGGCCCAGGAGTTTACGTTTTTCATCCGATAGCATGGGTCATCTTATAACAGGATAAGAAGGTCTCTTGTAACAGGTTCTTGATTGCCTTCAGATGCCTTCAGGAGGAAATTATGACCCGTTCCCATGAGACCGTCGTCGAAGCGCAATTCGGAAGTCAGGCCAAAGCCTATGTCACCAGTATCGTACATGCCCGGGGCGAAGACCTGGATGCAGTGGAGGCGATCGCGCGGCGCGAAGCCGCCTCGCGCGCGCTCGACCTGGGAACGGGCGGCGGCCATGTCGCCTATCGGCTCTCACCGCATAGCGGCACCGTCACGGCAGTCGATCTGTCGGCGGCAATGCTGGAGGCAATTCAGGCGACCGCCCGGCAGCAGGGCTTGTCCAATGTCGAGATCTGTAATTCTCCCGCAGAGCAACTGCCGTTCGAAGATGCCAGCTTTGATCTTCTGGCCACCCGCTTCAGCGCGCACCACTGGCGCGACTGGAATGCCGGATTGCGCGAGGCCCGCCGCGTCCTGAAGCCCGGCGCGACCGCGATTTTCATCGACGTGATTTCTCCGGGCCACGCGCCGTTCGACACCCATCTCCAGGCGGTCGAACTGCTGCGCGACCCGTCCCACGTCCGTGACCATACCGAAAGCGAGTGGGCGGCCGCGCTGGATAGAGCGGGCTTCCGGGTGCGCAGCACGGTGAAGCGGCGCCTGCGGATGGAGTTCACATCCTGGGTCGAACGGATGCGGACGCCGGATGCGCTTCGCACGGCGATCCGCGCCCTGCAGCAACTGGCGTCAGCCGAAACCGCCGCCTATTTCGCGATCGAACCCGATGGCTCCTTCTCCATCGATGCGCTGCAAGTCGAAGCATCGGCCTGCCGGGCGCGCACACTCTGATTGGGAAGGCCCAACATACGCCGGCGCTGTCGACCGCCGCATTACGATATTTCGGATGCGGCAAGACGCGGCGAGCGTAGCGAGGCGTAACGGCTCACCGGCACGATGCTCAAATGTCGGGCCGGCGAGCCATGAGATCCATTTATGCGAACGTTCATCCTCTCCTCGGACGATGGCCGCATCAAGGGCGCGGCGCTCGTAAGCATCTCGACTGGCGCAATATTGACGTAACCACATCATCCTGTTACGCGGTCGCCATGTTCGAGTTTTCAGCTGGCTCTCCTGCACTTTGCCTTGTCGACACCGTGGGTAACCGTGGTGGGGCTGACATCGAACGCTTGGCGACGCCGCAGGATTTCACGCGCTGGCTGCGCCAGGCATCCTTGCTCGATCTCGATGATAGAGAAGCGCTCGAAGCCGATCTGGTCGATGCCCGCGCGCTGCGGGACGCGCTCTATCGAGCGGCTCTCGCGATCGTGAATGGCGAAATGCCAGTGCCAGCCGACATCGATGGGATCAATGATTTGGCGCAGGGAACCCCGACCCGTCCACAATGGGTCAACGGCGAAGTCGTTCACGTCGCCCGGGATGGCGTGCGTGCGGCCCTTGCATTGCTCGCCGGCGATGCGGTCGGAACGCTCGCCGACGCCCAGGCCGGTCGAGTTCGCCTTTGCCCGGAATGCCGGATGATGTTCGTCGATAAATCACCGGCCGGGAAGCGCCGCTGGTGCTCGTCGGCCAGCGGCTGCGGCAACCGCGCGAAGGTACGGGACCACCGCGCCAGAAAAGCCCAGGAAGGAAGCGCCGCATGAGTGCCGAACATCGCGTCCAGTTCGACTTCGAGATCGAGTTCGCCAACGGCGGCGCGCTTCAGGGTCAGGAATTCCGTCTCGACATCGAGCATGACGACATCACAGACGACACTCTCGGCGCCCACCTCATCGCCGACCTGCGGCTGCTGATGGTTGCCCGCGTCAACATTCTCAACAAGCGCATCATCCAGGAACCGCACAAGCGGGCGCGCAAAACGCCGGTCGCAGCGAATGCGCAAGCGCAGCGGATCGATCTCAGCCATGTGATCGAAGCTGGCATGATCACCTACAAGGGCCTTCCGGCACCGCTGATCTGCGACCATCTTTCGCGCGAGGCATCGCGCCAGAGCTATGATCCCGGCACCGAGTTCCAGATCGATCGGATCGAGATGGTCGGCAACACCGGCACGTATCTCGATACGCCCTTCCATCGCTATGCCGACGGCTATGACCTGTCGGCACTGAACCTCGAGACGGTCTCTGGCTGCCCTGGGGTGGTGGTCAACGTGACAGGGGCAACGGGCCGCGCAATCGACTGGACCATGCTTGCCGCTGTCGATGTGCGCGACAAGGCGGTCCTCGTCCATACCGGATGGGACGCGCATTGGCGCACGGATCAATATTTCGAGAATCACGTCCACCTGACCGAACGGGCGGCGATCCAGCTGCGCGACAGCGGCGCGCGGCTCGTCGGGATCGACTCATTCAACATTGACGACACGTCCGGTGGGACGCGCCCCGTCCATTCGGTCCTGCTCGCTGCCGGCATCCCGATCGTCGAGCACCTGACCAATCTCCAGTCGCTGCCTGCGGAAGGCTTCCGCTTCTGGGCGGTGCCGCCCAAGTTCAAGAAAGTCGGCACATTCCCGGTTCGTGCGCATGCGATCATCGATGGCCGTGAGGCCTGATCCGACCAGAGTGCTTAGTTCCGCCTGCGTCGCCCTTGCGGCGCGGAAGCCGAGGAGGTTTTGATGACTGTCGCGTTTCTGGGTCTGGGCCATATGGGTGCGCCGATGGCGACCAATCTTCTGAAAACACAGCCGGATCTGAGGGTGTGGAATCGGTCGCTGCCGGCGCTTGAGTGTCTTGGCGAGCTCGGCGCCACGATCGCGCCCACGGCCAGGGATGCCATTCGGGGCGCCGCCACCGTGCTGCTCATGCTCGCCAACGAGGCGGCGATCGATGATGTGCTGGAACGCGGATCCCCGGCGTTCACTGACAACGTTCGCGGCCGCCTGATCGTCCATATGGGGACGACGTCGACTGACTTTTCGCGGGAACTGGCTGCCGCAGTCGAAGCGGCGGGCGGTCGCTACGTCGAGGCACCGGTTTCCGGGTCGCGAGTGCCGGCTGAGCAGGGCTCCTTGGTCGCCATGGTCTCCGGCGAGGAGGCCGACGTCGCCACGGTGCGCGACCTGGTCCAGCCGATGTGCAGCAAGACCTTTGCCTGCGGCCGCGTGCCCGGTGGCCTGGCCATGAAACTGGCCGTCAACCTCTTCCTGATCACCATGGTTACCGGCTTGATGGAAGCGGCACACTTCGCCCGCGCCGCTGGGCTCGATATCGCGCTATTCCGCGCCGTCATCGATGCCGGCCCCATGTCCAGCGACGTATCACGCGTGAAGCTCGACAAGCTCGTGAACGACGACTTTGCGCCCCAGGCCAGCCTCGCTGACGTGCTGATGAACAGTCGACTGGTCGCTGATGCGGCCCATTCCTCGGCGGTTGCCACGCCTTTGCTGGACCAGGCGAACGCACTCTATGCAAAGGCTGACGAAATGGGATTAGGCGGCATCGATATGATCGGGGTGCTTCGCGCGCTTGAGGAGCTCACGCGCAACCATACGGCGGGGTGATCAACCGGCGCGGAGCAGAGCGGCGCCGGCGGCAATGAGCGCCGCCGCGGTGACGCGCCCAGGACCGACCGGCTCCCTGAGGAAAATAACCGATATAAGGACACCGAACAGGATCGCTGTTTCCCGCAACGCCGCTACGATGGCGACGGGGACCAGCGTCATGGCCCACAGCGCGAGACCATAGGATGCGGTGGTGCTTGCACCGCCGACAATGCCCAGCCGCCAGTTCCGCCCCAGACAGGCGCGGAACGCCTGGCCCCGCCGGATGATCGCCCAGCTTGTCAGCGGAATGCCGGTCAGCAGGAAAATCCACAAGGTGTAGGCCGCTGCGGATCCCGATTGCCGCACGCCAGCGCCATCGACCATCGTGTAGCCGGCAATGACAACCGCATTGAGGAACGCGAGGCCCGCACCCTTGTCCAGCGAGCGGAGCGGGTTTCCTGCCACACCGAGGATACCGGCACAGATGACGGCGACACCGCACCAGGCCTGCCAGCGCAATGGTTCGCGCAGGATGGTCGTACTTGCGATTGCGACCAGCAATGGCGCGGCCCCCCGCATCAGCGGATAAGTGCGGCTCATCTCCGCGACCCGATACGTCCAAGCGACCAGCCCATAATAGCTGATGGACAGGATCGCCGATCCAGCCAGGAAGGGCCAGCTCTGGCGCGCGGGCGGTGGCAGGAACGGCAAGCCGACCACGGCTATTGCTGCTGCAGATCCTGTAATCAGGGCGGTCATCAGACCCCTGTCCTCCCCGCCCCGGATGATCGCGTTCCAGGTTGCATGCAGCGCTGCTGCGACCAGGATGACAGGGAAGACGGCAGCGATCACGCGCAGTCAGGCAAGATCGAGGTGAAGAAAACGGCTGAAGCCGCCGTCTGTATAGTGCGAAAAAGCTGGCCCCTCTTCAAACCCTCGACTGTGATAGAGCGCGACGGCCGGGTCGAACGACGGCAGGCTTCCTGTTTCGAGGCTTAGCCGCCGAACGCCGCGAGCCTTGGCCACAGCAATGATCGTGTCGAGGATGGCCTGGGCCGCTCTCTGGCGGAGGAAGTCCGGGTGGGTGCGCATCGACTTCACTTCGGCGGTACCGTCAGGCAACATTTTGAGCGCGCCGACGGCAGCGACGCGCGGGCCGGCCCACGCCGTCCAAACCGTCATTTCAGGAATCGTAAGTCCGGTCAGATCGAGCGCGTGAACATTTTCCGGCGAGGAATCCGCCCGCATGCCTGCCAGGTGCAGCGCCAGCAGGGCGCGGGTCTCCTCCCCACTCAGATCATCTTCGCGAACTTCAAAAGCCGGGCCTTCTTCCGCTTTGAAGGGGGAAAGGGATTGCTGCCAGTCATAGGCACGGTCCACCGTAGCCACGATAACCTGATACCAGTCATACCAGACCGCCCGCCCCTGCTCGCGGATGCGCGAATGATCGGGATCGTCCCGCCACGCGAGCGCATCGGCATGGTTGCGCCACCAACTGACGGTGATTCCCACGCCAGCAGAATCACGCGACGAGACGATCCCCAGATAGCCGTCGTGCGCTGCCGCGGCTTTTGCCATGGCTTCGGCCGCGGCGGCATACCCCTCGGCATCTGCCTGTGTGCGACTCGAAACGAAGATCACGGCGACCGCGCCGGGAGGAGGCGAACGATCCCTCATGCGGTGGGCGCCACCTGCTGTGCGGCCATACGGAAGTCCGGGTTCCAGCCGAGTGCCGAAATCGCCTTGTCGATGCGGACCTCTCCGCCCGGATTGGCGACATTGTAGATGCTCGGCGCCCCGTGATCGATCGCGAGAAAAGCTGCGTAGGCGGCGGCCTCGACATGCAGCGGCGATGCGCCATCCGGCGTCTCGCTCCAGGTTCCGGGGCCGAAGAGTTGGCCGTAGCGCAGCACCACGCCTTCGATCCCCGGCGTCTCGAGCACGGCGCGCTCAAGCGGGACGATGCCTTCACGGATCGTCGTGCCCCGCGCGCCTTCCGCATCGACCTCCAGCAGGTCTTCCTCCGCATAGGGCGGCGTGCCCGGCGCATAGGCCCAGGCGATGCTCTGCGCGATAATCCGCTGGGCGCCGGCTCCCACTGCTGCTCGCACCAGGTTGGGCGTGCCTTCGCGGCGCAGCCGGGCATTGGCGCGTCGGGCCGCTTCCGGATCCGCAGCCATGTCGCCGGAAAGATCAGTTAGCTGGTGGATGACCACAGTGGGCGCAGCACCTGCCACCGCCCGCGCCAAGGCTTCGGCATCGAACACATCGACGATCACCGGCCGGACGCCCGCCGCCTCAAGGCCGGCCGCACGCTCCGCCGATCGCGTTGTGCCGAAAACCGTGTGCCCATGCTGCAGTAACAGCGGAACCAATCGCTGCCCGATAACGCCGGCGGCACCCGCCAGGAAGATAGTATGAGGCATTGCGCCCTCCTTGATGATCTGCGCATCAGGTGCAGCGCAACGCAGCGCCTGGGAAGCACCAAGACTGTTGGCTTTGCCTGTACCATCGTCGTGGTACCCGCCGCCCTCAAGCCAATGGTACAATCGAAATCACAATTCTTGCGGCTGGCCGTCGGGCGCCAAACCGCTACTCCTGTAATCTGGTATTGTCGCAAGGGAATGCGCCTATGACGGAAGCAGTCAACACCATCCTCGGTGGATGCCATTGCGGATCTGTGCGGTTCGAAGCCAAGTTGAGCGATGGCTTCAACACGATCCGTCGCTGCACCTGCTCCTATTGCCGGATGCGCGGCGCGGTCGCGGTCTCGGCCGAACTGGGCGGCATCCGCCTGCTCCAGGGCGAAGACATGCTGACCAGCTACCGCTTCAACACGGGAACGGCGCAACATTTCTTCTGCTCGCGCTGCGGGATCTACACCCACCATCAACGTCGATCCAATCCGAACCAGTACGGCGTCAACGTCGCCTGCCTGGACGGGGTAAGCCCTTTCGACTTCGCCGAAGTTCCGGTCGTCGACGGCGTCCGCCACTCCCGCGACAATGGCGGGGTTACCGTGCGTGCCGGAACCCTGCGCTACATCCCGAACGACCAGAGCGATCCGGCGTAAGTCTGTCGTACGATAAGAAGATGACGTACATCCAAATATGATCACCCCATCACCCGCTCGCAGACCTGTGCCGGCCACGATTGCCGCCGTGATCCGGGATGGATCCGTCCTGCTGGTCCGTCGCGCCAACCCGCCGGACGTCGGCTTGTGGGGCTTTCCTGGTGGCAAGATCGACTTTGGTGAGACGATCGCGCAGGCCGCCGTTCGCGAGTTGCTTGAGGAAACCGGCATCCAGGCGGAAGCAGGCCCGGTGTTCAACTGCGTCGACGTCCTCGATCGGGCCGAGGATGGGTCGATCAATCACCATTATGTCCTGATCGCAGTGTTGTGTCGCTGGATCGCCGGATCGCCGATGGCGGGCGACGATGCACTTGAAGCCGCTTGGCACCCGCTGGCGGATCTGCGCGACACCGCGCTCGCGATGAGCTTCGGCGTCGCCGATATCGCGCTTCAGGCTGCAGCGATGGACGCATAACAGCGTGGAAAAGCTGCCCCGACTGCGATGGCAGGCGGGGCAAGGCTTTACCAAAAGCTGCGAGCCTCTAGCACAGTGGGAACGCATCAGGGGAGCTGATGCGGCGATGTCAAAGCGCGCCGCGCCGCCCGTCCTCGCTCATTTTCAGCACGGGGCGGCGGTTGATCGCATCCGGTTGGATGCGATCCCATAAAGTCGGACCGCCGCTTTCCTGCGCGCGGCGCTCTTCGCGACGGAGCCATTCCTCGGCGCTGCGGATCCGCTTGGGATGGATTTCGTCCAGCAGCCCATAGTCCCGGTTGATGATCCCGTATTTCCACTGATTCCAGAAGCCACTGAAATTGTCGCGGAAGCTCATCGTGCTCTTGTCATTCGGATCGGCGTTGTAGCCGGCGGGCCGGTCGGCGACCGCATTGATGGGCGCAAAATAGCTGTCGAGGTCCGTATCGACATAGCGCGCGGGGTGCCCGGTCACGCGCTCGAAAGCGGCTGCCAGATCCGCGTAGCGGACATGCTCGATCGCGACTTCGAGATCCATGCCGTTGGCGCGCTCCTGATGGTCGAACAGCCACCGCACATAATAAGCGCAGTCCTCAAGCGCGACATGGACCACCGCCCCGTCGCCAAGCGGCACGCGCCACGTCACCACGCCGTCTTCGATCCGTGGTGTCATGGGTGTCTGTCCCGAAAACGCCATCTCGATATACGGACCGCTGGTAAACAGCGCTGCGCCCATCCGATCGCCGTTCGACCCGTTCTGTTGAAGGATCCACTCGCCGACCCTTCCCTTACCGTCATAATGGCCGGTGCGGAATTGCGAGCGGTAGCCGGATTTCTTCAAGGTGTAATCGAGATTACCATAGACGAAGAACCGCACGCCTTCCTCCAGGGCGATCTCATAGGCGCGCATCGCCCAATAGATTTCGGTTTTTTCGCCGGTATTGAAGCCGTCGATGTTGACGAATGCGCCGTCGCAAGCACGCATGCCCTCGCGCAGTATCGCTTCGTCCGCGAATGTACCTTCCATGAAGGACACGTTCCCGAGCGCCGCCAGCTCCCGCGCCCGCGTCGATTCTGCGCTGCGGGTCAGGGCGAGAACCTCGTATCGGCTGTCTCCGACCAGCCCACGGACCACGTGCGCACCCTGCGCCCCGGTCGCCCCAATCACGAAAATTCGAGAAACTGTCGGCATCTTCGTCTCCGCCATTGATGTCAGCTTCGTAACTCTGATAATAGGAGTTAGTCAACTCTGATTATCGGAGTTACCCTACAACGGGGATTAGCAATGCGTTCAAAGGGCTTCGAAGGAATGGCCTGTTCCATGGCCGAAGTGATGGGGGCGCTCTGCGATCGCTGGGGCATGCTCGTGATGCGCGATCTGCTGCTGGGTCTCACCAGATACGACGATCTGCAACGCTCCACGGGTATCACGAACGCAACGCTCTCCGACCGGCTTCGAAGCCTGCAGGAGGCGGGATTGATCGAGCGGCGGCAATATCAGCGCCGCCCCGATCGCTACGACTATATCCCCACAGCGAAAGGCCGCGATCTCGCGCTCCTCCTGCAGGCCATGGTACAGATCGGCGACACATGGCGCGCGCGTGAAGCTGCCGCCGAGCCGCTGCACTTCCTTGATGCGGCGACGGGTGCCCGGTTGAAACTGGCGGTGGTCGATGCAGCGACAGGCACGCCGCTTGTCCGGCCGAAGCTGCGGATCGCAGCCGGCCCGGCAGCGGACGAAGCGATGCAATGGCGGCTCGCGCACGGCGAAGCGGAGCGTGCGGCAAGAAGCCAGCCGACATAGGCTCATAACCTTTGAAACGCGGGCACGCCCCCGGCCTTGAGCGCGCAGAGTATCCCGGCCGCACGAGGTCTGCCTGCGGTCCGTTCTCACCCGCGTGAACGCGCCAATCGAGATTGCCGGAATCTGGGGGCGGAGGCCCGTCGGCTGGCCGGGCCTGCCGATCATAGGCCAGTGCGATTAAGGCTTCTTGGTTCTTTCCTCGGCCTTTCCCGTCCGGGAAAAGAAGCGGGACAACGCAAAGCCCGCGGAGGCCCAATGACACTGTCCTCTACTGAGGTGGCAGCGCTCCACCATGCCGAAACTCCTGCCGATTTCGCCGCATGCTTCGACGTGATCCGGCAACTCCGGCCCAAGCTGCAGTCAGCGGGGGACTGGCACGCGCAAGCGGAAGCGATGCGCTCCGAGGGGTACCGGGTTCTCGTCTGCCGCGACGGCGAACGAGACGCCGCCGTCGCCGGCTACCGGATCTCGACCAATCTCGTCCATGGCCGCTTCCTGTTCGTCAACGATCTGGTGACCCTGGACAGTGTGCGCGGAAAGGGTCTGGGCCGGCTTTTGCTGCGCGAACTCGAGCGGATCGCTGAAGCCGAGGGCTGCGAGCGTCTCGTGCTCGATACGGCGATAGCCAATCTGGCGGCGCGGCGTTTCTACACGCGCGAAGGGATGGAAGAACGGATCGCCGGCTTCATCAAGCCGATCGGCACCCCGGCATGAGCCAAATCCTGCATCTCACCTGCAGCCCGCGCGGTGCCGAGTCCCACAGCACGGCATTGAGCACCGCCATCGTGCAACGCGTCATCGCGGCCCGACCAGGTGCGACCCACATCCGGCGCGATCTTGGCGTGGCGCCCCCTCACAGGATCGACGAACCCTATGCTTCTGCGCTTGTCGCGGGGCAGGCAGAAATCGGCTTTTCTTCGCCCGCGCTGGATCGCTCCGCCGCGGCGATCGCCGAACTGGTGGCAGCAGACATGCTGGTTATCGGCACCCCGATGCATAACTTTACCGTGCCCGCCGCGCTGAAAGTCTGGATCGACCTTGTTGTCCGCCCCTTCCACACCTTCGCACCGTGCGCGAACGGCAAGGTCGGATTGCTCCCCGACAAGCCGGTCTTCATCGCCATCGCGTCAGGCGGACATTTTCATGGCGAGGGCGCGGCGCAGCCGGACTTTCTGACGCCCTATCTGTCGGCGGTGCTGGGCTGCATTGGCATCCGCTCCGTCCACTTCCTGCCGTTGCAGCGCACCGCCAGAGCCACGGCGAGCGACCTGGAGCAGCAGACCCATGCGCTTCTCAATCGGGTCGACGACATCCTGCGTCACATGGGAGCGTAGCGACGTTGCGCGTGCTACGCTCCCCGGCTTTGCGGCGCGGGCCCAAAGTCATTCCTGATCAGGGACAGCAGGCGCGCAGCATCGCTCGGCATAGTTTCGGCGGCCGCATTGGTGATGCCAATGACCAATCCTTTCTCAGGCGCCTGCGAGGCATACCATTGCGACAGCGCCGTTGGGGCGAAGCCTTCCTCCCGCAAACGCCCGACGAGCCACACATCGTCCGTTTCGCGCGCGAGCGGCACATGGATGGCCAGCCCCGCTGCCCGGACGCTGCCGGCCGCCTGCAGGACATCGAGCACCGCCTCGCGGCGCTTGCGGTAGAGCAGCTTCATGCGCCGCAGATGGCGCAGATAATGTCCATCCGCGAGGAATTCGGCCAAGGCGGCCTGCGCGGCATAATTGGGCGGCGGAGCGAGATAGGTCGCCACTCGCATCAACGGCGCGATCAACGCTTCCGGGGCAACGAGGAAGCCGATGCCAAGCGACGGGCTGATCGTCTTGCTGAAGGTTCCGATATGGATCACGCGGCCATCGGGATCGCCGGCCGCGAGCGCCGGAGCGGCCCGACCATCGAGGTGAAGTTCGCTGAGGTAATCATCCTCGATGATCCAGGCATCGCTTTCCCTTGCCCAGGCAAGCATTGCCTGCCTTCGCTCTGGTGACAGGGTATGGCCGAGCGGTGCCTGCTGCCCCGGCGTCACGACCGCCAGCCCGGCGTCCGGGGCGATCGCGATGCCGAGACCCACATCGATGCCCTGACCGTCCACGGCGACGGGAACAGGAGAAAAGCCAGCCAGCTCCAGGCCGTGGCGCGAGACGGGATAGCCTGGGTCCTCCACCCAGGCGCGCCGCCGCGCGGAAGGAAGAGCCTGGAGCACCAGCCCGAAAGCACCTCGGAAACTGGTGGTGATGAAGACCTGCCCCGGCGTGCATTGCAGCCCGCGCGCCAGCGCAAGATGGGCGGCGATCTGGTGGCGCAACGCATCCATCCCGCGCGGATCGAGATAGCGCGTGCGCAGCGCCCCGGCATCGGCCGCCCGGCGGTGCAGACGCGCCCACAGCTTTGCCGGGAAGGCGTCGTGGGCCGGCACGCCCATCTGAAAGAAGCCAGGCGGCCCGGCGCCGAAGAGATCGAGCGAGGAACGCAGGTCGGCGAACCGGTCTGCCGTGGCGGGAGATGCTTGCGTTGGGGAATCCGCGACATGGGTGCCGGCCGCCCCCAAAGAGGCGATCAGGCCTTCGTCCGTGAGGCGATAATAGGCGGCGCGTACTGTGCCGCGTGCCACGCCGAGCTGCGCGGAGAGGTCCTGCCAGGATGGAAGGCGCGCACCGGGGGCGAGTGCCCCTTGCCGGATCGCGGTCCGGATGGCGGCGCAGATCTGATCCGTGAGCGGGAGCGGCAGGGTTCGATTGATCTCAAACCGGAAGTCCGCTGGCGGCGAAATATCCTTGGAAGATGTGTCCAGCGTCACGTCAATCACTTCATTATGGGAGTCGCTGGTCTCTCATATGATCGGATCATGTCCCGCGTCATGCGGGCGGTGAGGTCAGCTTTCGGATATCCCCACCTTTCGGCGGTAATGTCGCGCTGCCTTGGCGCGGTTGCCGCACACCGTCATGTCACACCAGACCCGGTTCTGACGTCGGCTTCGATCGAGGAAAGCCCAGTCGCAATCGTCGGACGCGCACAGGCGCAGACGGCTGCGTGCGTCAGGGTCGAGGAACAGCTGGATTGCTGCATCGGCGACGTGGAGGAGGATGCCGTCCAAGGCGGCGGCAATGTCAGCTTGCTGCCACGCGAGGCCGCTTCCTCCCCACGAAAGGCGGCGGCTGGCCTGCACACGCTTGAGCCAATCGTTCCAGCAATGGACCTGCTCTTGGCTCAATGGGTCGGAGGCGATAGTCGCTTTGACCGTCGCGAAAATCAGCTCGCGCAGGGCCAGCGCCTGGGCGTACACAGCCGCCGCCGCACGAGCGTCTTGCTGAGCGGCGGCCACCAGGGTCGCACGCTTGCCTTCTGTAAGAAGGCCGCTCTGCTCGGACCACAAGGCCAGCGCAGGATAGTCGGCAATCCTCTCGAGACCTCCGCGAGGACGCTCGTCGAGGGTGTTCGCGAAATCCAGAGCCAGCGCGCCCCCACTCAGCTCGAACTGGAAGCCCCCTGGCGTGTCCTGGCCGCCAAATCGGATTGCGCGTGTATCGATCACATTCTAACCTGTAAAATAGTTCGAGTCGGTTATAACACGTTTGGGTGATCGCGAGCTAGGGAGATGATCGATGTCGGTAACTGAGCCCCTGATCCTGCGACGCTGGTCCTCCCGCATCAGGACCGAGGACAGCGAGGCGTATGTCAGCTACATCCGCGGCACTGGGGTCGAGGATTATCTCGGCACGCCGGGCAATCTCGGTTGCGAGATGCTGCTGCGCGATTGCGGCGACGGATCGACGGAAGTCTCGACGCTGAGCTGGTGGCAATCGATGGAGTCCATCCGGGCATTCGCCGGCGATGACGTCGATCGTGCGCGTTACTATCCCGAGGATGACCGCTTCCTTCTCGAGAAGCCGGATCACGTCGAGCATCACCGCATCGTGGTCGAAGGCCTGGGGCTTCGGCGCGAGCTGGAACAATCATGATTGCCTTCGAGAAGATGCACGCGAATGGCGACGATTTCATTGTCGTCGATTTGCGGCAACGGGACGTGCCCCTGCCGCCGGGACTCATCCGGCGCATGGGCGACCGGGAGCGCGGCATCGGTTTTCGTCAACTCGCCGCCATCTCCCGATGCGACGATGCCACGGCCCGGCTTCTCTTCTGGAACGCTGACGGGACGCCGCTTGATGCCTGCGGCAGCGCGACGCGCGGTGTCGCCCTCAAGTTGATGGAGGAAGGCGGCACTGACGCCGTGACAATCCGGACCGGCCGAGGCCTTCTGCACTGCTCACGTCGCGGTGGGACGCAGATCGCCGTCGATATGGGGAGCCCCTTTCTCCATTGGTCCGAAATTCCGCTAGCGATTGCGACTGACACCGAAATCCTGCCGCTCGCCAGCGATCCTGCGGCCTGCAGCATGGGCAATCCCCATTGCACCTTCTTCGTTGAGGATGTCGAACAGGTGGATGTCGAGGCGCGGGGTCGGGCGATCGAGACCGATCCGCTGTTTCCCGAAAAGACGAATGTCCATTTCGTACAAATCCTCGCGCGTGACCGCATCCGACTGCGCATCTGGGAGCGCGGCGCGGGCGTTTCCTCCGGCTCAGGGTCCTGCTCCTGCGCCGCCGTCGTCAACGGCATCCGCCGTGGGCTCCTGGCGGAGACCGTCGAGGTTCAGTGTGACGGCGGCGTTCTCGGCGTATCGTGGAACGGAACCGACGGCGTCCACCTGATCGGCCCGGTCGAGTCTATGTTCCGGGGCGAATGGATCAGTTGACGCATGCCCTCCCGATAACACTGCCGCGCGGTTTGCAGCCGCCCACACGCGCAATGCCAAACTGCAAATTGCTCTTGAACCGCCAGCTTGCGAGCACTCACAGTATGACCATAGGACATTACATCACCCGTTCGGCCGCTCTTGCCGCGACCGCCCTTCTTCTTGCGCCCGGCATTGCCTCCGCTCAGGGCGAGGTAGACTTTTTTGGTGCCGCGCTCTGCGAGCCGCCCTATTCCTCAGACATTGCGACACGCACGTATAATGCCGCGGAAAAGTTGGCCAAGCCGGACATGTCGATGATGGGCGCGGCCGTCTATCACCTTCCCAAGCCAATCGAGCGGTATGGTTTCATCACGCAGGACGTTGTTTTTGCAGGAACATCCGTTGGTGTTTTGGTCGAAGGCCACGCCGCCGCTCAACTTGCCGCCAAGTATAACCTCCAGCGTGAGACGAGTGATCTGCTGGGCGCGTCGACGCTCGGCTTCTCCCGTCGGCTGCCGGACAAACTCCAGATCAAGAAAGATCTGGGACTCATCTCGTTGATCGCCCGTGAAGGCCCAGGACTTGGTGAGAAGACGCTTCTTGCCTGCGAACTGGATTCCTATGAGGACCTCGAGAGGTTGGAAGCCTTGAAGCGGTATTTGTCGTCACGCAAAGCCGCGCCCGACAAGAACGAGGACGGTCCGAACCCATGATGACGTGCTGGCCTGAAGGCGTGTGCGGCCACCGGCTTGGAGGCACCAAGCCGGGATCGTTGTCCCGGCGAGCCATCGTGCGGTCCGCGATGTGACGTCCGCGCGGTCCGAACCATCGACTGGCGGCCGGCCTTCGATCACCGAGCGTCTGCTGTTCGCCGTGCCGATGGCCATGGTCTACGGCATCCTTCTCTATTGCCTGATCTGGCTGCCACGCGAGCCTACGCTTCCCTTCATCGCTGGGCTCGTCTTTCTTCCGATGGCAATCGCCAGTGTCGTCACGATCCTGATCGACCCGCGCGGGGAGGGAAGCATCCGGCGGCACATCAGGATTGGATGGATCTGCATCACTGCTCTCATCCTGCTGACCATGGTCCTGTTCCGAGAAGCCGGGATCTGCGTCGCGATGGCCTCTCCCTTTTTCTACGGCGGTTCAGCCTTTGGATCGTGGCTGTCTTGCCTGTCGCTTCGCAAGTTGCGTTCGCGCTCCGTGGTCTCCTGCATCGCCATTCTGCCGCTCGCGGGGTTCCCGGTCGATGCGATCACCCCTGCCCCTCAGCATGAGGCGGAAGTGAGGACGGTCGTGGATATCGACGCCCCGCCCGCGGCGGTCTGGAAGAACACTGTGGAAATACCCCAGATACGGGCCGCAGAGCGCAGGTGGACCTTCAGCCATAACATCGTCGGCGTTCCGCAGCCTGTCGATGCCCGCATTCAGGGACAAGGCGTCGGCGCCGTGCGCCACCTTCGCTGGACGCGAGGTGTGAGCTTCGATGAAATCGTGACGGGCTGGCAGGACAACAGGTTCTTGGCCTGGCGCTTCCGCTTCGAGCCCCAGTCGATACCAGACAGTGTCGAAGGCCATATCAAAGTCGACAGCGCTTATCTGAAGCTGCTGGGCGGCAATTACCGCCTCGCCCCTCTGGCGGGCGGCAGGACAAGGCTAACGCTCACCACCCGCTACAGTATCGCGACCCCGATCAATGCCTATTGCGTCGCCTGGGGTCATGCCTTTCTCACCGACTTCCACCGCGCCGTTCTGACCGTGATCAAGCAGCGTTCAGAGGCAAAGCCCCTCACCCTCCAAAGCCGACTTCAAACGCCATCAACCCACCCGTCGGCTTGAGCAGACGTGGGCAGGCCGGCACCGATCGCCGGAATCGTCGTCCGCGACCGAGGAGAACAAACTGTGATCGCCAATGTCCTTACCATCGCCGGGACCGATCCCACGGGCGGGGCCGGCATCCAGGCCGATCTCAAAACCTTCAGCGCGCTGGGTGCCTACGCAATGTCGGCGATCACAGCGGTTGTCGCCCAGAACACGCAAGGTGTCCGCTCCTTCATATCGCTCGATCCAGAGTTTGTCGCAGACCAGATCGACGCAGTTTTCGACGATGTCCGGGTCGACGCGGTGAAGATCGGCATGGTCGCCACGGCACGGATCGCGGAAACGATTGCTGACCGGCTCCGTCACCATGGTGCGACCAACATCGTGCTCGACCCGGTGATGGTCGCTAAAAGCGGAGATCATCTCCTTGAGGCGGATTCTGTCGCCGCTGTCCTGTCCGAGCTCGTCCCGCTCTCGACGGTCATCACGCCCAACCTTCCAGAGGCTGGTGTCTTGCTGGGCGTCGAGCCGGAATGGACGCTTGAGGTAATGCGCGAAAGAATCGTCGATCTCCACCGGCTCGGCCCGCAGTGGGTTTTACTCAAGGGCGGTCACCTAGGCAGCGATGCGACAAGTACCGACCTGCTCCTCGGGACAGGCGAGATCCTGGAGCTCAAGGCAGAACGCATCACGACCAGCAACGACCATGGCACCGGTTGCACGCTCTCGGCCGCTGTCGCAGCGCTGCTGCCGTCTCTCTCCGTCGAAGACAGTGCGCGAGAGGCCAAGCGCTTCGTCCATCGCGCCCTGGCGTCCAGTGGCAAACTGGACGTTGGCAAAGGGCATGGCCCCTTGCACCACTTCCACGGCTTCTGGTGATTTGTGCGGGGGCCGACGGTATCTCCGAGCTTTTCTACCTCATCCGTCTGGCCAGGCGCGAAGCTCTCCCTGCCCTGACTGAAGCGGAGACCACAGAGATAAAATCTGGCGCAAATGACGCATGTTGCCCGAAATGCATCACTCTAATTTCGATCGGATCAGCGAGGTGAAAAACATATCATGGTTCAAAGGCGAATGGTCCTGGCGGGAGCGGCCGCAGCAATGACCGCAATCGGGCGCGAAGGTGCGGCACATGCGGCGGGTCCGACCGGACGTCCCTACGAGGTCTACGACGTGTTCACCGACACTCCGCTCAGCGGCAATCCGGTGGCGGTCTTCACAGCGCCCGAGGGCCTCACGCCAGAGATGATGATGGCCATGACGCGCGAGATCAACTATTCGGAGTGCACCTTCGTCTTCCCAGCTTCCACGCCGGGCTGTGATTTCCAGGTGCGGTTCTTCGCGATGAACAGCGGCGCCGAAATCCCGATCGCTGGCCATCCCACGATCGGCACGGTGTTTTCGCTGGCGGAGCGCGAATTGATCAAGCCAGGCTGGCGCTCGATCATGCTGCAACTGGGCGTCGGGCCGACGCAGATTAATCTGGAATGGCATGAGGGTCGTCTGGCATTTGCCTGGATGCAGCAACAACCGCCCAGGCTCGATGGCGTCATCGGGGATCGCACTGCGGCCGCTGCGGCCATGGGCCTGCGTGCGGAGGATCTGGCCGATCTGCCGATCCAGCAAGTCTCTTGTGGGGCGCCTTTCCTTATACTTCCGGTCAAGACCCGCTTGGCGGTGGACCGCGCGCAGCTCGATCGCGGTGCCATGGGGGCTCTGCTCGACAAGGCCGGGTTGATCCGGCGCGGCGTGCTGATCTTCTCGCTCGAGCCCGCCGGCGATGATGCCACTGCCTACAGCCGCATGCTGGGCTTCGGCGTGACCGAGGACGCGGCAACAGGCAATGCCACCGGCCCGCTCGGGGCCTATCTCGTGACGCATGACGTGGTGCCCATCGCGCAGGCAGGCCGCATGGTCAGCCGCCAGGGCGTCAAAATGCACCGGCCGAGCAGTCTCTACATCTCTGCGACGGAGCAAGGTGGCAGACTGTCGATCAAAATTGGCGGGAGCGCGGTCAAGGCGGCGGAGGGACGAATGTTTGTCTGATTGGCTTCTACAGGCGCTGACGTGGACGATCGCGACATGCACGCAATAAGTCTACGCACGACGACGACGCATTGGCGGTGACCGTCCGCCTTCCGGCCCAGAAAAACCCGAGATGTGGAAGGGTGTTGACGCGCTGCCGCCCTCGCTCCCTCCAAGCATCGTTCAACGAGGATCTCCTCGCTTGAGCGAGTAAAGCGCGATGATCGCCGCCACGAACCCGGATGCTGCGCCGACCGCCAGGGCCCAGCGCGGCCCGAACCGGTCAGCGACCCAGCCGACAGTGGGTGCCCCGATCGGCGTGGCGCCAAGAGCGACGCCCACGCGCAGCGCCATCACTCGCCCCCTCATGGCGGGCTCCGTGGAGAGCTGCATAAGCCCGTTGGTCGCAACGACGAAGGTCATGCAGGCGCCACCGACCACCACCAATGCCGCGGCGAAGCTCCAGTAGCCCGGCGCGAGGGCGGCCATCGAGAAGCCGATACCGAGAATAAGGGCGCTCCAGAGCAGCGTCTTCAGAGTCGGTCGGGCGGTTCGGGCATTCAGGAGCGCGCCTGCGACCGTTCCTATCGCCATGACCGAGGACAGCATGCCAAAGCCCCGTGCGTCAGCGTGGAGGACGCGCACCGTCATGGTAGAAATGAAGATCGGGAAGTTCAGGCCGAACGTACCGATCAAGAACAGCATGATCAGGATCAGGATCACGATCAGGTCACGCCTTCCGGCCACATATTTCAGCCCGGCCGCGAATGCGCCCGGCGCCCGTGTCGCGCGCTCCGAGGGGTAAAGCTGGTCCTTCCGTAGCAGGAACAGCGACGCCAGCACCGCCAGGAACGACGCGCCGTTGATCAGGAAGGCCCAGCCGGTTCCGACAGCGGCAATCATCAGGCCCGCCGCGGCTGGCCCCACCAGGTTGGCCATGTTGAAGGACATGGCGTTGAGCGTCACCGCATTGTGCAGATCCTCCTCGCCAACAAGCTCAGAGACGAACACCTGCCGGACCGGCGCGTCGAACGCGGCTGCCGCGCCGAACAGCGCGGCGAAGACATAGACGTGCCAGAGGCGCACGAGGCCGCTGACGGTGAGAAGGCCGAGGGCCAGCGCCAACGCGCCCATGGCCGTCTGAGTGGCCACGAGAAGCCTGCGTCGGTCCATATGATCGGCCGCAGATCCCGTCCAGGGCAGGAGCAACATCTGGGGCGCGAACTGCAGCGCCATGACCACGCCCAGAACCGAGGCGCTCTTATGGGTGAGCACCGTCAGCACGAGCCAGTCCTGCGCCGTGCGCTGCACCCCCGTGCCGATGTTGGAGACAAGGGCGCCGCCCGCCCACAGGCGGTAATTGTACCGCCGGAGCGAGCGCAACGGTCCCGCGTGTTCCCGTGTCACGTCAGGTCCGGTCCGCACCCCTCGTTGAGCCCGCCGAAATGAAAGGCACCCATCAAGCCGATCACCAGGAGACCGAGAGCAAAAGCGCCGACATCGCCGAGCTCGTCGGGGTAAAAATGTCCGAAGCGGCCGAGAAGCAGCCAGGCGATCGCCAAGTTCGCGAACCCCCAGAGCACGTTCACCAGCGCGGAGGACATGCCCTTGCCTGGCGGCCTGGCGAAGGGGCTCGGAAAGCGGCGGCCCATGACGCCGCTGACCAGATGCGGGACGGCGTTCAGCAAGGCCGCACCACCGAAAAAGCACGCTATGAGGTGAAGGATTGGCATCTCAGGCGCGCCCTTCCAGGAAACGGAGAATGTCATCTGTAGTCCCGGTTTCGCCGAGACGCGGGAACACTTGGGAGATGCTGTGATCGTGAGCGCCAGGACGGGGATCAATCATGGCGTCGATGACGAGAGTGACGTTGAACCCGGCCTCATAGGCCTGCCGCGCAGTGGCCTCGACACCAGTCGCGGTCGAGACCCCGGCGATGACAACCTGGGTCACACCGAGCGTCCTGAGCTGGTGCTCGAGATCCGTGGATGCAAAAGCGCCCCAGGTCTTCTTGGTCACCCGGATGTCGCTCGGCTGAGCGCCAACTTCATCGACGAGCTCGGCGAAACCCGGCGGCAACGTCGCTGAAGCTCGAGAAGGCTGTTCGGTCCGGCCCGGAGCGACCCCGTCGACGTTGACCAGGACCACCGGCAAATCCTTCGCGCGGAAAGCCTCGGCCAGCGCGCGGCTGCGGACCACGACGGGTTCGAAGGTCTCGGGAGGGACCATCCCTGCAACCCCCTTCTGGAGGTCTACGACGATCAAGGCCGATTTGGGATCGAGCCGGGTCACTGGCATCGGACTTCCTTTGGCTAGCGGACGGAGCCGGATTCAGTCAGAGACGATCCGGTGGAGAAGCGGCAGGACGGTGGAGAGCTGCTCCTGCTCCTGCGGCGAGAGCTTTGCGTCGATCATGCGGGACAGCCAGTCCTGACGGAGGGCACGCCCCTCCGCGATCCAGCCGCGACACGCGTCGGTCAGGGAGAGCAAGGTCCGCCGTCTGTCCGTGGGGTCGGGTGTACCCGTGACAAACCCCGCCGCCTCGAGCGCGGCGATGACCGCGCCCATCGACTGCGACTTCATCCCCTCTGCCCGCGCGAGCTCGGATGTCGTGGAGGTGCCTTCGCCTTCCAGGCGGAGCAGCACGGAAATTTGCGAATGGGTCAGGTCGCCCACATCGGCCTGTTCACGCAGCCGTCGCTTCAACTTGCCGGCGAAGCCACGAAGCTCGCTCGCGAGGGCAACGGCGGCGGAGGGCGAGTTTTGATTGTTCACGCCACCAATCTACACGATACGAAGTTAAACTACAAAGCCAAACTTCATATTCTGCTGACGGGGGATCAGCGCTACTTCCAGTTACGACACTCGCGGGACGGTGCGTTCCGCTTAGCGCAGGCTGGACATCCAATCACGGCCCTGCGATGTGTATTATAGATAATAGATTAGCTCGTCCTGGCGAGCACCTGGAGTCGTTATGAAGGTTGCTCAATCCCCGAAGGCCATTGCGTTTCAGGCACTTATCGGACCCGATTATGAGGTTCTCGAGTTTGACGAATCGACCCGCAGCGCCGAGGAGGCAGCCAAGGCGATCGGTTGCTCCGTCGACCAGATAGCCAAGTCGATCATATTCGCTGGCTCGAAGTCCGGACGGTGCATCCTCGTGATCGCTCCGGGCTCAAGTCTCATCGACAAGGAGAAGCTTTCGGCTCTTGTGGGCGAGCCCGTTCGCCGGCCGGACGCGGATTTCGTACGAGAGCATACTGGCTACGCAATCGGTGGCGTTCCCCCTGTCATCACCGCCGATGAAATTGTGACATTCGTAGCTCCCGAACTTTCCCGGTTCGGTAGGCTCTGGGCCGCCGCCGGTACGCCAAACGCGGTATTTTCCCTGGACTATGATCAGCTCGTACACCTCTCCAACGCCACAGAGGGCGATCTGCTCCAGGCCCCGGTGGCAGCTGTCGCACTCGACTGAAATTCCCAGCTGAGCCATTCCAGACGAAGTTGCCTGCTTCCTCCATTTTTGGTTGATCATGATCCCTAAGATCTCACCCGACGACGACGACCGTTCCATTGCCGGCCAGATTGCGCGCTCCCTCGCCGAACAAATTGTAAGCGGCGCTTTGCTGCCAAGCGTACGGTTGATGCAGGATGAGATCGCCACCAGGTTCAAGGCCAGTCATGTGCCTGTCCGGGAGGCATTCCGACGCCTTGAGGCCCAGGGCCTTATCGTTTCCGAACCTCGGCGAGGCGCGCGGGTCGCATCTCTGGAACCCGAAGACGTCATCGAGGTCACGGAGATGCGTGCCGCCCTGGAGCCCTTGGCGCTCAAAGCCTCGGCGCCGCGGCTGACCGCAGCCGATCTCGCGACCGCCAGATCCGCGATGGCCGACTGCGACGGGACAACGGATATCACCGTTTGGGAGAACGCCAACCGGCGCTTCCACGCGGCACTCTACCTGCCCGGCCAGCGCCCGCGGCTCCTCGCGAGCATCGCTGATCTGCATCGCATCAGTGCTCGTTATCTATACGCGGCCTGGAAAGATCTGGACTGGCAAGATCGTTCGAGCGCGGAACATAGCTCCATTATCCGTGCGCTTGAGGAAGGCGCGTTCGACGACGCGTCCGAACTGCTGCGCGACCATATTCTCGAGGCCGGCCACGCGCTGGCTGATCGGATGACGGCCCAACGACGCTCCTCTTGAAGGAGCCGTCGCGACGTCGTCAGCCGACGATAGCGTTATTTCCCCATTTCAAGCGCCGCATCGATCTTGGCACGAAGTCCTCTCAGACGATCGACGGGCTCATTCGCGAAGACGAAGCGGATGAAGTCCTCGCCATGCGTTTGTCCCCAGCCCGCCATCGACGTGGCGCAGACGCCGACGCGCAGGAGATTCCGCGCCATTTGCGCCCCGGTCAGCCCATAGTCTCGGACACGCAGCAGCATCGACCAACCGCCCGAGGGCCTGCCGAAAGGCAGGCCATCGAGCTCTGTCGCAATCAGATCGGCTCGACGTTCGAGTTCAGCAACGTAGGGCGGAAGGGTCGTCGCAGCCGACTGCAGTCCCACTGCGGCGGCATCCTGGGCGATACCCACCGGCACCACCACATTTGCGAGCGATACCGATACGATGTCGGGGACAAACGCCTCTGGCGCAACAATCCAGCCCACGCGCCATCCGATCATGCGCAGCTCTTTGGATGCTGCGCCGACAGAGATCGTGCGCGCCGCCATTCCATCAAAGCTCGCCGGATGAATGACCTCCCTTTGGCCGAACAACAGCCGCTCCATGGCCGCATCGACGATGAGCAAGAGGTCGTGCTCAGTGCAGAGCTTTGCCACGGCCTCCCAGTCGCCACGCTCCAAGACCCCGCCACTCGGCATGGAAGGCGACATGAGGAGCATCGCACGCGTTTTAGGGGTGATCGCCGCTGCCAGACCGGCTCGATCAAGGCGCCATTCGTCACCAGGCCTGAAGTCAAACTTTACCGGTATTGGGACGCCTCCGACCAACCGGATGCGATTGAGGAGGCCAGCATAGGTCGGATCCGTGACCAGCACCTCGTCACCGATCTCGATGGTGGCAAGCAGTGTGTTCAAGACCCCGGACAGTCCTCCTGCGGAGATGATCACATTGTCGGCGGTGTAAGCCACGCCCGTCGTTCTGGTGAGATGCTGGGCGGCAGCCTCGCGCAGGTTCTTCTGTCCGACGAATGGCAGGTAGGAGTTTGCAGCGTCCTCCAGGACTGACTGCCGCGTGCGCTCCAGCACGGCGGGGTCGGGCAAGATGTCCGTGTCGAGATTCTCGAGCCGAAGCATATCGCTCGACGATGCGTCAGCAATGGAACCCATTCGGTCCACACCGATCCCTTCAATGAACCTCAGACGCTCAGGGCGACGCATATCATGTCCATTCTATCTATTATCTATGATTCGGAGAGATAGCGTAACTGTGTTTCGCCATCAACAAATCCGTAGCTCAGATCGCCTGTCAGGCGCTTGGCGCGCTCGACCGGTTAAGTAGAGACGCTACGAGCTGGTGCGATCAGATGCCGCGAAGCAGGCCTTTGGGGCCTACCCCAATCAATGTCGCACCACGTTCCGAATCCTGGTTTCGACCGCCGGGCAGCGATGAGCCGTGAATTGTGGCCGAGGCTCCAACCCGTGCGAGCCCGACGCGCCCTGAAGCACAGCAGGCGCGCTCGACATCGTCACTGGCATTCGAGTGGAGTGACCCCGCGTCAGTCTCGCTGGCGTGACAGATAGACGGTCGGCGCCACGCCGAGGGTGCGGCGGAACATCGCCGCGAAGGCGCTGGGACTATCGTAACCATGCTCCAGCGCCACTTCGAGCACCGACGTACCCGCGGCCAGCCGTGGCATGCTGAGCAACAGGCGCGTACGCCGCAACCACTGGCCAAAGCTCATTCCCAGCTCTCGATGGAACATCCGCGCAAGCGTTCTCGCGCTGACGTTGATTTCCGCCGCCAGACGCTCAAGCGTGCATGGCATCGACGGGTCGGCAATTACCCGCTCGCAAAGCCGCAGCAGCCGTGCATCGCGCGGCATGTCGACATGCAGATGTAGCCTTGGCGCACCCTCGATCTCATCCAGGATCAGTTCCATCACCCGCTCGTCCCGGCTACCCGGCGCATATTCCAATGGGATGCTGGTGGCAGTGACAATGGCCTCCCTCAGAAACGGCGAGACCTCGATAACCTCGCAGGTTCGCGGCAGGCTTGATCGAACATCCTGGCGCACGAATACGGTGCGCATCGAAACATCGCCCGCGATACGGATAGCGTGCGCCTCGTGCGGTGGCATCCACACCGCCCGGCCAGGGGGCACGATCCAGCTCCCTTCTCGGCTTGTCACCGTCATCACGCCGCCGAGCGTGTGGATGAGCTGGGCGCGAGGATGACTGTGCGGCTCGATGTGCTCACCATCCGGGTGATCGCTCGCGAGCGCCACCACCGGACGCGGCGCCCGTTCGCAATCTTCCAGAGTCCGAATCATGTCCATATCTCGACGATTGTTGTCCAACATTCGGGAGATAGCCAGCGCTCTAAGCCGTAATGCTGACCGGCATGCGACCTTGGCCTATCAGACATGAACCCTTGCCGCGCGGCGTCCTCCTGGCGATGCTCTCGTCGACGTTGCTAGGCGGCTGCGCCACCGCTCCATCCCGGCCGCCGCACACGACGGTCGCCCTCCCCTCTTCCGCGACCGGCGATGAGACCGTCGAAGGCAAAGCGCCCGCCCGGCAATGGTGGCATCTGTATCGAGAACCGGCGCTTGATGGGCTGGTGGCCGAGGCGCTGGCCAACAATCGTGATCTACGCGTAGCCGAAGCCAATCTCCTGAAGGCCCAGGCGCTACTGGGGCAAGCGCGAGCGCTCACCCTCCCGCAGACCGACATCTCGGCAGGCGCCGGCTATGGCAGCACGCTTCAGGACCAGATCGCCGCAGCCGGGAAAGACGGCAGCGCGATCCGCACGGGCGGCCGCTTTGATCTGGGCATCGACCTTGCCTGGGAGCCGGACCTGTTCGGGCGCCTGCGATCGACCGTCCGGGCAGCGCGAGCTGATGCGCGCATGTCCGCCGCGCTTGAGGACGAAGTTCGGATCGTCGTCGCAGCGAGGGTCACGGGCGCATGGCTCGACGCCTGCGGTTTCGCGCGTCGCGCAGATGTCGCGCGAGAGTCGCTGGTCCTGGCCGAACGCGGGCGCGAACTCGTCCAGCGGCTTCGTGCAGCCGGCAGCGCCACTCCAGCAGAGGTCCTGAGGGCCGAAACATTGGTGGCCCAGACCCGTGCGACGATCC
This sequence comes from Novosphingobium sp. SG754, assembly GCF_013149315.1. Lineage (NCBI taxonomy): Bacteria > Pseudomonadati > Pseudomonadota > Alphaproteobacteria > Sphingomonadales > Sphingomonadaceae > Novosphingobium > Novosphingobium sp. SG754. The sequence goes on along the minus strand of NZ_JABGCC010000001.1, from coordinate 776,947 downwards.
CGATGCTCGATGCCGGACGTCAGGATGCGCTCGCCGAACTGGCTGTCCTGGCAGGACGATCTCCGACCGACGTTCCTCCTGCGGCGGCCGCTTGTCGACAACTGCCGACTGTCACCGCAACCGGCCCCGTCGGAGACGCTGCTGCGCTGCTCCGTCGGCGCCCGGACGTACGGGCGGCCGAGCAGAAACTCACGTCCAGGACCGCGCATATCGGCATCGCCGTGGCGGATCTTTATCCCCGCATCGTCATCGGCGGCGGGTTTGCCGACTCCTCGCCGACGCCGGACGGTCTTGGCGAGCGGGTCAACCAGATCTGGCGCGTCGGCCCGCTGCTCAGCTGGAGTTTCCCCAACAGCAATGCCGCGCGCGCAAGGCTACGCGCCGCGAGGGCCGACGAGGCCGGAGCGCTCGCTGCATTCGACGGGGTCATCCTCGCAGCGCTCAAGGACACTCGCCAGCGCGCGACGGACTACGCGGCGATGTTGCGCCGCCAAGACGATCTGCGGATCGCGGCGGAGCGCAGCCTGCGCGCCGACCGACTGATGCAGCGCCAACGCGCCGCGGGTGCGGCGACCGCGCTGGAGGCACTAGAGGCAGACCGAGCGTCCATCGAAGCGCAATCGGCGGCGGCCCAGGCCGACATTGAGGTCGCACGCGCGCAGGTCGCCCTCTTTAGGGCACTGGGCGGCGGCTGGGAGGATGCCCCCGCCGTTCACCTGCCAACCCCCGACCGATCGTCGCGCGGCGACGCACCGTTCCTCTCCAGCAAGTGATCCGTCATGTCCGAAACTGTCAATCCAGCCCGCCCGCCTTCCACCCGTCGTTTTGTCTCAAGGCGTGCGCTCTCCCTGGGCGCTGCTGTCGTCGGGCTCGTCGTCGCCGGCGCCTACGGGCTGCACTGGTGGGCGAGCGGCCGCTTCATGGTGGAAACCGACGACGCTTACGTCCGGGCCGATACGGTGACCATCTCGCCACGCGTTGGAGGCACCATCGTCGCAGTGGACGTCGCCGACAACCAGCAGGTGCGCGCCGGTGGAATCCTCGCCCGGATCGACGACCGGGATTACCGACTGAAGGTGGCACAGGCCGAAGCGGCCATCACTGCAGCAACCGCCGAAATCGAGGCGCAGCGCGCGCATATTGCCGGGATCGAAGCCGAGGCAACGCAACAGCAGAGCGTGATCGCCCAAGGCAAGGCCACCATCACGTCGCGCGCCGCGGACGCTCGTTTCACCGATCTCGAGTATCGCCGGCAAACGGTCCTAGCCCGAGAGGAGGTTGGAAGCGACCAGACGCTTGAGGCGGCCGCGGCCGCGGCACAGCGCTCGCGCGCCGGCGCCGCCGAAGCTCGCGCCGGCCTCGCGGCCGCCCGCGCCCTCTTGCCGGTGCTGGCGACCCGGCGCCAGGCCGCCATGGCCGATCTCGACAAGGCGCTGGGCATGCTGCGCCAAGCGCGGGCGGCGCGCGATGCCGCACAACTCGATCTGGCGAGAACCGTTATCCGGGCACCTGTGGACGGCCAGATCGGCCAGCGCGTGGCACGGGTCGGCCAATATGCCGACATCGGCACGCCGCTCATGGCAGTCGTGCCGATGCAGCCCTACGTCGTTGCGAATTACAAGGAAACGCAGGCCGAGCACATCCGACCCGGTCAACCTGTCAGCATCCGGATCGACGCGTTTGGCGGCGCGGCGCTTAACGGCAGGGTCGATGGTTTCGCGCCAGCAACGGGCGCGCAGTTTGCGCTGCTACCGCCTGACAATGCCACGGGCAATTTCACCAAGATCGTGCAGCGTCTGCCGCTTCGGATCACGCTCGATCCGAGGCAGGCGCGCGCGACCGGACTGCGACCGGGCATGTCAGTGGAAACCATCGTCGACACGCGCGGCGCGCGACCATGAGCGCGGAGGCGAAACCGGAAGAGCGCCCAGACTCCGTCTCGCTGCGCGCTTGGGTCGCCGTGCTGGGCGGTGTGGTCGGCTGCTTCATGGCGGGGATGAACGTCCATGTGACCAATGCCTCGCTACCGGACGTGCGTGGGTCGCTGGGGGCTTCGTTCGAGGAGGGATCGTGGATCACCACCGCCTATCTGGTGGCCGAAATCATCATCATCCCGATGACCGGCTGGCTCGTACAGGTGTTCTCCATGCGGCGCGTGCTGATGGTGGGCACCGGCGGCTTCGTGCTGTTCTCAATTCTGTGTTCGATGGCACCGGATATCGGCACGATGATCGTCGCCCGTGCGCTCCAAGGCGCGTTCGGCGGCGTCCTCATTCCCTTGTCCTTCCAGATCATCGTGACGGAACTGCCGCCTTCGCGGCATCCCTTCGGCATGGCCCTGTTCGCCGTTGCCAACAATGTGGCCCAGGCCGCAGGCCCATCGCTCGGCGGCTGGCTGACGGAAGCCTATAGCTGGCGCTGGATCTTCTATCTCCAGGTTCCGCCGGGGCTGTTGCTACTAGCGGCCATAGGCTGGTCGACACCGCGCACCCCGGCCGCATTCGACAAACTGCGGAGTGGCGACTGGGGCGGAATCATCGCCATGGCACTGGGATTGTCCGCGCTGCAGATCATGCTGGAGGAAGGCGAGCGTAAGGATTGGTTTGCCTCGCCACTGATCATCGATGCCGCGGTCGTGGCGCTCCTCGGCCTGGTCGCCTTTGTCGTCATCGAGCTGCGTCGCAAGGATCCTTTCATCAACCTGCGCCTTTTGGCCCGTTACAATTTCGGGCTGGCGAGCCTAATGCAGTTCACCTTCGGCGCCGTGGTCTTCGGCGTCGTGTTCCTCGTCCCCAACTATTTCGCCGAGGCGCACGGCTATAATGCCGAACAGATCGGCCTGACCATGATCCCCTATGGCCTCATTCAGTTTGTCATGTCGTTCGCAACGCCCCGCCTGATGCGTTGGACCAGCGTGCGCGCCGTTATCATTCTGGGCTTCGTGATCATGGCGGCAGGCTGCCTCATGAACATCCATCTCGATGGCGACGCCGCCGCAAACGTCATCGTGCCCTCGCTCATCGTACGCGGGGTCGGTCAGTCGTTCATCGTCGTGGCGCTCGGCGTCATGGCGGTGGAGGGATTGGAGAAGTCCGAGCTTGGATCGGCCTCGGCGCTCTTCTCGACCGTTCGCAATGTCGGTGGCGCCATCGGTATTGCCCTCGCCAGCCAATTTGTCGTGGAGCGCGAGAAATTCCATGCCGAGCGGATCGGCGAAGCGGTTACGCTCTTTTCTGCCGCATTCCAGGAACGGATGGTGACGCTGGTCGGGGTACTGCGCCACCATGCGGTGGATCGTCACGCAGCGCTACAGGGAAGCGCCCCCGCGCCATATCGGGCACAAGCACTGTCGCTATTGGACAGGAGCGTACACCACGAGGCGCTTCTCCTTTCCTACAGCGACGCCTTTCTGGTCGCCGGCATCTTCATGCTGGTTTGCGCGGTTGGTGGCGTTTTGCTCAAAAAGCGACTGACATGACAACGAACGGTGACGTCCGTCAGGGTCGGAGCTGCGCCGACGGCCGCGCCTTCAGGCAAAGATCCCGGATCGTCTCGCGGAGCCAGCGATGGGCAAAATCTGTTTCGAAACGGGGGTGCCAGGCTTGCCGGATCGTCACCGGCGGCAGGTCCAGAGGAATCGGAAATGCCCGCAGGCCGGCCGGAACGCTATGATCGCCCAGAAGGTAAAGATCAGGCAACGGCAGAACTAGATCACTGCCGCCCAACAGCAGAAGCGCAGTTGAAAATGTGGGTGAGGTCAGGGCGACCCGCCGACGCAGGTTCAGATGGGAAAGCGCTGCATCGATCGGCCCGCTCAGCCGTCCCCGCCGTGAGACCACGATATGGTCACAGGCAACGAAGCGTTCCGGCGTGATCGCATCGCCAAACAGCGCGTGGCCCTCGCACGCGACGGCAACCATCGTGGTCTTCAGCAAGGCCTGCACGCGCACTTCCGGATCCAGCGCTTCCGTGGCGCCGATGAACAGATCGACCTGCCCCTCTCGTAAGGCGTCGTCATCCTCCCCCACTTCCGGCGTGAAGCGGACAGAGATGCCGGGCGCTGCATCGCTCAGGTGGCGCACCAGCGCTGGGCCGAAGGCGACAATGAAACTGTCATTGGCGCGGATCGTGAAGCTGCGCAGGAGATTTCGGATCGAGCTTTCGCCCTCGGCCTGCATCATTCCAAGCGCCTGACTGACCAGGCGGTGGACAGGATCGCGCAACGCCTCCGCCCGGGAGGTCGGGACCATCTTGCGTCCGGCCAAAACCAGGATCGGATCGTCAAACACTCGGCGTATTCGCGCGAGTGTCCGGCTCATGGCAGGCGGGCTCAATTCCATGCGCCGCGCGGCTCCGACGACGCTCTCCTCCTGAAGCAAGGCGTCGAGCGCGATCAGCAGATTGAGATCGGGATACTCCATCCTGGGCCGTCCAGTCATGATGCCAGGCGCAATGCCAAGCCGATACAATGGCTCACCATGCGTCAAATCGCGATAGCTTTCGAGGGGCATTGACCGTTTCTTCCACCAGAAATTGGGTGTGCTGGGGCTGCGATGGGCGAAGCGCCCTCCAACAACCAGTGCGTCAGACGCACTGATAGAATGCACCTCGGCCGATTTCTGAGAAGCGCTCTCATCGATATCGCCGGATCCGTCCTCCGCCGGCCACCGAGATCGATGATGCCCTCTGACCCTGTCTCTTTCCGAAGAAGCGCACCATGACCGCGGTCGCCGCGGCGGCGAGCGCCGCTCCCACTCCAGCCCCGGCCCCGCTGGCACCGCCCGCTTTCGGCCCTCGGCTTGCCACCGGGCTGGTCGGCGTCCTCCTCGCCTCGCTGACGGCGGGCCTGAACGAGCATGTCACCGAGGTCGCGCTGATGGATGTCCGCGGCGCGCTGTCGATCGGGCACGACGAGGGCACCTGGCTGACCGCGCTGTACGAGGGGACCAACGTGGCTGCCATGGCCTTCGCACCCTGGTGTTCAGTCACCTTCTCGCTGCGACGCTTCACGATCGGCGCGGTGCTGGTCTTCGCGTTCCTTGGCTTCCTGTGCCCGTTCGCGCCGGACGTCGGCACGCTTTATGGGCTGCGGACTTTGCAGGGCCTCGCAGGCGGCAGTCTGCCACCGATGCTGATGACGGTCGCGCTGCGTTACTTGCCCGCCAACATCAAGATCTACGGCCTTGCCGGCTACGCGCTCACCGCCACCTTCGGTCCCAGCCTGGGCACACCACTTGCGGCCTTGTGGACCGATTATGTCGGCTGGCCGATGGTCTTCTGGCAGGTGGTGCCGCTCTGTCTGATCAGCGTGATCGCGATCGGCTGGGGCCTGCCGCAAGACCCACTGCGGCTGGAGCGTTTCAAGACATTCAACTGGATCGGTCTGGTCACCGGCTTTCCTGCGATCGTCATGCTCGTGATCGCTCTGGAGCAAGGCGATCGGCTGGACTGGCTGAATTCCCAACTGATCCGCGCGCTGGTCGGCGGCGGCGGGATGCTCCTGCTCTTGTTCCTCGTGAACGAATGGAGCCATCCCCTGCCCTTCTTCAAGTTACAGATGCTGGCACGGCGCAATTTCTCCCATTCGCTCATCACACTGGCTGGCGTGCTCGTGGTATTCCTCGGCGTGATCGTGATCCCGAGCGAGTATCTCGCCGAAGTGCGCGGCTATCGCCCGCTCGAGACCGCGCCGCTGGCTCTGATCGTGGCGCTGCCGCAATTGGTCGCCCTGCCGCTGACCGCCGCGATTCTGAACATCGAGCGGGTCGATTGCCGCTGGGTACTCGCGATCGGATTGGCGATGGTCGCGACCTCATGCGCACTTGCCAGCTTCGTAACAGCCGACTGGGTGCGGGAGAACTTCTATCTTCTCCAGATGCTCCAGATCATGGGCCAGCCGATGGCCGTGATCCCGCTGCTCATGCTCGCCACCACCGGCCTGCCACCGGTAGAGGGCCCTTGGGCGTCAGCCATGTTCAACACGACCAAGGGATTTGCCGCCGCGCTCGGTACCGGCATCGTCGGAGGGGTCGGCACGATCCGCGAACATTACCATTCGGAGATGCTGGTCGACCGGCTGGGCACGCTCGGCCAGCCCAATAGCCGCGAGGCGGGAGCGCTCACCGAACTGGCCGAGCGCATCCACACGCAAGCGATCGTCCTGACATCGTCGGACCTGTATCTCGTGATGGCGGCGATCGGCTTTGGTCTGATCCTCCTTATCCCGATCCTTCCCACCCGCATCTATCCGCCGCGCCCTGCCGCGCCGGCCAAGCCTTAATGAAAGCGACGATCATGGCTTATCGCCCGACCCGAAAGCATGTTCTCCTCACGGCCACTGCAGTGTGCATCGCTGGCGTGGCGATCGGCGGCACGCGCCTCGCCACGCCCTCGGGCAAACAATCGACGGACGACGCCTATGTGCGCGCGGACGCCACCATCGTGGCGCCCCGAGTGGCTGGGCAGATCGTTTCCCTGCTCGTCGACGACAACCAACCGGTCAAGGCGGGCCAACTGCTGGCGCGCATCGACGATCGCGATTATCGCGCTGCGCTGGCCAGCGCTGAGGCCGAAGTCGCCGTCGCCAAGGCAGACGTCGCCAATTTCGAGGCTGAAATCGCGCGCCACCCTGCCTTGGTGGCACAGGCACAGGCCACACTGCGTGCCGACCAGGCGGCCACCGCCTTTGCTCAGGCCAACGCCGTGCGCTACCGAAACCTCTCGGCGGGCGGGGCCGGCACGACACAGGACAAGCAGCAGGCCGACAGCAGCCTGGCCGAGCGGCTCGCGACCAGCGATCATGATCGCTCGGCACTTTCCGCGACCCAGCAGCAACTCGGCGTGCTGGAGGCCAGCCGCGCCAAGGCAGCAGGAGCGCTCGGCCGCGCGCAGGCGGCGCTGGATCAGGCCCGGCTCAACCTGTCCTATACCGAGATCCGCGCGCCGATCGACGGCATGGTCGGTCAACGCACCATCCGGGTCGGCGCGATTGTCGAAGCAGGGACGCCGCTGCTCGCCGTCGTGCCGCTGGCCAAGGTCTACGTGGTGGCAAATTTCCAGGAGAACCAATTGGCCGATATGCGCCTCGGCCAGCCTGCGACGATCCGGGTCGACAGTTTGCCCGGCGTGACGCTGAAAGCGCATGTGGACAGCCTCGCGCCAGTCACCGGCCTCGCGCTCGCGCCCATCGCCCCGGACAATGCGACAGGCAATTTCACCAAGGTGGTCCAACGCCTGCCGGTCAAGCTGACGATAGATCCGGGTCAGGCGGCAGCCGCACGCCTGCATGTCGGACTCTCCGTCGTGCCAACGGTCGACGTCACGGCGCGTGGCAGTGCAGCAGTTATCGGAACGGCACGATGATGGGCCGGTCTGCTCCCGCTCTGCGCGGTGCGACAGCCCTGGTCCTGGCCGGCACGCTGATTTCTGGCTGCATGGTCGGACCGGACTTTCACCGGCCTACAGTCGCTTCGCCACCTACTTTCGCGCCCGTAGACCGGGCCACCGCCCCCAGTCGTCCCGAAGCCTCTCCGATCGCAGCGGACTGGTGGACCCTGTTCAATGATCCCAAACTCTCCTTGCTGGAAAGCCGTCTCGCGGGCGCCAATCTGGACGTGAAGGCGGCAACCGCGCGCCTCTTCCAGAGTCGTGCGCAACGCCGCATTGCAGGCGCACGCGCATATCCCAGTGTCGGTGCCGCCGGTTCGTACAATCGCGAGCGCGCGAGCCCGAACGGCATTCTCTCCCTGATGGGCACCGGCCCGGCAGGTTCGCAGCAGCAGTCGGCGAACGGTTCAGCCCCGTTCGGCGTATCCAGCCTTCCCGGTTCGGACGGATCGCCACCCTACGACCTTTGGCAGGTAGGGATCGATGCGTCCTGGGAGCTGGATCTGTGGGGCCGCGCAAGGCGGGGTGTTGAGGCGGCCAACGCCGCCCTGCAGGAAACGCTGGAGGACCGGCGAGCGATCCTGTTGTCGGCGCAGGCCGAGCTTGCGCGCGACTATGTCGAGTTGCGTACGACCCAGGCATTGTTGGCCATCACGCGCCACAACCTCGACGACGCCCGCGACAGCGTAAAGCTCACCCGTCTCCGGCTCGAGCAGGGCGTCACCACCAGCCTCGACGTCGCCGACGCCGAGGCGCAGCTTGCCACCATCGAAGCGCGCCTGCCCGCGCTCAACGCGCGGCAGGATGCTCTGATCAACGCGCTGAGCCTGCTCTTGGCCGAGCAGCCAGGCGCGCTCGCCGGCGAGTTGGGCGACATGGGCGATGTCCCGGCCCTTCCCGAGCGCGTCCCCGTCGGCCTGCCGTCCGAGCTTGCGCGGCGGCGGCCCGATATTCGTCAGGCCGAGGCGGCGCTGCACCGCGCCACCGCCGAAATCGGCGTGGCGCAGGCCGATTTTTATCCCAGCATCTCGCTCACCGGCAGTTTCGGAACGCAGTCGCTGGCCTTATCCAATTTCGGCAGCTGGGCCTCCCACCAGTTCATCGTCGGTCCCTCCATCTCGCTTCCCTTCTTTCAGGGCGGCAGGCTCAAGGGCGCGTTGGAATTGCGCAAGGCGGAGCAACAGGAGGCCGCGATCCGTTTCCAGCAGACCGTGCTGAAGGCGTGGCACGAAATCGACGATGCTTTGACCGCCTATGACGCCGAGCAGCGCAGGAGCGATCGCCTGGGCGAAGCAGTCCGGCAAAACAGATTGGCGCTCTCCGTCGCCCAGCGCCGCTACCGCGAAGGCGCTGTCGATTTTCTCAACATCTTATCGGTTCAGCGCGCCTTGCTGAGCGCGGAAAATGACCTTGCCGAAAGCCACGGCCAGGCGGCGGCCAATCTTGTCGTACTTCTCAAGGCGCTCGGCGGCGGCTGGGAACGGACCTTTCCCGATGCCCCAGTGCGATCGCAACCGATCACGACCGGCGCCAGCACAGGTTCCTGAGTGTTCACCCCGAGCCAAGGTGTCCTCGATCCCCGATGTTTCGGCTTTTCCCGTCCCGTGCATGCACACGAGCGGGCTGACAACCGCAAAGGAAGGCAGAAATCAGATGTTCAAAACAATCCTTGTCGGCATTGACGGAACCGAGAGTTCCGAAAACGTCGTAGGAGTGGCGGCCGATCTGGCATGCCATTTCGATGCGGCCCTGCATGTCGTGTGTGCGGTTGATGCCGCGTACTTCCTCGACGAACCCGATGGCGCGCGACCGACCCCGGTCGATGAAACCGACTATCCAGCCGCCGCGATGGAGCGTGAGAGCGCGGACAACCTTGTGCGGCAAACGGTATTGGAACTCCGCGCGAGAGCAGTGGATGCCTCTGGTTCCGTCGTTCCCGGCGAGCCGGTGGCGATGTTACTTGAAGCGGCACATAACCTTGCCTGCGACGCAATCGTCCTGGGACACAGGCATCTGTCCTGGCTCGGCAGGCTCACCGAGCGTTCGGTGTGCCACGAACTGCTCGAAAAATCGCCTATACCCGTCTTGGTCGTACCCGCCAAACCAGCATCGACCTCGGCTTGAAAGGATGTATGAAAGGGTTGGAGGGATCTTGAGAGATCGCGGCAAGCACCTCCCAGGGTTATTGCGGCGTCGGAACTCTTGAACGACCGCAGCGGCTGATCGGCCCGGCCTGGATGAACTTTGGACCGCCCCCTCCCGTTCTGATTTGGAGTGGGAGGACACCCTTCAGGTGCGTCCCGTTCTCAGGGCCCTCGCCCATTCGTGGCGGCCATTCGTCTCGGCGACACGTGCAGCCTGTTCCCAATCATATTCGACGCAACGGATTTCTGCTGACCAGCCCCGACCATCGTTCGAAACGATCGCATACCGCGCGTGCGGCGACCCCGCCTCGACCACATGAGGATAGGGACGATCATCCTCATAAGCGGGCAGGCCCACGCTCCCGGGATTTACGATCAGTCGGCCATCATCCAACGTTTCGACCCGCGCCAGATGCGTATGGCCACAAAGGATGACGCGGGCATCGACGGTCCCTGCGCGATCCCTGATTTCGGCACGTGTTGCTCGGCGTAGCCCCTCAGGGCCAACAGTCTCCAGAAAGTAGGTCAGGTCGCTATCGGGCGTGCCATGAGCGAGCAGAACTTCGTCATTGAGCCGGATCGTAGAGGGCAGACTATCGAACCATTCCAGATGAGCCGGGGTCAAGGTTTCAGCAGCATAGCGATCCGACGGACCCATCTGCTCAACGCTCAACGTTAAAACCTGCCTTTCGTGATTTCCCCGGACAGTGGGAAATCCCATCGGGATGAGCCGGTCTGCTGTTTCGCGCGGAAACAGGCTTCCGGAGCAGATGTCCCCAAGGTTCACGACCTGATCGACGCCAAGCGTCTGAATATCGCTTAGTACCGCGTCGAGAGCGGCAAGATTGCCGTGAATGTCAGATGGGCACCTCCATTTACCTCTCGCCAAATTGAGGCAGTGATGATTCACTGTGTGCGGTCAGCGGGAGCGGACGATGCGGCAGGCTGGGCTTTTCGGATTATCGGACCACATGAAGCGCCTTTCAGCGGACGGCGATCCGCTGGAGGTGGTGGCGCGGATCGTGGACTTTGAAGCGTTTCGGCCGACGCTGGTAGCTGCGCTGGGCTATTCCGACGGTACCAAGGGCGGTCGCCCGCCCTACGATCCGGTGGTGATGCTGAAGGTGCTGGTGCTGGCGGCGCAGAACAACGTGGCCGACGGGCGGATGGAATGGCTTATCCGGGATCGGCTGAGCTGGCTGCGCTTCCTGGGCTTCGATCTTGGCGCAGCGACGCCGGATGCGAACACGATCCGCATGTTCCGCGAGCGGCTGACTGGGGTCGGCGCGCTCGATACGCTGTTTGCCGATTTCGACCGCCAGTTGAAGGCGCGGGGCTATCTGCCGATGGGGGGGCAGATTGTCGATGCAACGCTGGTCGCCGCGCCCAAACAGCGCAACACCGAGGCCGAGAAAGCCGCGGTGAAGGCGGGCTGGAGCGCCGCCGAGATCTGGCCGGACGAACCCGCCAGGGCGCACCAGAAGGATGTCGATGCCCGCTGGACGCTGAAATTCGCCAAGGCGCGGCCCACCGCCGATGGCAAGCCGCAGCCGGATATCGCGATCCCGAGTTTCGGGTACAAAAGCAGTATTTCGATCTGCCGGACCTTCGGCTTCATCCGCAAGGGCCAGGTCACCGATGGCGCGCGCTACGACGGACGCATGCTGCGCGACGTGGTGACCAGCGACAACACCGCCTCGGATGTCTGGGCCGATACCGCCTATCGCAGCCAGAGCAACGAACGCTGGCTGAAGGCCCAGGGCCGGGTAAGCCGCATCCACCGCAGAAAGCCCAAGGGCAGGCCGATGCCCGCCCATGTCCGCCGCGGCAACGCCACCAAGTCGAAGATCCGGGCCCGCGTCGAGCATGTGTTCGCGCATCAGAAGGCCGTCATGGGCCTGTTCATCCGCACCATCGGCATCGAACGGGCCAAGGCCAAGATCACGCTCGCCAACCTGGCCTTCAACATCCACCGCCTGATCTTCCACGAGCGCCGCGCCGCCATGGGATAACTGCGGCCGCGCTCTACGGAAAACCGCTGAAAATCCCGGCAAACCCCGTGCCAAACGCGAGGTTCACCCAACGCGCCGTCTCGGATCCTCAATCCCATCACATCATCGGGTAAATGGAGGCGCCCCCATCACATCATCGGGTAAATGGAGGCGCCCAGATATCGCTGCGATCTTCATGTCGTCCCCTTCAATTTGCCGGGTGACGCTCGATGGCTCACTCCGTTTCGTTGCCGGTTCGGCCACATCCCCCCCACGGGGAGTGCCACCTTGCCCGGACGGCAGGTTGGCGTTGGGCGTCGTCCCAACTCTTGATGCTGCGCTACTCCTATGACGCCAACCCGGTTCTGAAGGACCGACCTGGGATGCGATGGTCAGCACCACAGTGCGCCCTTGACCATGTGAGGTTTGGCACAGCCCTTCTCGGGGAGTGGCAGGGGCTGACCGGAGTGCCATAGCCCGAGGTGCTGTTGAATGTTCGGCATCTCGGCGTCGATGACGGCCAGTGGATTGCCATCTCCGTACCGCGTCGCGCTGCGATAGTGCAGCACCTGCTGGTAGGTTTGGCCGATCAGGCGATTGACCGTGATCCAATAGCCAAACGGCGCATTCGCTGTGGGTTCCGCCGAGATCACAGCGCCCCGCAACGGCCCCTGCGTCATGTAGCGGATTTCCTGATTGTTGTTCCTTGACGTCGCCTTCTGATAAGCAATCACCAAGCTGTCTCGCGCACGATCGTAGCCGATCAGCGCCATCGCACGACGCTGATCGCCGTTGCCACCGTGGAGGCTGCCGACATCGACGCGCAGCAAGAGCACATCCTTCGTCGGGCGCAGCAGCGTCGGCGTGCTGAGATAATGGGGCTGACTGAACGTATCTGGCGCGCCACCGCCAGGCACGAGCAGCAACGTATCGAGGCGCGGTTGGCAGGTGCGACCGCCATCCTTGCTAAGGCACAGCGTAATCGCGCCGGGCTCGGTTTCCTCGGCGGACGGCGTGTCGCTCGTATCAGGACCCTGCGAGGCGGTGAGTCGCCAAGGTGAACGTGATGCGAAGGGCTTCGAGAGATCGATTGAGACGATCGTCTTGACCGGCCCGGCGGCGACCACAGTCGCCCCTGTATTCACGAAGGATATCGCCATCAGCCAGCTCGTCGCAAAATATCGTGCTGCTTTGTTCCAACTCATCAGGATCGCTCGTTCGCCTGTCTCTGGTGGCAAACAATTTAGCGAAATTCGAAACGCCGGGAATTCGAATCTGCGTGCCCCTTTCAGGAGGCTATCACGCTGCGCTGATCTGCCGCCGAGCCGATTGGTGGAGATCCTGGCCGGTCTCCACGACCTTAAACGAGGCGATCGACCAATTGGCCCTTCGTCCCCATCGGCTGGTCCGATCTCCCGGTCGACGGCACCAGCGTCGAGGCGAGACCGGCTGCTGCTGTAGGGGCGGCCTCGAGGAATATGCCAGGGTTGATCACACCATAGGCGGTCTGGCCGTTTCCAAGGTGAGTGACGATCGTGCCGCTGATCAGCGCGTCCAACTGGCGGGCAGTGTCGATCATGCCGGCGAGCGAGGTCGTCCGCGCCTTAGCCAGATCAATCGCCCCACCCTGCGCGTCGGTGTAGGTCGCATCGTTGAACCAGCCCGTCTGCCCTGCCTTGTTCGCCACCTGCTGGATCATACTGAGGAATTTGACGGATCCGTCGATTGTGCCGGCAACATTCTTATACTGAAGGCCGGTGTCGCGAAGTGAGCTTCCGTTGGAGACGACCTGAGGCCCCCCGTCATAGGCGGACACCATGTCGGCATTGAACTGCTGGACCTGATTGACCAGCACGCTGTTGGCGTTGAGCTGTCCCTCCAGCCACTTGCGATCATCGTCGCTGAGGTCGCTGGAAACGACCTTGAGCTTGCCGTCGTCCGAGACGAAGTCAAACTGAGCGTTGGCGAGATCGGGACGTTGGGCGAGGATCGATTTGAAGGCCGCCGTGACTGTCCCGGTCAGCGCCTGTGTATCCTGACCAATCTGCGCGATCGCCCGGAACTGCTTCATCGGTGCCGCATCGGAGATGTCGGGCGGGGTCGTTGAAACGGGCTGGACGTTGATCGCGGGCGTCTGATCGGTCGCTGCCGCACCAGTTGTATTATCGACAAGCGCGACTTTGGCCAGCGTTACGGACACGCGCATGATGCTCGCGGTGGACAGGCCAGGGATTGAAGTCACTGCGTTTTCCTGATTTCACTTTCTCCTAGAACGGCACGAGGGACCTGTTATTTATATCCATGGCGCAAAGCTAAACTCGCCTCCCGCGGTCTGGTCGCGTATCGCGGGGAGCCGGTCTAACCGGCCTGCCCAAGGGCAACGCCCGTCATCACTCCCCGCATACGGACGTTACGCAGCCACGACTGGGCCGACGATGGCCTGGCCGAATCTTTCACAGACCGCCTGCACGTCTTTGAGATCATGCGGTACCGGCAGGGCGTCCATGGCTTGGAAAAAGCGGTCATGGCGTGCGGGCGTGGATACGAGCGTCACACGCGCCACCCCTCCCAATGCTGAAAAGCCATGTATGGCGCCCTTGGCAACGAAGAGCCGGTCTCCCGCTCTCACCTCGACCTTCTGCTCGTCAATCAGGAAGAGCAATCGCCCTTCGCTGACGCAGAAGACCTTGTCCTCCCCAAATGAGATGTGCGCCGGCGCGCCCTGTTCCTGTTGAACCGTCATCGCCATCACGGTGAAGGGGGCAGCCTCGCCGCCCAGTAAAATTTCGGCCTCGATCCCTGAAAAGCACGCGGTGGCATTCGAGAAAAGTACCCCGCTTGAGGGCGCGGCAAGATGCGGCATGGCGTCCATGATGATGAAGTCTCCTAAGATCGGCGCCCTCGATAGCCGCTCAAAAGGCATGCGATTATCTGGCAAAATCTGCGAACACTATCTACTATTCTGGACAATGATGAAGCTCGATCTGATCCAGACCTTTGTCGAAGTGGTTCGTGCAGGCGGGTTTACCGCGGCTGGGCGGCACACACAGATGCCGCGCTCGACGGTCAGCCTTCAGGTCAAAATGCTGGAAGAGGCGTTAGGGGTTCGATTGCTCAAACGCTCGACTCGGTCTCTTGCCCTCACGGACGAGGGACAGCGGCTGTATGCAAGGGCATCGGGCGCGGTTGACGATCTGGTCCAGGTCTTTGATGACGTGCAAGCGAGGGATGACACCCTCAGCGGTTTGATCCGACTGACCATTCCGGCGGATTTTCCAACGGCCCTGCTGGCAAGCGCAATCACCAGCTTTAGCGAGACGCATCCGTCGGTCCGCTTCCAGATCATTTCTACGAATGCGGTGCTGGACCTTGTGCAGGACAACATCGACATTGCGATCAGAGTCGGCGCCAGGCCGGCCCAGACCGCGATCGAACGCCGCTTGCTCGATATCGAATGGGGTTTTTATGCGGGCACGTCGTGGCTGGAGAGGAATGCGCGGCCGGATACAATTCGCGATGTCCAAAATTTCATTTCACCGCCGCCGACTTTGCGCGCCTATCTGGAAAAGCATGTCCTGGGGGGCGCCGCCCTTCCATCCCCCCTCTATTGAGGTCGACAGCCACAGCATTGCCCGGGATCTGATGGTGACTGGCTTTGGCGTCGCCCTGCTGCCGGAGGGCTTATGCCGGGAGGCAGTTTCGAGCGGGCACGCTGCACTCCTGTTGCCGCAAATAGCGCTTCACCCGACCAGGCTCAATCTGACCTTTCCCAATCGAGCCGACATGGTTCCGAGAGTGCGCGCGCTCGCGGACTACCTTTGCACGCATTTCCGTTGAGCATGAGGCGCTGCTGCGACGGTGGGATGAGACCTAGCTCCGGTCGTACGAAGAGCTGTAGAGCGCAGCTGAGCCATCCGGTCTCTTCCATTCCGTTATGACACCGGGCGACGACCAACTTCCCCGAATAATCGCGAAAGCTGTCAGCACTAACCGGCCACTCGTTTTCATCCTGAGCGCGGGCTCTAGAGAGCCCACGCCGCTGATCTTCACCAGCTTGAGGAGGAGCAGCCCGCGTGCTGCGTTTAAGACCTAGACGGCCAGAAGAACCGCGCCGATCAGAATTGCGGACACGCCGATGGCTTGCGCATGAGACAGCCTCTCGCGTCGGAGGGCGAGGCCAAAAACCGCGGTTATTGCCGCAGCGAAAGTGCTCAAGACGGTGACGATCGTGACTGCTCCAGTCGCCATGCCGATCGCGAAGGTCCCATAGCCCACGAGATTGCACACGCTTTGAAGCACGAGAAGCGGCAGCGCGTCTCGACTGGGCAACATCGCATCCCGGCGCAACAAAAGCGTCGGCGCAAGCGCCAATATCCCGATGCTGAAGAATAGCCATAGCATAGGTGTCGCCCCGATCGCGGGAACAGCGAACTTGCCCTGCACCCAGAAGCCGACGCCAAAGCAGAACGCGGTCAGAAGCGCGTAACCGACCCCCGCGTCTCCGCGCGCATCCTGATGTTTTGGAGCAACTGCCGCGAGAGGCGCTCCGATCAGGCAAACGAGGATCCCGGCCAGGCGAAACCCGCTCAGCCGATCGCCACTAATCGCCACACCGAGGAAGGCGGTCACAGCGGCGTAGCTGGTGATCAGCGGCGCGACGAGCGAAGCGCGGCCGAGTGAAAAGGCCCGGAGCAAAGATACCGAGCCTGCGAGATTGAACGCCACCGCCAGCACACCGTGCAGCCACCCCGAATTAGATGCTACGAGAGCCTTTTCCCGCAGTGGCGGCATCGCCAGAAGAAGAAGCGAGACGGCCAGCCATCCCACCGACTGCGTAAACAGTGCGGTCCTTCGAATGCCGACCAATTTGGCGGTACCGCCCGCCAGGTAGTCAGCAGCCCCCCAGCCCAGCGCGGCGAGCAGGCCCGTCAGCATGGCGACCGCGATCACGCGGCATCCCCAATGGTAACTGAGCAGCGATGGCCCAACGCGGCCTTGCGTTCATGAAGTTCGCACATCGTGATTGTCCAGCGCGCAAGAGGAGGCGGCCTTGTTGCGCGGGCTTACCTCACTGGCCATCGGCACCGATGACATGTATCGTTAAGATCATGCCAAAGTCATCTCGCGCCTCCAGACCTTCGCTCGTGATCCTGGCCTACGATGGGCTTTGCCTCTTTGAATTCAGCACAGCCCTCGAGACATTCGGGACGCCGCCGTCGGGCTGGGAGGACCGGTGGTACGATGTGGCCGTCGCGTCCGCAGACGCCGCGCCTCTTCGTTCGAGCGGCGGCTTGCAGCTGGCGCTCGATGGAGGGCTTGAACTTCTGGACAAAGCCGAGACGATCCTTGTTCCTGGCTGGCGCGCCGTAAGCGAGCCAGTTCCGGCCACGCTTGTGAAGGCTTTGAAAAGCGCCCAGCAGCGCGGCTGCCGCTTTGTGTCAATCTGCACCGGCAGCTTTGTGTTAGCCGCCGCCGGCTTGCTGGACGGCCGTCGCGCGACCACCCACTGGCAACATGCCGAGTTCTTTTCCGCCAGCTACCCCGCCATCCATGTCGAGCCCTCCGTCCTGTATGTCGATGAGGTTGATGTTCTGACATCGGCTGGCTGCGCGGCCGGGCTGGATGTCTGCCTGCACCTGATCCGGCGGGACTTCGGGCCGACCGCGGCCAATCGCGTCGCCCAGAGAATGGTGGTCCCACCACACAGGCAGGGCGGCCAGGCCCAGTTCGTCCATCAGCCGTTGCCTGTCCGTGAGAACGCCGCTCTGGCGCCGCTACTCGATACGCTGCGAAGCCGGATCGACGCCAATATCAATATCGACGCGCTGGCTGCCGAAACCCGCATGAGCCGACGAACTTTTCTTCGTCGGTTCCACGACACGACGGGCACGACGCCAGGGGAATGGCTGCTCGGCCTCAGACTTGAACGAGCCAGGTCGCTCCTGGAGACGACCGGCATTTCGATAGAATTAGTCGCCCAGGGCAGCGGCTTCGGCTCCGCGGAGACCTTACGGCACCACTTCCGCGCGAGGATAGGCACGAGCCCGACGGCCTATCGTCAACAGTTCTCGAGCGTCGCAGTGTAGGTCCATCGCGACTGTGCCCGGCAGTATTGATCAGCGGCACGCCGGACTGGCATCGGGCATTATGTTCCAGATCGGGGCTGCGCTCGGAGTTGCGATTGTAAGCAGTGTTTTCTTCTCCATCCTCAGCAACAGTCACGGACTTGCGTCCCATTCCCAAGCTTTCAGCGTAGCATTGGGATGCAACGTTGCCCTCCTGATGCTCGGAGGTCTTCTGTCGCTCCTGCTGTCGGGAATAGCCAATCGCACCGGCGTAGCGGAGTCTTGCTGCGGGAGGTTCTGCAGCCATATCTCCATGGAACAGGGCGCGCGGGCCCGCGCGCCCTGATCTGTCGAGTTCATGTGTCACGCGTTTGGGCGAAGGCGGGCCCGAAGCCTAGCAGCCTATCGTCGGCGGTTTCACCCGTTGCAAGATAGCTGCACAATTCCCGCCGCACTACGAGATTGGATCAGCATACTGGGCCAGGCCATTGCCCAGTGACCAGTTCTCCGCCTTGACCTCGACAAGGTTGATAAAAACATCCTCTGGCCGCACGCCGGGATCATCCGCGAGATTGGCAACGATCTGGCGGTAAAGCGCTTTTTTCTGTTCGATTGTTCGTTTGTTCGTCACCGTGATCTGAACCAGCAGCAAGTCGTCGCTTCGGGCTACGCCAAGGTAATGAGCACCGTATACAAAATCGTCGGGCGAGTGCTCGCTCAACGCGAGGAAACGATCATCCTCGGGAACGTCAAACGTTCGCCGGAGCGCTTCGTAGATGCCGTTCAATATGGCCTTGCGGTAGGGGGCAGGTTTCCCGTGCCGCAGGGAAACATGGACGAGTGGCATGGTCGGATCTCCTCATTGATACCTTAGCGACCGTACCAACCGCTTGATCATTCCAAAACCGCATGTATGGCTATTTCAATGATTGCGTTTGACAATGAATGCAGATGAGGCCGCTGGATACCGACGCCGTTCAGGCGTTCCTGCTCGTCGCGGACCTCAAGAGCTTCACCCGCGCGGCGGAAGTGATGGAGACGACGCAATCCGTCGTCAGCATCAAGATCAAGAAGCTCGAGACCCAGCTCGGCCGCCGGCTTTTCGAACGTACGCCACGGCTGGTGCGCCTTTCAGCTGACGGCGGAGCCTTTCTCGAACCCGCCCGCGCCCTGCTCGAGGCGCATCAGAGGGCCATCAACTCCTTCACCGTCGAGCAGCGGCGTCTGATCGTCGGTATCAGTCACCATGTAGTCGGTGCGGAGCTGCCGGCTCTTCTCAAGCGACTGGGGCGCGTCGAACCACAGGTCGTTCTGGAACTCCAGGTTGCTACCTCACGCGATGTCCTGGATCAGTTCGATAGCGGCGTCCTCGATGCCGCCCTAGTGCTTCGGAACGAAGACCGTCGGGACGGCGAGACCATTCTCGAGGAGACCTTCGGCTGGATGGCGGCCCCGGACTTCGAGCACCGACCTGGCGATCCGCTCCGTCTCGCGGCGCAGTCGGAAACCTGCAGCGTCCGCACCACTGCGACCGCACTTCTGGATGCTCGCGGGATCGCCTGGACGGAAGTCTTTGTTGGTGGTGGCGTTGCAACGATTGGCGCAGCCGTCTCGGCAGGTCTGGCGGTGGCTGCACTCTCGCGCCGGGTGGCACCTGTTGGCACGATCGACATTGGGCCCTCGCTTGGCCTACCGCCCCTGCCCAGCAGAGACGTGGTGCTGTACGTCAACACCACCGACAACAATGCCCGCAGCGCTCTTCGGACATTGGTGGCTGCGATGCGATCTACTGCGCTTTAAGCAGTCTCACCCAGGCAGGGGCGGCAGATCATTCGTCCAGACGTATTCGAGTGGCAATCTCGCGACACGGGCTCGCTCAGTCCCGAAAAAGGATAATCGCTAACCGGTTGCCCCTTTTTCGGTCAATCTATGCCTGTACGACCATCGGGTCAGCCAAGGTGCCAACCACCATCCACATCTATCACAGAGCCAGTCACATAGCTGTTGGCGATGACAAAGGCGATGGCCTCGGCGCTCTCCTCCGGCTGCCCGACGCGGCGCAGCGGCAACTGTGCGGCGAATGATGCGAAATACTCCGCCTTCCTGTCGCCCATTTTGTCCCAGAATTCCGTGCTGGTCATACCGGGCGACACTACGTTGACCCTACGCGGCGCCAATTCACGGGCGAGGCTACGCATGGCGCCTTCCAACCCGGCATTGACCGCCGCAATCCCGACCGAGCCCGAGAGGGAGGCGCGAGCAGCGGTACCGCCGATGAAGGTGATCGAGCCCGAGACCGCAAGATTGGGCAGCACGCCTTGCACAGCATTGAGATAGCCGACCAGCTTCATGCTCAGCGCGTCCTCAAGCACTTTCGCCGTCAGCGTCTCAAAGGGCCCCCAAGCCGCGTCCGAGCTACCACATAGGACCAGATGATCGACAGGTCCGGCCGCACCAAGGGCTTGGCGCGCGGCTTCGTGCTCTTTGAGATCAAGGACAAAACCGTCGACGTCGGCGCCGGGATTGCCGGCATTCAAGTGAGACAGAGCCTCATCAACGCTGCTCTGGCTGCGGCCAGTGAGGGTGATACGGTTGCTCCCGCTGCCAAGCTGGCGCGCCAGCGCGAAGCCAATACCTTTGGTTGCGCCGAGCAGGAGGATGCGTTGCTGTTGTTGGGCAGATAACATGTGAGGTCCTTTGCAGTGTGAGGACCCTCACCGTGGCAGGCAGACAGTATGGTGATAATATCTTCAATCGTTGCATGACTCACAACCTGAGGTATGCAATGGTCCTATGGATTCCACCCAACATGTGCGCGCCATGCTGTCGTTCGTGCAGGCGGCGGATCGCGGCTCCTTCGCGGCGGCGGCTCGGCATCTTGGTGTATCGCCCGCTGCAGTCGGCAAGAACATCAGCGGTCTTGAAGCTGCACTGGGCGTTCGGCTGATCAACCGGACCACGCGTTCCCTGCAGCTGACCGAGGAAGGCAAGCTTTTCCTTCTCAAGGCCCGTGAGGCGATCGATGCGCTCGACGCTGCCGTGGACGTGGTAACCAACCAGCGCACCCAGCCCGTCGGAAAGGTGAGAATTTCGACCAGCAACGGCTTTGGACGGCATTTCCTGTTGCCGCTGCTGCCTCGGCTGATCGCGCTTTATCCCGGCATTACCCCTGAGATTGAATTCGACGATCATCAGGTCGACATCGTCGGGAACGGTTTTGATTTAGCTCTCCGCGGCGGGATGATCGAGGATTCCGCTCTGGTCGCGCGCAAGATCCATACGATGCAGATGGTTCTCGTCGCTTCCCCGGCCTACCTCGCGGCGCATGGCATACCCAGACACCTGCCAGATCTGGCGGACCATCGCCTGATCGCGGTGCGATTTCTGGGCGGGCGCACGTCAAGTTGGGACATTGAGGATGGCGGGGGCGAGGCGTTTCTGCCCCACCCTGCAGCTTTGACATTTTCCGATCCGGAAGCGGCGATGATCGCCGCGGCCGATGGCTTGGGGATTGCGCAAGTCGGCCTGCATTATGCCTGGCCCCTCATCCGCGAGGGACGGCTGCGGATCCTCTTGGGGAACCGGCTGCGCTCCGCCTCAAGAGAAATGGTCCTGCTTTATCCGCACCGCGCTCTGATTGCGGCCCGCGTGCGCGCTACCATTGACTTTCTCGTGCAGGAGTTCGGCAAGATCGAGTCTCTGCATGTCAAGGCTGCGGATCTGACAGCTTATCGCTGCGAATAAACATCTGAGCCGTAGCTCGTGCTATCTCCAGTGAACTGATCAGAGCCTTTCGGGTGTCGCTGTTCGTATCGTCGGCAAGCTGCATCGCAAGTTAGGCGCGCAATATCAGCGTAAATCCGTATTGATCGAGTTCAGATCGGGAAACCTAATCAAACAAGGGCAGCGCTTCGGCATCGCTTCGGCATCGCGCTCTCCCGACCGGCCGAAAATTGTCACGGTCATACCCACACGACGAATCGCCTTCTCAGTAGGAGGACCGGGCGGATCAGCGAGGAACTGGCGTCGCGGAGGGCTTGTGGCGAGGTGAGATAGAAGGCCGTGTGCGACTACGTATGACATTCTGAAAGTCCTTATATTTCACCTTCACCTCGAAGGTCCGGCCGAACTAGCGGGCGCGTTCGCGCTAGGCCCAAATGTCATCTGCCCAGCAAAGGACCTTGCTTCCAAGACGACTTGTTCGGATCGTGCTAGGATCGCTCAGCGTGCTTCCGCCATCGCGCGGGCGTGGTTCCGACCGCCTTGCCAAAGGCATTGGTGAAATGGGCCTGATCGGAGAAGCCGCAATCAAGGGCGATCTGGGCCAACGGCAATTCACTGTTCGCGAGCAGAAATTGCGCTCTGGCGACGCGTCTTCCTAGGAACCATGCATAGGGGGCCACCCCGACCGTATTCGCGAACGCTCGGACGAAATAGGCCGGGGACAGCCGGCACATGCGGGCGAGTTCGGCGACGTGCAGCGGTTCGGAGAGATTCCCGAGCATGAAGCCCTTTGCGCGGCAGACCTGCCAAGGCGCAAGCAACGGTCGATGGTCGGAGCGAGATCTAGTCGGACGCTTTCGGTTGCCGATCCCGTCCGGTGTCACCGGGAAGGATGGATACCTAACCGTGGCTACCGCCGCGGTCATACGCACTCTGTCGCCATGGCGACCCCCCGTGATTGGGAGGCAGGGTTCCGCGCCGTGGGAGTTAGGCGCACTGCCTCATCGACCACCACCCGGAAGCTGACGACAGGATGCACATACCCGCGCTTTGCCTTGGGAGGAGGTCCGTCAATTCCCGAGGCCGAGACACATTGGAGAGGCCAAGGGCGCCCTCCTCCGAGAAAAAATCTGCGTTCGTCCATTAAGGACCGGGCCGATACCCAAGGCCTGCGGCACCCGATCGTCCGCATAGTTGTCCGGGATGACGGCGGCTTCCCCGTTCTCGATCACCCAGCCGGAGACGCATTGCGACAGCTTGAACCTCTGTCCCTCCCACAAAGGTTCGATCGCATCTTCAGCGATATATGCGCACTCGTCCCCTTCGCATCGGACAAACGTAATCCCTTGCGCGCCGATGATGCTTCTGGCCGCAGAGCGCACCACTTCGATCACCTGCTCATAGGAACGGCCGCGAGCGAGCCGCCTCGCGATTTCAAAGAGTTCATCCGATTCGGTGGTTTCGGGGGCGTCGGACATAGCTCGTAAATTACTAAACAGGTGCCGTCATTCCAGCCTGTCCTCTTCGGCACACGCGGTGCCTCGTGCGACAACTCAAAGCCGCCAAGCGGGAAATAGCTAATTGCAGGACATCGAGGGTCCGCCGCGGGGGCTCGGATTGCGCTGCCGATAGCGCAGCTTGCAGCATTCTTTGTTTATGTTAATGCGAATGCGTCGCATTACAGGAAGGGGCGCTCGTGAATTCCGCGTACGTTTTTGCTCTGTCGGCTGCAGCTCTCGGGATTGTCCAGGCCACGCCCGCCCGCGCCCAGGCTGACCAGCAAGCCGTCGACGACGGATCGATCATCGTGACGGGTCAACGTACGGTCGATCGCACAGCGACGAAGACTGACACGCCGCTGATCCTGACGCCGCAGATGATTTCCGTGATCGACCGGTCGCAGATTCAGCTGCAGAATATCCAGACCGTAACGCAAGCCCTGCGTTACGTCCCCGGCGTGCAGACCGAGCTCGGCGGCGCTGACAATCGCATCGAAGCAAATCAGTTCACGATCCGCGGCTTCGTGCCGCAGGAATATCTCGATGGCCTGCGCTTACAGTCCGGCACCTGGGCAGCTCCACAATTCGACCCCTCCGCCCTGGACCGGATCGACGTCCTCAAAGGGCCTTCCTCGGTCCTATACGGTCAGTCGTCACCGGGAGGGCTTGTTGCGCTCACCAGCCGGCGCCCCTCCACGACACCAGGTGGTGAGGTCATGTTCCAGACGGGAAACTGGAACCGGTTGCAAGGCGCTGCCGACATCACCGGGCCGCTGACCAGCGACGGGCAGCTCAGCTATCGTCTCACGGGACTGGTGCGCGACACGGACACGCAGATCGATCACACTAGGTACCGCAAATGGTTCATCGCGCCGGCGATAAGCTGGCGTCCCGACAGCGCCACCGAGTTCACCATCCTCGCCAATTACCAGCGCGAACCCGATGGCGGCTTCTATAATCAGATCCCCTCGCCGGGCTCCGGCCAGTCCAGCCCTTTCGGCAAGATCCCGACATCCTTCTACGGCGGCGAGCCCGATTATGACCGGCTGCACCGGACCCAGGAGTCGATCGGCTACAGCTTCTCGCACCGGCTGAGCGATGTGTGGCAATTTCGGTCGAACTTCCGCTACATGCACATCTCGACCGACTACCGCACGGTCCTGTTCGAGGCTCTCGCGGCGGATGGACACACGCTGCAGCGCTCGCCTTATCAGGCGATCGAAAAGCTGAACACGCTCGCGATCGACAATCAGATGCAGGGTGATTTCGACACCGGGCCGATCAGGCACAAGCTGCTTGTCGGCCTGGATTATCAGCACAGCAATTGGGACCACCAGGCTTATTACGGCTTCAAGGCGGCGCCGACGCTCGATTGGCTCGACCCGATCTATGGCAAGCCGATTCCTGCGGCGCCGATCTTCCAGAACGGCCTGCAGAAGCAGGACCAGACGGGGATCTATGCGCAGGACCAGCTTTCGCTGGGCGGACTGAATCTCGTGCTGGGTGGCCGCGAGGACTGGGTCTCGATATCTGATCAGAACCGCCTCACCGGTAAGGTCACCGTCCTTGATCAGCGCGCCTTCACCGGCCGAGCGGGGTTGATCTACCTGTTCGACTTCGGGCTCGCGCCGTATGTCAGCTACTCGACCTCGTTCCAACCGGTATTGGGTGCGGCTTTCGACGGCGCGCTATTCAGGCCAACGCGCGGCAAGCAGTATGAAGCCGGCCTCAAATATCAGCCGGTCAATTTCCCGGGGTTCGTGACGGCGTCGGTCTACAAACTGACGCAGAGCAACGTCACCACCGCCGATCCGGCGCACGCCGGCGCTACAGCACAGCTAGGCGAATATGAAGCGAAAGGGATCGAGCTCGATGGCCATCTGACGCCGATGAAGGGTCTCGATCTGCGTGCCACCTACGGGCATTTGGACATCAAGGTGTCGGATGCGCCGGCCGCAACGGGGCTCAAGGGCAAGGTCCCGCCCGGCAATGCCAAGAACACCGCGACCTTCTGGGCAGACTACACCCCTACTGGCAGCGCGCTTGCCGGGCTGACGATCGGCGGCGGCGTCCGTTACATCGGCAAATCCTACGGCAATTTCGCGAACAGCTATCAGGTCGGCGATAACGTCCTGCTCGATGCGGTGATCGGTTATGACCTGGTACATCTTTCGCCGCGGCTCGCCCACTGGTCGGTCCAGCTCAACGCGACCAACCTACTCGACAAGACCTATGTCTCATCGTGCGGCAATCTCGGTTGCTATTACGGCCTGCGTCGCCAGATCATCGCCAACATCCGCTACGCCTGGTAGCTGCGCATGACCTCCACGCAGCTGCGCCGATGGCGCTGGATTCACAAATGGTCGAGCATCGTCTGCACGGCCTTCCTGCTTGTGCTGTGCGTCACTGGCTTGCCGTTGATCTTCGCTGACGAGATTGACGCGGCGCTCACGCCGATCACGCGACAGACTCCACCGGTATCTGATGAAGAGGCGCCGCTTGACGAGGCCCTAGCGAAGGCCATCGTCAAACGACCGGGCGCGGTGCCGATGTCGCTGACGTGGCTGCCGGACGACGCGCACCGCCTGATCTTGTGGTCCGCGCCTCGGGCCTTGGCCGCTCCCGGTGAATTCCACGGCACGGTGATCGACCTCAGGGATGGCGCGGTGCTGGCGGAGCGCAAACTGGGGACCCGAGTGACGGATGTCATTCACGCGATCCACGAAGACTTGATCCTGGGTCTTCCCGGCTCGCTATTGCTCTGCCTGATGGGTCTGCTGTTCGTCCTGGCGCTGATCTCCGGCGTCGTCTTGTATGCACCCTTCATGCGCAATCTGCCGTTTGCGACGATCCGGCGCCAAGGTGCAAAGCGGACGACGCGCCTGGACACGCACAACTTCGTCGGCGTGGTCGTTCTCGCCTGGACTTTGGTGGTCGGCATCACCGGCATTGCGAACACCCTGGCGCGGCCGCTGTTCCAGTTGTGGCAGGCCGACCAGCTCGCGGCGATGGTCCGCCCATGGCAAGACAAACCGGTACCGCCGCACGTCGTGAGCGCCGGGGCGGCGGTCGCAGCAGCTCAGCGCGCTCTGCCAAACATGCAGCCGGAAAGCCTCGCTTTCCCTTATTCCCGCTTCGGGAGCCCGCATCACTATATCGTCTGGTTCAAAGGCTCCACGACGCTCACTTCGCGGCTGGAGACGCCGGTGCTGGTGGAGGCTGCTACCGGCCGTGTGGTGGAGAAGAGGCAGCTTCCCTGGTATCTCCGCGCGCTGGAGGTTTCTCGCCCGCTGCACTTCGGCGACTATGGCGGCCTGCCGTTGAAGTTGCTGTGGGCGGCGCTGGATGTCGCCACGATCGTCGTCCTCATCACTGGCATCCAACTCCTGGTTCGCCCCCGCCGGAGGGCCGCATGACCTGGGGCGGCTGGGCTACATGGCGATGGCCCTTGGCGATCGGCATTGTCACACTCTGCGGCCTCTTGGCGGCTTTGTTCGCTGGCGGCGCTATCGGGATGATCGCCGGCTGGGTTGGTGTGGGATGTCCGACGCTACTGTTGTTCGCTCGGGCAACGATACGTCGGACACGAGATTAGCAGCAAGTTAGCGCGACCGCTGAAGATGTTTGTCACGGAAAACGGCCTCTCAACTCGCATCGTCCGCTGAGCAGCGATTGCTCGCGGATCAGCAGCCGCGATGGTGACGATGGCTGGCAAATCAGCAAACAGCCCTCGAACCCCGGGCTCCCCGTCGGTGCCCCGCAGCGGCAAGCTGCTTTCGCCAGCGACGCTATAGGAACGCTGACACCACCGCGTTCAGCAACGCCGTAACCCGAATACGATCGATCGCGGTGCGGATGCCGATCCAGCGATAGCGATGGCTTACGGCGCGCCATGAAGCGCTTCGCGACCCCCGTTCGCCTGCGTCGCCTCCCTCGCGCCATCGACTCCTGGATACGCGTGCTTGTGACGGTCATGGGAACTTGACGATTCGCTGCGGATTCTACTCCCATCGAGGAGAGCTGAAATGGCGGACAACAAATCAAAGAGAGGTGCGGCCGATCGGCGTCAGGTTGCTGGCGGCGAAGGCTATGAAGTGAATTATTTCGCGCGCAAGCACGGGATCAGCAAGGATCAGGCCGAAGGGCTGATCAAGAAGATCGGCAACGATCGGGAAAAGCTCAACGCAGCCGCCGCGAAGCTGAAATAAGCCTCACGGCCAAGTGACTGCCCAATCCAGTAGCGGCGCGGGGGAACGACTCCCCGTCGACGGGAGTCTATGGGAAATGAGACAGGGCATTTGATCCTGTGGCGCGCGCCGCCACCGTCACGACCGCATCGCGCGCAGACAAGAAGCCAGCGCGCGGCGCCGCTGCGTCTGCAATGAAGCCGCCACCCTTCCGCGCCGTACAGCTGGCCACGCTTGTCGATACGGTTCCGACAGGGTCGCGCTGGCTGCACGAGATGAAATATGACGGCTACCGCCTGCTGGTTGCAGTCGGGGGCGGTCAGGCACGCGCCTATACGCGGTCGGGCCTTGACTGGTCCGATAAGTTCGACGCGATCGTGCAGGCGGCAGCGAAGCTCGATGTGGGTTCCGCATTGCTCGATGGCGAAGCGGTGGTGCTCGACGGCGACGGGCGATCGAGCTTCCAAGCGCTGCAGGGCGCGCTCAAGGGCGCGCCTGCCACGATCGATTATTATGCGTTCGATCTGCTCGAACTGAACGGGGAGGATCTGACGGGCCTGCCGTTGTCGGAACGTAAGGCCAAGCTGCGCGAGATATTGCCCGATAACGATCCCTGCATCCGCTACTCGGAGCACATCGTCGGCAATGGCGAGAAGCTGCTGCACCAATTTTGCGACGCTGGCCTCGAAGGCGTGATTTCGAAGCTCGCCAGCGCCAAATATGTCGGCTCGCGCTCTGGCGGCTGGGTGAAGACCAAGTGCATCAAGCGCCAAGAATTCGTCATCGTCGGCTGGACGCCCTCGGACAAGTCGCGCTCATTTCGATCGCTCATCCTCGGGGTCCACGACAAAGGCGAGCTCCGCTACGCAGGCAAGGTCGGCACCGGCTTCAACACCGAGGAGCTGTTCCGGCTGATGGAGATCATGCAGCCGCTCGAACAGGCTGCTCCGACCGTCAAGGCGCCGCGCGCCGAGGTTCGCGGTGCTCATTGGCTGAAACCAAGGCTCGTTGCTGAGATCGCCTATACCGAGATGACCAACGAGGGCACGCTGCGCCATCCGAGCTATCTCGGCCTTCGCGAAGACAAGATGCCCGAAGCCGTGGTGCTCGAAACCGAAGCACCGGTGGCCGAGATCGCGGCGCCAGCGGTGAGCAAGGTCAAGATCAGCAATCGGGACCGGATCATCGATCCGGATTCCGGGATCACCAAGGGCCAGCTCGCCGACCATTATGCCGCGGTTGCCCCGATCATGCTGCCATGGGTGGGCTCGCGGCCGATCAGCCTGGTGCGGTGCCCGCAGGGCCGCGCGAAGAAATGCTTCTTCCAGAAGCATGACGCCGGAAGCTTCGGCGAAACGGTCAAGCACGTCGGCATTACGGAGAAGGACGGCCACGAGGAGCCCTATCTCTACATTGATACGGCCGACGGGCTGCTGACCTGTGTACAGATGGGCTCGATCGAGTTTCATGGCTGGGGCGCCCGGATCGAGGACGTTGAGAAAGCGGATCGCCTGGTGTTCGATCTCGACCCGGACGAGGGGCTCGATTTCGAGGCGGTGCGGAAGGCTGCCTTCCACTTCCGAGAGATATTGCAGCAGATCGGCTTGGAGACCTTTCCGATGGTCACCGGCGGTAAGGGCATCCACGTGATCGCGCCACTCGTGCCGAAGGCCGAATGGCCGGAGGTAAAGGATTTCGCGCACCGTCTGGCGCAAGCAGTGGCGCAAAGCGACCCGGAGAATTTCACGGCCGCGCTGCCCAAGGCGCAACGCAAGGGCCGGATCTTCGTCGACTATCTCCGCAACCAGCGGGGAGCGACTGCGGTGATGCCGTACAGCGCTCGCGCTCGATCCGGCGCACCGGTCGCCGCGCCGATCACCTGGAAAGAGATGGAGACGATCGACACGCCGGCGCACTGGCATGTCGGCGACGCCGCAGAGCTGGTGAAGCGCGCCGGCTCCAAGGCGCTCGCCGGTTGGGGCCGAGCCGATCAGGTCCTCCCCGATCTATGAAGGTCGCCACTTATAACGTGAATGGCGTCAACGGCCGCCTGCCGGTGTTGCTACGCTGGCTGGAGGAAGATCAGCCGGACATCGTCTGCCTGCAGGAATTGAAGGCTCCGCAGGAGAAATTCCCGGAAAAGGCGATCCGGGACATCGGCTATGATGCGATCTGGCACGGCCAAAAGAGCTGGAACGGTGTAGCGATATTGAGCCGCGTCGGCGAAATCCACGAGACCCGTCGAGGGCTGCCCGGTGATCCGGACGACAGTCACAGCCGCTATATCGAGGCGGCCGTCAACGGCATCCTGATCGGTGGTCTCTACCTGCCCAACGGGAATCCGCGTCCCGGCCCCAAGTTCGATTACAAATTGAAATGGTTCGAGCGCCTTATCGAGCATGCCGCTGGCCTACTGGCGTCAGGGGCCCCGGTGATACTCGCCGGCGACTTCAACGTCATGCCGACCGACCTTGACGTCTATAAGCCCGAGCGCTGGCTCGACGATGCGCTGTTCGCACCGGAGGTCAGGGCGGCCTATTTCCGCCTGCTCGACCAGGGCTGGACCGACGCGCTGCGGACGATCCATCCGGGCGAGGTCATCTACACCTTCTTCGACTATTTCCGGAATGCCTATGCACGCAACGCGGGTCTACGGATCGACCATCTGCTGCTGAGCCCGGTGCTCGCCGACCGGCTCGTCGATGCGCAGATCGATCGCCACGTTCGTGGGTGGGAGAAGACCAGCGACCATGCGCCGGTCTGGGTCGAGCTGGCCGACAAGCCGAAACGTCGGCGCAAGCCGGCGACTACAGCGACCCCAGAGACGGAGGGATGATCATGAAGGTCGAGAGCTTTGTCCTTCCTGAGCATGGCTGGGTGCCGAACAATCCAAAGTTGCCGGTGCTGCTCCACCGCGGCGCGGTCGATGTCGGGAGTTGCGACGAAACGGCCAAGGCGTTCGAAGCAGCGTTCAAGGCCAATGGCTGGCCGCCGCAATGGCGGGACGGGATCTTCGATTATCACCATTATCATTCGACCGCGCATGAGGCGCTCGGGGTCGCGGCGGGCACAGCGACGCTGACGATCGGCGGTCCGGACGGCCGCGAGCTTCAGGTCGAGGCGGGCGATGCCCTCGTTCTGCCTACCGGAACGGGACACCGCAGCATCGAGGCGAGCGACGACTTCCTGGTGGTCGGCGCCTATCCGCTGGGGCAGAATTGGGACATTTGCCGCGAGGCCCCAAGCGACGCGGCGCGTCAGCGGATGGCCAAGCTGCCGGTCCCCGACGCGGACCCATTACGTGGCAGTACCGGGCCTTTGACCGAGCGATGGGCGTAGCAGCGACCCAAGCCGGTCAGCGCAGCTGGCTATCCTTGCTGCCGCGGCGATTGATCCCGACTTGGCGAATGCTCGCGTCGCGCTTCGACTGGCACACAACGCAGGTCCGGGTCCCGGGAAGGGCCGCGCGGCGCGCGGCGGGAATTTCTTCGCCGCAATCGTCGCATTCGTCGCTGCCTTCGCCTGCCGGCATCATGACGCGCGCGCGCAATACCGCGTCCTTCACGGTATCGTCGACCTGATCCTGCACGGCGCCATCGGGCGCCCAACCATTGGCCATTTTGTCCTCTCGCACGCACGCGTTTTCATATAGTTAGATAGGAATTTGGCCTTCAAATTCAACGACGGCCCGCCCTTTCGGCGACGCGCGGATTTCATGCGCGGCCCTCCCGAAAGTCAGTGGCATTAGCGCCTAGCCACGGCGAGCAAGCGACCTGAACGTGAGCGACCAACGCGTGGCTTCCATTTCCGCGATGCTGTGTTCCCAAGCGTGCCGTGCCTCGTCACTCAGATGATAGATGGCCCGTGGCGTGAGAGGAGCCGTGGCGCGTTCGAACTTGCCACCGATGCGCCGTCGGAAGCGCATCGTCGCGGGGGTGCCGAGCGAAATGCCGACGACGTGCTCGAATACTGGCCGATCCTTGTGCCAGCCGATGCCGGCGCCGGTATCGTACCGGATCACGAGCGCCTGGACGAGGTCCGCCGGGCCGAGTCCGGCGAAGCGCGCGGCGCGTTGCCTGATCGGCTCGAGCCACGAGGGGATCGGATCGGCGGGCGCAAACCGCCCCGTCTCGAAGTCGTAGCTCCAGCCGAAGGAGCGAGTCAGCCGTTTGCCTGTCCACTGTTGGAACTTGAAGGGGCTGAGACCGATGTCGTCGATATGGGCGATCAGTGCTGTCTCTTCGGCCGGTGTGACGAACGCCTCGGCCGTGGCCAGGCCGGGCAACGCGACTTCGCCGAACAGGTCGAGCATAGCGTTCACGGCTTCCACGCACGGCCGCCTTCGACGCCACCTTGCGCGCGCAGCAAGACGCCCAGCGGCCGCCCCCGTAGCGTGCAAGAGCCGATCACGCGATCGTAGCTGCGCCGCCCGGCGCGACATTGGATTGGCTGACCGAGTACGAGCCGCTCGAGCCGGCGCTTCGCTTCGAGCCCGCCGCGATCGTGCAGTTCGGGCGCATAGAAATCGGCGAGACGAACCTCGATCCAGCGATCGGGCCGACCGGCGGGACCGACGCACAGACCATCACCGTCGCCGACGTAGCGGACGACGCCTTCGAAGCTGGTGTTCCTCGCCGGAAGCGCGCCTTTGCACGGGTCGGCGTACGCCGGAGCCGCCCATAGGCAGCAGGGAAGGAGCACCGCAATCGTGCTGAAAACCGGGTAACGAGACATGGCGATTGCAGTCGAACTCCTCAGAGCGTGAGCGCCTGCTGGACTGGTCGCCGCGCATCCGAACCGATTTCCTCGACGATAAAGGTCCGCGCAGGTGGCGTCTCGAGCAGTTCGCTCACGGACACCTGGGCGTCCAGCCACTGCATCACCTGGCGCCGCTGAATGATCGCACCGTGGCGCTCCTGATAGCGCGCGACCTCGGGATTGGCCGCAACTGTGATGACGCGATAGCTGAGCGGCCAGTTGGCCATCGCCGGTTCCCAGATGCCGGCGAGATAGAAGTGGTTGCTCCCGTCGAGCGTCACCCGATAGCGCTTATCGCCGACTGTAATGTGGAATTCGCTCGCCGGGATCAGGCAGCGATGGCTTGGAAAGCTCTGCCCCTCCGAGCGCGCAAAGCGATAGGTGACCCCGGCGCTGAACCGGGGATCGGAACCCCACGTCGCCTCCACCATTTCGATTTCGCTGGCATCGTCCGGGTTTCGCCGGATGATGGCACGACGGCTCCCAAGCGGAGCTTCCGAATCAAAGGGTGTTGGCGACTCCATAATGCAAGGAACATAATGGGAACGACGACGGATCGCAAGAAAGGCTGACCGCGTGTGCAATGATTACCGGCTGGAGGTGGATGTCGCCTCGATCATCGAGGACTTCGACGACCTCAAGATTAAGATCAAGACGCCTGAGGGTGTTCCCAACCTCGCGCCGCGAGCGGACATCAAGATTACCGATACAGCTCCGATCGTGCGCACAGGTGCCATCCGCCTGGAGGGCGAACTCGTGCAGCGTCGATGGAGCTGGCCCGCGCCAAACAAAAAGCCGGTCTACAATTTACGGTCCGAGGGCCGCGAGTTCACGACCGGCCGATGCCTGATCATTGCCGATGGCTTCTACGAATTCACGACCCCTGAGGATCCGAAAAAGAAGCGCAAGGACAAGTGGCTGTTCACGAAGAAGGGCGAGCCCTGGTTCTGCATTGCCGGCATTTGGCGCAGCAACCCCGATGTCGGTGAGGCTTTCACGATGCTGACGATGGACCCTGGCCCGGACATCGCGCCCTATCACGACCGCCAGATCGCGATCCTCGAACGTGCGGATTGGGCCGATTGGCTGGACCCATCGGTGTCGGCAAAGGACCTCCTTAAGACGCTTCCGGCGGGCAGCCTTGCCGTCGAGCAGGTCGGATAAGCGCAGGGGCAGACCCGGCCGCCGCCTGAGCAGAACCCTCAGCCTCCCTCATCCGTTTAGTGCGGAGATCAGGAGGTCATGATGGCAAAGCTCAGCACCGAAGACCGCGACGACCTGTCCAAGGGGTCGTTCGCATTTCCGAAACAGCGAAAGGAACCGCTCGAAAACGCGAGTCACGTTCGCAACGCGGTCGCCCGCTTCAACCAGGTGAAGGACGTGAGCGACGATGAGCGTGACGAAGCCTGGAAGCGGATCAAGGCAGCGGCAAAAAAACACGGCGTGGAAATCAGCGAGAAATCCTGGCGCGAGATCGGCAAACGCTAGGTCAGAAGCGTGCCTAAGGATTCATTCGCCTTGACGAATCCTCCGACTCACCGGAACATATAGCGAACAAGTGAGTCGATGTTGCCCGATGTCCGCCCAACCGTTGTCCTCCGATCGGCCCTGCGCCGATCAGCTAGCTGCGCTCCGTGCGCAGCTCGCGCAGGCCCAAAGCCAGCG
The DNA here is from genome assembly GCF_013149315.1 of Novosphingobium sp. SG754. NCBI lineage: Bacteria > Pseudomonadati > Pseudomonadota > Alphaproteobacteria > Sphingomonadales > Sphingomonadaceae > Novosphingobium > Novosphingobium sp. SG754. The sequence goes on along the minus strand of NZ_JABGCC010000001.1, from coordinate 743,529 downwards.
CGGGCCGGTGCTGGCGTTCGGGATCGACGCGCTCGATAGTCGGCTCGGGTCTGGCGGCATAGCTGGCGCCGGACTCCATGAAATCACTGCCGCTTCTCCGACGCTCGGTGACGATGCCGCCGCGACGTTGTTCGTCGCGGGTCTGGCGGCCCGGTTTGCCGTTGCGCCCGGCGCCAATGTCGCTTGGGCGCTCACCCGCTTCGATCTCTACGCGCCCGGTCTCGAACAGGCCGGGCTGCCGGCTGCCAAGCTGCTCTACCTCCAAGGCAAGAACGAGACGATGGCACTCGCTCTCGCCGAGGATTCGCTTCGTGACGGTAGCTTCGCCGCCGTGGTCGCCGAGGTTAAGGTCGCGGACCAGACCGCTACCCGACGCCTGCAATTGGCAGCGGCAGATGGAGCCACGCCGATGTTGCTGCTCCGGCGTTGGGCCAGGAGCAGCCGCGACCCGCTCGAACGTCCGTCCGCGGCGATGACCCGCTGGCGCATTGGCTGCGCACCCTCCGTGCCTTTGCCTGCGCCGGGCGTTGGCCGCGCGTGCTGGTCAGTCGAGCTGGTGAGACAGCGCAACGGCAATCCATTTTCTATTGTGGTCGAGGCTTGCGATGACACGGGTCGCCTCGCTCTACCTGCCCCAGCTCGCCATCGAGCGGCTGCGGCGGTCGGAGCGGCCAATCAGGCCGCTTGAACCCAGCGCTCCTGCAGCGCCGCTCCCATCGCCTGTCGACGATGACCCCGGTGCCTGCTCGGTTCCGCGTAGCGGCGGCTGGCGACCCGGCGCGCGGTGGGCAAGCGACGGCGGACTGACCAAGGCGCAGGTCATTGGCCAAATGGCGCAACTGCCGACCCATCAGCGTCCGCCGATGCGCATGCTCGGGCGCCGTTCGGAACCCGTCGAGCATCCGTTCAAGGCTATGCCGCCAGACGAGGGCGGGCGCGGCGCCGCCCCGATGCCCATCATGGCTTTCCGGCATGACCGCCCGACCGTTTTGATCGAACGCATCGGGCAGCGAGACCTGATCCGCTCAGCCTGTCCGGTCGCGCTATCGCTGGGCCTGAGACCGGGGATGGTAGCGGCCCATGCGCGGGCGCTGGTTTCCGATCTCGACGTGCGGGACGCCGATCCCGCTGGGGATCAGGCTTGGCTCGAGCGGCTGGCGCTGCATGGCGTGACACATTGGACGCCGACCGCGAGCGTGTCGGGCGGTGATGGCCTGTGGCTCGATCTTTCGGGAACGACCCATCTTTTCGGCGGCGAAGAGCGCTTTTGCCGCCGACTGCTCCGCTTTCTTCAGCGGCTGGGTTTCACGGCACGCATCGCGATCGCCGGCACGCCCGGCGCGGCGCATGCGCTGGCCCGCTACGGCGGCCGGGACCTCCTCGTGCTCGATTCTGGAACCGAGGCGACGGCGCTCGCCGCGCTGCCGGTTGCCGCGCTCCGGCTCGAGGCAGCGGCGCTGACAGCGGCGGCACGCTTTGGCTTGGAACGGGTGGCGGATCTCATCCGGCTTCCGCGCGGCCCTATGGCGAAGCGGCTAGGCCTCGCGGCGGTCACCCGCCTCGATCAGGCGCTCGGCCAGATCGCCGAGCCGATCACGCCGGTCGTGCCGTTCGAGGCACCGGAGGTGTCGCTTCGCCTATTGGAGCCGATCGGAACGCCCGAAAGCATCACCCAGGTGATCGGCGATCTCGTCGACGATCTGATCGTGGTATTGCGGGAGCGCGGCCTCGGTGTGCGCACGGCCCTGCTCGTGGCCGACCGGGTCGATGGCGAGGCGCAGCGGATCGGGATCGGCGCATCGCGGGCAACGCGCGATGCCAAGCACCTCAAGCGCATGTTCGCGCTGAAGCTCGATCGGATCGAGCCCGGCCTTGGGATCGAAGCGATGCACCTGCTTGTGCCCCATAGCGAGCCGCTTGGCGCAAGCGTGGAGGGGTCGCTCATCACGTCCGATACGGCCGTGACGGACCTCGCGCCGGCGATCGACCAGCTTGTCGGTCGCGCCGGCGAAGCTGCCGTGTTCCGGGTAGCCCCGAACGAAAGCGACGTTCCCGAGCGCGCGACGCGGCGGGTCAGCCCGCTGGACGAGCCGGCCTGCTGGCCGCAGTGGAAGCGCCCGGTCCGCGTGCTGCGCCGACCGGAGCATCTGACCCATGTCGTGGCGCTGCTCCCCGACCATCCACCCCGACGCTTCACTTGGCGCGGCCAAGCCTATCGCGTGACGGCCGGCGATGGCCCCGAGCGAATCCATGGCGAATGGTGGCGGAACGATACCGAGCTCTGGGCGGTGCGGGACTATTTCCGCGTCGAAGTTGAAAGCGGCGAGCGGTTCTGGCTATTCCGGCGCGGCGATGGCGTCGAGCCCGAGACCGGTGATCTCAGCTGGTACATCCATGGGATGTTCGGCTGATGACGGCCTATGTCGAACTTCAGGTAATGAGCCACTTCTCGTTCCTGCGCGGAGCGAGTTCACCGGAAGAGCTGTTCGCGGCGGCCGCGCTCCAGCGCCATGATGCGCTCGGGCTCGCCGACTGGGGCAGCGTTGCCGGCGTCGTGCGTGGTTGGGACGGACAGAAGACCACCGGCGTGCGCATGATCCCCGGCGCCCGCGTGCATGCGACCGAGGGCCACGAGCTTCTCATCTATCCGAAGGATCGTGCTGCCTGGAGCCGGCTGACCCGGCTGCTGTCGATCGGCAAAGCCCGCGGCGGCAAGGGCTTTTGCATCCTCGATTGGGCCGACATCATCCATCATGCCGAAGGGTTGGTCGGCATCCTGCTGCCCGGCCTTCCGAACGAAACGGCCGGGCGCCAGCTCGTCGACGTGGCAGCGGCATTTGGCTCCCACGGATATTGCGCGCTGTCGTTCCGACGCCGGCCCGACGATGCGATCCGGCTCCATGAACTCGCCGCCTTGGCCGGCCAGCACGGGGTGCGGGCCGTCGCGACGGGCGACGTGCTCTATCACAGCCCTGAGGTGCGGCCGCTGCAGGACGTGGTGACGGCGATCCGCGAGAAGACGACGGTGGATGCGCTCGGCTACCGGCGCGAGCGCTTCATGGACCGTCATTTGAAGGCGCCCGTCGAAATGGAGCGGCGGTTCCGGGCGTTTCCCGACGCGATCCAGGCCAGCGCCGACATCGCTCGTGCCTGCACCTTCGACCTTGGCGAGATCCAGTACCAATATCCTTATGAGCAGGTGATGATCGGCCGCACGGCGCAGGAAGCGCTGGCGGAGATGACCGAGGCGGCGGCGGTGGCCAAGTTCCCGGATGGGGTACCGCAGCGTTACCGCGACCAGATTGCCCATGAGCTGCAGCTGATCGAGCGGCTCGGTTACGCGCCCTATTTTTTGACGGTCAATTCGATCGTCGCGGAGAGCCGTCGGCGCGGCATTCTCTGCCAGGGGCGGGGCTCGGCCGCCAATAGCTGCGTCTGCTATTTGCTGGGCATCACGTCGATCGATCCGATCAAGCATGAGCTGCTGTTCGAGCGCTTCGTCTCGGGCGAGCGCAAGGAGCCGCCCGATATCGACGTCGATTTCGAGCATGAGCGGCGCGAGGAGATCATCCAGTGGATCTACGAGACTTATGGTCGTGACCGATCGGCGCTGACCGCCGTCGTCACGCGCTACCGCACGCGTGGCGCCGTGGCGGAAGTCGGCAAGGCGCTGGGGCTGCCGCGTGATCTGACCAAAATGCTGACCGGCCTAGTCTGGGGCTGGTCGATGGACGGGATCAGCGATGAGCAGATCGAGAGCCTCAACCTCAACGCCCAGGATCATCGGCTCAAGCTGACTTTGCGCCTCGCGCGCCAACTGATCGGCACGCCGAGGCATCTGTCGCAGCACCCCGGCGGGTTTGTGCTGACCCAGGACCGACTCGACGATCTGGTGCCGATCGAGCCGGCGCGCATGGAGGATCGGCAGATCATTGAATGGGACAAGGACGATATCGACGCGCTGAAATTCATGAAGGTCGACGTTCTCGGCCTTGGCATGCTCGGCTGCATGAACCGCGCCTTCAACCTGCTGGAGCAGGAGAAGGGCTTGCACGTCAGCATGGCGGATCTGCAGGACGACGATCCTGAGGTCTACAAGATGATTCAGCGCGCCGACACGCTCGGCGTCTTTCAGATCGAGAGCCGGGCGCAAATGTCGATGCTTCCGCGCATGAAGCCCAAGGAATTCTACGATCTGGTGATCGAGGTGGCGATCGTCCGTCCCGGCCCGATCCAGGGCGACATGGTCCACCCTTACCTCCGGCGGCGGGAGGGCAAGGAAAAGCCCGAATACCCCAAGCCTGAACTGCGCGCCGTGCTGGAGAAGACGCTGGGCGTCCCGCTCTTCCAGGAGCAGGCGATGAAGGTCGCGATCGTCGGCGCCGGCTTCACGGCCGTCGAGGCGGATCAGCTGCGCCGGGCCATGGCGACGTTCAAGCTCACCGGCGGTGTCAGCCATTTCTACGACAAGTTGGTGGGCGGCATGATTGACCGCGGCTACCCGAAGGATTTCGCCGAGCGGACCTTCAAGCAGATCGAGGGCTTTGGGAGCTACGGCTTCCCGGAGAGCCACGCCGCGAGCTTCGCCAAGATCGCTTATGCGAGCTGCTGGGTGAAGCATCACCACCCGGACGTGTTCTGCGCGGCGCTCCTCAACGCCCAGCCGATGGGCTTCTACGCTCCCGCGCAGATCGTGCAGGACGCCCGCAAGCACGGCGTCGAGGTGCGGCCGGTCTCGATCAACCACAGCCATTGGGATTGCACGCTCGAACGGACCAAGGACCGGTTGATGGCCGTCCGTCTCGGATTCCGGCAGGTGCGCGGCCTCGCCAACATCCATGGCGCCCAGATCGCGGTGGCGCGGGGTGACACCCCATATGCCAGTGTCGAGGAAGTGTGGCGGCGCGCGGACGTGCCCCGCGCCGCGATCGAACGCCTCGCCGAAGCTGACGCGTTTCACTCAATCGCGGAAGACCGGCGGCAGGGCCTGTGGAAGGTGAAGGGTTTGGGCGAAGTGCCGCTGCCGCTGTTCGCGGCTGCCGACGCGCGTGAGGCGAGCTTCTCACCGGAGGGGCTGGAACCTGAGGTGACGCTGGCGCCGCTGACCGCCGGACGTGAGGTCGTCGAGGACTATCGCTCGCTGCAGCTGTCGCTGCGCGGCCATCCGATGAGCTTCCTGCGTGGCGAGCTCGACACGATGCGTATTGTCAGGTGCGCCGATCTCGCCACCATCCGCGACGGGCGCAACGTTGAGGTCGCCGGCGTCATCCTTGTTCGCCAGCGCCCCGGCTCGGCGAAAGGCGTGCTGTTCATCACGATCGAGGATGAGACCGGCATCGCCAACGGCATCCTGTGGCCAGACAGGTTCGAGATCTACCGTCGCCAGGTGATGTCCGCCTCGATGATCGCCATGCGCGGGCGACTGCAAAAGGAGGGCGAGGTCATCCATATCATCTGCGATCGCATCACAGATCATGATGACATGCTGCGCTCGATCGGCCGCACGAACTTCGCGGTCGCTCCGGGTCGCGGCGATGGTGCCCACAATGGCGGCGGACCCGATCCCCGCGATCCGACCTTCCCGCGCGGGCGCACACTGGCCTCGCCTCCGTTCGGCACGGTTCAGGAGCAAGAGGAAATCCTCCGCATCCACAGCCATGACTTCCATTGAGGCGCGCGACCGAGCCACCGGGACAATCGAGCGGGCCGTCAACGTCCTGCGCGAGGCCACGGCGATCAAGGGCAAGGTGCAGACGCGCGGCGTCGCTCTGGCGCTCTGGGTCTTGCGTGGCCGCTGCCCCGACGAATGGCTGGTCGCCTTTTGGGAGGCAGCCGGCTCGGATCACGAGATCGGCCGAAGCCAGGGCTTGCACGCCGCCTATAACGGCATCGTGCGCCAGCTCCGTACCAATGGCGCACTCGCAGCAGAGACCCCGCAGATGTGATCCTCTGCTTGAACCCACCGATGTCTCGAACAGCAGGCAGCAGTCAGATGATTGGCTCTGACAAGATGAACTGGCGCGCGTAAATCTTATTTTTTCGCGCGGGTTGGGCCGCGTGAGTCGAACCCAGAGGTTGCCTTGGCACAGACGTTTCAGGACGCTTTTCCGCGGACCCACGCCGTGACGCCATTCATGACGCTGGCCCCAAACCTCGCCTGGGCATCTCGCTTCGATTGGTCTGATGAGAAAGCCGTTGTAATCTTCTGGCACATTCTGTCCGAACGGCAGCAATTTGCTGGCGATCGCGACTATGATTGGCTCGAGGAGATAAGCGACGCGTTCATCGATGACATCAATGCACTGCTGCGCGACGCCGAAGCTCGGGACGAGGTACCTGACGGCACGTTCGTCCGGTCATTGCTGTTTCTACGGTTCTTGGCGTCCATCTCACCCATGGAGCGCGCTTTAGGGCTCGGTCGTCGGGGTCCCGCGCACGATTGGGCTTTCCGCGGCATATCCACGGACCATGACCGGAGCCGCCGCCTTAATCGCGGTTTCAGCTATCTGCCACTCCGTCAGCAAGGCGATCCGTTGATCGGGGCTGCCGCCATGCGCAGCCTGCCACGTTGGTGCATCACCTTTTTCCTGCTCGCGAGGGACGCAAATATCCGCAAGGAGATCGTTGAGACATTCGCGGTATGCTGGGACATCCTCTGGGAAATGCTCGCGCTCGACGGCCCCGGAAAACCCGACGTACAGTTTGAGATTTTTTCTGCGCTATCCTCCATCGCCAGTTGGGCGATCATCGAGGATTATTCAAAGAGGGATGAGTGGGTCGCAGCGCTCGTGCGGGCGTGGCATGCGGGGAAAATCCCGCGCCGCGCTACGTCGATCGTCGCCGTCAACTTCATCACCCGCGCGAACTCAACAACCGGACGCAGCATCCGCGACTGGGCTCTCGAAATCCTGCATTCGTTTGGCGATACGCTGCGCGAGCATGAGCGGCTGCAGTTCCTCGTGGCGACCATCGACACGCACGAGCGCTGGCGCGCTGCACGCCAAACCGTATTCGATGAGATAGAAGCCCTGAACGACCGGGCTTCTGCAGCCGAAGAAGTCGGGTCGAGCGCGTTATTCGCGCGCGATGCCCGCATCGATATTCTCAAGCCCCTGATACGGCTGCTCGTTCTCGAGCAGGATCTGGCAGGTGCGATGGACCTGCTGCGGGCATGGTACGGCAAGCCGGGGGCGCTCCCCTGCGATGACAACGTGCTGTTCGTGCATCCTGCACTCGGAGACGGTGTCGCGATGCTCTGGCCGGGCCGCGCTCTGATTAGCTTCGACACCACAGAGGATGGCCATGAGATTGTCGTCGACGCGATTGACCGTGCGCTTCGCATTGCTCGTGACCCGGATGCAGAGACGATTGAAGAGCATCGCGAAGGGATGCCCGACTATCGGCAAGGGCCAGGTGTTGAAGCGGCGATGCTTCGCTACTATCGACCAACCGAACTCGCCGCGGCATTTAAGCGGCTCTCCGATCCGCGTTCGATGGTTGTCTTCCCGTCAGTGGCTGACCCGCTGCAGGCGCTGCTGGCGCGGCACCTTTCACTGATGCTTCCCCTTGAAGTGAGCCTCGCCGAAGCGCTTCCGATGCGATCGATTCGTGAGATTTCGATTTGGGCGGGCTATACGCAATTCACTCACTTCGAGCTGCAGCTCATCCAGGAATTCGCGGCGCAAAACGGATGGCTCGCGACGGTCTTCAGCGGCAGCGAGGACGGTGACGCCGAGGATTTCCGCCGCTTCTATGAGCAGCCAGACCCCGATATTTTATGGGTGTGCGGGCACGGCGAATATGTCGCCCATCGCCTGAACGAGACGGGCATCGTCGTAGCCCCACCGAGGACGGACGGGGATGAGGATAGCTTTGCTCATGTCATCCTTCCCATGGAGACGATTGCACGGTTTCAAACACCGAACGATGGCCGACGCCTGCTCGTGCTCAACACCTGCAGTGGCGCAACAACCCAAGGTATGGCTGGTATGGCTCGGATCGGGCTTGCGCAAAGTCTGGTGCAGCCCAATCAGATGGTCATCGGCCATCTTTGGCCCGCCAGCGCCGCGGTGGCCCTGGCGTTCGGTGGCCTGTTCGCATCCAATTTGGGGCGGCACGACGTGATCGCAGCCTTTGGCACTACCTTGGCGGAGCTGCGCGACCCCTCAGCGATAGTTCCGCTGATCGAGGACCGTCTGGGTGCGACGTTTTCTGGTGGGTTCCGAGTAACGAGCGCTGTCGACGAACTCTCAAACATCCTGGCGTGGGGATGTCCCGTGCTTCTGACTTGAGCATAGCGTCGCGCACTGTCGATATGCTGTCAATTTTTGCATACGCGGGTCACGAAGTCCGAGGCGGATGTGAGTCCAGGAGTGCTGGTCATCGGGCGCTTCCACCGCACGCCATTGCGCTCGTCTTCAAAGCTCAAATCGGACATGATTTCCGCAGCCGATCTATGCTACCTTTGTGACGCAGCCAAGGACAGGCTACCCAAGGTGTGTCTACCGCTCCGGGGGGACAGATGGCAGGCGATCAAACTACCAATCCGAAAGACCGCGAGTTCGCGGAGATGGTGGGCTTCGCCCTATTTGATACGCATCCGACAGCGTCGTCGTTTGCGCCCAATCGTTCTCGGGCACAGGATCTGCTCGGGTCGATCGAAGAACGGGTCAAAGACTATTTGGGTGACGGATTTCGCCCCTTCTCCGTGCTTCAGCGGCGCGATCTCGGGGCGGAGCTGAGTGAAATTCTGAAGGTTATTCAGCAGAGCCATGACGGTGTCCTCGCCCTTGCCGGCATGGAGAACGGATTTGGTCTGAAGCTCGTGATCAACACGCTGGACAACTACACGATGGAAGCGTTCCGTGGTGGAAAAGGCGACCGCCGGATTGAGCGCCTCAGTAAAGCTGATGCCCAACGCAGCGTCGCAACTCTTTTGGCGGACTCGATGCGCTTCGCGGCGAGCACCGGCGGATCGGCATCCAGTGGCCAAGTTAACTTCACGGTCAACACGACAAAGACCGGCTATGTCCTCGATAGCTGGGCGCAATGGGCGATTACACGCATCCGCTTCGGGAGCAAGACGACGACACCCGTCTCGGGATTTCTGAAAACGGGACGCTATTATTTTGAAGGTAAGAAGGGAACCGACATCCAGAATGATGGGAGTCTGAGCTATGCTGGGGGCGCTAATACTTCGACCGTGCTGGGTTGGTAATGGCAGCCGACCCCGTCCTTGATCCGCTCGTTGCCGGCATCGGTGCTCTCATGGTCGCCGGCGGCAACATCGTCACTGCGATCGTCGGCAAGGATGGAGGGTTCTCGCCGCCATTGGATGACGATCTTGTCAAGATTTATAACCGGCTGGCGCATTTGGTTGCCGTGATCGCGGCTATCGGCACCTGGTATATCATCACCAACGATCATATTGATATCGTTCGCACGACAATGCTGCTGCTGATCGCCACGATCGTTGCAATTGTGGTCTACGTGTTCTCGCTCGCGACTTGGACGATCCGTTGTCCCGACGACCCGAGGGTCTACATTGGCGGGCTGTGGTTGCAGCCGCGGGCAAAGGCTCTACTCTCCCGTCATCGTGACGGTGAGCCGGACACACCAGCCAGCGTGCGGGATCTCTTCTGCAACAATGGCCACGAGGCGGACTTAGTATGGCCTCTTACGGCCCAGAACAGCGCGAAAGCGGTGCTCGTGCTGTTCTACGCAGTCGCAATTTTTCTTGCCTCGGCTACCTTGGCGTCGGGCTGGATGCTGATTTCACAGAGAGCGAAAAAGGACGCGCCGCCATCCACGCCGGAAAAAACGACGTTGCCGACCGTAAAATCTATCGAAGTGCCCGGCGCATTGCTCTTCGACTATAAAGACTCGGCGCTACGGCCATCCGCCGACCAAGAACTCAAGGAGGTCGTCACCCAGCAGAGGATGATCGAGGCGAACGAGATCGACGTCATTGGCCACACCGACTCGCATGGCAGCCCTGCCTATAACGCGCGCCTCTCAGAACGACGCGCGTCCGCGGTGTACATGTGGCTCCTCGGGCAGAAATGCCTCGCAGGAGTAAAACTGACCGCTCACGGGGTCGGAGCGACCCAGCCGGTTGCGCCCAATGTTCGTTTCGACGGAACCGATTACCCGGAAGGCCGCGCCCGCAATCGCCGCGTCGAGATAACGATCACTTATGGAGCAGATCCTGCAGTCGTCAAACGACGTACGGCCTGTCCGCGCCCCTGAACTGTGGGTTCTAGCAGGGCCCCTGATAAAGATCGCAAGTGCCGTTCGGGCCACAGGCGCCGAAGATTCCAATATGCTGCTCTTCATGGCACTCGCTGTAGCATGGTGTGCCCTCGGGATCGTGGGCGCAGTCCGCACCATCGCTCGCGGCAAAATTGTGGTGGCGCGCCTTGAACTCCTCAAGCGAGAGGCCAAGCCTTTCTTCCAGGAACGCCTTCAGATCGGTGATGCGCTCGTACCCGCGCGCTTTTGCTTCCGACAGCGTTCGAGGCAACTCATGATCTGACATCGACATCTCCATCACCGAACGGATTGGCCAAAGAGAGCCGCGAAATGCGCTTGTGTGGCGCGGTCGGTGGGCTGGCCCTTCTTCGAGTGATCAGTCGGGCCAACGGTGATCAGCAGGTCGTCCGTTCGCTTTCGCGATGCGCCCAACAGATTACCCGAGCCCGGATCAATCACGACACGCGACAAACTCCAGGTTGGATTGATGCCTCCGCTGGTGGAGACCACGAATGTTACATCGTAGGTGAAGGCGTCGAGCGGCGAATTATCTTGCGGCATGTCTGGCCGCGGCAGCAAAAGATGCGGCACCTGGGCGATGCGGATCTTGTTTACGAGGAACTCATCGATCTTGAGGTCGCCGTTTATAAAGTAATCTCCGTGCGGCTGACAGCGTCTCGTCCTTTCGCCATAGTCCGCCGCGAGATCGGGAAAATAGAAATAGAACTGGATCGTTTCCGTCCTCGTTGCCTCGGATGTCGCGCTCGCGGAAATTGGAAGCCCGAATGAGCGAGCGGTCGTAACGTCTCCGTTCGAGAAATGCTTTACGGCATTCTTCATGGGCGTCTTGAGCGTGACGCCTGGGGAGAGATTCGAATTTTCATCCACGGTCACCTTGAGGGAGACCTGGGCACCCCAATCGCTCAACCAAGGTGCAGGGCTGAGGGGAGCGAGCTTCCCATATTTGCTTCTGTCCCCCGCGTTCTGCGACATCACGTCATGTATGGCTTGGCCGAGCGAACACTTGATATAACCGATCAAACGCTCCTGGCTCAGCCCCTCTTCCGCATCGCCTCCATTGATCGGCAAGCGTAGGCTGGGCGTCGTCATCGCGCAGCCAGAGGTGGCAAGAATTGCTAGCGCCGCTACAACCGCCCGCCAATCACACTCCCATATGCCTCTCGCAGACGCCATCGCGCTACCCCCCGTGCCGACTGAAATGATCTGCCCATGACCCAGAAATGGCAAGAGTAATGAAGCGATCGGTTTCGGCCGCGGTGTCGATGCCCATATTCGCAGGAATAAAAAGTCCTCCGTATCCGCAGCTATGACTACCATTTGAGCGAGCGCCCGTATGGCCGGAACTGATCCGCTACGATCCCGGCGCGGGCATCGGCTGGCACAACGACCGGCCGGTGTTGAACATGTCGTCGGCATCTCACTCGGTAACGCCACGACGCTGCGCTTGCGCGAGCGGACTGTCGGCGGGTTCGCGCGCGCGAAAGCCCAGCTCGCGCCGCGGTCAATCTATTGTCCGGCGAGGTTCGTCACCAATGGGAGCACAGCACCGCCCCGATGGAAATGCCGCGCTGGTCGATCACGTTCCGCAGCCTCAACGATCGCGGCGCGTCGAAATCAATGCATCACAGCGACTGAGCTGACCGCGAAGGCAACACAATGGAAGGGCCATCCCGCGAGGGGCGGCCCTTCGCTTTTGGGTTGGTCACCAGGCGAGGCACCTCTTATCCAGATCGGGATGACCGACTCCGCCACCCACTCAGCAGCCCGCACCATCCTGGCGCCCCCCAAGGCTATCTATCGCGCCTTCCTCGATCCCGAGACCGTTATGTCCTGGCGGCCGCCGAAGGGCATGACCGCCAAGATCTTCCACTTTGATCCGCGACCGGGCGGCGGATATCGGATGGCATTCATCTACGATGATGCTGAGGCTGGCCAAGGAAAGTCGAGCGCTGGCTCTGACATCTTCGAAGGGCGGTTTGTCGAGCTGGTTCCGGAAGAGAAGATTATCGAAGCGGTCACCTTCGAGAGCGAGGACCCCTCGTTCGGCGGCACGATGACGATCACGACCCGGCTCACGCCGGTGCGAGACGGAACGAAAGTAACCTTTGTCGCCGAGAATGTGCCTGCAGGGATCAGCCCGGCCGATCACAAGACTGGCATGGAGTCGACGCTGAAGAACCTCGCCAATCTCCTTGAATGAAGCCAATGCTATTAAGGCCCTTCGTGCGAACCACACCTTGTCGCTGCGCAAGTGCGACGTCGCGTTCGCAGGTCGGACAGGAGCGAATGGGCAAGAATTGGTCCATTTGTGCTCATTTGCGCCGAACCGGCACTTCAGTGCCCTACCTCTTGCGCAACGAATCGCGTCGCTGCATGAAGATATCGGATCAGATGTAGAGACCGGATCGTGCTACAGAGCCCTCGTGGTTTTGAACTGCCGGTTTAGCCAGATGGTTCAGATCTTGAGCGCGTCCGGCTTAGGGTCTGCTCTTTGAACGAGTGAGGAGGGTGAACGACCAAGGCATGCGCCTGCGGATCGTGAACGGATGCGCCACAGGCTCTCTCGGGTGTCCTGAACTGCCGTTCTCGCTCTCAGGCAGCTGCTCAACCCGGATCGTGCTACAGGGCCTTCGCGGACCCCGAACTGCCGGAATTGTGCGGATAAATGTTGCGTGTTTAATGTGGCTGCGCCGGACGGGCCAAGGCTGCAGATGTCATTTCACCCGCGATTTCAGCCGAAGTGGCGCATCGCAAAGGATGCGACGCGCCGATTCGATGCCCCGGTTTTATGCTGTCAGGACGCTACATCCAAAAATGCGGCGCGATATCGCGCGACCAACTGCCTTGACTCGACCGTTGGAAGCCGGAAGAAGTTCGAAATGTCTCCCACTAGGGGAGCCACCCTTCCAGCACTGGTTATTGCGGCCGGCCCAGGATCGCATCATGCTGCGGCGGTCATTTCCATTGCCGGACACTATCGCCGCCATGTTCCTTCGCCCCGCCGCCATCGCGTTTGCCGTGCTCGTCGCAACGCCCCTCGCCGCGCACGCCGCGCCGGCCCATCCAAGCAGCCCTGCGCATCCGGCCTATGCGGTGTTCGCCGGCCTCGGCCCCGATGGCCGTCCGATCCGCTTTGAAGATCATGGCACGCGCTATCGGCTGCGCCTGCACGGCCATGTGCGCGAAGGCGATCTCAACACCGAACGCGGCTGGAAAAGCGATCCTGACGCCACGCTCTACGTGCTCGATTGGCAGGGCCCGGCTGCGCAGCAAACACGGCTGGTGCGCCGCACCGGCAAGCGCGACGTGCTGTTCCTGGATAGCCACGACAACATCGCGCGCCCGGTCACCCGTCTGGCGCGCGTCACCCCGCGCGCAGGCCGCTGACCGGGCTTTACCCGCGCAGCAGCGCGGTCATCGTGGCGCAATAGCGCGCTGCAATCGCGGCCCGGGCAATGTGGCGTCCGCCCTGCACCACCTGCCGACCCCTGCGCCACACGCCATCGACCAGGCTGCTGCCGCCGGCAAAGATCCAGGCGTCAATTGCACTTTCCGGCCTGTGGCCCGCCAGAGCGGGATGGGCGGAATCAAGCGTAACGAAATCGGCAGGCGAGCCCACCGCCAGGCCCGCATGTGTCTGTCCCAGCGCTTGCGCCCCGCCGGCAAGGCAGGCGCGCAGCAGCGTTTCCCCGGTCGAGGCGCCCGGCCCTTGCACCAGCACGGCCCGGCCGCGCTGGTCCAGGCGCTGGCCATATTCCAGCAGGCGCAATTCCTCGGCCGCATCGATCCGCACGTTGGAATCGCTGCCCACGCCGATCCCGCCACCGGCCGCCAGAAACGCGCCAGCGGGAAACAGCCCATCGCCCAGGTTCGCCTCGGTAATCGGGCATAGCCCCGCCACCGCGCCGCTGCGCGCCAGGGCCAGCGTTTCGGCTGGCGTCATGTGCGTGGCATGGACCAGGCACCATTGCGCATCCACACGCGTACGGTCGAGCAGCAGTTCCACCGGGCGCTGCCCGCTCCAGGCCAGGCAATCGTCCACTTCCTTTACTTGCTCGGCAATGTGGATGTGGATCGGCCCACCCTCGGCCAGCGCAGTCACCTGCGCCAACTGGTCGAGCGTGACCGCGCGCAGGCTGTGCGGCGCCACGCCCACCACCGCATCGGGCAAGGCCGCAGCATGGCCGCGCGCCGCCTCCACCAGGCGGGCAAAGCCATCAAGGTCGGTGATGAACCGCGCCTGCCCGGCGCTGGGCGGCTGCCCGCCGAACCCGGAATGGCTGTAGAGCACGGGCAGCAGCGTCAGGCCGATGCCGGTTTCCTGCGCGGCAGCAACCACAGCGGCGCTCATCTGCGCCGGATCGGCAAAAGGCCGGCCGCCCGCATCGTGGTGTAGGTAATGAAATTCGCCCACGCGGGTAAAGCCGGTTTCCAGCATTTCCACCTGCGCCTGCGCGGCAATGGCCAGCAGGTCTTCGGGCGTGACCTGCCCGACAAAGCGATACATCGCCTCGCGCCAGGTCCAGAAACTGTCTGCGCCCGGCCCGGCGCGTTCAGCCAGGCCAGCCATGGCGCGCTGAAAGGCGTGGCTGTGCAGATTGGGCAGGCCCGGCATGGCCCAGCCGTGCCGCGTCTCTCCGGCGCGCGGGGCCTGATCGGCCGCGATTGCTGCGATCTGCCCGTCAGCCAAGGTCACCCGCACATCGCGCGCCCACCCTGTGCCCAGCCAGGCCGCATCGAAGAACAGGGTTTGAGAATCCGCTTGCATCGTCACGCTCCTTGCGTGATTATGTATATACATTATCGCACCCCCGGCAAGGACCAACCCAGCATGCGCTGCGACACGATCTGGACCAATGCGCACCTTGTCACGATGGCGGGGAAAGGCCCCGACGCAGACGCGCTGGGCCGCATCGAAAACGGCATGATCGCCGCGCGCGACGGGGTTATCGTCTATGCCGGGCCGGCCGCTGCGGCGCCGGCGCTAGAGGCAGACGCAACGGTCGATTGCCAGGGCCGCTGGATCACCCCAGGCCTGATCGATGCGCACACTCACCTGGTCTTTGCCGGCAACCGTTCCGATGAGTGGGAGGCGCGCCTGGCTGGCGCCACCTATCAGGATATCGCCCGCGCCGGCGGCGGGATCATGGCCACTGTGCGTGCCACGCGCGGCGCCAGTGTCGATGATCTGGTTCGGGCCGCGCTGCCGCGCCTAGATGCGCTGCTGGCGCAAGGCGTCACCTGCGTCGAAATCAAATCGGGCTATGGCCTGACGCTCGAGGCCGAACGCGCGATGCTACTGGCTGCGCGGCAACTGGGCCAGGTGCGGCCGGTGCGCATCGTCACCACGTTCCTGGGTGCCCACGCGCTGCCGCCCGAATGGGCCGGCAATGCCGATGGCTATATCGCGCAACTGGCCGACGATTGGCTGCCCACGCTGGCGGCAGAGGGGCTGGTCGATGCGGTCGATGCCTTTTGCGAAGGCATTGCCTTTTCGCCGGCACAGGTCGATCGCCTGTTCCGCGCGGCCCGCGCGCTGGGCCTACCAGTGCGGCTGCACGCCGAACAGCTTTCCAACCTGGGCGGCGGGGCGCTGGCCGCCAGCCACGGCGCGCTCTGCGCCGATCATCTCGAACATCTCGACCAGGCGGGCATTGCCGCGATGGCGCAAGCAGGCACCGTGGCGGTGCTGCTGCCCGGCGCGTTCTATTTCATGCGCGAAACCATCAAGCCGCCGATCGCCGCGCTGCGCGCCGCCCGCGTGCCCATGGCCATCGCCACGGATTGCAACCCCGGCACGTCGCCGCTCACCGCGCTGCTGCTGGCGATGAACATGGGCGCCACGCTGTTCGGCCTGACGGTGGACGAATGCCTGGCCGGTGCCACGGTCCATGCCGCCCGCGCGCTGGGCCTGGCCGGCACGCTGGGCCAGCTTGTGCCTGGCCAGCGTGCCGACCTGGCGATCTGGAATATCGCGCGCCCGGCCGATCTTGTTCACGGGATGGGCGCAGCGCCGCTCCATACCCGCATCTGGAGTGGAAAATGACCCAAATCGTCCTCACCCCTGGCGCCGCCACACTGGCCGATTGGCGCGCGATCCACGGTGGCGCCGATGTCGTGCTGCATGATGATGCCTGGGGCGCAATCGCGGCCAGCGCGGCTGCCGTTGCGCGCATCCTGGCCAAGGGCGATGCCGTCTATGGCATCAACACCGGCTTCGGCAAACTTGCCAGCGTGCGCATCGCCGATGAAGACTTGGCCGCCCTGCAACGCAATATCGTGCTCAGCCATGCCGCCGGGACCGGCGCCCCCTCCCCCGTGCCTGTGGTGCGGCTGATGATGGCGCTCAAGCTCGCCAGCCTGGCGCAGGGCGCCTCGGGCGTGCAGGTGGCCACCGTGCGCTTGCTGGCAGACATGCTGGCGCGCGGCCTGGTACCGGTGGTGCCGTGCCAGGGTTCGGTGGGTGCCAGCGGCGATCTTGCCCCGCTTTCGCACATGACCGCCACGATGCTGGGCGTTGGCGAGATTTTCGTGAACGGCGTGGCTCTGCCCGCCGCGCAGGCCCTGGCCGATCATGGCCTCGCCCCCATCGCGCTGGGGCCCAAGGAAGGCCTGGCGCTGCTCAACGGCACGCAGTTTTCCACGGCCAATGCGCTGGCCGGGCTGTTTGCGGCCGAACGCCTGCTCGCCACCGGCCTTGTTACCGGCGCCCTGTCGACCGAGGCGGCGCGCGGAACGGATACCCCGTTCGATCATCGCATCCATGCCCTGCGCGGCCATGGCGGGCAGATCGAAACTGCCGCCACCTTGCGCGCGCTGATGGCCGGCAGCGCCATCCGCGCCAGCCACGCAGTGGATGATCCGCGCGTGCAGGACCCCTATTGCCTGCGCTGCCAGCCCCAAGTGATGGGCGCCGCGCTCGACGTGCTGCGCCAGGCCGCGCGCACGCTGGAAATCGAGGCCAACGGCGTCACCGACAATCCGTTGATTTTCCCCGATGCCGATGAAGCGCTGTCGGGCGGTAACTTCCATGCCGAGCCAGTGGCCTTTGCCGCCGACATGATCGCCCTGGCGCTGGCCGAAATCGGCTCGCTGTCGGAGCGGCGCCTGGCCATGCTGGTCGATCCCGCGCTGTCGGGCCTGCCTGCCTTCCTCACCCCGCTGCCGGGGCTGCATTCCGGCTTCATGATCCCGCAAGTAACGGCCGCAGCCCTGGTTTCGGAAAACAAACAGCGCGCCGCGCCGTGCAGCGTCGATTCCATTCCCACGTCGGCCAACCAGGAAGACCACGTGTCGATGGCCGCCCACGGCGCGCGGCGCCTGCTCGACATGGCGGGCAACCTCGATGCGATCCTCGGCCTCGAACTGCTCGCCGCCGTGCAGGGCATCGAATTTCACGCGCCGTTGCGGTCAAGCGACGAGCTGGAGGCGGTGCGCGCCATGTTGCGCGGCGTGGTGCCTGCTCTGGTCGAAGACCGCCATTTTGCACCCGACATTGCCGTCGCGCGTGGCATGGTCGAGCGCGGTGCCGTGCTGGCGGCGTGCCCGCTGCAACTGCCGGTGCTGGGCTGATGGACTGGCTCACCATCCAGCGCGGCGCCGCACCGCTGATCGTGGCCTTTCCCCACGGCGGCACCGATCTGGCCGGGTGCGACTTCGGCTCGGAATGGCTGGCCCGGCGTGATACCGATTGGTGGATCGACGAAGTCTATGACGTTGCCCGCGATCTCGGCGCCACGCTGGTGGCGACGGACATTTCGCGCAGCGTGATCGATGCCAACCGTGATCCTTCGGGTGCCTCGCTCTATCCCGGCATGGCCACCACCGGCCTGTGCCCGGAAACGACGTTCGATGGCGAGACGCTGATCCCCGCGCCGCTCGACGACGCCGAAATCGCGCGGCGCCGCGAAACCTGGCACGCACCCTATCACGCAGCGTTGGCGGCGGAAATGGAACGGCTTCGTTCGATTTACCCGCGCGTGGTGCTCTATGATGCACATTCGATCCGCAGCCGCGTGCCTCGCCTGTTCCCCGGCGAACTGCCGCTGTTCAATATCGGCACCAACGATGGCCGCTCTTGCGCGCCAGAGCTGGAAACCGCGATCGCCACCGTCTGCGCCGCCAGCGGCGAAAGCCATGTCGTCAACGGCCGCTTCAAAGGCGGCTGGACCACGCGCCACC
Source organism: Novosphingobium sp. SG754 (assembly GCF_013149315.1). Lineage (NCBI taxonomy): Bacteria > Pseudomonadati > Pseudomonadota > Alphaproteobacteria > Sphingomonadales > Sphingomonadaceae > Novosphingobium > Novosphingobium sp. SG754. The sequence goes on along the minus strand of NZ_JABGCC010000001.1, from coordinate 725,076 downwards.
ATGGCGATCCCGCGCGCGGCATCCATGCCGTGCAAATGGAACTGGCGATGCGGGGCTATCTGGCGGAACCGGCGGAGCCCACGGCGGAAAACTGGCCGCCCCGCCCCGATCCACGGCGCCTTGCCCACCTGCAACCGATCCTGAAGTGCGTGCTCAGCGCCTGCCTTGCCTTTGCTGGAGAATGACGATGACCCGTTTGGACAACAGCCGCGTGATCCGCCCCGCCACGGGCACGGACCTGACCGCCAAATCCTGGCTGACCGAAGCGCCGCTGCGCATGCTGATGAACAACCTGCATCCCGATGTGGCCGAACGGCCCGAGGAACTGGTCGTCTATGGCGGGATCGGCCGCGCCGCGCGCGATTGGGAAAGCTATGACAAGATCGTCGAAACCCTGCGCCGCCTGGAAGATGATCAGACCCTGCTGGTGCAATCGGGCAAGCCGGTGGGCGTGTTCCGCACCCACGCCGATGCGCCGCGCGTGCTGATCGCCAATTCCAACCTGGTGCCGGAATGGGCCAATTGGGAGCATTTCAACGAGCTCGATCGCAAGGGCCTGGCCATGTATGGCCAGATGACCGCCGGCTCGTGGATCTATATCGGCACCCAGGGCATCGTCCAGGGCACGTACGAAACCTTCGTCGAAATGGGGCGCCAGCACCATGGTGGCGATCTTTCCGGCAAATGGCTGCTGACGGCGGGCCTGGGCGGCATGGGTGGTGCGCAGCCGCTAGCCGCAGTCATGGCCGGCGCATCGTGCCTGGCGATTGAATGCCAGCGCAGCCGGATCGAGATGCGCCTGCGCACCGGATACCTCGATCACGCCGCCGAAACCCTCGACGAAGCGATGGCCATCATCCGCCAGTCCTGCGCCGACAAGAAGCCGGTCTCGGTGGGCCTGATCGGCAACGCCGCCGAAATCCTGCCGCAGATGCTCGACGCCGGCATCCTGCCCGACCTATTGACCGACCAGACCAGTGCGCACGATCCCATCAATGGCTATCTGCCCGCCGGATGGACCGTGGCGGAATGGATCGACAAGCGCGAGCGCGAGCCGGAAAGCGTTGCCAAGGCCGCTCGCGCCAGCATGGCCACCCACGTGCGCGCCATGCTCGATTTTCAGGCGCGCGGTGTGCCCACCACCGACTATGGCAACAACATCCGCCAGGTCGCTTTTGACGAAGGCGTTGAAAACGCCTTCGATTTCCCCGGGTTTGTGCCGGCCTACATCCGCCCGCTGTTCTGCCGCGGGATTGGCCCGTTCCGCTGGGCGGCGCTTTCTGGTGATCCGGAAGACATCTACAAGACCGACCAGAAGGTTAAGGAACTGCTCCCCGACAACGCCCATCTGCACAACTGGCTCGACATGGCGCGCGAGCGTATCCACTTCCAAGGCCTGCCGGCGCGGATCTGCTGGGTGGGCCTGGGTGACCGCCACCGCCTGGGCCTGGCGTTCAACGAGATGGTCGCCAACGGCGAACTCAAGGCGCCGGTGGTGATCGGGCGCGATCACCTCGACAGCGGATCGGTTGCCAGCCCCAACCGCGAGACCGAGGCCATGCTCGATGGATCGGATGCCGTGTCGGATTGGCCGCTGCTCAATGCCCTGCTCAACACCGCCAGCGGCGCCACCTGGGTGTCGCTGCATCACGGTGGTGGCGTGGGCATGGGCTATTCCCAGCATTCGGGCATGGTGATCGTGGCTGATGGCACGCCAGAGGCAGCGCGCCGCCTGGAACGCGTGCTGTGGAACGACCCGGCCACCGGCGTGATGCGCCATGCCGATGCCGGCTATGCCATCGCCCAGGATTGCGCCCGCGAAAAGGGGTTGGACCTGCCCGGCATTCTGGGCTGATCCAGCCGCTGGTCGATCCCCGCCGGAACCGGCGCGCTGACCGCGTGACGGCCGATCCGGCGGGGGCAGACTATTCCCCCGATATGATCCTAAATATTTGGATACGCGTCAGGAAATCTATTGTAACAGCGGCACGCAAGACAACTTTTGCGGGACCGATCGAAACGATGGCATATACAATTCGCACCATTCGCATGGCTGTTCCACTGGCATGCGGATTGCTCGCAGCCTGCGGCGGTGATGGCCCGGTCAATTCCGTATCGGCCAGCAAGCCTTTTCCGCAGAGCACCTCGGGCACCTTTTCCGCCGCGACGGCCACGCAAACCTACACCGGCAGCCTGAGCAGCGGCCAATTCGGCAGCCAGTTCAGCAAGCCACTGGCAGTGACGCCCGCCACCACGGCAAGCGTCAACGCAGCCACGACAATCGCCTATGACGCCGCGACGGGAACCTATACCGTGCAGGCGGGCAGCACCTCGGCCAGCTTCACCGCCGCCGACAAGATGCCGTCGAGCGACTATACTACGAGTTTCAACAAAGGTGGCGACACCCTGACGCTGTATGGCAATGCGCAGCCGGGCAATACGGCAACCGCCCCTGTCAGCCTGAGCTACACCAGCTTTGGCAAATGGACCCACGTCGACGCGAGCGCCGACCAGACCGACATCCGCTATTACGTATTTGGCGAAATGTCGGGCAGCAAGGGTATGCCCACCAGCGGTTCGGCCACCTATGCCACCACCGTTTCGGGCACGATGCTGGCATACAACTATGCCCCGGCCACACTGAGCGACCTCACCGGGACGGCAACGTTCACGGCCGATTTCGCCCAGGGCACGGTCAGCACCGGCCTGTCCCTCCGCGCGGTCGGGAATCCCACCGAAGGCAGCGCAGGCGTCTACAGCGGCAGCGGCACGATCGCGAAAGACCAGTTTGCCGGTACGTTCACCAGCGGCACCAACTACTTTGCCAGCGGCGCATTCAACGGTGCCTTCTTCGGGCCATCAGCGGCAGAGATGGGTTATACGTTCGCGATCAAGGGCCACAATCCTGATCCTTATGCCGGCGCCAGCGTATCACCCGGCGACATTTCCATCGTCGGGGCAGTGGTCGGCGCGAAGAAGTAGCCCCTCCCCCACGCTGCACTCCACAGCCGTCCTCCAGCGCGAGGCCGCCCCGGATCGTCTGCTCTGGCCCAAGCGCCGGCGCGACGATCCGGCCGGCCGGGGTGGCACGGCGTTGTGGTCAGATGGTCCGCTTCAGAAATAGCGCTCACCGACGCGGATCGTGTCGCCGGGCAAAACCGCCACTGGCGCGCCGCTGCGCAGCGATACGCTGTGTTCGGCCGAAGTCGTCTGCCGCCGCAGGAATGCCGTCTTTTCGTTGGCGCGATAGGTAAATCCGCCGGCCTTGGCGATGGCCTGCTCCACCGTCATGCCCGAGGCATAGGGATATTCTCCCGGCTTGTTCACCTCTCCCAGAATATAGAACGGGCGGTAGTTGAGCACTTCCACACTAACGCGCGGATCGTTGACATAGGCGCCCGACAGCCGACCGGTAATCTCGCGCGTGACGTCATCGATCGTGTGGTTTCCCGCCTGGACCACGCCGATCAGGGGAAAGGCCACGGCCCCGGTGGAGGTGACGTTGTATTCGCCGGTCAGCGTCGGCTCGTTGAACACGGTGATGCGCAGCTTGTCACCCGCGCCCACCCGATAGCCCGCCAGGCCGGTGGCGCGGTCCACTGCCGATAGTGGCTGTGCCGTGGTGCCCGCGCACCCCGGCAACAACAGGGCGAAGCCCAGCACGGCCGCCAGCATGGCGGGCCGGGCCGCCCGGGCCATGGCAGCATGGCGCGAGAGACCATGATCGATATGGGGAATCACGTTACACCCTCCGTGTGCGTTCGTTTCCCGGTTGTTCTATGCCGCGCCCTTGCGAAGACAATGCAGCGGCCCGGGATGAAAACTCCGACTTGGAGGCTTTCCGGAATGATCGGAATCGCCGGTTAGGCTGGGCGGCGGGCTTGGCCATGCCTAATCGATGGCCATCGGGCGGAACCGGCCAGCGCGCCGTATATGCGGGCAAATCCTACGCATTTTTCCGGTGCCATACGCGGATTTACCGATAGCCGACGGCGCGATTGCCACCCGGCCTGCGCCACCCGCCGCACCCCTCTCCTGGGCCCGGATCAGCCGGCTGCAAGGGGTGCCAAGCGGTGCCGCGCTATTGCTCCGCTGCGGATATGCTTGGCCTTCCTTGCGCGGGCGAACCGCCACAGGCTGAGGTCATACCGGGAGCGGGCAAGGCCTGGGGTGCCAATGGCGCCGCCGCCATGCGCGCCGGGTGCAGAGCTTGACTTGGCCGAAGGGGGCAATGGTGAACACCGCAATCGACTTTTATCGCGCGCCAGCCGGCATCGTGCCGGCCACGCCGGCCGAGCCACGGGCCAACAGCGCGGCGGCAACCGACCGAATCGATCTGCGGCGGCTGATGGCCATGTTCCGCCGGCGCATCGGCGTGTTCCTGGGCGTTTTGCTGGGCGTGCTGGCGATTGGCATGGTCATCACGGCGTTGCAGCCGCGCACGTATCAGGCTCGCGCCGAAGTCACGCTCAACAGCAAGTTGCAGCCGGTCGCGCCGACCAGCACCAACGACCGCACCGACCAGCCCGCCATTCCCAGCGAAAGCTTTGTCGATACGCAGGTTTCGGTAATCACCTCGGAAACCAACACGGCCGCGGTCGCCGATGCCCTTGGCCTGGCGCGCGATCCGCGTTTTGCCCCGTCGCCAGACGAAGGGAAAGCCGCCAACACCAAATCTGCCGGCACCCAGCAAAGCGCGCGCGAGGCGGCCATTGCCTACCTGGCCAAGAACGTGGCGGCGCAGCGCATCGGCACGACCTATGGCATCGCCATCACGTTTGAAAGCAGCGACCCGCAGGAAGCCGCGCGCATCGCCAACGCCTTTGCCGAGCAATACACGCTGGGCGCGCTGGAGAACAAGCGCAGCGGCGCGCGCGAAACCACCGGGGTGATCGCCAACCGGCTGGAACAACTGCGCCAACAGGCGCTGGCCGATAGTGCGACGGTGCAACGCTATCGCATCGCGCATAACCTGCTCAGCACCACGCAGGGCACGCTGACCGAGCAGGAAATCTCGTCGTACAACCAGGAAGTGACCGCTGCCCGTGCACAGGCGAGCGAGGATGCCGCCCGCCTGGAAGCGGCGCAGCGCCAGTTGCAGGCCGGTGGCAGCGGCGGCGTGGGCGAAGCCTCGCTCTCGCCGGTGATCGGCCAGATGCGCGCACAGCAAGCCAGCCTTGCCGCCGAACTTGCCGCCATGTCATCACGCTATGGTCCACAGCATCCCGAAGTGCTGCGCTCCAAGGCGCAACTTGATGCCGTGAACCGGCAAATCGCCGCCGAAACCCAACGCGTGATGGCCAGCCTTGAGGCCAAGGCACGGGTATCGCAGCAACGCTTGGCTTCGCTCGCCGGTTCGCTCGATGCCTCGCGCGGGGCACTGGCGCAGAACAACGCGGCGCAAGTGGGGCTCGACGATCTGCAGAAGCGCGCCGAAACCTCCAACGCGCTTTATGAAAGCTATCTCAACCGCTTCAAGGAACTGACCGCGCGCGAAGGCACCGAGCAGGCCGATGCCGACATGCTGCACCGCGCCGATGTTCCGCGCCATCCCAATAGCCCACACATCCTGATCAACGCGGTGCTGGCCGTGGCGCTGGGCACGGGCCTTGGCATCGCCGCAGCCTTCCTGGCGGAAATGACCTTTACCGGCCTGACCACGGGTGAGGATATCGAAGAGCGCATGGGCGTGCGCTATCTGTGCGCCATCCCGACGCTGCAATCGGTGGCACGACGCGGGGAACGGGTGCCGGCCAGCGCCCTGCTGGAAGATCCGCGTTCAGTCTTTGCCGAAAGCTTCCGCTCGCTGCGCGCCTCGATCGCGATGAACACCACCGAGGCGCGGATCATTGCCATCACCTCCGCCCTGCCCGAGGAAGGCAAGACCACCACGTCGATCTGCCTGGCGCGCTCGATGGCGGCGGCAGGTGACCGCATCCTGCTGATCGACGGCGATCTACGCCACCAGGGCGTCAGCCGGTTCCTGCGCGGGGGCGAAGGGCGCCCTGGCCTGATGGAAGTGCTGCACGGCACGGCCAGCCTCGACGATGCGCTGGTTGTCGATCCTGGCACGGGTCTCTCGATCCTGCCGCTCTGCGCCGAGGCGGGTGATCGCGCGGAACTGATGACCGGGGTCGAAATGGATCGCCTGCTCGCCACGGCGCGCGAACGGTTCGATGCGGTGATCATCGATACCGCGCCGGTGCTGCCCATCGCTGACGCCCGCCTCTTGCTGGGCAAGGCCGATGCCTCGGTCTTTGTGGTGCGCTGGCGCAAGACACCGGAGCAGGCCCTGCGCGCCGCGCTGCGCCTGTTGCCGATTGACCGCGTGCAATTGGCCGGCGTCGCGCTCACCCGCGTGGACATGCGCAAGCAGCCGCGCTTCGACTATGGCGAAACCGCATTCTACCGCAGCTATGAGAGCTATTATGCCTGAGCGGCGGCGCTCGGCGGGCCGATCCATTGCGCCTGCGGACACGGCGGTGGCTGTTACCGCGCCGGGCAAATTCGGCACGGCCGACGTGCCGGCCTTGCCACTGCGCCTGCCGGAAACGGCGCGACGACGCGAGGACCATGGTGCGCGGCTGGTGCTGCCCGCCAAGCCAGAGCGCACGGCGATCCCAGCGGTCCATCCAAGCGCAGACCCACGCCGCCGCTTTGCCCGCGTGGCCATCGTGCATTACTGGCTGGTGACGATGCGCGGCGGGGAGCGCGTGCTGGAACGCCTGCTGCGCCTGTTTCCGCAGGCCGATATCTTCACCCACGTGTATGACCCGACAGCCGTTTCCGACACGATCCGCCGCCACAAAGTAACGACCAGCTTCATCCAGCATCTGCCCGGCGCACGGCGGCATTATCAAAGCTATCTGCCGCTCATGCCCATGGCGCTCGAGCAGCTGGACATGCGCGGCTATGACCTGGTGATCAGCAGCGAAAGCGGCCCAGCCAAGGGCGTGATCACGGCGCCCGATGCCCTGCATCTCAGCTACGTTCATTCGCCCATGCGCTATCTGTGGGACCACTATCACGATTATCGCGATGCCGCCGGGATGGTCAGCCGCACGATGATGCCGCTGCTGTGCCATCGCCTGCGCGCCTGGGATGCCAGCTCGGCCGCGCGGGTGGATCGCATCGTGGCCAATTCGCGCTTTATCCAGCGGCGCATTGCCAAGGCTTGGCGGCGCGAGGCCGATGTGGTGCATCCGCCGGTAGAGATCGACCTGTTCGATCGCGCCGATGCGGTGGGGCCGGCCTATCTCTGGGTAGGGCAGATGGTGCCCTACAAGCAGCCCGACCTGGCGATCGATGCGTTCAACGCGCTGGGCCTGCCGCTGGTGATGGTGGGCGATGGACCGCTGGCCGCGGCTATGCGCCGCCGCGCCGGGCCCAACATCACGATCCTGCCACGCTTGCCCTTCCCCGCGCTGCGCCGCGCCTATGCCCAATGCCGCGCCCTGGTCTTTCCGGCGGAAGAGGATTTCGGCATCGTCCCGGTAGAGGTGATCGCCTCGGGCCGGCCCGTGCTCGCCTATGCCGGGGGCGGTGCGCTCGACAGCGTGACGCAAGACCTGACGGGCCAGTTCTTTGCCAGCCAAAGCGTGGACTCGCTGATCGCCGGGGTTGAAGCGATGGAGGCATGGTTGCCGCATTTCGATCCAGCCGCCGCCATGGCCGATGCCCGCCGCTTTGCGCCCGACCGGTTCGACCAGGGGCTGTTGTATGCGCTGGAATAGGGTGCGGCGTCCCACTGTCATCGTGCTTGTGAAATCGTCTGCCACTTTCTGACCAGGGGATACCCATGGCCACGCATCTCGCCCCCGCTTCGACCGATCATGACCCCCCGGCCTTGCCACTCCCCCCTGCGGCAGGCCCACTAGACTGGCAAACTACGCCGCGCGTTGCGGTTGATGCGCCGCCCGTGGTTGGCCCCAGCGGCCGACTGGCCCGCTGGCTCGCCGCGCTCCAGCCGCGCAATCGCCTAGCCACGCTGGCCACCCGCATCGCGCTGCGGCGGCGCGGCACAGTGCCTGGGCATCGCTTTTTCGTGCACGGCCATCGTCCGCGCCTAATCGGCCAAGGCCATATCCGCATCGGGGCGCGGGTCAACCTGCGTGGTGATGTGGCGCCGGTGCGCATCGAAGTGGCGCGCGGCGCGCTGGTCACGCTGGCGGATCGCGCCTTTCTTAACGCCGGGGTGCAATTGATCTGCCACAGCGCGATCGAGATCGGCCCGCATTGCCGCATCGGCCCCGATTGCGTGCTGTGCGATACCAACCACCACCCGGTGCACCAGGGCGACGGCGTGCGCGTGGCGCCGATCCGGCTCGGCCGCAATGTGTGGCTGGGGCGCGGGGTGATCGTGCTGCCGGGCGTGACCATCGGCGATCATGCCGTGGTCGCTGCCGGCGCAGTGGTGACCCAGGATATTCCCGCCGCGCAGGTGTGGCGCGGCAACCCTGCCAGCTTTGCCAAGGCGGTGCGCTGCGCGCCCGATTTCATCCGGCCATGATGGCGCCGTTCCCTTCCGTTTCTATCGTCCTGCTTGTGCGGAGCCTGCGATGCAATTGACCTTCATCGGCGCGATCCAGGTGCTGTTGGGCCTCAGCCTGTTCCTTGCCGGATCGATCGAGGCGATGTTCGCATTCCTCTTGGTCTCGACGCTGTTTGGCGGCTCGGCGGCGATCGTGCTGCCGATGCTGGGCGGGTCGTCGATCCCGCCGGTGCAGTTTGCCCTGGTGTTCATGGCGCTGCGCCTACTGGTGCCCGGCGCGGGCAATGGCATGGCGGTGGGCCAGGCGGCGCGGGCCAATATCTGGCTGGCGACGTTCATCCTCTATGGCGCGGTGCTGGCATTTATCGGCCCGCGCCTGTTCGCCGGGCAGATTGACGTGACCCCGATGCGCGGCAAGGTGGAAGCGCGCTATATCTCCATGCGCGCCTATATCTATTCCACCCGCCCATTGAGCTTTTCGGCGCAGAACATCACCACCACGGTCTATCTGGTCGGCACCCTGCTGACCGCGATTGCCGCGCACGTGGTGTGCAGCAAGGAGCGCGGGCGCCGCGTGTTCGTGCGGACGATGGCGATCGCCGGGCTGGTCCACGGCCTGATCGGCTTTCTCAGCGTGGCGGCCAAGGGCACGCCGGTGGACACCGTGCTCGCCCTGTTCCGCAACGGATCCTATGCCCAGCTCGATCACAGCTATCGCGGGTTCGTGCGCATGGCCGGGCTGTGGCCAGAGGCATCGGGCTTTGCCTGGTTTGGGATCAACTGGTTCGTGTTCCTGTTCGAATGCTGGCTGCGCCGGGTAGACAGCCGCTACACAGGGCCGGCGGCCTTCGTGCTGGCAGCGGCGCTGCTGTGCAGTACGGCGACCACGGCTTATGTCGGCCTGGGCATCTATGGCGCGCTGGTGCTGGGGCGCAGCTTGCTGCTGCCGGGCGCCATGCCCGCCGATCGCGCCCTGATCATTGCCGGCGCGGGCCTGGCCATGATCGTGCTGATCACCGGGCTGATGATCGCCCACCCGGTTCTGGTCAACGATGCAGCGGAACTGCTGCGCCACATGACGGTGGACAAGGGCCAATCGCTGTCTGGCGAACAGCGCGGCTTCTGGGCCTGGCAGGGCTGGCATGCCTTTGTCGCCACGCATGGCATCGGCATCGGGCCGGGCAGCTTCCGCTCGTCCAGCCTGGCAACCGCCGTGCTCGGCTGCACCGGCCTGATCGGCGCGACGGCGATGATCGTGCACATGATCAGCGCGTTCAAACCGACGCGGCTGTCCACCTATGTCCCCTCGCCCGACATGGCGCTGTCCACCGGCGCGGCCTGCGCGTGGGCAGCGGTGGTCGATGCCGTGGTCGCCTCGCTGTCCTCTCCCACCTGCGATCCGGGAACGGACTTTGCCATCCTGACCGGCGCCGCCTTGGCCCTGCGCCCGATCGTGCCCCGCCTGACCCCATGGCGCGGCCCTGTGCGTCGTCTGCCCCCCTTGCAGCTTTCCCCGGCGATGGCACTGGGCAGCGTCATGCCCGAGCCGGCGTTTTCGACACAGCCGGCGGAGTGAGGGCCGAGGCTAAGGCAACGGGACTAACGGGCAGCCGGGGAACGCTGTGACAGCCGATTGCTGCGTAAGGCACAGAAAGCGGCGCGATCGAATGATCGCTTGGCAAACACAGGTCGCGCCACACCATCGCGCACTGCGTTGGCGGATAAATCCAAACGACAGTTTGCGCCCAGTTGCCGACATAAATTTGTTTGGTATTTTGCTATTATGCTTTGGTGGGAATGGAACGGTAAACAGAAGCTGGCCCTCTTGGCGGCGATGCTGATCGCTGCTGCTCTGCCGTGGATATTTCTGGGTTGGCTTCCTCAGCAATTGGGAGCTTTCGTCGGAGGCACGAGCTTTCTCTTCATCCCTCAAATTGTTGGATGGCAACTGTTTGTTGGCCTCAAAACAGGTATCATGCCGCAGAGAGGTGCAAGGGTATCTCGGGCAGATTCACCGACCAATTTTTGGATAACTGGCGGAATGTACAGTGCTTTGCTCGTCTTGTACGTTGGAATCATTCTGATGGTTTTGCTGGATGTAGCGAAGGCACTACTTTGATGGTGGCTCCCCACCAATCTCGGACGTTTCAGTCGGCTTCGCGAGGCGGCACGCTGTAAGAACTTGGCGCGCCATCGCCGGGGCCGCTCTTTTTCTAAAATTCCACACGAAGCCACGAAGCCACAAAGGTAGATAACAAGAGGCTTCTTCGTGCCTTCGTGTGAAATCATTCCAAAGCCGAGACAACCACAAGCCGGCTGAGCAAGCGGCGATACGCTTGCGTTCAGCCGCAGCAGCGTTCGTGGGATCAGCCGGCTCGCAGTAACGAGAAATCCAGGCGATTAGCAACGGCGAAGCGGGTATGACGTCCTCACGCGGATCAGGCATAAGCGTTCGAAAAAAAAGAAAATGACGCAGAAAAATCAGAAAAATTTCACTCACTTCAATGCCTGATTTGTAAGTCGCATCTTCAAGCTGGCTCCCGGATAAAGTCCTGGGTGACGAGAAAATATAAGCGACGTAAAAATTTACAGCCACCCCGGACTTGATCCGGGGTCCAGCTTCCTCTTTTGCGCGATGCGTGGAAAAACGGTCGATCAACTTCAGCTATATGCTGCGATTTCCCAAGCCATATAGCCTACTTCTATCTTACGCACCCAGCGCCTTCGCCGAAACCGGCTGCGCTTGCGCTGAACCCATGCCACCCGGCGCGGCCTCGGCCGCTGGATCGGGCACTTCGGCGCGGCCCACGCGCATGGTGCGGGCGGGGACGCGGAACAGGCCGCGTCGGGCGGCGGCTTCGCCCAGATCCTCGCGCGAGGTCAGGCTGACCAGCCAGGGGGCGGTCAACAGGCCCAGCGTGATCGGCGAGAGCCACAGCGCGGTGACGGGATCGAGCCAGACGGTGGCGGCAAACGCCAGGCCGAGCAGGATATGGTCGCGCATCGCCGGCAGGATCGCGCGCACGGCAATGGCCTGAGCATCGCGGTTTTGCGCGTTCCACTGCGAAGGAATGCCGAGCAGAAGGCCAAGCAATGCCTTGATCTGCAAGAGCATCGACACCGGCGCAAACAGGGTGGACAGCACCAGCTCGCCCAGGACGGAGCGGAGCGCGCGCCACGGCCCGCCAAAGGCCGCGCAGCGCCGTGCGTCGGCGAGAATCCACACCAGGCCCATCACCTTTGGCCCGAACAGCAGCAGCACGGTAAGCGCCAGAACGCCCGGCGGCACGGTCATCAGGACATTGCCTTCGATGCCGCCCCCGATGCGCGCCATGGCCACCTGGGCAATCGTGGCGAGCAGCAGCAGCAGCCAACCCGGCGAGGTAAGATAGGCAGAGGCGCCAATCAGCAGGTGCAACCGGCTGGTACTGGCGAGGCCCGAGGCACCGATCAGGCGCAAGTGCTGGAGGTTGCCCTGCATCCAGCGGCGATCGCGCAGCGCATGATCGACGATGGTGGGCGGATATTCTTCATAACTGCCACCGATCATCACCATGTGCACGGCCCAGCCGCGCCGCCGCAATAGCGCGGATTCGACCATGTCGTGGCTGAGGATATGGCCGCCGAACGGCGGCTTGCCCGGCAGATCGGGCAGGCCACAGCTTTCGGCAAAGGCGCGGGTGCGCACGATCGCGTTGTGGCCCCAGAAATTGGCCTCTGCCCCGCTCCACCACAGCAGCCCGGCCGATGCGATCGGGCCATAGGCCTCGCTGGCAAACTGCATCCAGCGCTGGAACAGGGTGCGCGCATTGGTGATCATCGGCACGGTCTGGAGCAGGCCGATCGACGGCCGTGCCTCCATGAGCGAGGCCAAGCCGATGATGGCGTCGCCGGTCATCACGCTATCGGCGTCAAGCACCAGCATGTTTTCATAGGCCCCGCCAAAGCGGCGGACCCATTCGGCAATGTTGCCGGGCTTGCGGGCGGTGTTTTCCTCGCGGCGGCGATAATAGACCGCGATCGGCGCACGCGCGGCCAGTTCGGCCCACGCCGCCTCTTCGCGTTTGCCATGCAATGCGCTGGAATCGCTGAGCACGAAGAAATCGATCCATGGCGCCCCGCCCGACCGATCGATGGCGAAGGCCATCGCCTCTACGCGGGCGAACACCGCGTCGACATCCTCGTTATAGACCGGCATCAGCACGGCAGTGCGATGGGCCAGGCTGGCAGCGGGCGATGGCACCGGCACAAAGCCGGGATGCGCGCCGCTGATCAGCTGGATGAAGCCGATCGTCGAACTGACAAAGCCGAACGCCACCCAGCTGAACAGCGGCACGAAGAACACGAGCAGCGCCACCTCGATGGCATTGAGGCCATCGCGCGAAAAGGCGACGCGCACCTCGCTCGACGCAGCAAGGCCCAACACCGCCGTCAGCGCGATGAGCAGCCAGCGCTTGACCAGCAGGCCGTGAGGGCGCGTTTCCACTTCGCGCCGTGCCGGGGCATTGCCGAACAGGCGCTGCACCGGCATGTCGAGCGGCGCTTCGGCCGGGAGCAGCGGCGGCTGGCCACCTGGCGCAGCGCGGTCCGTCATGGCTGGATCGCCTTGATCACGGTTTCGCTGAGCGCGCCGCCGCCGCGCTTCAAGAACAAGCGAAATTCACGCGCGGCGAGCCCCTGCGTCTTGATATCGAGCGTCACGCGCCATTGCTTTTCCCGCCCGGCGACCGGGCCGACCGCCTTGTGCAGCACGGCCTCTGGCGGCAAGTCCAGTTCGGCCGTGACACCGCTGCTGCGGTTAAGGCCTTCAAGAGAATCGCCCTGGAAATCGAGGACATAGCGCGTGGCACCGGGGATCGGATCACCGCCCGGCACGCCGCCCGGCCCGGCAAACACCTTGATGCAGCGGGCATTGGCATTGGCGGCCAGATCGCGGTTGGTCCAGGTCAGCCGATAGGCAAAATCCTGGCGCTGGCCGGCCTTGGCCGGCCGATCGCTGAGCCAGAAAGCCGCCACATTGTCGACGTTTTCCGAGATCGTCGAAAAGGCATAGAGCACAACCGCACCCGCGCCCCAATCACCCTGCGGCTCTACCCACAAAGATGGCCGGCGATCGTAGAAGGCCAGGTCATCCTGATAGTGATCGAACGCCTGATCCCGCTGGACCAGGGCAAAGCCACGCAGGGAGTTGGCGCGAAAGGTGTTGGTGCGCGGCTCTGGCGGGTTTTCCAGCGGGCGCCAGATGCGCTCGCCATCGGCCATCCAGATGGCCAAGCCGTCGGAATCGTGCACTTCGGGCCGCCAGTCGCGGCGATCCATCTTGGTCGCCTCGTCAAAGCAGAACATGCTGGTCATCGGCGCGATGCCTAGCCGCGCCACGTCCTTGCGCAGGAACAGGGCCGATTTCACCTCTTGCACCACGCCCGCCTCGGTCTGGCGGGTATCGAAGGCATAGGCCCCAGTCAGCGACGGCCCCTCAAGCAGGGCATGGATCACGAGGCGCTGGCGCCCTTCCGGCCCGCCCAGATCCTCGATCCAGAACGCGGTAAATTCGGGAAATTCCTCCGCCCCGGGCATTGTGCCGGTATCGACGGCAATGCCCCGCGCCGAAAGGCCGTACTGGTCTTTCTCGCCCGCCGCGCGGAAATAGGATGCGCCCAAGAACGCCAGCCAATCGCCATGGCCATCGGCATGCATCACGCGAAAGCCGGCGGGATCGACATTCTGCGCCGCGCCGAACAATCCTTGCGTGTTGATCAGCGGGCGCGCCTGCCCGGCCGAGACCACGTTGATGCCCACGGCAAAGGGCGCGGTTTCCAGCCGCGTGGGAAACAGGCGCACGTGGCCCGGCAGGCTTTGTGCCTCGCCATAGGTCAGCCGCGCGGCATCATCGAATGTCGGCGCGGCCCGGCGCGAGGCGGTGCGGGCCGCATAGGGGCGGCGCGCGGACGCCTGAGCGCGGGCCACCAGAATATCCCATGAAAATGGCTGGGCCGGGCCGAAATTGCCCGCCGCGCCCTGGGCCAAAAGCCGCGCCGGCAGCGCCGCCAGGCCTGCCAGGGTAAGCGCCATCGTGGCAAAACCGCGGCGCGACACAGCCGCGCCGGCGGTGGCATCGGAAGGGTTCGAAGGATCGATCATGCCTGCCTAACGCAGCCCCCGTCGTTCGGTTTCGGCGGAAAGCTGGCGCGTTCCACGGCCTGCCCCGCCTGGGTTTCGTCCTGTCACGGCTTGGACGGGCCAGCGCGCCGCCCGATGATCACCTGAACGCCGGGCTCCAGCCCGCTCGCCAGGATTTCGGTTCGCTTGCCGTCACTGGCGCCCGTGGCCACCGCCACCTGGCGCGGTTCGTTGTCGTCTGACAGGATATAGACCGTGCTACGGCGCGGCGGCACGCCATCGGGCGTAAAGCCCAGCGCGGCATTGGGCACGAGCAGCACCTTTTCGCGCGCAGGCAGGTCGATTTCCACCGTGGCCGCCATGCCCGGGCGCAACTGCACCATGGCGCCATCGCCGGCGGCCGGCGGATCGAGCGCGAAGACCGCCAGGCGATCAAGGCCACGTGTATCGTCGGTGGGATCGATCCGCACCAGCCGCGCGGTACGCACCTTGTCGGCCATGCCGGCCAACAGCACATGGGCGCGGGCATTGGTGGCCAGCCGCTGGGCATCGGCCGTCGGCAGCGGCACCGTCACCACCAGGCGATCGAGCCCGGTGGCAAGCGACAGAAGTGGCGTGCCTGGCGCCACCAGTTGCCCCGGCGCCACCGCGCGCGAGACAACCACGCCATCGAACGGCGCGCGGATCGTGCCATCGGCCAGTTGCCGGCGCGCCAGGACTTCATCGTTGCGCGCCTTGGCCAGGGCCGCCGTGGCACTGGCAAGAGCCGCTGCCGTGCGCGAAAGTTCGGCGCGGGCGCCGTCCATTTCGTTCACCGAAGGCACCCGGCCGCCAGACTTGCGCCACACGCCCTCATAACGATCGAGCCGGGCACTGGCGCCATCGAGATCGGACTGGGCCGCCAGCAGCGTGCCTTCGGCCGCCGCGCGGGTGGCCTCGGCACTGGCGAGCGCGGCCTGAAGCGGCGCGGTATCAAGCACGGCGATCGGCTGGCCGGTGCGGACCACGCCATCGCCCGGCCCGAGCAGGCTGTGGACCACGCCGCCTTCGGGCGCGCGCAGGATCACTTCGTCCTCCGCGTGCAGGGTTCCGCTCGCGCTCATCACCGGGGTCAGGCTGCCGCGTTCCAGTGGTACACTGTAATAGGGCATGTCCGGCCCATCGACAAAGCGCAGCAGCAGCCAGAACGCCGCCACGCCGGCCACCAGTAGCGCCAGGACCATGCCCCAGCGCGCCAGCCCGGCGCGCGGGCGGGCGCCGAGAAAGGCATCGAGATCGCCATCGGTCATGGCGTTGCCGGGCATTGCGATGGCGCCTGGGCCGGAGCCGCCGGGGCAAGATCGGCGGCGGTCCAGCCCAGGCCATGGGCTGTCCACAGCCGCACCTGCGCGCGCGCCAGCCCGGCCCGCGCCGTGGCATCGGCCTCTCCAGCAGCCAGCGCAGAGGCTTCGGCCACATAGAGCGTGGCAAAGGGTTCAGCGCCAGCGCGATAGCCGGCGCGGGCATCGCGCACGGTGCGATCGGCCTGCGCCAAAGTGCGTGCACTCGCCTGGGCAAGTTGGCGCGCCGCCTCCAGCGCCTTGGCCGCGCTATCCATGTCTTCGGCATTGGCCGCCGTGGCGCTGGCCAGGGCGGCGCGCGCCTGATCGACCGAGGTCGTGCCGGCAACCACCGCCTGGCCCTGCTCCTGGCGCACCAGCATCACGCCAGCGCGGCGGGTATCGGGCGTGGCAATATCGGTGAACGCCGGCACGGTGCCGCCCTGCCCCATCAGGGCAACCAGCGCATCGCCCGCAAGGCCGGTTTCCTCAGCCAGGTGCGCCATGGCCTGCGACACATCGGTTTCGGCCTGGGTGACGGCATCGGCATCGAGATCGACCATCACGCCGCCAAGCGCGCCGTCGATTGCCGAAACCAGCCCGGCCTCGCGGCGGAAGCGGGCAATTTCGGTGTTGTCCTGCCAAGGCGCGGCAGCGCTGCGCCTTGCGGCAAGGCGCGCCTGGGCCAGGCGCACGGCAAGATAGGCCTCAGCCATGGCGGCAGCGCGGCGATTGACCAGTGCGGCATGGGCATAGGCGCCGGGCGCCACGCCATCGGCAACGCGCTCTCCGGCCATCAAGCCGGTAAGCCGTCCGCCAAGGTGACGGCGCCGCGCCGCGAGGCGATCGGCCTGCGCCTGCAACTGCCAGGCATCGCAGGCGAGGCGCGCATCATGCGCCAGGCCCTGGGCAATGACCTGGGCCAGCACCGGGTCACCCGCCTGGGTCCACCATGGGGTAGCATCGGCGCGCACGTCGTCTGCCGGGGCCAGGCCGGGATCGACCACGCGCGGCGCGGGCACGGCGCAGGCCGCACAGGCCAGCGCAAGGGCCAGGGCTGCTACCCCGCGGCCAGGATGGGATGGTTTCACGCAGAACACCGGCTGGCGATTAGCAAAATATCACCGTGTGGCAATCGAATGACGGGCGAAGGGCGGATCGCCGCAGCCGTATCCCGCATTTCGGCGCAAGGATGGGGCGGTTGGGCTGCTGTGCGAACGCATCATCGCCCCGGCTTGTTCCCCACGCTGTTTGCGATAGACCCGCCGGCATATCGGCGACCACAGTGGCGGGCGCGACAAAGCCCCCGCCCCGGCACAAGGAACAGGCGATGGATCTGGGCATCAACGGGCGCAAGGCGGTGGTTTGCGCGTCATCCAAGGGGTTGGGCCTGGCCTGCGCCACGGCCCTGGCCCGCGAAGGGGCGCAAGTGTGGATCAACGGGCGTGACGCCGCCCGGCTTGAGGCGGCGCAAGCGCGGATCGCCCGCGAAACCGGCGCCAGCGTTATGGCGGTGGTGGGCGATCTCGACACGGCAGAAGGGCGCGCTGCGCTGCTCGCGGCCTGCCCCGATCCCGATATCCTGGTCAACAACAACCACGGCCCGCGCCCCGGCAAGCTCGGCATGCTGGAAGAGGCCGACTTCCTGGCAGCGCTGCATGCCAACATGCTCAGCCCGCTGGCGCTGATCAAGGCGGTGGTAGGCGGCATGCGCGCGCGCAAGTTTGGCCGCATCGTCAACATCACCTCGGCCCAGGTGCTGATGCCGGCGCCGGAAATGGGCCTGTCGGTTTCGGCGCGCGCCGGGCTGATGGCCATGGCTAAGGTCTTGCAGTTCGATTGCGTGGCCGACAACGTGACAGTCAACAACCTGTTGCCCGGCCCGTTCGACACCGATCGCCTGGCTTCGCTGGCGCAGCAGCAGGTGGCACAGGAGGGCATCACGCTGGAACAGGCCTATGCCCGCATCGGTGCGCGCGGCCCCTCGGGCCGGGTGGGCCAGCCGCACGAATTCGGCGATGCCTGCGCGTTTCTGTGCGCGGCGCAGGCCGGCTATATCTCGGGCCAGTGCCTGACGCTGGATGGCGGGGCCTATCGCGGCTTGTTCTGACGGGCGCAGCCCGCTAGGCGCACGGGCATGCTCACCATTTCCGGCATCACCGTGCGCCTGGGCGGCCGCACCATCATCGATCGCGCCTCGGCCACCGTTCCCACCGGCGCACGCGTCGGCCTGATCGGGCGCAACGGCGCGGGCAAATCCACGCTGATGAAAGTGCTGATCGGCGAGATCGAGCCTGACGAAGGCAGCGTCGACATGCCGCGCCGCGCACGCCTGGGCTATATCGCGCAGGAAGCGCCGACCGGCACGGCCACGCCATTCGAATCCGTCCTGGCCGCCGATACCGAGCGCGCCGCGCTGCTGATCGAGGCAGACACCTGCACCGACCCCGACCGCCTGGCCGACGTGCACGAGCGGCTGATCGCGATCGACGCCTATACCGCCCCGGCACGGGCGGCGCGCATCCTGATTGGCCTGGGTTTCGACGAAGCCATGCAGGCCAGCCCGCTCGACAGCTTTTCGGGTGGCTGGAAGATGCGCGTGGCGCTGGCCTCGTTGCTGTTTTCCCAGCCCGACGTGCTGCTGCTTGACGAACCGTCCAACCACCTCGACCTGGAAGCGACGCTGTGGCTGGAGAATTTCCTGCGCAGCTATCCCGGCACGCTGATCGTGATCAGCCACGAGCGCGACCTGCTCAACAACGTGGTGGACAATATCCTCCACCTGCAGGGCGGCAAGGTCACGCTCTATCCCGGCGGCTATGACAGTTTCGAGCGGCAGCGCGCCGAACGCGCGGCGCAGGCCGCTGCGGCCCAGGCCGCCCAGGCCAGCCAGCGCGCCAAGCTGGAAGACTATGTCCGCCGCAACAGCGCCCGCGCCTCTACCGCCAAGCAGGCACAATCGCGCGCCAAGATGCTGGCCAAGATGCAGCCGGTGGTGGCCATGCTGGAAGACCCCAGCCTGACGTTCGATTTCCCGAGCCCCGATGAACTGCGCCCGCCGCTCATCACGCTGGACATGGCGGCGGTGGGCTATGCCCCCGGCCAGCCGATCCTCAAGCGGCTGAACCTGCGCATCGATCCCGATGACCGCATCGCCCTGCTGGGCCGCAACGGCAACGGCAAGACCACCCTGGCGCGCCTGCTCGCCGGGCAACTGCCGGCGATGGAAGGCGGCATGACCACCTCGGGCAAGCTCGCCATCGGCTATTTCACGCAATACCAGGTGGAAGAACTGGCCGGCAGCGACACCCCGCTGCTGCACATGACCCGCGCCATGGAGGGCAAGACCCAGGCCGCCGTGCGCGCCCAGCTGGGTCGGTTCGGCTTTTCCGGCAACAAGGCGACGACCGAAGTTTCGCGCCTTTCAGGCGGGGAACGCGCGCGGCTCGCCCTGGCGCTCGTCACCCGCGATGCGCCGCACCTGCTGATCCTCGACGAACCGACCAACCACCTTGATGTCGATGCGCGCGAGGCGCTGGTCCAGGCGCTCAACGCCTATCAGGGTGCAGTCATCCTGATCAGCCACGACCGCCACATGGTGGAATTGACCGCAGACCGCCTGGTGCTGGTCGATGACGGGGCAGCCGTGCCCTATGATGGCAGCATGGAGGATTACATCGACTTCGTGCTGGGCCGGAACCAGCCCAAGGCTGATGCCGCTGCCAAGCCAGCCGCGAGCCCCAAGACCGAGGCGGAGAAGGCTGCCACCCAGGCGGCATGGCAGGCGCGCCGCGAGCTGGGCAAGCAGATTGCCAAGGCCGAAAAGGACATGGCCAAGCTGCAGGCCCGCATCGCCGACATCGATGCCGCCCTCGCCGATCCGGCCAAGGCAACCGGGCAGCTCAAGGGCATGAACCTGGGCGCCATGGGCAAGCTGCGCGAAGACCTGGAAGCCGAACTCGCCCGCGTGGAAGCGCAGTGGCTGGCGTGGAGCGAACAGGTCGACGGGTGAGGCACGGGGCATTGATCGGGGTGGTATCCATCCCGATCGCCCATTGCCACCTCACCCCGGTGTCGCCGCCGATCCGGCGAGAAGGCCGCCATCGATGTTGAATTCCGCGCCGGTCACATAGGTTGCCTCGTCGCTGGCGAGCATCACGGCGAGCGCTGCCACTTCCTCGGGCGTGCCAAAGCGCTTGAGCGGGGTATCGGCGACCAGCGCCCGCATGCGCGCGTCGCGATCGGGGCCGGTGCCCAGCATCGGCTCCCACAGCGGGGTCAGGATCGCACCGGGATGGATCGAATTGCAGCGGATTTGCCAGCCGGCCTGCGCGCAATAGAGCGCCACCGACTTAGTGTGATTGCGCACCGCCGCCTTTGACGCGGCATAGGCGGCGGCAAAAGGGATACCGACCAGGCCCGAGCGCGACGAGATATTGATGATCGAGCCCTTGCCCTGCCCCTTCATCGCGCCGATGGCATAGCGACAGCCCAGGAACGTGCCATCAAGGTTGACGGCATGGACCGCCCGCCAGTCGGCCAGGCTGGCGTGTTCGGGATCATGCGCCACGGCGCCATGCTCGAAACCAGTGACCCCGGCATTGTTGACCAGCACATCGATCACTGGCGCCTGCATGGCGAGCGCGGCCCAATCGCCCTCGTCCCGCACATCGAGCGCGGCGAACCGGCAGCCGATCGCGGCGGCCGCAGCACTGCCGGCAGCGGTGTCGCAATCGGTCAGGATCACCTGTGCCCCCTCGGCGTGAAACTGCCTGGCGATGGCCAGGCCAATGCCGCTGGCAGCGCCGGTGACCACGCATGTCTTGTCCTGCAACCTTGGCATGATCGCCGTGCCCTTTCTCTGCCCCTCCGGGGGGCGCCGGTCTGGGCGGGAAACGCCGTGGAGGCAAGTTCATTTCCTGTCGCGAATCGGGCTGGCTGGTCGCCAGCGCCGCTGCGGCCACCTGCGCCTCGCGGTGCATCGCACCATCGCCTGGCCCGCAAATCGGCCGAAATGCTGGTTTTACCGGGTGATTTAGTCAATAAGCAGGTGCAATATGGTATAGACGAAGCATTCGATCCGTATTACCATGTCTTCAATTAGTATTACTAGACCGGGTACCCAAGTATTACGAGGTCAGGCTTATGGAAGGCGTTCTGGTCGGCAAGCGGCGGATAGGCACCCAGGCACCGGTGACGGTGGGCTGGGAAAACGTCCCGCGGGTGGAAGGCGGCCCGTTCAAGCGCCTGTTCTTCACCTGGTTTCAGCCTACCGTGCTCTTCGCGATGATCCTGTTCTGGTACTATGCGCCGAACTCGATCGCCAAGGCATCCACAGCGATTGGCATCGGCATCGGCTTCCGTGTCTTGCTGATGGCGATGGAGTTCTTCTTTCCCCGCCACGAAAGCTGGCAGCTAACCTGGAAGGAAGTCACCACCGACTTGTTCTATGTTGGCCTGGGTTACACTGTATTGCGCCTGGTCGATGGCTTCATCGGTTCGGACGTGATGGTCGGCGCGATCCAGGATGCCTTGCACTGGGACAAGTTCAACTGGTTCATCACGCTGCCGATACTGGTGCAGGCCTTCCTGATTTCGTTCATTTTCGATTTCGGGCAATACTGGATGCACCGTGGCATGCACAACTGGTATCCGCTGTGGCTGCCCCATTCGGTGCACCACTACATCACCCAGCTCAACATCAACAAGGGCGCGGTGGGCAATCCGGTCGAGCTGTTCCTGATCGGGTTGGGCGTGGGTGGCTTCTTCGATTTCGTGCCGCGCGCGTTCCTTTTGGCCGGGGCAATGGGCATGGCGGTGGGCAGCTATCAGCACATCAACGTCCGGTTCAATTCGCCGCGCTGGTGGCGCTTCCTGTTCCACACCACCGAACATCACAGCCTGCACCATTCTCAGGACTTTGAGGCCAGCCGCAGCAACTTCACCAATACTTATATTTTCATCGATCGCATGTTCGGGACCTGCGTCGATGGCGAAGCCGAACTGCTGGGCATGGAAGGCGGCCGCCGCATGAGCATTCGCGAACAGATGACCTACCCGTTCACCGATGGCTGGCGCACGATCAAGGCCAAGTTTGCCCGCCCCGCCACCACCACCGCCGTTCCGGCCGAGTGATCCGGGAATGAGCAGCAGCACCGCCTCCCTCGCCGGCAGCGCCCCCCACCACGCCCACCGGAAAGCGCCTGTGAATCTGCGCTTCATCGATTGGATCTGGCATGTGCGCGGCAGCCTGGACCTGCCCGCCGGCCAGACCGGCGACGAAGCCTTTGCCAAGCTGCAACCGCTGTTGCGCCAACCCGGCACCAGCCAGCAGCGCGCCGCCGATGCCCTGCGCTTCAGCAAGGTTGATCCCGCCGCGCAAGACAAGCTGGCCGTGTTCGAAAACGGCGTGCTGCAGGTGGAACAGGGCAGCGCCGGCCTGGTGCTGCGCTATCACCTGATCAGCCGCGCGCTCCTGCTGTGCTTTCTGGCACCTCTGCTGTTCCTGGCCTTTGCCCAACTGACCATCGCGGTTGGTCATTGGCAGAAACCGGCGGCCGAAGCGGCGGAAAAGGCCAAGGCCGACAAGAAGAAAGACGCCAGCAAGGACCGCGTCCTGCCGATGAACCCCATCGACAAGGCCCTGGGCGCCCCCGCGCCTGACAAGGACGGCAAGAAGCCCGACCGCAAGGGCGATCGCTACTCCCCGACATCGGCCTATGTCTTTGCCAGCTTCTTCGCCGTGCTCTATGTGATCGGCCGCATCCTTGAGGCGAAACTGGTGAAGACCCGTCTGCGCAAGCAATTGCTGGGCGAATAGGCGCCGTTGGCAAGGGCGCCATAACGGCATAACACTGGGCATGGTTCCAGTGGAGAGCGTGGATGCCAGTTTTGCTTGCTGCACTTGCGCTTGGCCTCGCCGCGCCAGATCTGATCCACGGCGAAAGAGTTGTCACGGCCGACGATTATCCAAGCCGCATGACACAGGCCCTGCAAAGCGCGATGGTCAACATGGAGGTGGTGGTCAACCCCGCTGGCCTAACCGAATCCTGCCGCATGATCGGCTTTGTGCATGGGCCTGGCTTTGCCGAGAAGCCCCCCGCGGCCGTGACATGCGCGTTGATCAAACGGCGCGCGCGCTTTGAACCAGCGCGCGATGCCGAAGGTCAGCCAGTCTATGGGGTCTATCGCACCTGGATCAGCTATACGATCGACAACTTGACCAACGCCAAGAGCCCAGACCAGGTCGATCTGGACGTTTACGTCGCCGGCTTGCCAGCCGGAATAGCGGATCGCGCGCGTGTGGCGGTCGCCCAGTTCGTGGCGGCAGACGGCACGCCCGGCGCATGCGTGGCCGCCCCCAGGACACAGCCGCTGGCAACCGAAACTCTCTCTCCGCCGCTCGCCAGGGCCGCTTGCAAAACCCTGGCCGGAAGCGGGAAATTGGCGGTCATTACCGATAAAGCAGGTGTTCCGGTCGCCACCACGCGCCGCCTTGTCGCGCGCTTTATCGTGGGGCAGTCGCCTGCGCGCACAAAACCAGCGGTGCCCTGATCGCGCCTGCCCAATTGGGCGTGCCGCGTGCCAGAGCAAACACCGGCAAAGACGGCCCCGTAAAAATCCGATACACCCGACGCACGATCACGACTGGTTGAGGGGAAGCATATGATGGAGCGCCGCAGCGTGCTGGCGGGCTTGGCGGCGCTGCCCTTGTGCCCCGCGCCATCTGCCCACGCGGCACAGGCCCCCCTGGAAGCCGATATGGCCGTGTTGCGCGCGACATTGGCGATCCATCCCGGCCGCGACCGCTATCTTTCTCCCGCAGAACTGGCCCGGAACCTTGACCGGTTCGCGCAGGATTATGGCGCGGGGCTGGACGCGGGCAATCTTGATCGGTGCTATCTTGCCTTGTCACGACTGCTGGCGACGCTGCGCTGCGGGCACAGCTATGCCAATTTCTTCAACCAGTCAGATGCCGTGGCCAAGGCGCTGTTCGACCGGCCGACGCGGCTGCCGTTTCATTTCGAATGGATCGGCGCGGCCATGGTCGTCACCGCCGATCACACCGGCACCGGGGCATTGCCGCGTGGCACGCAGATCACCGCGGTGAACGGGGTGCCGAGCGGGCAGATCCTGGCCCGGCTGATGCCCTATGTCCGCGCCGATGGGCACAACGATGCCAAGCGCCGCTCTCTGCTCGGTATTCGTGGCGACGCCACTATCGAAACCTTCGACGTGTTTCAGGGCCTGCTGCTGCCACCCGCAACCGGGCGCCACGCGCTCGACGCCATCCTGCCCGATGGGCGCCACACCCGGATCGAGGTGCCCGCGATCGGCCTCGCCGCCCGGCGCGCCAGTATGCTCCGCTTGCCCGCAAACAGCGACGCACCGCGCTGGACCTACGAAGTGCGCAGCGATGGCATTGCCGTGCTGACCATGCCCGACTGGGGCATGTGGAACAGCAAATGGGATTGGCGCGGCTGGCTGGCAGACCGGCTTGACGATGCAGCGCACGCCCGCGGCCTGATCATCGATATCCGGCGCAACGAAGGAGGCGATGATTGCGGCGATCAGATCCTGGCGCGCCTGGTCGATCGCGATGTCATGAACTGGCCATTCAGCGGCCGCGTGCGATTTCGCACCGTGCCCGCCAGCCTCGCCGATCATGTTTCGACGTGGGACGACAGCTATCGCCACATTGGCGAGGGCGGCGCAGACCTGGGCCAGGGCTGGATCGCCTTGCCGCAAACCCATGCGCCGCAACCGGTCCGGCCCGCTGCCAAGCGGCTGACCGTGCCGGTGGCCGCGCTGATCGGGCCGGCCAACAGTTCAGCCACGTTCGGGTTTATCAGCGCGGCGCGCGCCAGCGGCAAGATCACCCTGTTTGGCGAGCCGACCGGCGGCAACCGCCGTGGCATCAACGGCGGTGGCTTTTTCTTCACGCGCCTGCCAAGCAGCGGCATCGAGTTCGACCTGCCGCTGATCGGTTATTTCCCGCTCACGCCGCAGCCCGACGCCGGCATCATGCCCGATCACCTGGTGCCGCAAACCGCCGCCACGATCGCCGCCGGAACTGACCCCGTGATGCAGGCCGCCGCCGCGTGGATAGCCACGGCGTGAACAAGGGCGCGTAGGCAAAATCAGCGGTTCGGGA
This sequence comes from Novosphingobium sp. SG754, assembly GCF_013149315.1. Classification (NCBI taxonomy): domain Bacteria; kingdom Pseudomonadati; phylum Pseudomonadota; class Alphaproteobacteria; order Sphingomonadales; family Sphingomonadaceae; genus Novosphingobium; species Novosphingobium sp. SG754. The sequence goes on along the minus strand of NZ_JABGCC010000001.1, from coordinate 699,992 downwards.
ACGACTAAAACTGGTGGTTGGCTGCCGTTGCGCAGTGATTGCAGGCATGGTGCACGTTATCAAGCTGGACCCCGGATCAAGTCCGGGGTGACGATAAGTTTTTACTTCATTTATATTTTTTCGTCACCCCGGACTTGATCCGGGGTCCAGCTGTTCTGCTTGTGCAAAACGCCAGCATGTCCTCAAATAAGCGATCCTGGGCATTCGAATCTTGCCACGTCGTCTTAGGCCTGGCGGGCAGAAAGCGCGGCGAGGCCAGCGCGGAAGGGCCGCCGCACCGCATGGAGCGAGAGCGCCCAGCCAGCAAGGCCTACGGGAATGACCACGGCCAGGGTCTGCCCGGGGTTGAGGTGCCAGTGCAGCGCCACCAGGCGCGCGCCCCAGGCCGAGCCGAGCGTGGCGAGCGTGGGCCACAGCACCAGCCGCGCCAGATCGCCCAGCGCCGCGCCGGCCAAGGGACGCGCCTGCCATGCCGCCACGCCCAGGGCGAGCGCCCAGCCCAGTGCGACCAGCGTGGTGGCCAGGGCCGCCGCGATCGGACCATGGCTGGCCAGCGCCAGCGTGAGCGCGGCCGTGGCAACCGCTGCCACGGACTGGACCCACAGCACCCGGTGCTGTCGATCCTCGATCACCAGCACGGCCGAGGCCACCGCAATCGGCAAGGCCGCCATGCGTGCTGCGCAAAACACCGCGATGATCGGCCCGGCCCCGCGCCAGGCCGGCCCCAGCATGACCGGGGCAATCTCGTCAGCGACAACGGCAAGCCCTGCCAGCGCCGGCCAGCACAGCGCGCCGAACAGCCCAGACAGCCGCAACCAGCTGCCATCGCCCGCCCTGCCCCGCGCCCGCTCTGCCGCAAGGCCGGTGGTGACCAGCAGCCCGGCCGGCTGCACGAACATATCGGCGAGCGCGGAAACCACGCGATTCCCGGCACGATAAAGGCCCGAGGCCGCCGGCGAAAACACCGCGCCCAGCAGCAGGTCTCCGCTGTAGTTGGCCAGGAAACCGACCATGACAGAACCATACCGGCTCCAAGACCACGCCAGCACGCGCCAGGTTTCCTGCGCGGAAGGCCTGGCCAGGCGGGGAAGCACCAGAACGGCACGATAGGCCACGATGAAGATCGCCAGCCGGGCATAGACCTGCGCCACCAGCGCCCACAGGCCCCAACCCATCAGCAGCAAGACGGCAGCGCCCAGGCCAGCGGCAATTTCCGTGATCACGGTAATCGCGTAATAGCGGCGCACCTGCTGGCCGCGCAGCAGCATAGCCTCTTCCCAACCGGCCAGGGCCGCCAGCAGGTTGGACGGGGCAAGGCAGAACAGCAGCAGGGCCACGCCCGAACCGCGAAACACCAACGGCGCGGCCAGGCCACAGCCGCACAGCAGGAGTACCCAGCCCAGCGCGACGATGACGTTGGCGACAAGGCCCGCGCTGGCGACGGTGGCGCTGTCTGCCTCGGGTGCCTTGAGCACGTATTCGAACGGCCCGGTGTAGAGCATGGTACGCGAGAGCGTGAGGAACGCGGCAGCAATCGCGAATACGCCGAAATCGGCCGGTGCCAGGGTGCGCGTGGCCACCAGCGTCACGCCGAGCAGCGCCAACTGGCTGCTTGCCCGCGCGGCCATGGCAATCACCGCCGTGAAACTGCCCCCGCGCCACCACGCGGCGATCCGCATAGGCAGGCCGCGGTGGACGGGGGGAGAAAAAGCCTCGTTCATCGCCCGCCTCATGCCGCGCAGGCGATCAACAGATCGAGCAGCGTGCGCCCCGCGCCTGCCCAGGTGTAGCGGCCAGCACGGGCCAGCCCGGCCGCCACCATCGTGGCGCGCGTATCGGCCTGTTCCAACGCGGCGATCTGATCCAGCCAGGCCGTGGGATCATCGGGGTCGGCCATCAAGGCCGCCGCGCCGCACACCTCCGGCACGGCGCCACAGGGCGCGGCGATGACCGGGCAGTTGCACAGCATCGCCTCGACCGGCGGCAGGCCAAAGCCCTCCGTCCGCGAAGGGAACAGCAGCGCCTGGGCGCCTTCATACAGCGCGCGTAGCGCCGCATCGTCGCAGCCCCCGGCAAACACGGCATCAGCGGGGGGGCGCAGGCCCGCCGCCAGCAAGACATCGCGGCCAGGCCCAACGATGACCAGCCGGCGCGGTGGCCAACCCTGCCCCGCACGGTGCGCGGCATTGGCCAGTTCGAGGGCTTCGAATACCACGGCATTGTTCTTGTAGGCCTTTACGCTGCCAAACATCAGCAGGTATTCGCCCGGCGCCAGGCCCAGACGCGGCAGAGCCGCAGGATCGGGCGCCACTTCAAGGATATGATCAGCGCCGTTGTGGACGATTTCCACGCGCCCGGCGCCGATCACGCCATATCCGGCCAGATCGCGGCGCGAATAGTCAGACACGGTGAGCACCAGGTTGCTGGACCGGGCCATGAGCGGCGCCAGAAGGCGATAGCCCATGCGCTGGCGCCAGGGATAGGAACAGTCTGGCCGGCAGAACTGCGCATCGTGCAGCATGGTAATCTTGGGCCGATGCAGCACCGGCGCCAGGTTGGCGAGGTTGACCAGCAGGCTGCCCCGCGCCAGCGCCGGCAGGCGGCGCTGCTCCCAGCTTTGGCTGGGGCCGTGCACGTCTTCCTCCACCCGGATGGCCGCATAGGGATCGGCCGCCGGGCACCCGGCGGGCACGATCAGCCGCACATCGGGGCGAGCAGCGGAAGACATGGCGGCCAGCAGGCTGTCCACCTCGCGGATCAGGCGATCCGAAACGCGCCACACCCCATTGTGCTTGCCGGCGCGAAACTTGCCATTGAATGCGATCGTTCGCACCGGATCACATGCTTTCGATCTTGCGCGGATCGATCCGCCCCCGCCACAGGTCCGCCAGCGCCAGGGCATTGCCGCGCAGGCGTCCCCAGCGATCGACATGGGGCTCGGGAAACGGCGCACGCAGCAGGTTGGCCAGGACATTGCGCCACAACAACTTGCGCCCGAGCGGGCCGGGCATGGTGCCCTTGCGGCGCAGGTAGACGATGTTGGCCACCTGCGAATAGCCCAGGCGCCGGCCCGAGGTGCGCCCGCCCTTCACCCCCAGGTGCACGCCCGAAACCAGCCCGGTGGATACCAGCCGCCCGTGCCGGGACAGGCGCATGGTGAAATCGATGTCCTCCTGCCAGCCATACAGCGGCAGCGCCTCGTCAAAGCGCAGATTGCCGACATGGGCCATGCGCAGCGCCATGTTGCAGCCATAGAGAGCCTCGCGCGGGATGATCGCCGGATCGAGCAGCAGGGTTTGCGCGGCGATCATCGCCTGGGCCTGGGCAATGCCATAGCCGCCGTGGCGCACACCATCGCCTACCAGATTGCCCGTGATCCCGGCCACATCGGGGTGGGCGAGAAACAGGCGTTCGACCGCCGCCAGGTAATCAGGCGCGGGCACGAAATCATCATCGAAGAAGATCACCACGTCGGTCCGGCCCGCGAGCAAATCTAGCGCGCGGTTGCGCTGGCGGCACAGGCCACGTTCGGCCACGGCCAGTTCGGGCGTCAGCGGGCTATCCGCGACACCGGCAAGATCGGCTTGCGCCGCGCCGACGACGATTACGCCATCGGGCTGCCGCGATTGCCCGGCAAGAAGATCGATCGTCTGGCGCGCCAGGCTGGCGCGGCCAACGGTGGCGATGGCAACATGGATTCGCAGCATGCTCTGACGCGGTCCCCCTGGTGGATTTCCCCTACGTCGTAAGACCGCGATGCAGCCGGTCCACGCGCGTTGGCTCCGTTACCGAGAGACTAAGCCGCGTGGATTGTAGGGCGGGAGCCGGGCAAAATCGCCACGTCGGCGCAATTCATCGAAAAAATTGCATTTTTGCAGTGCAAGAAATCGGCCTGCCGCCTGCTACGGGTTTGCCACGCCATGGTGCCATTTCGGCATCTTCGCACCGGCAAAATCGACACCACCGGCGTTACGGCGCGGAGTTTTGCAGCCGGTCGCACCTGTGCCTCGGCCCAGCGCAACTGATGCGATCTCAACAACCCTCCAAGCCCCCCGTCAGACCGCTGTTTTTGTTTCAGTTTAACGACAGCAAAGCCGACATGTCGGCACGCGCGCGCGCCATTCGCCTTGGCTGCGCTGTCAAACCATCATCAACGTTGCAGTGCAACGCAGACCGGGTGCAGCGCAGCAAGAACCAAAGTCATCATACCCATGGCCGCCCCGTGCGACGCAACAGCGGACCTGTTGCGCTGCAATCGTGTGTAAAAACGGTGGTATTCACGGGTTTACAACCAATCGCTGCTATGAAAAGCCTTTGCAGGACGGTCAGGCGGGACGGGAAAAACGCCCTTATCAACGGCCGTATCAACAGGAGCGAAGCGGGAACAAGCTGGCCCTGAAACGCGTTTGAATTTGGTAACGGCGGTTGCTGCCGCCAAGGCCAAGAACACTGGTTAAAAGGGTTGCAGGATGTCTACTCAGTCTTTCCGCGAAGATGGTTTCGTCTCGTTCCATGATGCCCCTGCTGGCGAAGGCACCGCCGCCGCCAAGGGATTGCTGATCGGCTTGGCGTTGAGCCAGGTTTTCTGGATCGGACTGGCGCTGCTCATCTTTTGATCAGAACATAATTCACCGAGCGTTCTTGGTTGCTGTCGTTTACTTACGCGTGACGGGAGAAGCACCAGCTGGCGCTTCTCCCGTTTGCGTTTTCCGTTAAACGATCGGCTTGCCCAATCCGTCAATACGCGCCGCGCGCCAGAATTACGCTCGGCACTGTCAGGATCAGGATGCGGAAATAGAGCCGCAACGAGCGGGCCCGGCGATAGAGCCGGTCACAGGCCACGCGGCGGCGATACGTGGTATCGTGGCGGCGCGCCACCTGCCACAGGCCGGTCACCCCAGGCCGCACCGCGCAATAGGCGGCAAAATGGCGCCCATAGCGCACGACTTCGGCATCAACGATCGGCCGCGGCCCCACCAAGCTCATATCGCCACGCAGAACGTTGATGAGCTGGGGCAGTTCATCCAGGCTGCTCTTGCGCAGAAGCCGCCCAACCGCCGTGATCCGGGGATCGTTTTGCAGTTTGTGCGTCGCTTCCCATTCGGCACGCGCGGCAGGATCGGTTTCCAGGACATGGCGCAGCCGCGCATCGGCATCCACGCACATCGAGCGAAACTTGAGGCAGGCGAAGTGACGCCCGCCCGCTCCCACCCGGCGATGGCGGAACAACACCGGGCCGCCATCTGAAAACCGCACAAGCGCGGCGATGGCGAGCATGAGCGGAAGAAACACGACAAGTGCGCCAAAGGCCATGATCACGTCGATCGCGCGCGTCCACGCCTCTGCCCGCGCGATACGCGGATCGGACGCAGGGTGGCGCCAGCGCGCCAGCGCTGCACGCGGCGCCGCGGAAAGATCGGGGGTGAAAGCAAGCGCCGGCCCATGCCAGGTGCCGGCGGAATTGCGGACACCCTCGGGTCGCGCAGCGACATTGTGTTGATGATTCACCTGAGCTGGTCCCCACACCGGGCGACGCCGCATATCCGGCGTCCATGGCAGGGATGATAGGAACAGCCCGCAGATGCCGTCAGCGAGCGATACAGCCGAGATGGTTCGTTAGCTGACGCAGCGACGGCGAATCACCTAGTGAAGGCGCAACACGCCCCAGATAATCAGTGCCCAGGCGAACGCCGAAGAGCCACCAATGATCGCCACCCGCAGCCACAGCGGATAAAGCGTGTCCGCTGCCTGAGCATTGCCCCGCGCCAGCGGCAACAGTTCTTGCTGCAACGCATGAACGGGTGAAAAAACAGGATCTTCCTCGCCAGACACGAGCCGTGGCACCGGGGCATCATCGGCCGGTGGCGGATCGGGCAGGATGCTGTGACGCGGCTGTAAAACGGGCATGGGGGATTACCTCCACCCGGGTTTTACGCCCGCCAGATTACTGCCGCCTGCGCCGGGGCATCGGGGGGTATACGTATTGCCCTCAGGAAATGCCCTTATCCGATTTGGCGATTTGACGCCGCCGGATATTCTCGAATGTGGATGCAAGTGCGCCGGGCGCCGGTCAAGCGCGGTGCGCCTCGGCCAAGGGTTCCCCCAACACGGGATAGCCATGGCCATCGGGAATGGCCAGCCACGGCTCCCCATCGCGCAGAATGGTTTGCGGCACGATCGGCACCACGGGATGGGCCGCCGCGTGCTGGCTGGCCGTGGCGAAATCGTCGAACAGGGCCAGGCGTTCAAGATTGCGCCGGGTGGGAAAGATGACGCGAATATCCCCCCGCGCGGCGGCAGCCAGCGCCTCTGCCGCGCTGGCCCAGAACAGATGGCAGTTTTCGGTACGGTCCACCGCAAGGTCGACCATGCCACTGCCAAGGTCAGCCAGATAGAACCGCGTGTCGAACACGCGCCCCGGCTTCCCTCGCGGCCACCAGCGCGCCCATGGCACCAGGGCGGCGGGATCCAGCTGCCAGCCAAAGTGCGCCAGCACTGGCGCCATGCTCCCAGCCTGCGCCAAGATCGCCCGGGCCTGCTGCGCGCCCGACGCATCGAGCGCGGCGGCATCCGGCCGGGCAGGCGCCAGGCCCACGAGCAATCCGGTTTCTTCCAGCGTTTCACGCACGGCGGCCACGCGCGCGGCGGCATCATCTGCATCCAGCCCGGATGCCCAGCCAGGCCCTTGCGCGACCAAGGCATGATCGGCCGCATCCACCTTGCCACCGGGAAACACCGTGGCGCCGCCGGCAAAACGCAACTGGGCCGAACGCTCCACCAGCAGGATCTGCGCCGGCGCGCCTGCCGCGCCCTTGCGAAACACGATCAGCGTGGCGGCTGGTTCTCCCAGGGCAGTGTCGGTCGGTTCAGAGGCATGGTGCGGATCGGGCATCGCGCCACCATGCGGTTGCTGGCGAGCCTTGCCAAGTGCCCGCAAGAACCGTCGGCATATTTTACAATTGGCCGGTGCGGCGCCATGCAAGGGCTGTGGGCATCCCCCTGAAAGATGGCCCTTCCGGAAACTGGCACGCTCTGTGCTTAGCTTTGCATACCCCGAAGACTTCTTTCTTCGAGAGGCGGAGCCGGACACCCCAAGTCTCCCCGGCTCCGCCTCCCCCGGGGCTCCCAACACCACATGATACAACGAAAAAACGCGGCCTCCCCATCGGGAAACCGCGTTGTTCAGCAAGTTGCGCCCCGGCCATCGCATGCCGGGAGCGGCACCTTCAGGCCGGCTTCACCTCGGCCTCTTCCATCAGCTGGGCCAGTTCGCCCGCTTCGTACATTTCCATCATGATGTCCGAACCACCAACGAACTCACCCTTCACATAGAGCTGGGGAATCGTGGGCCAATCGGAATAGGACTTGATGCCCTGACGGATTTCCATGTCCTGCAAGACATCGACGCTGGCATATTCCACGGCGAGGTGTTCGAGGATCGCCACGGCGCGGCTGGAAAAGCCGCATTGCGGGAACAGCGGCGTACCCTTCATGAACAGGACAACGTCGTTGCCCTTGACGATTTCGTCGATGCGCTGCTCGGTAGACATGGTGGGATGAATTCCTTTCGGCCCCTTATTTGGGGGCAGCGGTGGTCAGTTGCAAGGCATGAAGCACGCCGCCCATGCGGCCACCGAGTGCGGCATAGACCGCCTTGTGCTGCGCCACGCGGCTCATCCCGGCAAAGGCGGGCGAAACGACATGGGCGGCATAGTGATCGCCATCCCCAGCGAGATCAGTGATGGTCACGTCTGCATCGGGCAGAGCGGCGCGGATCATCGCTTCAATCTCGGCAGCGGCCATCGCCATCAGACTTCGCCCATCAGCTGGCGGCGCGCGTCAACCGCCTTGGCATCGAGCGCGGTGCGGATTTCTTCCTCGCTGACATCGACGCCAGCAGCGATCAGATCACCCAGCAGCTTGCGCACCACGTCCTCGTCACCGGCTTCCTCGAAATCGGTGTGCACCACCGACTTGGCATAGGCTTCCGCCTCCGCCTGGGTGAGCTTCATGCGCTCGGCCGCCCACTGCCCCAGCAAACGGTTGCGACGGGCATGCACGCGGAACAGCATTTCCTCGTCGTGGGCGAACTTGGCTTCGAACGCGCGCTCGCGATCATCGAACATGGTCATTGTGGTCGATCCCGTTGTGGTCCCACCTTTGCGGATAGTCAGCCACTGCCCGCCCTGCAAGGGGAACCTATGGCGCCGGCGGCGATGGCGCCAGCGGTTGGGGTGACAAGCCGGTATAGGCCGCGAGGAACGCCAGCACATCGGCGCCGCCAGCGATCACCTTGTCGACGCTCTTGCCGCCACCATGGCCCGCGCCCTGCTCCACCCGCAAGAGATGCGGCAGCGGGCCGATATCGGCCGCCTGCAGCGCGGCGGCATATTTGAAGCTGTGCGCGGGCACGACGCGATCATCGGTATCGGCGGTGGTCACCAGGATAGCAGGATAGCGCACGCCATCGCGGATGTTGTGATAGGGCGAATAGGCGCGCAGCACCTGCCAATCGGCAGCACGGCCAGGATTGCCATAGTCATCCATCCAGAACCGGCCGGCGGTGAACTGGTCAAAGCGCAGCATGTCCATCACCCCCACATCGGGGTTGGCCGCGGCAAACAGATCGGGCCGCTGGTTGACCACTGCGCCCACCAGCAAGCCGCCGTTGGAACTGCCCTGGATTGCCAGGCCACCCTTGGGCGTGACGCCCTGGGCGATGAGATATTCGCCCGCGGCGATGAAATCGTCGAAGCTGTTCTGCTTGGCCGCGAGGCGTCCGCCATCGTGCCAGGCCTCGCCAAATTCGCCGCCACCGCGAATGTTGGCCAAGGCAAAAGCGCCACCGGCGGCGATCCACGCCATGCGCACCGGCGACCACCCCGGCGTGAGCGCCACATCGAACCCGCCGTAGCCATAGAGCAGCGTCGGCAGCGCCTGCCCGGCGAGCGCGGCACGGCGGCTGCGCACCAGATAGAGCGGCACCATCGTACCATCCTTGGAGCGATAGCGGCGCTGTTCCACCACATAGTCTGCCGGATCGAACGACAGGCGCGGCTGGGCAAAGGGCGTCGCCTGCCCGGTTTTCAGATTAAGGCGAAAGATCGTGGGCGGCAGGTTGAAGCTGGAAAACTGATAGAACGTTTCGTTGTCACCCGGCCGCCCGGCAAAGCCTGAGGCCACGCCGATGCCGTTGAGCGTGATCGCCCGCGCCGGCTTGCCGCGCAGATTGGTGACCACGGCAGTCGTGGCGCCATCGTGCTGATACGACAGAATGAGGCGATCCCCCACCACGTTGCCGCCGGACAGGCTCTGGCTACGTTCGGGCACGATCACCCGCCAGCGCGGCGCGGCATTGGCCAGATCAAGTTCGGCGACCATGCCATTGGGCGCACCGGAATTGGTGATGAACCACAACCGATCGCCCAGCCCCTCGATCGGCTTCCATTCGTGAGCGAAATCGGTAACGAGCGGCAGCACGCGCCAATCGCCGCGCCGCCAGCCATCGCCGCGCAGATCGACCAGGTGGACCATGCGGCGCGCATCGGTGCTGGCCTCGGTGGTGATGACCGCCCAGCGGCCGTCCGAGGTGACGAAGGCCTTGTGCCCCCATTCGGGATGATCGGGCGTGGCAAAGACCAGTTCATCGGCCGCTTGCGGCGTGCCCACGCGGTGAAACCACACGGCCTTGCCCGCCAGCACCGCGCGATAGGCCTGCCCCTGGGCCGGCGCGGGATAGCGCGAATAGAGGAAGCCTTCGTCGCCCAGCCACCCGATCAGCGTATCGTTGGCCCACTCCAGGCGATCATCGAGCATGTGGCCATTGCGCGCGTCGACCACGCCCAGCGTGCGCCAATCACTGCCATCGCGCTGGCGCCCGAACGCCAGGAAGCGCCCGCTGCGCGAGGGGACCCACAGGTCCAGCGCCTGCGCGCCATCGGCCGACCAGCTATTGGGATCGATCAGCAGACGCGGCGCGCTGCGATCGCCTTCTTGCACATAGAGCACGGGCTGATTCTGCAAGCCGCTGTTGCGCAGATAGAAGTAACTGTGCCCCGCCTTGCGCGGCAAGGACACGCGCGGATAATCGAGCAAGCTGCGGATGCGCGCGGCAAAATCGGCGCGGCCCGGCAAAGCCTTGAGGAATGCGCCGCTCAGGCGATTTTCGCGCGCCACCCAATCTGCCACCTCGGGGCTGGTGCGCAGATCAGCTTCGAGCCAGCGCCACGGATCGGCCACGGCCTGGCCAAACGGCTTGTCGACCACCGCGTCGCGCCGCGCCAGGGGATAGAGTTCGCGGGGCAGGACCAGGCTGGCGCCCGGGGCCACGGTGGGGGTTAGCGGGGTTTGGCTGGAGGTGCCGGCATGCTCACTGCGGACAACGTCAACCGCGCCTTCCACGGCGCCATCGGCCAAGGGCGCACGGGCAGGCGCGGTGCCGGCGGTGGCTTGGCCACCACCCGCCACCAGCCCAGCCAGCGTTCCCGCCAGCAGCGCCTTGCGCCATCCTGTCCCAAACCTTGTCATTGTTCGGAAATCTCTAGCACCGGCACAGCGCCGGCGCCAGAGATTGCACGGTCAAAGATAGACTTCAGGGGCGCGGCGTCAGCCCGGTGAAATGGGCCAGGAACGCCTGCACATCGGCAGTTTCCTCGATCTGCTTGTCGATCGGCTTGCCCGAACCATGGCCGGCGCGCGTCTCGATGCGGATCAGGTGCGGCTTGGGCCCGATCGCGGCGGTCTGCAGCGCCGCAGTATATTTGAAGCTGTGCCCCGGCACGACGCGATCGTCGGTGTCGGCCGTGGTTACGAGGATGGCGGGATAGTCCACGCCCGAGCGCACGTTGTGATAGGGGGAATAGCGGCGCAGCACGCGCCAATCGGCTTCCTTTTCGGGATAGCCATAGTCATCCACCCAATAGCGCCCGGCGGTGAACTGGTCGAAGCGCAGCATGTCCATCACGCCCACGGCAGGGCTGGCCGCCGCAAACAGATCGGGCCGCTGGTTGGTCACCGCGCCAATCAGCAGGCCACCGTTGGAGCCACCCTCGATCGCCAGGCCGTGGCGCGGCGTCACGCCATTGGCGATCAGCCATTCGCCCGCGGCAATGAAATCGTCGAACACGTTCTGCTTCTTGTCGCGCCGGCCGGCATCGTGCCAAGCATCGCCATATTCCCCGCCGCCGCGTAGGTTTGCCAGGGCAAAGGCGCCGCCGCTGTCGATCCAGGTCATGAAACCGGCGGAAAACCATGGGGTAAGCGCCACATTGAAGCCGCCATAGCCATAGAGCAGCGTGGGCAGCGGGCCCTTGGCATCCTTGCGGCGGACGATGAACATCGGCACCTTGGTGCCGTCCTTGCTGGGATAGAACACCTGCTCCACCCGGAAATCGGCCGGATCGAACGTCAGGTGCACCGGCTCCCACGGGGTGGTTTTCGCCGTGGCGGGATCGAGCGCCAGCACCGTGGCAGGCTGGGTAAAGCTGCTGAACGAGAGATAGGCATGGCGATCGCCGGGCCGGCCGCTTAGGCCCGATGCGCTGCCGATGCCGGGCAGGCTGACCGCACCGGCCGGCTTGCCATCAAGATCGAACGCCAGGACCTGGCTCTTGGCATCGTGGATATAGCTGGCGAACAGGCGGTTGCCGGCAATGCCGACGGATTCGAGGTTGTCCTTGCTTTCGGGCACCACGGTATCGAAGCGCGGCGTGCTGCCCGACAGATCGACCCGCACGATCTTCTTGAGCGGGGCGCCATCGCCCGACACGAACCACAGCTGATCGCCCACGCCATCGACGAAATCCCATTGCGCCTTGAGATCGGGGATCAGTGCGGTAACCGGCCCAATCTTGCCGTTGGTGACGCGCGCAACGTGCACGGTGTTGACCGGATCGGTGCCCTCGCTGCTGGTGATCACCACCCAGCGCCCATCGCTCGAAACGCTGGCGCCGTGGCCGCGCTTGGGCAGCTCGGGCGTCGCGAACACCGGCTGATCGGCGCTTTGCGGCGTGCCCAGGCGGTGGAGCCACACCGTCTGGTTATAGTTCAGCGCCTGGAAGGCCTGGCCTTCCTTTGGCTCGGCAAAGCGGGAATAGAGCAGCGCATCGTTGCCCAGCCAGGCCAGGCCGGAAAACTTCACCCACTTGAGTTCGTCGGCCAGCGGCTTGCCGTCGGCCACGCCGACAAACTTCACCGTCCGCCAATCCGAACCGCCATCCTGCACCGAATAGGCCAGCAGGCGCCCGTCATCCGATGCCGCCCAGGCATCGAGCGCAGTGGCGCCATCCTTGGCCCAGGTATTGGGATCGAGCAGTACCCGTCCCTTGGTGCCCACCGGCGCATCGGCAGGGCGCACCAGCAGCTGCGACTGGTTCATCAAGCCGCTGTTCCAGCTGTAGAAGACCGAAGCGCCACGGCGCTGCGGCAGGCCAAACCGTTCGTAATCGATCAGCGCCTTCATCCGCTTTTCCAGCGCGGCACGCTCGGGCAACTGCTTGAGATAGGCTGCGGTATAGGCGCTTTGCGCCTGGACCCAGGCCGCCACCTTGGCATCGGTGCGCACGTCGGCTTCCAGCCAGCGCCAGGGATCAGACACCTTTTCACCGAAATGGTCTTCCACCAGCGGCATTTGCGGGCTGGCGGGATAGGGCGGCAGTGACGGCATGGCCTGGTCCTTGGCAAGGGTGGGCGGCGTCTGGGCAAACGCAACCGGGGTGGCAAGCGCAAGCGGGGCGGCCATGGCCAGCCACAAGCGGTTCTTCATCGCGATATCCTGACAAGACGGGGGGTGGTTTCTCAGGAAACTACCGCAGGATCGCCCCAGTGCAACAGACTTTGCAACGATCAGGAATAGCGGCCCAGCATCGGCGGGCGGTGCAGGCACTGGGCAAAGCGGAACGGCCGCACTGTCAGAGGTGGCACTGTGCCTGCTGCGGGATGATCGGCATTCATCAGGATGACGTCAGCCTCGGGCAGCACGGCCGACCGCACGGCCAGCAGCAGCGACCGCGCTGCGCCTGCCCAGGCATCGACAAACGCAATCGTGTCGGCGCGGTCAAGCCCATCGGGCACGCGTTCGGGCATGGCGGCAATCTCCGTCCACCCCAGGTCGAACGGCGTGTCACAGGTTTCGGCAGGTTCGGCCAGGTAGCGTTGCTGTACCAGCACGGCGAGGCCCGCCTCGCTGGCAAAGTGCACGATGCGATGGCCGGGCGAGCAATAGCGCCCGCCAAAGCGCAATGCCCCTGCCCCGTCCAACGCGTGTTCCCCGGCCTTGACCAAACGCCATACGATCATGGGGCCGTTCTATGCCGGAGCCAGCGGGCGGGCAAGCCTATCACAACGCACGAAAAACGGGCGGAGCCTTGCGGCCCCGCCCGTGATCCGGTTCGTCCGATGGTGGGGCGCGATGCCCCGCCCGATCAGGCGTTTTCGAGTTCGTCTTCGTCGGCAGTCAGCACCGGACCCGAATCGAGGCCCTTGGCCGACGTGTCACGGTCCACCAGCTCGATCACGGCGATCGGGGCGGCGTCCGAGGCGCGGTAGCCGGCCTTGATGATGCGGGTGTAGCCACCTTCACGGTCGGCGTAGCGCGCGGCCAGAACTTCGAACAGCTTCTTTTCCTGCGCTTCGTCAAGCAGACGGGCGTGGGCAAGGCGGCGGTTCGACAGGCCACCATGCTTGGCCAGCGTGATCAGCTTTTCGACGTAGGGACGCAGTTCCTTCGCCTTGGGCGTGGTGGTGGTGATCTGCTCGTGCTTGATCAGGGCGGCGGCCAGATTGCGCAGCAGCGCAATACGGTGCGACGAGGTACGACCCAGCTTACGCTGGCCCAGCTTATGACGCATAACTCATTCTCCGTTTGTAGGGGGGCCGTGTGAGGTACCCCGATCCAGGCCGACTTGAGGGGCAGCCCGTTCCCTTTCGTGCGAGGTTGCAGCGCTATGCTGCGGCCAGGCCGGTACGGAAAAGCGTTCCGTGCCGGCCCTGCCCACCCAATCAGCCGAGCAGTTCCTGCTCGAGCTTCTTGGCCATTTCCTCGATGTTTTCCGGCGGCCAGCCAGGGATGTCCATGCCGAGGCGCAGACCCATCGACGAGAGCACTTCCTTGATCTCGTTGAGCGACTTGCGGCCGAAGTTCGGCGTGCGGAGCATCTCGGCCTCGGTCTTCTGGACCAGGTCGCCGATGTAGATGATGTTGTCGTTCTTCAGGCAGTTGGCCGAACGCACCGACAGTTCCAGCTCGTCCACCTTCTTGAGGAGGTAGCGGTTGAGCTGGTTGGCGTCGCTCTCTTCCGGCGCATGCGCGGCAACGCCGGCCAGCGACGGCACGTGGCCGGTCGGCACCTGGTCGTCGAAGTGGACGAACAGCGCCAGCTGGTCCTGAAGGATGCGCGCGGCATAAGCCACGGCGTCTTCCGGGGTGACGGTGCCATCGGTTTCGACCGAAAGGCTGAGCTTGTCGTAGTCAAGCTCCTGGCCGATGCGGGCGTTGTCCACCTTGTAGGACACCTGACGCACGGGCGAGTAGAGCGAATCCACCGGGATCAGACCGATCGGTGCATCCACCGGGCGGTTCGACACGGCCGGGACATAGCCCTTGCCGGTGTCGCAGGTGAGTTCCATGTTGAAGGTCGCGCCTTCATCCAGATGGCAGATCACCAGATCCTTGTTCATCACCTCGATGTCGCCGGTCACGGCGATATCGCCGGCCTTGACTTCGCCCGGCCCGATCGCGGAAAGCTGAAGACGCTTGGGGCCTTCGCCCTGCATCTTGAGCGCGATCTGCTTGACGTTGAGCACGATGTCGGTGACGTCTTCACGCACGCCGGCAAGCGACGAGAATTCGTGCAGCACGTTCTCGATCTTGATCGACGTAACCGCAGCCCCCTGAAGCGAAGAGAGCAGCACCCGGCGCAGCGCATTGCCGAGGGTAAGACCAAAGCCACGCTCAAGCGGTTCGGCAACGAAAGTCGCGCGACGCTTCGGATCGTGACCGGGCTTGATGTCGAGATTGTTGGGCTTCTTCAGTTCCTGCCAGTTCTTGATGTTGACAGTCATGGAATTCCCCTAGGGTTTTTCGAGAGCGCCGGCAGTCGGCCAGAAGGAAGCCGCAACCGGTCAAGATATTGGGCGGGTGTGGCGCGCGTGGTACCTCGCGCGCCACTCGCCAAAAGGCAGGTCAGACGCGACGGCGCTTGGAAGGACGCACGCCATTGTGCGGGATCGGGGTCACATCGCGGATCGCAGTGATGGTGAAACCCACCGCCTGCAGAGCGCGCAGGGCGCTTTCGCGGCCCGAACCCGGACCCTTCACTTCCACTTCAAGGGTGCGCACGCCGTGTTCGGCGGCCTTCTTGCCGGCGTCGTCCGCAGCCACCTGAGCGGCGTAGGGGGTCGACTTGCGGCTGCCCTTGAAGCCCATCATGCCGGCAGACGACCACGAAATGGCGTTGCCCTGGGCATCGGTGATGGTGATCATGGTGTTGTTGAAGCTGGCGTTAACGTGCGCAACACCGCTGGTGATGTTCTTGCGCTCGCGGCGCTTAATGCGCTGAGGTTCGCGTGCCATGTGCTGAATTCCTGTCGAGAAACCGTTGGGAAGATCTAAAGCCTGAAAGGCCTGATCTTACTTCTTCTTGCCGGCGATCGGCTTGGCCTTGCCCTTGCGGGTGCGCGCATTGGTGTGCGTGCGCTGGCCACGAACCGGCAGACCCTTGCGGTGGCGCAGGCCACGGTAGCAGGCCAGGTCCATCAGGCGCTTGATGTTCATCGCGGTTTCGCGACGCAGATCGCCTTCCACGGTGTGTTCGGCGTCAATCGCTTCACGGATCTGGAGCACTTCGGCGTCCGACAGATCCTGAACGCGGCGGGCATGATCGATGCCGAGCTTGTCGGCGATCTGGCGGGCCTTGAACGAGCCAATGCCATGAATGTAGGTCAGCGCCACGATCACGCGCTTGTTGGTGGGGATATTGACCCCGGCAATACGAGCCACTTGTTTCTCCGTTTGCTCCACAGAGCGCCGAATCGAAATTGGCGCCCTATCTCATCGCGACAACACCCGCCAAAAAACGCCAAATTGCAGCCCGCGCAAGCACTTGCCCCGGACTTCAAATGACCCTTCTCGTTCGAGTGAAAGGCGCGCTTAAGCTTTTTGCAGGGAAAGGTCAACCACAAAGGGCACGTTCCCCACGCAGACGGGTGAACGTGCGGCCCTCCATGAGCACGGGGGCCAGCTTTGGTGACACCATCCTTATACGCCACAAGCGCCGCGTCGCAAAGCACGATTCGCGTGCGGGCGTGATCCCGCCCGTACCGTGCCGGCACGTCTTGTCAGTGATCGCTGCCCGGCCCCATGGCAGCGTCGAATGCGGCCTGCGCGTCCCTTTGCGCGGTCGCCTCATCACGCGGCGACGCCGCGGTTGGCTGGGCCGCAGGCTTGGGCTTGGCGGGCGCGGGCTTGGCCGGAGTGGCCCTGGCCGGCGCCGGCTTTTTGGTGGACTTGGGCGCCGCCGCCTTGCCTGGCGCTGCCCTGGCCACAGCCGGCTTGACCGAAGGGGCTCTGGCCGCTGCTGGCGCGGGGGTGTCGTCGGAAACGACCAGCCCGTCATCGTCGGCAACG
This sequence comes from Novosphingobium sp. SG754, assembly GCF_013149315.1. Lineage (NCBI taxonomy): Bacteria > Pseudomonadati > Pseudomonadota > Alphaproteobacteria > Sphingomonadales > Sphingomonadaceae > Novosphingobium > Novosphingobium sp. SG754. The sequence continues at coordinate 683,368 of NZ_JABGCC010000001.1, read as the reverse complement.
GCTGGCGCCGTGGTGCGGCTGCGCGCCGGGCCCGGCGGCAAGCTGGGCAGACCACGCAGGGTGCCGAGCGGACGGCTGCTGACCGGCGCGCCATCGGGGTCGAGCGACGGGCCCTGCGGTGCGTTGCGCGAGACCGGCGCCGAGTCGCCGTTGTCAGAACGGTCAGCCGGGGCCTTGGAGGTAATGATCGGCAAGGCACCATCGGCCGCCAGCGCGCCGCCCAGCTTGTCGGCCAGGCCGGCGATCTGCTGCCCCAACATGCGATCGACTGCCGGTGCGATCTGATCCATGCGATAGCGCATGTAACCGCCCACGACATATTCGATGAGAATGCGCGTACCGTGATCACCCGCCTTCAGCGTGATCGTCATGGAGCCGAGCACGGCCTCGCTTTGCAACGGCCCCAGCGCGCCGGTCATGCGCAGCGCGCGCCCCGGCTCGACATAGACCACGCGCATGTGCTGGACGCCGCTGGCCAGGGCCCCTGCCCCGCCTTGCTTGCTCGCCGGCAGCTTTTCACAGAAACAGCCGCCCGGCACCGGATCGAGCGTCAGGTTCGCCGCTTCCCCGGAAAAGGTGTGCTCGCTTGACCACCAAGTCGCCGGCTTGACCAGTGCGCGCCAGGCCTCGGCTGTAGAAGCGCCAACGTCGACCGTCTGGCGAATGACAAAGCCGTTGTCATCGCGTGCAACGACCTCGGCATGGGCGGGCACGGCCAGAGCCGCGTTGCCCGCCACGGCGGCGAAAAGCAGCCCCGCGACCCTGCTTGAAAGCCGTGATCGCACTGGGCACACTCCTTTTCGCCGCAACGTTTCCAGGCTTTCCACGATAGTCGGAAAGCCTGGGTGCTTTAAGCCAGAATCGCCTCGATCGAAGCGGTCACGGCATCCATGTCCGCCATGCCGTCCACGCGCGCAACGATGCCGCGCGCTTCATAGATCGGCAGGATCGGTGCAGTCTTGGCACGATACTCGGCCATGCGCGTGCGCACGGTTTCCTCGTTATCGTCAGGACGGCGCTTGAACTCGTGGCCACCGCACTTGTCGCACGTGCCGGCAACCTTGGGCTGCTCGAACGTATCGTGATAACCCTTGCCACAGGTGGCGCAGGTGTAGCGGCCAGTAATCCGCTCGACCAGGGCGTCTTCGTTCACGTCCAGCTCGATCACGTGATCGAGCTTGCGGCCACGGCTTGCCAGGATCGCATCGAGCGATTCGGCCTGGGCAGCGGTGCGCGGATAACCATCGAAGATCGCGCCTGTGCCGGCGCCCATCGCATCGAGTTCGTCACCGATCAGCGCCGAGACGATCTCGTCAGAGACCAGCTGGCCCGCTTCCATCACGGCCTTGGCCTTGAGGCCAACCGGCGTCCCGGCCTTGACGGCGGCGCGCAGCATGTCGCCGGTGGAAAGCTGCTTGAGGCCATGACGTTCGACCAGGCGTTGGGCCTGGGTGCCCTTGCCGGCGCCCGGCGGGCCGAGAAGAATGATATTCACTTTGGCAGTCCCCCTCTTCGACACCTGCGCGATCAGCGCAGTCGGCCCTTCAGCTTGGCCTTTTTGATCAGGTCGCCATACTGGTGCGCCAGCAGGTGCGACTGGATCTGGGTGATCGTATCAACCGTGACGTTGACCACAATCAGCAAGCTGGTGCCACCGAAGAACAGCGTGCCCATCCCTGTCTCGGACATGATCCATTCCGGGATGACGCAGACGAAGGTGATATAGGCCGCGCCCAGCACGGTGATGCGCGTCAGCACATAGTCGAGATACTTCTCGGTGTTCTTGCCGGGGCGGATGCCGGGGATGAAGCCGCCATTGCGCTTGAGGTTTTCGGCCGTTTCTTCCGGGTTGAACACCACGGCGGTGTAGAAAAAGCTGAAGAACACGATGCCCAGGGCATAGAGCAGCATATACAGCGGCTTGCCGTGGCCCAGGTACTGATTGAGGCCGATGATGATCTTGCCCGAGGTCGTATCAGGCGAGATCGACTTGCCGGCGAACTGGGTAATGGTCAGCGGCAGCAGCAGCAGCGAGCTGGCAAAGATCGGTGGGATCACGCCAGCGGTGTTGAGCTTGAGCGGCAGGTGGCTGCGATCGGCAGCCATCATGCCGCGCTGCGTGGCGCGCTTAGGATACTGGATCAGCAAGCGGCGCGTGGCGCGCTCGAAGAAGCAGATCAGCACGACGACGCCGAGGATCAGCGCGATCACGCCCGCAATCACGAAGCCATTGAGCTGGCCCGAACGACCCTGTTCGAACAGGTTGCCCACGAACTTCGGCATCTGCGCGACGATGCCGGCCATGATGATCAGCGAGGTGCCGTTGCCGATCCCGCGCGCGGTGATCTGTTCACCCAGCCACAGCAGGAACATGGTGCCACCGATCAGGCTGATCACAGCGGTCACGCGGAACAGGAAGCCGGGCAGCACAACCGCCTGGATGCCGCTCGACGCGCCATAGGCCTCGAGGCCCGTGGCAATGGCATAGCCCTGCACCGCAGTGAGGAACACCGCGCCATAGCGGGTGTATTGGTTGAGCTTCTTGCGGCCGCTTTCGCCTTCCTTCTTGAGGGCGGCGAGCGCGGGGTGAAGCGAGGCGGCCAGCTGCACCACGATCGAGGCCGTGATGTAGGGCATCACGCCCAGCGCGATGAGGCTCATGCGCTGAAGCGAACCGCCGGAAAAGGCGTTGAAGATATCCAGGATCCCGCCACGCGTCTGATTGTAGAGCGTTTCGAGGATCAGCGGGTTCACGCCGGGCAACGGCACGAAGCTCAAGAAGCGGAACACGATCAGCGCACCGACCGTGAACCAGATGCGGTTCTTCAGTTCGGTCGCCTTCGAGAAGTTCGACAGGTTGAGATTGCTGGCGATGTTATCGGCGCGGGATGCCATGGTCGGGTATCAAGCCTTGCTGTGGCCCGCTCCGGCCGACGCCTGATCCCGAAACTCGCTTCGGATGTGTCAGGCCCCGCCCGGCGGGCTGCGCGTCAATATGGTGCGTTCAATACTGTACGGGCCATATAGGACGGGCGCAGGGATGCAATAACCCCCGCGCCCGTTTTACGCGATAATTAAAAGGTCTCAGGCTTCGGCGGCAGCCTTGGCCACGGTCACTTCAACCGCGCCACCCAGCTTTTCCACGGCCGCCACGGCGCCCTTGGAAGCGCCGGCAACCTTGAAGCTGACCTTGGTGGTCAGTTCGCCCTTGGCGAGCAGACGCACGCCGTGCTTGCCGCCACGGGCCAGGCCAGCAGCCTTGAGCGCCGCGTGATCGACCACGCCCGACACGTCGAGCTTGCCGGCGTCGATGAACTTCTGGATCATGCCCAGGTTCACTTCGGCATAGTCCTTGGCGAAGATGTTGTTGAAGCCGCGCTTCGGGATGCGCATGTGCAGCGGCATCTGACCGCCTTCGAACCCGTTGATCGAAACGCCCGAACGCGCCTTGGCACCCTTCTGGCCGCGGCCAGCGGTCTTGCCCTTGCCCGAGCCGATGCCACGGCCCACGCGCATGCGGCCCTTGCGGGCGCCGCCATTGTCGGAAATCTGGTTAAGCTTCATGAGATGCACTCGCTTTCGCTTTGAGTCGCGCTGATAGGAAGAGGCGCCCTTAGTGGCTTGAGGCCAGCTTGTCACCCCCTGAGGGCGACTCTTGATCGGATTGCAGCTCGCTAGCGCTTGCGCCCTTCGACAGGCTCAGGGCGAACGGGGTGGGAATTTGGTGCAATTGCCGTTCGGGCTGAGCTTGTCGAAGCCCCTTCCCCCGGAACGCCAAACGAAAAGCCCCGCGCACCAGGTGATGCGCGGGGCTTTTCTGAAAGCTCTGCTCAGAGGGCTATGGTCAGTCGACCACGGCCACCATGTGCGGCAGCTTGGCAATGGCGCCACGGGTTTCAGCGGTATCTTCCACTTCAACCACGCGGTTCATCTTGCCCAGGCCCAGGCCGATCAGAATCTTCTTCTGATGTTCCGGGCGACGAATCGGCGAACCGATCTGCTTGATCTTGATCGTAGCCATGACCGATTACTCCGCGATGGCTTCGGCAGCGGCTTCGGCTTCGACCTGCGAAGCACCACCACGACCGAGCAGATCAGCGACCTTCTTGCCGCGACGCTGGGCAACAGACTTCGGCGAAGTCTGGTCCTGCAGCGCGTCGAAGGTGGCGCGGATCATGTTGTACGGGTTCGAAGTGCCGACCGACTTGGTCACCACGTCGTGCACACCCAGGCTTTCGAAGACGGCGCGCATCGGGCCGCCCGCGATGATGCCCGTACCGGCCGGGGCCGAACGCACATTGACCTTGCCTGCACCGAAACGGCCCTTGCCGTCGTGGTGAAGGGTGCGGCCTTCCTTGAGCGGAACGCGAACCATCTTCTTCTTGGCAGAAGCAGTGGCCTTGGTGATGGCTTCCGGCACTTCGCGGGCCTTGCCGTGACCGAAGCCAACGCGACCCTTGCCATCGCCGACCACGACCAGAGCCGCAAAGCCGAAGCGCTTGCCGCCCTTCACGGTCTTGGAGACGCGGTTGATGTGAACGAGCTTTTCGATCAGCTCTTCACCCTGGTCCTCGTCATTGTTGTTGCGGCCACGACGGTCGTCGCGACGGCCACGGCCGCCACGTTCACCGCGTTCGCCACGCTCACCGCCACGGCCACGACCGCGACCGCGACCTTCGCGCTGCTCGCCACCGGTCTGTTCGACGGGGGCAGCGGCATCGCCCTGCAGGTTGGTTTCGTCAGCCATGATCAGAACTCCAGGCCGCCTTCACGGGCAGCATCAGCCAGCGCCTTGACGCGGCCATGGAACAGGTAACCGCCACGGTCGAAGACGACGGTGGTGACACCGGCTTCCTTGGCCCGTTCGGCGATCTGCTTGCCCACCAGGACAGCAGCGTCGACATTGGCGCCGATCGACTTCTCGCCCTTCACCAGCGAGGAAGCGGCGGCCAGGGTACGGCCGGCAGCATCGTCGATGATCTGCGCGTAGATGTGACGGCCCGTGCGATGCACGGAGAGACGCGGACGACCGCCAGCACGTGCCTTGAGGGCAGTGCGGACGCGGCGACGGCGGCGATCGAAGAGAGACAGCTTGGCCATTACTTCTTCTTCCCTTCCTTGCGGAAGATGAACTCGCCACGGTACTTGATACCCTTGCCCTTGTAGGGTTCGGGCTTGCGCCAGCGGCGAATTTCGGCCGCAACCTGGCCGACCTTCTGCTTGTCGATACCCGAGATTTCGACCGTGGTGTTATCCGGGGTCTTGATCTCGATGCCTTCCGGCACGGCGAAATCGACGTCGTGGCTGTAGCCGAGCTGCAACTTCAGGTTCTTGCCCTGAGAATTGGCGCGGTAGCCGACGCCGGTGATCAGAAGGACCTTGGTATAGCCTTCGGTCACGCCGGTAACGAGGTTGGAAACGAGCGTGCGCTGCATGCCCCAGAACGCGCGAGCGCGCTTGGTATCGTTGGCAGGCTGCACCGAGATCGCACCGTCTTCGACGGCATAGTTGATCTCGTCGACGAGCGAGAGCGTGAGGGTACCCTTGGGGCCCTTCACGGTCAGCACGCCGTTCGCGATGTCAGCGGTGACGCCACTCGGGATCGCCACCGGCCTTTTGCCGATGCGGCTCATCAGAACACCTCCGCCAGCACTTCGCCACCGACGTTGGCAGCGCGTGCTTCGGCATCCGAAAGCACGCCCTTCGGCGTCGAGACGATGGTGATGCCCAGGCCATTGCGCACAACCGGGAGTTCCTTGGAACCCGAGTAGACGCGGCGGCCAGGCTTGGAGACGCGGGCCACATGCTTGATCGCAGGCTGGCCTTCGAAGTACTTCAGCTCGATGCGCAGCTGCGGGTGAACGCCGGTGGCGTCCTCGCTGAAGCCACGGATATAGCCTTCGCGCTGAAGAACTTCGAGAACGTGTGCACGCAGCTTGGAAGCGGGCGAGAGGACCGAGTCCTTCTTCGCCTGCTGGCCATTGCGGATGCGGGTGAGCATGTCACCCAGGGGGTCGGTCAATGCCATCGTAGAGGCTCCTTACCAGCTCGACTTCGTCACGCCGGGGATGAGCCCCTTGTTGGCGAGATCGCGCAGTTCGATGCGGCAGAGACCGAACTTGCGGTAGTAGCCACGCGGGCGGCCGGTGGTGTTGCAACGGTTGCGGACACGCGTGGGATTCGCGTTACGCGGCAGCTCGGCCATCTTCAGACGGGCAATGAGGCGCTCGGTTTCTTCGAGCGATTCATCGTCGGCCTGGGCCTTGAGCGCAGCGTACTTGGCCGCAAACTTTTCAACGAGCTTCTTACGACGCTCGTTCTTGTTGATCGAACTCAGTTTCGCCATGGACTTAAGCTCTTTCCTATGACTGGCTTCAGGCGGCCTGCGCCTGTTCGGCGGCTTCCTGCGGGAACGGGAAACCGAACAGGCGAAGCAATTCACGTGCCTCGTCGTCGGTCTTGGCGGTGGTGGTCACGATGATGTCGAGACCGCGCACCTTGTCGATCTGATCGTAGCTGATCTCAGGGAAAATGATCTGTTCCTTGAGACCCATCGCATAGTTGCCACGGCCGTCAAACGACTTCGGGTTCAGGCCCCGGAAGTCGCGAATGCGGGGCATTGCGATGGTGATCAGGCGGTCAAGGAATTCGTACATGCGTTCACGGCGCAGGGTAACCTTGCAACCGATCGGCATGCCTTCGCGCAGCTTGAACTGCGCGATCGACTTCTTGGCCTTGGTGATCACCGGCTTCTGGCCAGCGATCAGTTCCATTTCGGCTGCAGCGGTCTGGACCTTCTTCTTGTCCTGGCTCGCTTCGCCAACGCCCATGTTCAGCGTGATCTTGTCGATCCGCGGAATTTCCATGTCGTTTTTGTAGCCGAACTTCGCCTTCATCGCGGCTGCGATTTCAGCGTCGTACTTGCCCTTGAGGCGCGGAGTGTACTTGTCAGCCATCGATGGCCTCCCCGGACTTGACGGCCACGCGAACCTTCTTGCCATCGCGGGTTTCGAAGCGGACGCGGGTGGGCTTGCCATCCTTGTCGGCCACGGCAACCTTCGAGATGTGCATCGGCGCTTCAAAGCGATCGATGCCACCCTGCGGGTTCTGCTGGCTGGGCTTGCGGTGACGGGCAGCGACGTTCACGCCGGCCACGATGACCTTGTCTTCCTTGGGAAGAACCTGGAGGACGGTGCCGGTACGGCCCTTGTCCTTGCCCGTGCGAACGACGACGTTATCGCCCTTCTTGATCTTGGCGGCAGCCATTACAGCACCTCCGGAGCAAGAGAGATGATCTTCATGAAGCCCTTGCCGCGCAGTTCGCGCACCACGGGGCCGAAGATACGGGTGCCGATGGGCTCTTCGTTCTTGCCGACGAGCACAGCAGCGTTGCCGTCGAAGCGGATCACGCTGCCATCGGGACGACGAACGTCCTTCTTGGTGCGCACGATAACCGCACGATGGACGTCGCCCTTCTTGACACGGGCGCGGGGCTGCGCCTCCTTCACCGACACCACGATGATGTCGCCGACGCTTGCGGTACGACGCTTAGACCCGCCCAGCACCTTGATGCACTGGACGCGCTTCGCGCCGCTGTTGTCCGCGACGTCGAGATTGGATTGCATCTGGATCATTGATCCGGTTCCTTCTCACTGGCTTGCCGGAACCAGTCCGGCAGTTCCAAAAACGTGACGCTCCCTAAGACCGAGAACGGACGTTTTGTCAAACGTCCGCTTCGATCGCGGCGGTCTTCCCAGCCAGAACCCGGTCGATAACCTTCCAGGTCTTGAGCTTGGAGTACGGCGAGGTCTCTTCGATCCGCACCGTCTCGCCGGTCTTGAAGGCATTCGCCTCATCGTGGGCGTGATACTTCTTCGAGCGACGGATGATCTTCCCGTACAGCGGGTGCTTCACCTTGCGCTCGACCTTCACGACCACGGTCTTGTCGGTCTTGTCGGAAACCACGGTCCCGATCAGGATACGCTTGGGCATCGTGTGTCTCCTTAAGCCTTGGCAGTGCGAGCACGCTCGCCCTGCAAGGTCTTGATCCGCGCGATGTCGCGGCGCACTTCCTTGATGCGCGCCGGACGCTCCAGCTGGCTGGTCGCCGCCTGGAAGCGCAGGTTGAACTGTTCGCGCTTCAGCTCGGCGAGGTCAGCAGTAAGCTGGTCGTCGCTCTTGACGCGGAGGTCTTCGAACTTAGCCATCATTCCTACTCCTTACTCGCCACCAAGGTGCGAGGTATCGCCGAGGCGAGCCACAACCTTGGTCTTGATCGGCAGCTTCATCGCAGCGCGGCTGAAAGCTTCGGCGGCCAGAGGGCCGGCGACGCCGTCGAGCTCGAACAGGATCTTGCCGGGCTTCACGCGGGCAGCCCAGTATTCCACCGAACCCTTGCCCTTACCCTGACGGACTTCTGCCGGCTTCTTGGTCACCGGAAGGTCAGGGAAGATGCGGATCCAGAGACGGCCCTGGCGCTTGATGTGGCGGGTGATCGCGCGGCGAGCCGCTTCGATCTGACGAGCGGTGACCCGCTCCGGTTCCATGGCCTTGAGGCCATAGGAGCCGAAGTTGAGGTCGGTGCCGCCCTTGGCGTTGCCGTGGAGACGGCCCTTGAACGCCTTGCGGAACTTGGTCTTCTTGGGTTGCAGCATGGTGCTAGCCTATCCTCAAGCCTCAGCGCGCCGGACGGACGCCAGAGGTCTGTGCCTCAAGCATCAGGCGGTCCTGCGCCAGCGGGTCATGACCCAGGATCTCGCCCTTGAAGATCCAGGTCTTGATGCCGATCACGCCGTAGGCGGTGTGGGCTTCGGCTTCGGCGTAGTCGATGTGCGCGCGCAGGGTGTGCAGCGGAACGCGACCTTCACGGTACCATTCGACGCGGGCGATTTCCGCCCCGCCGAGACGGCCACCGCAGGTGATCTTGATGCCTTCGGCACCAAGACGCAGCGCCGACTGAACAGCGCGCTTCATCGCACGGCGGAACGCCACGCGACGGACGAGCTGGTCGGCAATGCCCTGGGCAACGAGCTTGGCATCGATTTCCGGCTTGCGGATTTCAACGATGTTCAGCTTCACGTCGCTGTTGGTCAGCTTGGCAAGCTTGGCGCGGAGCTTTTCAATGTCCGCACCCTTCTTGCCGATGATCACACCCGGACGGGCCGCGTAGATCGAGATGCGGCACAGCTTGGCCGGACGCTCGATCACCACCTTCGAGATCGCTGCCTGCGGCAGGCTCTCGACGATGAACTTGCGGATCTGAAGGTCTTCCTTCAGCAGCTGCTGGTAGTTGCGCCCTTCGGCGTACCAGCGGCTGTCCCAGGTGCGGTTGATCTGCAGACGCAGACCGATGGGGTTCGACTTGTGACCCATGGTTCAGGCCTCCTCGACTTCACGGACGACGATCCGAAGGCGCGAGAACGGCTTCAGGATGCGGGTCGACTTGCCACGACCACGGGTGTGGAAGCGCTTCATCGTGATCGACTTGCCAACCGAGGCTTCCGCCACGACGAGCGCGTCGACGTCCAGGTTGTGGTTGTTTTCCGCGTTGGCGATCGCCGAAGCGAGCACCTTGCGGGCGTCAACCGCCATGGCCTTCTTCGAGAAGGACAGGACATTGAGGGCGTCTTCAGCCTTCATGCCGCGGATCAGGGCAGCAACCAGGTTGAGCTTCTGGGCCGAACCACGAATGTTCGTGTTGACGGCCAGAGCTTCCTTGTCACCGACCCGGCGGGGAGCAGCAGACTTGCTCATCAGCGCTTACCCTTCTTGTCAGCGGCGTGGCCGGGGAAGTTGCGCGTCGGCGCAAATTCACCAAGCTTGTGGCCGACCATCTCTTCGCTCACGGAGACGGGGATGAACTTCTGCCCGTTGTAGACGTTGAACGTCAGACCAACGAACTGCGGGATGATGGTCGAACGACGCGACCAGGTCTTGATGGGGCCAGCGCGGCTGCCAGCATCCTGGGCCACTTCGGCCTTCTTCAGGAGGTGCAGGTCGACGAAGGGGCCCTTCCAGACGGAACGTGCCATGGGGTCTTACCTCTTCTTCTTCGCGTGGCGCGAACGAATGATGAACTTGTCCGTCTTCTTGTTGTGACGGGTGCGGGCGCCCTTGGTCGGCTTGCCCCACGGAGTGACCGGATGACGGCCACCCGAGGTGCGGCCTTCACCACCACCGTGCGGGTGGTCGACCGGGTTCTTTGCCACACCGCGCGTCAACGGACGACGGCCAAGCCAGCGGTTACGACCGGCCTTGGCAAGATTCTGGTTCGAGTTGTCGGGGTTAGACACGGCGCCGACGGTGCCCATGCAGTCGCCACGCAGGTAGCGCTGCTCGCCCGAGTTCAGGCGAACGATCACCATGCCGCGGTCACGACCGACGAGCTGGACGTAGGTACCGGCCGAACGGGCGATCTGACCGCCCTTGCCCGGCTTCATTTCCACGTTGTGGATGATGGTACCAACCGGCATCTGCGACAGGAGCATCGCATTGCCAGGCTTCACGTCGGTCTTCTCACCGGCAACCACCACGTCGCCCACGGCCAGGCGCTGCGGCGCCAGGATGTAGGCCTGCTCACCGTCTTCGTACGTGACGAGGGCGATGAACGCGGTGCGGTTGGGATCGTATTCCAGACGCTCGACAGTGGCCGGCATGTCCCACTTACGACGCTTGAAGTCGATGAAGCGGTACTTCTGCTTGTGGCCGCCCGCGATACCGCGGCTGGTCACGTGGCCCTTGTTGTTGCGGCCGCCGGTCTTGCTCTTGCCTTCGGTCAAAGCCTTGACAGGCTTGCCCTTCCACAGAGCCGACTTGTCGACGAGGACCAGGCCGCGGCGTGCGGGGCTGGTCGGGTTATAGCTCTTGAGTGCCATGGTCTATGCCTTCGCCTCAGATACCGCTGGTGACGTCGATCGACTGGCCCGCGGCCAGGGTCACGACGGCCTTCTTGACGTCGGTGCGCTTGTAGGGCTTGCCCTTCCAGCGCTTGGTCTTCCCCTTCTGGGTCAGCGTGTTCACCTTGGTGACCGTGACATTGAAGAGAGCTTCCACCGCCGCCTTGATCTCCGGCTTGGTCGCCTTTTCGGCAACCTTGAAGACCACGGCATTGTTTTCGCTCAGCAGCGTCGCCTTTTCGGTGATGTGGGGAGCCACGATCACGTCATAGTGACGCGTGTCGATTGCGTCCTTAGCCATTGAAACGCGCCTCCAGCTTCTCGACCGCGGCGCGCGTCAGCACCAGCGTATCATGCTTCAGGATGTCGTAGACGTTGGCGCCGATGGCGGGGAGCACGTTGACGCCGACGATGTTGCGGGCAGCGCGGGCAAAGCCCTCGTTGACCTGCTCACCATCCACGACGAGCACCTTCTTGCCGAAGCCGGCCTTGGCCAGTGTACCGGCCAGCGCCTTGGTCTTGGCATCGGTCAGTTCCAGGCTGTCGATCACGACCAGGCCGTTCTGGGCCTTGGACGAGAGCGCCATCTTGAGACCGAGAGCGCGCACCTTCTTGTTCAGCGAAACGCTGAAGTCACGAACGCGCGGACCATGGGCCTTGCCACCGCCGATGAAGATCGGGGCCTTGCGGTCGCCGTGACGAGCGGTACCACCACCCTTCTGACGGCCGAACTTCTTGCCGGTGCGGGCAACATCCGAACGCTCGCGAGCGCCACGGGCCGTGCCACGACGGTTTTCCAGCTGCCAGGTCACAACGCGGTGCAGGATGTCGGCGCGCGGTTCGAGACCGAACACGTCATCTGCGAGTTCCACGTCGCCGGCGGCCGAACCGTCCAGATTGAGGACTTGAACCTTCACGACTTAGCCCTCCTGGCCATCGGCGGCTTCGGGAGCGGCCTGTTCGTTGGTGTTGGCGGCCTTGAGACCGGCGGGATAAGGCGCCTGCGCGTGGCGATCGACCTTGACCGCGTCACGAACGAGCAGCCAGCCGTTCTTCGCGCCAGGGACCGAGCCCTTGACGAAGATCAGGCCGCGCGCATCGTCGGTGCGAACGATTTCGAGGTTCTGCTGGGTGCGCTGACGGTCGCCCATGTGGCCGGCCATCTTCTTGTTCTTGAAGACGCGACCCGGATCCTGGCGGTTACCGGTCGAACCGTGGGCACGGTGCGAGATCGACACGCCGTGCGTGGCGCGCATACCGCCGAAACCCCAACGCTTCATGGCGCCGGCAAAGCCCTTGCCCTGGGTGTGGCCGGTGATGTCCACGTACTGGCCAGCAACGAAGTGCGAAGCGGCGATGCTGGCACCGACATCGAGCAGCGCGTCATCAGCGACGCGGAACTCGGCGACCTGCATCTTCAGCGGCACTTCTGCCTTGGCGAAGTGCTCGCGCTGCGGCTTGGCAACGTTCTTCTGCTTGGCTTCGCCAGCACCCAGCTGAAGCGCGACGTAACCGTCACGTTCGGCAGTGCGGACCGAAACCACCTGGCAATCTTCAAGCGAAAGGACGGTGACCGGCACGTGCCGACCATCTTCCTGGAACAGGCGGGTCATACCCACCTTCTTCGCGATCACGCCGGTGCGCATGATCTCATACTCCTCACAGAGGCCTTCGAGGGCCCATCCCCCAAAGGCGTGTTCAGCCCGTATAAGAAGCATGCCCCGTCCGGGCTGAGTGCCCCTGCCTGAACAGGAGCGAACGGGGGACGCTTTCCCGACCCTTGGCGCCGCGCCCGAAGGCAGCGGCAGGAGGCCGGAGGTATCCCTTTTGTCGCGGCAGAACGAATTTTCCGCCAAGCCAGCCTCAGGGCCGGAAGAGATGATGGATCACAAGTGACCCAAAACTGGAAACCGATGAGGCTCGGTCAAGCCGCCCTGCCCGCCACGCATGTGGGGGCGGGGCCAGGGCGCTGGCATCAGGCCAGCTTGATCTCGACGTTCACGCCGGCAGCGAGGTCCAGCTTCATCAGCGCGTCGACAGTGGCAGCGTTGGGCTGCACGATGTCAAGCAGGCGCTTGTAGGTGCGGACTTCAAACTGTTCGCGCGACTTCTTGTCGATGTGCGGACCGCGGTTGACGCAGAACTTCTCGATGCGGGTCGGCAGCGGAATGGGACCACGAATCAGGGCGCCGGTGCGGCGGGCGGTGTCCGCGATTTCACCAGTGGCCTGGTCCAGTACGCGATGATCGAAGGCCTTAAGGCGAATGCGGATGTTCTGGGCTTCCATGTCCGTTTACCGATGCGAAAGAGCGAAAACAAAAACCAGCCGCCCTACCCTCTGATCCCCTCCCGATGGATGGGGAGAAAGCGGGGCGACTGATCAAAAAGACCGTCCGGCGGGAGAGCGAATCTCCCGCCGGTCCGGCGCCTATATTACTTCGTGATCTTGCTGACAACCCCCGAACCGACGGTCCGGCCGCCTTCGCGAATGGCGAAGCGAAGACCTTCGTCCATGGCGATCGGCGCGATCAGCTTGACCGACAGGGTGAGGTTGTCGCCCGGCATCACCATTTCGGTGCCTTCGGGGAGAACCACTTCACCGGTGACGTCGGTGGTGCGGAAGTAGAACTGCGGGCGGTAGTTGGCGAAGAACGGCGTGTGACGGCCACCTTCGTCCTTCGACAGCACGTAGACTTCGGCGGCGAATTCGGTGTGCGGCGTCACCGAACCGGGCTTGGCGAGAACCTGGCCACGCTCGACTTCTTCACGCTTGATGCCACGGATCAGGGCGCCGACGTTGTCGCCAGCTTCACCCTGGTCGAGCAGCTTGCGGAACATTTCCACGCCGGTGACGGTGGTCTTCTGGGTGTCCTTGAGGCCGATGATTTCGACTTCTTCACCCACCTTGACGATGCCGGTTTCGATACGGCCGGTCACCACGGTGCCGCGACCCGAGATCGAGAACACGTCTTCGACGGGCATCAGGAAGGGCTTGTCGGTCGGACGCGGCGGCTGCGGGATGTAGCTGTCGACAGCGGCCATCAGCTCGGTGATCGAGTTCTTGCCGATGTTGTCGTCGCGACCTTCGAGAGCGGCCAGAGCCGAACCCTTGACGATCGGAATATCGTCGCCCGGGAAGTCGTACGACGAGAGCAGTTCACGAACTTCCAGTTCGACGAGTTCGAGGATTTCCTCGTCGTCAACCTGGTCAACCTTGTTCATGTACACGACCAGAGCCGGCACGCCGACCTGGCGAGCGAGCAGGATGTGCTCGCGGGTCTGCGGCATCGGGCCGTCAGCAGCGTTCACGACCAGGATCGCGCCGTCCATCTGGGCGGCACCGGTGATCATGTTCTTCACATAGTCAGCGTGACCCGGGCAGTCGACGTGCGCGTAGTGACGGTTGGCAGTTTCATACTCGACGTGTGCGGTCGAGATGGTGATGCCGCGTTCGCGCTCTTCAGGAGCCTTGTCGATGTTCGCGTAGTCCGTGAACGTCGCGCCGCCGGTTTCGGCGAGGACCTTGGTGATCGCTGCGGTCAGCGTGGTCTTGCCATGGTCAACGTGACCGATGGTGCCGATGTTGCAGTGCGGCTTGTTCCGCTCAAACTTAGCCTTGGCCATTGTTCAAACCTTCTATTCGCTTGTCTGTGAATTCTGCGGGGTACGGCACCCGACGGAATCAGGCGCCGCCCCTAGCCTGATCAGAGTGATCAGGCAAGCTTCTCCTTGACCTCAGCCGCGACATTCGCCGGAACTTCGTCATAGTGAGAGAACTGCATGGTGTACTGCGCGCGACCCTGCGTGAAAGAACGCAGCTGGTTCACGTAGCCGAACATGTTCGCGAGCGGCACCATGGCGTCGACGACCTGGGCGTTGCCCCGGCTGTCGGTACCCTGGATCTGGCCACGACGCGAGTTCAAGTCGCCGATCACGTCACCCATGAATTCCTCAGGGGTCACGACCTCGACGCTCATGATCGGCTCGAGCAGCTTGATGCCCGACTTCTGGGCCGCTTCACGCATGGCACCGCGACCGGCGATTTCGAAGGCCAGGGCCGACGAGTCGACGTCGTGGTAAGCACCGTCGTAGAGCAGGATTTCGAAGTCGATGATCGGGAAGCCAACCAGCGAACCGGTGGCTGCCGTTTCGCGCATGCCCTTTTCAATCGCGGGGATATATTCCTTGGGAATATTACCGCCCTTGATTTCATCCTTGAAGATGATGCCCGAACCGCGTTCGCCCGGCGTGATCTTGACCTTCACGCGGCCGAACTGACCGGTACCACCCGACTGCTTCTTGTGCGTGTAGTCGAGGTCCACCGGCTTGGCGAGGTATTCGCGGTAGGCCACCTGGGGCGCGCCCACGTTGGCTTCCACCTTGAATTCGCGACGCATGCGATCGACGATGATGTCGAGGTGCAGTTCGCCCATGCCCTTGATGATCGTCTGACCCGATTCGTGATCGGTCGAGACGCGGAACGAGGGATCTTCGGCAGACAGGCGATTGAGCGCGATGCCCATCTTTTCCTGGTCGGCCTTGGTCTTGGGCTCCACCGACAGTTCGATAACCGGCTCGGGGAATTCCATGCGTTCGAGCACGATCGGCGCGCGTTCGGCGCAGAGCGTGTCGCCCGTGGTGGTTTCCTTCATGCCGGCCAGCGCGATGATGTCGCCAGCGAACGCTTCGTCCACGTCCTTGCGGTCGTTGGCATGCATTTCGAGCATGCGGCCGACCTTTTCCTTCTTCTGCTTCACCGAGTTCAGGTAGGTGCCCTTGGTGAGCGTACCCGAATAGATGCGGATGAAGGTGAGCGAGCCGACGAACGGGTCGTTCATGACCTTGAACGCCAGAGCCGAGAACGGCGCGTCGTCCTTGGGCGGACGGCTGTCCTTCTCGTCGCTGTCGACCTTGACGCCCTGGACGTCTTCAATGTCGAGCGGCGAAGGCAGGTAGTCGACCACGGCGTCGAGCAGGGGCTGCACGCCCTTGTTCTTGAACGCCGAGCCGCAGCACACCGGCACGAACGAGTGGTTCAGCGTGCCCTTGCGGATCAGCTTCTTGAGCGTTTCGGCGTCGGGCTCGTTGCCTTCGAGATAGGCTTCCATCGCCTCGTCGTCCTGTTCGACGGCGAGTTCGATCAGTTCCGAACGGTAGATCGCGGCTTCGTCAGCCAGGTCAGCCGGGATTTCTTCGTAGAAGAATTCGGCGCCGAGCGATTCGTCCTTCCAGATGATCGCGCGGTTATTGACCAGGTCGACCAGGCCCTTCAGATCGGCTTCGAGACCGATCGGAATGTAGAGCACGGCAGGCTTGGCACCGAGGCGGTCGATGATCGACTGCACGCAGTACTTGAAGTTGGCGCCGGTGCGGTCGAGCTTGTTGATGAAGCACATGCGCGGCACGCCGTACTTGTCAGCCTGGCGCCACACGGTTTCCGACTGCGGCTCAACGCCGGCCACGCCGTCGAAGCACGCAACCGCACCGTCGAGCACGCGCAGCGAACGTTCGACTTCGATGGTGAAGTCGACGTGGCCGGGGGTGTCGATGATGTTGATGCGGTGGTCGTTCCAGAAGCAGGTCGTCGCGGCCGACGTGATCGTGATGCCGCGTTCCTGTTCCTGTTCCATCCAGTCCATCGTCGCAGCGCCGTCGTGCACTTCGCCGATCTTGTAGGACTTGCCGGTGTAGTAAAGGATGCGCTCGGTCGTCGTCGTCTTGCCGGCGTCGATGTGCGCCATGATACCGATGTTGCGGTAACGCTCGAGCGGATGGCTGCGGGCCATGGTGTGTTCCTTGGGTTCGGGAAGGGCCGGATTGCTCCAGCCCACCCCATATGGTTACTGCTGTGACCGTTTGAAGACGGCCACGTGACCAGTTTTTCGGAAGCTTACCAGCGGTAGTGGCTGAACGCGCGGTTGGCGTCGGCCATGCGGTGGGTGTCTTCGCGCTTCTTCACGGCGTTGCCACGGTTGTTGGCGGCATCCAGCAGTTCAGCCGACAGGCGGGCCGACATGGTGGTTTCCGAACGGTTGCGGGCGGCCGTGATCAGCCAGCGAATCGCCAGGGCCTGGGCGCGCTCGGGGCGCACTTCCACGGGAACCTGGTAGGTGGCACCACCAACGCGGCGCGAACGCACTTCGATGTGCGGCTTCACGTTGTTCAGCGCATCGTGGAACAGCTGAACCGGGTCAGCCTTGGCACGGGTCTGCATGGTGTCGAGAGCGCCATAGACGATGCTTTCGGCAACCGACTTCTTACCATCGAGCATGAGGTTGTTCATGAACTTCGACAGAACCTGATCACCGAACTTCGGATCGGGCAGGATGACCCGCTTTTCCGGACGACGACGACGTGACATGTTGAATTCCTTCTGATCGGGCCAGCTTCAAGGCCAGCCGCTCATTCCGGCAAGGCAGCCTGGCGGAGCATCACCTGCCCCCACCAGCCGCGCTTGCGGCCACCATTACTTCGGACGCTTGGCGCCGTACTTCGAACGGCTCTGCTTGCGGTCCTTGACGCCCTGCGTGTCGAGCACGCCGCGCAGCACGTGGTAGCGCACGCCGGGAAGGTCGCGCACACGGCCGCCGCGGATCAGCACCACGGAGTGTTCCTGCAGGTTGTGGCCTTCGCCGGGAATGTACGAAATGACTTCGCGGCTGTTGGTCAGACGGATCTTGGCGACCTTGCGGAGAGCCGAGTTCGGCTTCTTCGGGGTGGTCGTGTAGACGCGGGTGCAAACGCCGCGCTTCTGCGGGTTCTGCTCCATCGCAGGGACCTTGCTCTTGGCCTTCTGCGGGACGCGACCCTTGCGGATCAGCTGGTTGATCGTAGGCATGAAGTACTCTTCACCTTGGTTATGGCAACGCCGGAACAGGTGAAGGAAAGACGCCTCATGCAATGGGTCGGCACTGCGCAGCACGAGGCCGCAGCGCATGACGCATCGAATGAGCCGAAAACACTCCACCCAGGCCAACGGCACCGGGTTACTTTGACGGCTGGCATCCCGGCAGGCGCCCTTGCCGATTCGGCAAGATCCAACCCAAAGGGAAAAGGGCCACCCATGGCGGATTACCGCCACTTGCAGCCCCATGCGCACCGGCAATGTTCAGCTCTTTAACTGGCCGGCAGCACGCAAATGCATACCGGAACGAGTGCGCCCCTACGCCAAAGGGCCGATCCGGTCAAGGCAGGCGCCACGACGCAATTACTACCAGCGCGGTTGAGATTTCACTTTGTCACAACGAGGCATGTGATACCATCACCCTTGCAACGCCCGCCCCACGCGCTTGGAGCGCGCAGGCGTTGCCCGGCAGGCACAATCAGGCCGCCGGTACATGGCTGAGAGGAGAAACGCATGGCTTACGTCGATCAGACTGCCCGTCGTCCTTCGCTGCGCATCGGCCTTGCGGTCGGCCTGCTCCATCTGGGGGTGGGCGCCGCACTCCTCACCACGTTCGCGGGCGGCGCGATTACCGCGGTGATCCACCACACCTTACAGGGGAACAACTGGACCTATGTGCCACCCCCGCCGCCGAAACCAGCCCCAACGCCCGAGCGCAAGCCACCGCCAACCGCGCCCACGCATATCGACACCACGCCGCCGGTCATCGACAAGCTGGCCCCGGCCAATCCGCTGCCCCAAACTGGCCCGAGTACGCTGCCGCAGATCGACGACGGACCCGTGGTGATCCGGCCAACCGAGCCGTTCTTCCCGCCGCCGCCCGAACCGCAGCCCCAGGCCACCCCACAGCGCGCCACACCCAAGGGCAATCCCGGCGACTGGGTCACGCGCAACGATTATCCTGGCCAGGCGGTGCGCGAGGGCTGGACCGGCGTAACCCGGTTTCGGCTAACGATCGGCCGCGACGGGCGCGTCGCCGATTGCGCGATCACCGCCAGCAGCGGGCACGATCTGCTGGACGCTACGGCCTGCGCACGCATCGCCAGCCGTGCGCGGTTCGCCGTCGCTACCGATGCTAGTGGTGCGGCCACCACGGGCATCTACCTCGGCTCGATCCGCTGGGAGCTGGATGAATAGGGCCTAGCCCTTAGGCAGCAAAGCCCGGCTGCAAGCAGCCGGGCTTTGCTACACGCCTGCCAGACATCAGCCTGGTCTTCAGTCAGCAGTCATTTCAAAGGAAAAGGCCGGCGCCGGGCGTGGCTGGTCAGTTGCGAGCGTGGACTGCGCGACTGCACCCATCGCTGCCTGCCAGTTGAGCATGAGATCGGTCATCGCCGCCAGGCCGCGCGCGGTCAGGCACACGAACGTGCGCCGGCCATCGCGACCATCGTCCTCGCGCTCCACCAGGCCGCGCGCTTCCAGGATGCGCAGCCAGCGCAGCGCCGTGGTGGGCGGAACGTTGGCGCCGATACAGGCGCTGGTCGTGGGCACGCGGCGCGCCTCTGCCGCGGCGATGAACAGGTCGAGCAGGATATCCCAGGTTGGCTCGCCAAACAGGTCTGCCGCCAGGAACCGTTCGCGCCGCCGCCGCGCGGCATAGACTTCGCGAGCCATCGCCAGCGCTGGCGCCGGGATGGCCGGGCGCGGCACACCGGCAGTGGGTGCTGCTGCTGCCATGATCTGCTCGTTTCGAAAGGTCATGCCCTGCACTCCATCACTTCGGCGCGCGGCGGCTCGCATCGATCGCACCGTCATGCCGCCCTCCCCGCTGGAGTCAGCATGGCTGCAGCGATCAGGTCAGCCGCCAGCCATGATAGTCGCCCAGCCGGCGCGCGCGGTGCATGTGCGCGGCCGTGCCAAAGATCAGCAGCAGCAGTTGCAACGAGAAGGGAACCTGCGTCATCACCCAGTACGCCTTGCGCACCATGGCCAGCTCCCACAACTTGGCGGCGTGGCCGAGCACGACCAGCGCCTGCGCCGCGCTGACGGCCAATGGCCAGGCGCGGTTGGCGCGCAAGGCCACCCACAGCAGGACGATGAACGCCCAAAGATCGATCACCAGGTGACCGGGATTGACCGCAAACCATGCGGGATCTCCGAAGATTGCGTGGTTGGCAACGTCGAGCGCGAATGTCGCGAGCAGGATCGCCGCCACCGACTGTTCAGGTTCGCCGCCCTTGCGGGCGGCGAACAGAACGGCGCAGGCCAGGAGAATGCGAGGTAGCCAGAGCGAGAGCATCGGCCGTCACATCCTCCATACCCATGCCGGAGACAAGGTCAGGCTGCGTGCGCCAGGGGCGCCATCACCCCACCGGACGCATCGGCCGGATCGACCAGCGTCGCGGTCTTGGGGCATTCGTCATTGCCGCCCATGGTTTCGGCCGCAATGGCACTGAGCCGGCCGTGCACGCGCGCCAATTCGCCACCCGCATCGACCATCGCCTGCTGGCTCTTGAGCAGGCGCATCAGCGCATCCTGCCCGAGGAACGGCGGCAGCCCCGCCTCACGCCGCGCAGACACCATCGAAGAAAGCAGGTTGGCCTGGCGGATCAGCGCCTCGTCCAGCGCCGCTTCCGCCTCGTGCAGATCGCGGGTTACGCGCAGTTGCGCAACCGCCGGCGTCATCGCGCCAGCCACCGCGGCCCGAACCGTATTGTTGTGCTTGGTATTGGTCATCGTCATCTGCCTCCACACGACACCACCGGTGCCGTCCCCATGTTGATGCGGAGGAGATCCGACAGGTTAACGATCCACGATCCTGGACAACTGCGAGAACATCGTCAGCCCACCCAGGACGGTGAGGATCAGGACCATCGCGATAAGGGCCGTTGCCCCCAGTCGCATCAGCGTCCCGTAAGGTCCGTCGAACATCTCCGGAAGGACACGATGATACCCTTGGTCCATGGTGGCGGACGCTTGCGTGGTGGGATGATCCCCATCATCGCCACCTTCGTCTACCGGGGCTTCGGGCTCGTCTTGTCCTTCGCTGTCCTTGTGCGTCGGAATGATGACCTTGGCGACATCCTGCGAACCATATACGGGTTTTACGGATACCCTGGCAGACCCGGTTTCTTCCAGCAAAAGCCTATATGCCTGAGCCACTTCGCTACGCGAGGTGACGCCCAGCTTGCCCCGTGCCAGCAGAATGCGCTGATCGACCGTATAGGGCGAGATACCCAGTATCCGGGATATCTCCTTCGAGGTCTTGTGCTGGATCAGAAGGTTCAGCACCTCACGCTGCTTGGCCGTCAACGCATCAAGCGGCGAGGAAGAGGAAGGCGATCCGGTCATGACTTGCCTCCCATCCTATCCGCAGCGCCAAGTGCATGCCAGCCCGCAACCCACAAGCTGCGAATCAGCGCCGGGTCAAGTCGGTGCCCCGTATCGGTATTCATGAACCGGCAAGCATGGTCGATGGCATAGCCCCCTGTAACAATGGTTAACGTAAAAGCCCACCCGCCGGGAGCGCAATCCGATTGCATATCCGCGATGGGCGCCACATATCCTTTTCCATAGGGAGACCGCAGGCTTGGAGATCCGTCACATGTACGCGCGGCGCAGCGGCAAGGTATTGGCGTTGTGCCGGCTGACGATGGCCGCGATGTTCATGGCCGGCATCGTGTTCTCTCCCGATG
Source organism: Novosphingobium sp. SG754 (assembly GCF_013149315.1). Taxonomy (NCBI): domain Bacteria; kingdom Pseudomonadati; phylum Pseudomonadota; class Alphaproteobacteria; order Sphingomonadales; family Sphingomonadaceae; genus Novosphingobium; species Novosphingobium sp. SG754. The sequence goes on along the minus strand of NZ_JABGCC010000001.1, from coordinate 661,934 downwards.
TGGCGCTGCGCAATCCCGGCATCACCCGGATACTGGCTGGTGGCTATGTCTTCTGGGTCATCATCCTCGCCTGCGCGGCCTGGACGGATTGGTGGTATGATTGCCGCCTGGCCCCGGCCGCGCAGGTGATCGATTTCGTGGCATTTGCCGGCGCGATCTATTTTACCGAGCGCCCGCAAGGCGTGCTGACCGGGCCGTTTCTGGTGTTCGGCACGTTTCTGCTGCTGGTTGCCCTGGTGCGCTGGGGCACGATCGGCGTGGCGACGACCGGCATGGGCCTGTTCTTTGCCGCGATCGTGCCGGCCGGGATGCTGACGCTTGGCGGGGCCGCCCCCGATCCGCTGCGCTTCGTGCGTGGGCTGATCTGCATGGTCGTGGTGTCGATGCTGATGCTGTGGCTGGCCAGCCGCCAGCGCGGGCGGCGCGTGGTGACCCTGCCCGAACCAGCCGGCCCTCCCGGCGCGCGCCGCAACCGCGTGTTGGCCAGCGCCTTGCGCCAGGCCTGCCTCACCATGGGGGCACGCGGCGCGGCCCTTGCGGTGGCCTGGGGTGACGAGCCCTGGATCGATCTGCTGATCGAGGACGATGGCCGCGTCACGAGCGAGCGCCAGGGCCCGAGCGCCCTGTCCACGGCCCTGGCCATGCCTGCCCCCCCCACCCTGTTCGATCGCCAGCGCGCGCGCCGCATCGGCCTGCCGGCGGAGCACCAGTTGGTAATCGAGCGCAGCACTGCCGCCATTCCGCTGGCCGAGATCTGTGGCGTCAACGAAGGCATTCTTGCCACGTTCAGTTCTGTTTCGAGCCAGGGGCAACTGCTGGTCTGGGGCATTCCCGCCATGGCGGTGGACGACCTGCCGTGGATGAGCGCCCTGGTGCGCGAGATCGGCCTGGCGCTCGACCGCGAGGAAATGGCCACCCTGGCCAAGAGCTCTGCCGTGGCCGAAGTGCGCAATGCCCTGGCGCGCGACCTGCACGACAGTGTGGTACAGTTCCTGGCCGGCACGATGTTCCGGCTCGAAGCGCTGCGTCGCCGCCTGCGCGACGGCAAGGACCCTGAGGGCGAAATCGTGGCGATGAAGGAAGCGCTGCGCCGCGAGCAGGCGCAGTTGCGCGTGATGATCGACCGCCTGCGCCGCGGCGAGGACGGTGATCGCGCTGCCGACGTGACCGAGGAATTGCGCAGCCTGGTCGAGGAAATGTCGGCCCACTGGCGCGTCCAGATCCGCTTTGACGGACAGACCGGCCCGCTGCCGGTGCCTATCCATCTTGCCTATGAATTGCGACAAATGGTGCGCGAGGCTGTTGCCAATGCCGCCCGACATGGCCAGTGCAGCGAAGTGATGATTTCGCTCGACCACGACGGGTCCACCCTGACCGTTACGATTGCAGACGACGGGGTTGGCTTTCCAGGGGCGGGCCAGTTGTGCCAGCCGCGCTCGATCACCGAGCGCGTGGCGGCACTGGGTGGCCGTGTGCGCATCGCCGAACATTCCAACAACCATCTGCGCCCGGGCGCCCGCCTCGATATCGAAGTGCCCACCCGCATCAATGCATGACAGGCCTGAAGGCATGACCACGATCCTTGTTGCTGACGACCACGGCTTTATCCGCGCCGGCGTTGCCGCCGTGCTGCGCGACAGCCGCTTCAAAGTGGTCGCCGCCACGGCCAGCGGCGAGGAAACGCTGGACGCGATCGCCACCCACGATCCCGAAATCGTCGTGCTGGATATCAACATGCCCGGCATGAACGGGGTCCAGGTGCTCGAAACGCTGCGGGCCCGGGGCGATCGGCGGCGGGTCGTGCTGCTGACTGCCGAACTGACCGATCGCAATCTGCTGGCGGTGATGCGCGCGGGCGTCGAGGGCATCGTCTCCAAGGATGGCGCCGGCGATGAACTGATCGATGTGCTGGCCAAGGTGGAGGAAGGCGAACGGGCCATTTCGGCAGACCTTCTGCAGCGCGCGCTTGACCTGTCGCTTCATCCCGAGGGCACCGGGCCGCTCGATCGCCTGAACCCACGCGAGCGGCGCATCGCCCGCCTGGTGGCGCGCGGCATGCGCAATCGCGATATCGGCGCGGAACTGAATATCGGCGAAGGCACCGTGAAGGTTTACCTTCACGCCATGTACCAGAAGCTGGGCATCGACAACCGCACCGAGCTGGCCCTCATGGCCGTCAACGATATGGCAGACTAAGACCGTAGACCACCGCGAGGGCTGTCAAAGAGAACCGGCGCGCCCTCCCCCCCAGGAAGACGCGCCGGCCTATCGGCCCGTATGCCACGGGCACGGGCCAAACCTGCCAAGCTGTCAGGTCGGGGTCAACACCAGCGTTGCTGCGGCCGTATTGCTGATCGGGATGTGATAATTCCGCGTCACTTCGGCATGCGGCCCCTGGCCCAGCGCGCCACGTGCGGCGATCCAGTTGACGATCTCCACCCCTTGCGTGCCGGCGATCGCGGCAACCTCTTCCGTCGAATGGCGCAACAGCGCCTCGGGATCGTTGGCCAGGTGATCGAGGCAGAAGCGGTCATAGTCGGCATTGATGAACCCGGCGCGCGCGCCATCCAGCTGATGCGACAAGCCGCCCGATCCGATCACCACCACGCGTGTATCATCCTGCCAGGATTGCAACGCGCGGTGCACGGCACGGCCCAGATCATAGCAGCGCTGCGGCGAGGGTAGCGGGTATTGCACGGTGTTTATCGCAATCGGCACGATCTTCACCGGCCAGGCCGCCACGTCGGGATAGGCGAGCTCGAACGGGATCGACAGGGCGTGGTCGACCTTCATCTTCTGGCACATCGTGATATCGAACCCGCTGCCGACCAGTTCCTCGATAATGTGCCAGGAAAGCCCGGGATCGCCTTGGAAAGTCTTGTAAACCGGCAGGCCCCAGCCTTCATCCTCGTTGGGATAGGCCGCCGCCGCGCCCACCGCGAACGTGGGCATGGCATCGAGGAAGAAGTTGAGCCCATGATCGTTGTAGAACACAATGGCCACGTCCGGGCGCGCCTGCGCCAGCCACGTTCGCACCGGTGGATAGCCATCGAAGAACGGCTTCCAATAGGGCTCTGCCTGGGCGCCGCGCGCAATCGCGCCGCCGATGCCGGGAACGTGGCTGCTGAAATAACCACCGATGATCTGCGCGCTCATGCCGCCACTCCCACGTCATTGCTGGCCGGGGCGCAGCCCGCGGCCTCGCCCTGGTCGAGCAGGTATTGCTTGAATTCGGCCACGCTCATGCCGGTTTGCAAGGCGCCGAGATCTTGCACGTTGAGGCCAAAAATGCCCGCCAGCTTGGCCAGGTAATAGACATTGCCACCTGCCTCGATCATCGCCAGCACATCGCGCCGCGCCACCGCATCGCGCTGTTCGAGCGTAAGGTTATAGCGCCGGCAGTACGCGTCTTCGTCGGCCAGGAATGCGGCGCGATTGGCCGTGTCGTTGAATGAAAAGCACATGGCATTGAGTTCGAAACCGCGGCTGGCGAGTTCACCATCGAACAGCAGCGTGCCGGCGATCCCGCGCCGCAGTGCCATACTTTCAGGGTTGGTCATCGCTGCATCCTCCATGCCCATCCGCCCTGGTCCGGTGACGGATCGGGCCACCTGTGCAAGATAGCCCAGCCGCGCGCCGCCTCCTTGACGCATGTCAAAAGCGGCAAAAGCGAGGGATAAGTGGTGCAGGAGCCATCGATAGGGATGGTTACGCAAGGGGCTGACCGGGCTTTTCAAGCCTTGCCAAACCCCGTCTAGGCAGGGTCATGGCCCTGACCAATGCCGAACGGCAACGCCGCTATCGCCAGAAACTCAAAGCCCGCGCATCGGGAGAGGCGGCAGGCGATCTGGTGCGCGCGATGGTGGACCGGGCGGTTGCCGTCCTATGGCGCGTGCGCGCCGCCGCCGCCCCCGAAGACGCCTTGATCGTTCCGGCCGGGTCGCCAGCAGATCTGCCCACCACCCCGCCCTCGCTGGACGCATTCCGCGCCACGCTAGCGCGGCATCCCGCCAGCCTGCTCGCACTGTGCCGCACCACGCTGCAACGCAGCCAGGCGCTTGGCCTGGAAGAGCGCGCCTTGCTCTGCAGCCTGCTGGAGATCGAGGCCGCATTAAGGCTGTCCCGCCCCCGCCAGCCCTAGGCCGTAAACTCATAAATGGCACGCCCGAGGCGCCAAAATGGCGAACATATCGGGCCAAAGTGACCGCCGCGAAGGCTGGTGGCCTTTGCAAGGGCACTTTGGGCTGAGATGGAAGCCATTTTGGCGTCCCTTCGGGATTTGACCCAAAGGCCCCCTAGCAGCATCGAAAGCACTTGAAATATGTAGGATATTCCTGCGCGCTTTCTCCTCGCGACGGGGCCTTTGGCCTCAAACCTCGGGCGTGCGATTTATGAGTTTACGGCCTAGTTATTTGGGCCAATTGGCCCGGCGCAAACGGAAAAAGGGCTGCGGTTCGCCGGCAATGGCGTTAACACTGTTTTACAAAGATCCGCCGCAGGGATTCGCCCGGCGCGGCCAGGGTCAAAGGGGCGCAGATGAAAGTTCTGACCGGGGTTTCCGGCATGATGCGCGCCGCGCTGATCCGGCAGCGCAGCGCACTGCAACAGGCGATCCTGTGCGCCCTTCTGGTGTTCGTGCCGTCGCTCCTGCGCCTGGTGATAGAGCCGCAACCTGCGGTGATGCCGTTCCTCGCGTTCTGGCCCACGGTGCTGATCGCCGCGCTGCTGCTGGAACAGGGTTTTGCCATGCTGGCCGTGTTCGGCTCGTTTGCCGTGGCGCAGTGGCTGTTTGCCGGATCGATCATGGGCATCGCCTGGCACGGTCGGCCGCTCGTGTCGCTGCTGGTGGGCGCCGCCTGCGTGGTCCTGGTCATGGGCATGGCGATCGTGGCGCGCACCACTGTGCGCGAGCTTGATGCCCTCACGCGCCAGCAGGACACCTTCAACCGCGAATTGCGCCACCGCAGCCGCAACCTGCTGTCGATCATCCAGGCCCTGTCGGCGCGCGGGCCACGTGCCGAAAACCCGCTCGATTTCTTCCGCGAGTTTTCCCATCGTCTGGACAGCCTGGCCAAAGCCAGCGACCTGCTGCGCATCGGCACCGAAGCCGAAGGGCATCTTCCCGAACTGATCGAGCGCACTATCGGCCCCTTCGGCCAGGGATCGCGCATCCGCCTGAGCGGCACTCCCTGCACAGTGCCCGAGCCAAGCTGCATTCCGCTGATCATGGCGGTGCACGAGCTGTGCACCAATGCGATCAAGCACGGCGCGCTGTCCGATCCCGCCGGCTGGGTCGATCTGCGCTGGTTTCTGGCACCCGATGGTGACCGGCTCTACCTGCTGTGGAAGGAATCGGGTGGGCCGCTGGTCAGCCCACCGGCCCACCAGGGCACGGGATCGCACCTGCTGCGCGCGCAGCCGGGGCTCGAAGCGGTCGATCTCATGTTCGATCCGCGCGGGGTCTGGTGCGAGATGCTGATCGTTGGCGCCCGCGCCTGCACGGCGGCAGAAGCCGCCTGAAACGCCACGTAACGGGCCTGATCACAGCGTTATAGTTCCGAGCCGGAAGCATCTGCCGAAATGGCCTGATGCCGCGCTGCTATACCTGCAAGGCAACAAGGGCCTTGTGGGGGTGTTACAACGTGGATCGGCAAATGCTGCGCCTGTTCCTGCGCAGATATCGCGGAAATCTTGGATTGGTCGCCGTGGCCAGCCTGCTGTTGAACGTCCTGGTCTTTGCCGGGTCGGGCTACATGATGCTGGTTTACGATTCGGTTCTGCCCAGCCGAAGCATTCCCACCCTGGTGGGGCTGTTTGTCATGCTGGTGCTGATCTACGTATTTCAAGCGGTTTTCGAGGCAATTCGGGCAGAGGCGCTGCTGGGCGTTGCCAATGGCGTGCACGATGATCTGTTCGGTGCTGTCCACTATGCCACGGTCGCCCGCCCGCTGCGCGCGGGGCCGGACAAGGGCGATGGCCTGCAGTTTGCCCGCGACCTGGACGCGGTGCACACATTTCTGGCTGGCGCCGGCCCGGTTGCGCTGATCGACCTGCCCTGGGTGGTGATGTTCCTGGTGGTGCTGGCCGCACTGCACTGGTGGCTGGGCCTGACCGCGCTGGCCGGGGTCATGGTGATGGCAGTGTTGGCGCTGCTGTCCAACCGCCGCACGCAAACCGCCTCGCGCGAGTTGGCGATGATCACCGGACAGCGCAGCGCCGCCACGCTTTCCGAAATCCGCTTCGCCGAATCCGCCTTTGCCATGGGCATGCAGGATCGCCTGGTGTCGCGCACCTCTGGCTGGGAAAGCCAGTTCATTACCGCGCAATCGGCACTGGCGCGCACCGTCTCGCGCCTGGGTGGCGCCAGCCGCACGTTCCGCATGCTGCTGCAATCGATCATCCTGACCGTGGGCGCGCTGCTGGTGATCGATGACAAGGCCAGCGGCGGCGTGATCCTGGCATCCTCGGTGCTCTCGGGCCGCGCCCTGGCACCGGTCGATTCCGCGATTGCCAACTGGAAAGGGCTCGTCGCCGCACGCAGCGGTTGGGGCCGGATCGTCCAGGCGATCACCACGTTCCGCCGCCCGCCCGAACGGCAGGTGACACTCGATCGCCCGCGCGGAGAACTTGCCCTGCGCGATCTGTGGGTGGCACCACCGGGCACGCAGCGCTTCACCGTCCAGGGCGTGTCGCTGTCGCTGCAACCTGGCCAGGCCCTGGCCGTGATCGGCCCGAGCGCCGCGGGCAAGACGACGCTGGTGCGTGGCATCCTGGGCATCTGGAAACCGCAGCGTGGTGAGGTGCGGCTGGATGGCGCCACGCCCGACCAATGGGATGCCGAAGCGCTGGGCAGTGCCTTTGGCTATGTGCCGCAAACGGTCGATCTGATCGATGGCACGGTGGGCCAGAACATCGCCCGGTTCGATCCGGCCGCAACGTCCGACGGGGTGATGGCCGCGGCGCGCGCCGCCAGCCTGCACGAGGCGATCCTGGCGCTTCCCGATGGCTATGACACCCAGGTTTCCGCCGGGGGCAGCGAGCTTTCCGCCGGGCAGCGCCAGCGGGTGGGCCTGGCCCGCGCGCTTTATGGCAACCCGCATCTGCTGATCCTGGACGAGGCCAACTCCAACCTTGATGCCGTGGGTGATGCCGCGCTCAACCGCGCGGTGATGGACATGCGCCAGCGGGGTGGCATCGTCATCATGATCACCCATCGCCCGGCCACGCTCGGCCCGATCAGCCATGTCGCGGTGATGCAGAATGGCCGCCTTGTCGATTTCGGCGAACGTGATGCGGTGATGCAGCGCACTCTGCAGGCAAACGACAGCACCGCCACGGCCAGTGCCCCGGCGCCGGGCCGACTGGCGCAGGAGGCCGCACGATGAACGCCCCGCTCTCTCCCGAGGCCATGCGGCAATTGCTGCCGGCACTGTGGATCGACCAGCCCAGCGCGCCGCGCCCCCTTGCCCCACGCCTGCTGGTGCGGCTGGTGTTTGCACTCGCCGGACTAATGGCCCTGCTGTTCGCCCTGGCTGCGATCGTGCCTATCGGTGGCGCGGTGATCGGCGGTGGCCAGGTGGGCGTGGAAAGCAGGGTCAAGCGCATTGCCCATCCCACCGGGGGCGTGATCACCACGATCGCGGTGATCAATGGCCAGCATGTGCGCCAGGGTGAACTGCTGATGCGGCTGGATGACCGCGTGACCGGCGCTGATGCCACCTATTCCAACCTCACCGTGGAACAGCTGCTGGCGCAGAAAGCCCGGCTTGAGGCAGAGCGGCTGGGCCTGGGCCAGGTGGTCTTCCCGGCCGATCTTTTGCGAGCGGGCAACCCCAGCGCGGGCAAGGCCATGGCCGACGAACAGCACCTGTTCGCCATGCGCCAGACCGAAGAAGGCCAGTTGCGTGCCCAGCTCGCCGCGCGCGTGGCGCAATACAACCAGCAGATCACCGGGCTTCAAGCCCAGATCGATGCCCTGCGCCAGCAACGCCACCTGATCGAGCCCGAACGCCAGGGGGTGCGCGATCTGTGGGACAAGCAGCTGGTCACGATCAACCGCCTGAACCAGCTGGAACGCACGGCCGTGGATATCGACGGGCAAGTGGCACAGTTACAGGCGCAGATCGCCCAGACCCGCGCCCGCATTAACGAGGCGCAAGAGCAATCGATCCAGACGGTGCAGACCCGGCGCGTCCAAGCCGGCACCGATCTGGCCCAGGTCAATACCGCGCTCAACCAGCAGCAGTTGCGCAAGGTCAGCGCGTCCGACCAGAAGGACCGCAGCGAGATCCGCGCGCCCTATTCCGGCACGATCGAAAAGATCGCCTTTGCCGCGATCGGCGATGTCGTGCGGCCGGCCGAACCGATCATGGAAATCGTACCCGATCACGATGTCATGGTCGTCGAAGCTTCGGTCAGCCCCACCGACATCGACCAGGTGCGCGTGGGCCAGGCGGCACGAGTGCGGTTTTCCGCGTTCAACCGCGCCGCGACCCCGGAAATTCCCGGCCGGGTGATCTATGTCGCCACCGATCGGACAGACAACCAGGAAACGCGTCAGGCCTATTACACCGTGCGCATTGCGGTGGACCAGGCGGCCGTGGCGCGTGAGGGGCTGGCGCTGCGCAGCGGGATGCCCGCCGAAACCTATATCGAGACCGGCAACCGGTCGCTGCTGTCCTATGTCACCAAGCCGCTGCGTGACCAGTTCATGCGCGCTTTCCGCGACAATTGAGGGGGATTTTCGCCATGCGCCCTGCCCTGCGCCATCTGCGCCCCGTCTGCGTGCGCCGGTCACGCCTGCGCCTAAACCTGCACCTAAACCTGCACAGGGCCTGCGCCACGGCCGCGCTGGCCCTGCTTATGCCCACCGCTCGGGCGCAGGAGGCAGTCGATATCGATCGCAGCGCCGGCCTGCCGCCCGAAACCCCGGCAGACATCGCCGAAGGCGCGCTGTCAGGCCGGCCGGTTTCCACGCTGACCGATGCCCTGCGCTATGCCTATTGGACATCGCCGGCCCTGCTGGCCCAGCGCAGCAGCACGCAGAGCAGCGCCTGGGGCGTGGCACAGGCACGCGCCGCCTATGGCCCCAAGCTGGACTATGCCCTGACCTATGGCTGGACGCGCGACCGGTTCGAAATTGCCAAGGGCGTGTTTCTGGGCCGAAGCGGCTGGACATCTACCGCCACGGCCGTGTTGACCCAACCCTTGTTCAGCTTTGGCCGGTCGTTTGCCAACGAACGCGGCGCACGCGCCCAGGCCGCCTATCAGCAGGCCGTGATGCAATCGGCTGAACAGCAGGCCCTGCTCGATGCGGCCGATGCCTTTGTCGGCCTGCGCCGCACCCGCACGGCCGTGGCCATCGCTGCAGACAACCTGGCCGCGCTGACCCGCGAATTGACCGACAATCGCGCGCGCCTCGCCGCGCACGAGGTGACGGCCACCGATATCCAGCAGGTGGAAACCAGGGTGGAACTGGGCCGCGTGCAATTGCTTGCCGCGCAGCGCGACGCCGGCACGGCCGAGGCTGCATTCCTGCGCATGATCGGCACCCGGCCGGGCGATCTTGCGCCGCCACCGCCGCTGCAATTGCCGGTGGCCGATCTGGAAGAAGCCTATGCCTATGCCGAAACGCATAACCCGCTGATCCATGCCGCGCAGGAGCGCGAGCGCGCCTCGCGTGCCAGCGTGGAAGCGGCCAGAGCGGAGCGCCGCCCGCGCGTCGATTTCCAGGGGACGGCAGCCCTGCTGCCCTACTCGGCCGGCTTTTCCAACTATTCCGATACCTTGCGCCAGACCGAGATCAAGGGCGTGGTCACGCTGTCTGGCCCTCTGTTTGACAGTGGCGAGCGCGCCGCGCGCGTGCACGCCGCGCAAGCGGCCAATGATGCCGATTGGCGCCTGATGGACGCCACCTTGCGCGAAAATCGCGCGGCCCTTGCCGGCGCATGGAACGATTGGCAGGCCCAGACCGCCGCGATCGACACTCTCGCCAAGGCGGTGGCCTCTGCGCAAAACGCCTATGATGGCGCCGTGCTGCAAGAGCGGGCGGGCATGTTCACCACGCTCGACGTGCTGCAACTGGCACGCGAACTGCTTCAGGCGCGCAGCGCCTACAACGATGGGGTGGCCGGCGCCTATCTTGCCAAGGTGCAGGTACTGGCCGCGCTAGGCGCACTCGATGCCGCCTGGCTCCTGCCCGATGGCCCGCGTCGCGATGCGCAGGGCGATGCCTGGCGCGTGGCCGGCAAGGCCGATGTGCCGCTCGTAACCGACGCCGTGCGCGCGCTTGACGGCCTGGTGGAAGGCAGCGCACCTCCCCGCTCTGCGCGCGATCCGGCGATGCGCACGCTGACGCCGGCGGCAGAGCTGTCGCGTGGCGTAGACTGAAGGATGCCGCTGCTGGCGTTGAAGCCGCTCAAAATTCGGACCAGTCATCCTCCGCCACAGCCGCATTGCCGGAACTGCGCGGAGCAGCCGATGGCCGCGGTCGGGGCGCGGGCGCGGGGACTGGCGCAGGCGGCGCGGATGGCACTGATGCAACGGCCGCCACGGCCGGCGCCAGCCGGGGTTTTTCCGCTGCCGCCGATTGCACCGACGCCGGTCGCAATGGAGCGATCGGACGCGGCGCGGGCGTGGCGCGCGCCGTGGCCTGGTTGCCGGCAAAGCGGAACTTGGCCAGTTCGCGTGCCATCACGTTGGCCTGGTCGGCCAGATTGCGGGCCGTGGCCGTGGCCTCCTCGGCCATGGCGGCGTTCTGCTGGGTGATCGAATCGACATCGCGGACGGTGGCATTGATCTGACCCAGGGTTGTCGCCTGGTTGCTCGACGTGCCGTTGATCCGCTGCATCACATCGTTGATTTCGCCGACGCTGGCCGCAATCCGCTCCAGCGCGTCACCCGTGGCGGTGACGAGCGCGACGCCATTGGAAACCTGTTCGGTGGAACTGCCTATGCGGGCGCGGATATCGCGCGCGGCATCGCCCGCCCGCTGCGCCAAGGCGCGCACCTCGCTGGCGACGACGGCAAAGCCCTTGCCGGCATCGCCTGCGCGCGCGGCCTCTACCCCAGCGTTGAGCGCCAGCAGGTTGGTCTGGAACGCAATCGCATCGATCACGCCCACGATCTCGGCAATTTCCTGGGACGATTTCTCGATCGTCGCCATCGCCTCGATCGCGCGTCCCACCACCTCGCCCGATTGGCGGGCCTCATCCAGCGTCGTTTGCACCATGGTGCTGGCGTTGCCCGCCTCTTGCACCGATTTCTGCACGCTTTCGTTGATCTGGCGCAGCGCGGCGGCAGCCTCTTCCACGGCGGCGGCCTGCTGTTCGGTACGGGTGGAAAGATCTTCAGAGCCGGCGAGTATCTCGGCCGAGCCATTGGCCACCTGTTCGGCAATCCCGCCGACCGAGCGCATGGCCCCGGCCATGGCATCGACCGCCGAATTGAACGCGGTGCGCAGGCATTCGTAATCGTGGCGGAACGCGCGAGTCAGCCGGCAATCGAGATCGCCACCGGCCAGCCGCTCCAGCCCCTCACGCAGGGCATCGACCACGGCAGAAGTTTCGGCCTGGCTTTGCACCTGGATCATCAGGGCATCGCCCCCGTCGATCACCATGGGCGTCAATGTCACCAGCATGCGCAACGGCTGGCCCTTGCCGTCGAGGTTGAGCCACTCGAAGCGGGCAAAGCCGTTGCGCTGCGCCTCGGCAATCCGTTCCACCACGTGCTCGCCCGTGGGGCGGCCATCCATCTGGCAGGGCGCGGCCAGCATGTCGGGCGAGGCGCCGATGATGTCATGCCGGGGGCGCTGATAGACGCGCTCCGCCGCAGCGTTGCACAGGGTAAACCGGCCATTCTGCATCAGCAGGAAGCCATCGGCCGCCTGCTCGAACACCGCCTGCGCGAAACGGGTTTCGAGTGGAACGACAACGCGCCTTTTGAACATGCAATCTTTCCCCGGTCCTGGTGGCGGAATTGACCGGGACAGGCGCTATCATCGGCGTGCTCAAATGGCGTTTAAGCCGGGGCCACGTAAACCTGCGTGGGGGTGGCGCAGGTTCGGGTTAGCCGCGCGCCAGATCGAGGCGATATCCGATGCCTGGTTCGTTGCGCAGCGCGGAGTGGCCGGGCGGGCGATCGCTTTCCAATTTGCGCCGGATGCCGCGCGCCGCCACGCGCAGATATTCCACGTCAGTCTCGTGCCCCGGCCCCCAGATCGTGCGCAGCAATTGCGCATGCGTCACCACGCGGCCGGCATTGCCCGCCAGTTCGGCCAGGAACGCATATTCCTTGGGGGCAAGGTGCACCTCGGCGCCAGCCTTGCGCACCTGCCGCGCGGCGAGGTCGATCTCCACATCGGCAAAGCGCAGCAGTGCCTGACCGCCGGGCGCACCCGCCAGCCGCGCGCGATGGCGCAGCGCGGTGCGCACGCGCGCCAGGATTTCTTCGGGATCGAACGGCTTGGTGACATAATCGCTGGCGCCCAGATCGAGCGCGGCAACCTTTTCCGCGGTGGCATCGCGCGCGGACAGCACCACCACGGCAAGGCCCGCCGCCACCAGTTGCGGCAGGATTTCCAGGCCATCGCGATCGGGCAGCCCGAGATCGAGCAGAGCCAGATCGGGCGCCTGCGCGGCGCGCTGGGCCAGGGCCTGGGTCGCCGTGGCTGCCTCGCTCACGCCATAGCCGGCCTGGGCCAGGGTGTGGCGCAAGAGCGCGCGGATCGCCGGATCATCATCGACGATGAGCACGCCGGGGCCAGCCGGTTCTGCCGTGCCGCTCATGCCGGAACGGCCACAGGCCGCACCAGCGCGGGCGGCACATGCAGGGCGAAGCGCGCACCGCCGCCAGCGCGGTTGGCGGCCGTCACGGCAAGGCCCATCGCCTCGGCAAAGCCCTTGACGATGGCAAGCCCCAGCCCCGTGCCGCCTTGCCGGTCTGATCCTTCAAGCCGCGTGAACATGCCGAAAATGCGCTCCTCTTCGCCCGGCGGCAGGCCAGGCCCACGATCGCAGACCGCCAGTTCCACCCCGCCCTGCGGATCGGCCAGCGCCTCTATCCGAATGCCGCCCTTGCCGCCATGGCGCACGGCATTGTCGATCAGATTGATCAGGCAATGGTGCAGCAGGCGTGGATCGGCCAAGACCAGCGGCAGGTCTTCGGGCACGGCTAGTTCCAGCGGGCCGACCAGGCCACCGGGCGCGAGATGATCGAGTGCCGCGTCACAGGCCTCGGCCAGGTCAACCGGCTCGGGATCGCGCTGCAAGGCGCCGATTTCCAGGCGCACCATCTCGATCAGGTTGGCGACGAAGCGATCCAGCCGCTCGGCCTCGCCACGGGCGCTGGCCAGGGCGGCCGCCTGCTCTGGCGTCAGTGGGCGCAGCGCGCGCAGCGTGCCGAGCACGGTGGTGAGCGGGGTGCGCAGATCATGCCCAATCGACGACAGCAGAGCACTGCGCAGCCGCTCGCGCTCTTGTACGCGGCCCAGGGCCAGCTTTTCCTCTTCCAGGGCAATCCGCGCCAGGGCAAGACCGGCCTGGGCCAAGAGGCTTTCCAGAAGCGGAGTCTGCCCGCCGTGCAGCGGCAACTCGCCATCGGGATTGCCTACCCCGACCACGGCCAGCGGGCCCTGGCTGCCCGGCACCGGCAGGAACAACCACTCCGACGCGGTGGGCACTTGCCCGCCCGGCCCGGCCGAGCGCCCGCTATCAAGGCACCATTGCGCGGCGGCCGCCTCGAGCAGGTCGAGGCGATCGTGCGCGGGATGCGCGGCCACCAGTGTGGCAATGCCCTGGGCATCGGCTGCCGCCACCAGCACGCGCAGGCCAAACTGGCGGGCCACTTCCTCGGCCAGCAAGGCCCACAGCGCGTCGCGTCGCGTCACCCCCATCAAGCGCCCGGCAAACCCGGCCAACAACGCGTCGCGCCCGGCCTGCGCCTGCGCCAGCGAGGCCTGGTGGCGCAGGCGCGCGGCCATGTGGCTGCCCACCAACGCTACACCCAGCAGGATGACCAGCGTGATGAGGTGCGAGGGATCGGCCACCGCCAGCGTGAAACGCGGCGGAATAAAGAAATAGTTATAACACAGCGACGAAAGCAGCCCCGCCGCGAGCCCCGGCCGCAGACCGAGGCGGATCGCGGCAAACATGACCGGCACCAGATAGAGCAGGCCGATATCAGCCACATCCCCCCGCGCCAGCAGCGTCATGCCAACCAGGCTGGCCAGCCCAATCAGCGCCGCGGTGGCCAGCAGGCCGGCAACCAGCCCACCATCCCCCTCAGCGCCGGGCGCAGGTGCGATACGATGGGCAAGGGCCAGTGTCATGCCACCGGGATGCCGCAGCAGGGCCCCCTCTGTCGAGAGCCAAGGCTGTCGCACCGTGTCATGCCGGCGCGACGAGATGGGCGGGCGGTCGCGTAAAGAATGCATAAATTTCGTCGCATCGGGATATTGCCGGGCGTAGCGGCGCCGGCATGACCGCCATGTCCTATCCGGGCGCGCCCGAATCCACGCCTGCCGCTGCCGCTGCTGACGCTTCCCCCGCCCCTGACACCGCCGGAGTCGATCATCATGAGGGCCACGAGGCGCAGGGCCTTGTGCCACTCGCCGTGGGCGCGATCGGCGTGGTGTTTGGCGATATCGGCACCTCGCCGCTCTATTCGCTGAAGGAAAGCTTCATCGGCCACCACCGTTTGGCGGTGGATGCCGATCATATCTTCGGCGTGCTCTCGCTGATGTTCTGGACAATGACGCTGATCGTCACGGTCAAGTACGTCTTCGTGATCCTGCGGGCCGACAACAAGGGCGAAGGCGGCAGCCTGGCGCTGCTCGCGCTGATCGGGCGCCAGCTCAAGCCGGGGCGATGGACCGCTTTCACCGTGGTGCTGGGCATTGTGGCGACGGCGCTGTTCTATGGCGACGCGATCATCACGCCGGCGGTGTCGGTGCTGTCGGCAGTCGAAGGGCTGACCGTGGTGCACCCGGCCTTTGCCGAGGTGGTGCTGCCGATCTCGATCGCGATCCTCATCGGCCTGTTTGCCATCCAGTCGCGCGGGACGGCGGCGGTGGGCAAGCTGTTTGGCCCGGTGATGCTGGTCTATTTCCTGGTCATCGCGCTGCTCGGCCTGAACGGCATTGCCCGCGCGCCGGAAATCTTGCTGGCAGCCAATCCCTGGTACGCCGTCAAGTTCTTCACGCTCGATCCGCTGCTGGCATTCCTGGCGCTGGGCTCTGTCGTGCTGGCCGTGACCGGGGCAGAGGCGCTCTATGCCGATATGGGCCATTTCGGCCGCCGCGCGATCATGGTGGCGTGGCTGTGGGTGGCGTTTCCGTGCCTGCTCATCAACTATGCCGGGCAATCGGCGCTGTTGCTGCGCAACCCGGCCCTGGTGGAAAATCCGTTCTTCCTGATGGCGCCGGATTGGGCGCGCCTGCCGCTGGTCATCCTGGCGACGCTGGCCACGGTGATCGCCAGCCAGGCGGTGATCTCGGGCGCGTTTTCGGTTTCGCAGCAGGCGGTGCAGCTGGGCTTCCTGCCACGCATCCGCATCCTGCATACGAGCGCCAGCGCGGCCGGCCAGGTCTATGTGCCGTTCGTCAACTGGGTCTTGCTGGTCATGGTCATCCTGCTGGTGCTGGCGTTCCGCACGTCGAGCAACCTGGCTTCGGCTTATGGCATCGCGGTGACCGGGACGATGTTCATTACCGCCTGCATGCTGGGCGTGCTGACCTTTGCCGTGTGGAAATGGCATCCACTGGTGGCCGGGATCGTTACCGGCACGTTCCTGGTGATCGATGGCGCCTATTTCGCATCGAACGCCACCAAGATCCCCGATGGCGGCTGGTTCCCGCTGATGGTCGCGGCAATCACGTTCACCGCGCTCACCACCTGGGCCACCGGCCGGCGCATCGTGCGCGAACGCCTCGCCGAAGATGCCATGCCGTTCGAGCTGTTCCTGGGTTCGGTGTGCGAACGCGTGCGCCGGGTCAAGGGCACGGCGGTGTTCATGGCCTCTACCGTTGAAGGCATTCCGCCGGCGCTGCTGCACAATCTCAAGCACAACCACATCCTGCACGAACGCGTCGTGGTTCTGACCGTGATGACCGCCGGGGTGCCGCACGTGCCCGATCACAAGCGGCGCGAGGTGGAAGACATGGGCCATGGCTTCTACCGCATGATCATCCGCACCGGCTTCATGGACGAGGCCGACATTCCCGCCGAACTCGCCGCCGAAACGCGCGCGGCCGGTCCATTCAAGCCGATGGAAACCAGCTATTTCCTGGCGCGGCAGACGCTGATCGCGTCCAAGCGGCCGGGCATGGCGATCTGGCGGGAAAAGCTGTTTGCCTGGATGGTGCGCAATTCGGAAAGCCCGATGCAGTTCTTCCGCCTGCCCACCAACCGCGTGATCGAACTGGGCAGCCAGCTGGAAATCTAGCCTTTTGATTTTCCGCATTTTCCGAGTCGGCAGGTGATTCCACCTGCCTTGAAAATGCTCTAGATTTCCACCACCGCATCGGCGAGCCGGGCCACCTCGTCCTGCTGGTGCGACACCAGCAGGACCGGCAGGGCAAAGGCATCGCGGATGCGGGCGATCAGCGCGATCACGCCCTCGCGCCGCGCCGGATCGAGCGCGGTCAGCGGCTCGTCCATCAAGAGAAAGCGCGGGCCCGATAGCAGCGCACGGCCGATCGCCACGCGCTGCGCCTCGCCGCCCGAAAGCGTGTGCGGCCGGCGCGCCAGCAAGGGCGTGATATCTAGAAAACCGGCCACTTCGTCCAGCGCCAGGGTGCGCCGTTCGGGCGCGGCCTGGCGCCAGCCGAACAGCAGGTTGTCCGCCACGCTCAGGTGCGGAAACAGGCGCAGGTCCTGAAACACATAGCCGGCCGCGCGCCGTTCGGGCGGCAGGTCTATCCCCCGCGCCGCGTCGAAAAGCACTGTGCGGCCCACCGCGATATGGCCCGAAAGCGGGCGCAGCAGGCCGGCGACGGCATCGAGCGTGCTGGTCTTGCCCTGCCCCGATGGCCCGACCAGCGCAGTGATGCCGCCGCCACCTGCCACCCGCACGGGAAATTCCCGCTGCCCCCGCGCCAGCACCACATCGATGTCAAAGGATGGGGCCGGGTCAAAGGACATGCGCGCCCTTTCCGCCCTGCCGACGGGCGAGCAGTTCTGAAGCGACCAGTGCCAGGACCGACAGCAGCACTGCCACGCCGGCCAGGCGCCAGACCGTGGCATCGCTGCCGGGCACCTGCAACGCGGCATAGATCGCCAGCGGCAGCGTCTGGGTTTCGCCGGGGATGTTGGACACAAAGGTGATGGTCGCGCCGAATTCGCCCAGCGAGCGGGCAAAGCCCAACACCGCGCCGGCCACTATGCCCGGCGCGCACAGCGGCAGCGTCACGCGCCAGAACGTGGCCCATGGCCCGGCGCCGAGTGTGCGCGCGGCCTGTTCCAGGCGGGGATCGACCGCCTCGAGCGACAGGCGGATCGCCCGCACCATCAGCGGCAGCGCCATGATCGCGGCAGCCAGCGCCGCGCCGGTCCAGCGGAACAGCAGCGTCACGCCAAACAGGCGCCACAGCCAAGCACCCATCGGGCCGGCCGGGGCGAACGCCACCAGCAGCATCCAGCCGATGACCACCGGCGGCAGCACCAGGGGCAGATGCACCAGCGCATCAAGCAGCACACGCCCGCGAAACCGCCCGCGTGCCAGCGCCCAGGCCAGCGCGAACGCCAGCGGCAGCACGCCCAGGATCGCCACCCCGCTCACCTTGGCCGACAGTGCGACCACGCCCCATTCCTGCGCCGAAAGCAGCACGCGCGGCTCAGTGCGTCACAAAGCCGAAGCGGCGGAAGATCGCCTTGCCTTCGGCCGAGAGCAGGAAGCGGCGGAACCCTTCGGCGTCGGGATGGGTGGACGCGGTCAGCCGCGCCACTGGATAAGTGATCGGCGCGTGGCTGCCGGCCGGGAACACGCCGACCACTTTCACCCCCGGTTCCGCCCGCGCATCGGTGGCATAGACCACGCCCAGCGGCGCGGCGCCATGGGCCACCAGCGCCATGGCCGCCCGCACATTTTCCGCGCGCGCCACCTGGCCCTGCACCTGGTTCCACACGCCCAACCGCTCCAGCGCGGCCTTGCCATAGCGGCCAGCCGGCACGGCAGCAGGATCGCCCATCGCCAGTTTGCCACCGGCCAGCGCCTGCATCAGCGCAAAGCCGGGCGCCGGATAAAGCCGCAGCGGGCTGCCGGCCGGCGCCACGATAACCAGGGCATTGGTCACCAGCCGGGCGCGCGTGCGCGGGGCGACAAGACCGGCACGGGCGACATCATCCATCCAGTCTTCATCGGCCGACACGAACAGGTCTGCCGGGGCGTGCGCCTCGATCTGGCGGGCCAGGGCCGAAGAGGCCGCGAACGAAAGCACCGGGCGCGCATGGCCCAGCGCTGCCCAGCGGTCGGCCGCCGCATTCATCGATTCCTGCAGGCTGGCCGCTGCCAGCACCAGCGGCCCGCGGCCACCGGAATTTTCCGCGGCCGGCGCTGCAGCCGGCAGGAAGGCGGCCGCAACAAGGCAACACAGGGCAAGAAGACGAAGCACAAGGCGGGCCATGGCAACTCCGCAGCCCGCAGGCTGTATTTGGCGGGATATATTCAGCTGCCCTACAGCCAGCCGCCGCGAAATGCAAAGCGTGCACTGCCCGCACGGCAAGGCTTGCCGCCCGCACCGGATTGCGCAACAGCACGGCCAAAGTTTGCAAAGGACAAGGAACAGGAATGCGCGCACAGTTCTGGGCGATCGCCCTGGCGGCAACGATCACGGCCTCTGCCCCCCTGCTGGCCGCGCCGGCCATGGCGCAGGCCGCCGTGCAGACACCCGATATTCCCGCGCCGTGGCGCACCGTGCCCGATGTGGGCGCGCTGCTGGCGCAGGACCGCTTGGCCGGGCCGGCGCAGGCGCCGATCAGCGTGGTGGTCTGGTCCGATCCGGAATGCCCCTATTGCAAGCAGTTTGCCGGCGTGCCCGATGCCGCGATCGAACGCGCCAAGGGCAAGGCCAACCTGGCGATCCGCATGCTGCCCCTGCCCTTCCACGGCGCACCGGCGGTGCTGGGCAGCATGGCCGCGCTGTGCGTGGCCGACCAGGGCGGCGCGGCCGCATTCTATCGCTTTCTCAACGATTACTTTGCCCGCACCGGCGGCAATGGCCGCGGCCTGGAAGGTGGGCGCCCGGCCGTGGTTGCCCTGGCCAAGCAGGATGGCGCGGCCGATGGCGCCAAACTTGATGCCTGCCTGCGCAGCGATGAAACCTTGGGCCGCGTCGCCGCCGAAGGCGATGCGGCCGAACGCGCCACTGTGCAGGGCACGCCGGCCGTGGCCGTGCGCAACAACCTGACGGGCGAGACGATCATGGTCGATGGCGCGATCGATGGTGAAACGCTCGACCAGGCGATCACCCTGATGGCATCGCGCAGCAAGCGGCACGGTGCGCCGCCAGCGGATTATTCGCGTTGATCCGAAACGAGCCAAGGCTTCCCGCGAATCTGGCTTTATCCGCGAAGATTTTGCGCTAGACGGCGTTGATGGACCGCATAGATCGCAAGCTGCTGGCCGCGTTGCAGGCAGATTCGCAAAGTTCGCTGGCACAACTGGCCGATCGGGTGGGGCTTTCCAGCTCTGCCTGCCACCGCCGCATGCGCGCGCTGGAAGAGAGCGGTGCGATCACCGGCTATGGCGCGCGGGTCGATGCCGGCAAGATCGGCCTCAATCTGCATGCCCTGATCGACATCACGCTGGAAAGCCAGAGCCGCGAAGCGATGGAGCGGTTCGAACGGGCCACGCTCGATTCCACCGAAATCCTCGAATGCTATCTGATCTCGGGCGTGGCGGATTACCGCCTGCGCATCGCCGCGCATGACATGGCCGATTACGATCGCCTGCACCGCGATTGCCTGGCCCGCCTGCCCGGCGTCAGCACCATGCACACCAGCTTTGTCATCCGCCCGATCAAGGCGTGGAACGGCTATGCCCTGGGGTAACCGCGCGCGGTTCGGTCCGGCCTTGGCGGCGCAATGATCGTGACGCGGCGCGGGGTGATCGGGCTTTTGGCTGGACTTGCCTGGTCAAGCCGCGCCCTGGCCGCTGCGCCTGCTTTTCCCCGCAGCACGGATGCCGCCGCGCGCCTGCGCCGCCGGCTGGATGTGCCGGCCCTGGCAGCGGGCTGGCGGGAAACGCTGGCTGACAGTGGAGAGGCCTGCGCCGGGCGTCGCATGCTGGGCAACGATGTGCCGGTGGCGCCTGGCGACAGCTGGCACTGGGGGTCCATCACCAAGCCGGTTACGGCCACGCTGATCGCACTGGCGGTGGAAGCGGGCGAGCTGGCCTGGGACGAGCAACTCGTGGCGCGGCTGGGCCTGGCCGATGCCGCCGCAGCGCCGTGGCGCGGAGTTACTCTGCTGCACCTGCTGTCGCACACCAGCGGCTTTGCCCGGCTTGACGTTGATACCGAGATGGACGCCTTTCCGGCCGAGGAAGCCGATCCCCGCGCCAGCCGACTGGCCTTGACCCGCATGACCCTGGCCCGCACGCCACAGGCACCGCCGGGCGCGCGGTTCATCTATTCCAACCGCAACTACGTGGCTGCCGCCGCCATGCTGGAGGCAGCGTGCGGCGCGCCGTGGGAAGTGCTGTTGCAAGAGCGCCTGCTCGGGCCACTTGGCATGGCTGGCGCCGGCTTTGGCGCGCCCGGCACGCCCGGGCTGCTCGACCAGCCGGTGGGCCATGCCTGGTGGCCAGGAGAACATGGCGTACCCCATCCGCCGGGCGTGCCACCGACGGACAATCCCGCCGTGGCCGGGCCCGCTGCACGGCTGCATGCGCCAATGGCGGCCATGCTGGCCTTTCTCGATGCGCACCGCACCCGCGCCGTCATGCTGCGCAGTGAAACCTGGCAGCGCCTGCACACCCCGCCGTTTGGCGGCAGCTATGCGCTGGGCTGGGTCGTGCGGGCAGACGGCAGCCTGTGGCACGATGGCAGCAACAACCTGTGGACCGCCCAGGTGCTCGTGCGGCCCGAGGGCGTCAGGGCGCTGGCGACCAACTGGGGGGATCACCAGCGCCTGGCGGCCCCGCTCGAGGCCGCGCTGCGCGCCTGATCAGTCCTGTTCTTCCACGCGGGCCATGGCGATCACCGCACCGGCCATGACAACCGCTGCCACCAGCATCGTCCACTTGGGCTGATCGGGGAAAAAGCTGCGCATCACCCCGCCCATGGCCGTGGCCACAATCAGCTGCGGGATCACGATGAACAGATTGAACAGGCCGATATAGATGCCAAATTTGCGCGGCGGCAAAACCCGCGTGAGGATCACGTAAGGCATGCCCAGGATCGATGCCCAGGCCACGCCGACCAGCGCCATCGGCAGCAGCAACAGATGGGCATCGCGGATCACCAGCAGCAACAGGAAAGCCACGGCGCCTGCGCCCAGGCCCACCATATGCGTGCGCACGTTGCCGATCCGCCGCGCCAATACTGGCAAGGCAAACGCCGCCAGCGCGGCCACGCCGTTGTAGAACGCAAACATCACGCCCACCCAGTCGGCCCCGGCATTATAGGCCGCGCCGCTGGTATCGGTGGCGTGGAACACCTCGCGCGTGACGACCGGCGTGGTGTAGATCCACAGGATGAATAGCGCCACCCAGGTAAAGAACTGAGCCAGGGCCAGTTGCCGCATGGCGCGCGGCATCTGCGCCAGATCGCTGATCACCTGGGCCAGCGTGCCGGTGCTGGCCCGCGCCCGCACAACCACCTGCAACAGCCCGAACGCCACCAGGCCACCACCCAGCACCAGCAGTTGCTTGTCCAGCCCCAGTGCCAGGACCACGCCCAGCAACACCGCGCCGCCCAGCATCCACAAGGGTCCGCGCGCCGGATAGACCAGCGGCTCGTGCCCGGCTGCCGCTTCCGGCTCGTCGGCAAAGGCGGCCATTTCCGCAGGGCTGTATTCACGCACGCGCAGCGCCGTCCAGGCCACGGCCGCCACCATCGCGAACGCGCCCAGGTAGAAGCTGTAGCGCACCGAGGGCGGGATCACGCCTTCGGGCGCGGTATTGGCAATGCCCAGGGCGTTGAAGGCCGCCGGGGCCAGGCTGCCCAGCACCGCGCCTGCACCGATGAACCAGGTTTGCAGGGCAAACCCCTGCGCGCGCTGGTTCGGCGGGGTCATGTCTCCCACAAAGGCGCGGAATGGCTCCATCGCCACGTTGAGCGAGGCATCGAGCAGCCAGAGGAACAGCGCCGCCGCGATCAGCAGCGGGGTATTGGGCAGGCCCAGCAGCGCCAGCGCCGCCAGCACCGCCCCGGCCACGAAATAGGGCCGGCGCCGGCCAAAACGGCCCCAGGTGCGATCGGACCAATGCCCGATCAGCGGCTGCACCACCAGGCCGGTTACCGGCCCGGCGATCCACAGGAACGCCAGGTCGTCCACCTTGCTGCCCAGCGCCTGGAAAATGCGGCTGACATTGGCATTCTGCAGCGCAAAGGCCAGCTGGATGCCGAAAAAGCCAAAGCTCGTATTCCACAGCCCCCAGAACGTCTGCGCGGGCTTTTGCGGCGTGTTCATGGCGTCCTCTCTCTATTTTCTAGACAGGCGCGATGCGCCAGAGTTGGCGGCGGGGCGAGATGCATACGAATGTTATGCGTTGATGGCTTTGCTCAAGGCTTCCACCAACCCTATCCCCCCGTGCTCGCCCGCACCACCAGACGGGTGGGCAGGATCGCGGGCGGCGGAATGCGTTCTTCGATCTGGGCCAGCACCGATTCCACCAGCGCCTCGCCCGCCAGGCGGATATCCTGCACCACGGTGGTGAGCGGCGGATTGGCAAAGCCGGCGGCGGGAATGTCGTCAAAGCCGACCAGCGCAACGTCGCCGGGCACCGCTAGCCCGGCATCGGCCAGCACGCGCTGCGCGCCGATCGCGATCAGGTCGCTAGCGGCAAAGATCGCATCAAACGGCACCCCGCGCGAGAGCAGCACGCGTGCCGCGCCATGGCCGGATTCCTCGGAACTGATGGCATCGACCACCAATTCCGGGTCTTGCGACAGCCCGGCAGCAGCCAGCGCACGCAGCAGGCCGGCGTGGCGCTGCTCGAATTCGGGATAATGGCTGTCTGCCTGGCCCAGGAAGGCAATGCGCCGCCGGCCGCGCGCAATCAGATGCTCGCCCGCCAGGCGCCCCGCGCCGAAATTGTCCGATCCCACCGTGGCACCGATCGTGCCCTGATCGACCGACCCCCAGCGCACGAAATGCGTGCCCGCCTTGACCAGCTGGCGCAGGCGGCTTTCATACAGGGTGTAGTCGCCATAGCCGAGCAGGATCAGCCCATCGGCCCTGTGGCTTTCCTGATAGCGGCGGTGCCAGTCATCCTCCAGCTTCTGGAACGATACCAGCAGATCCAGTCCCTTGGCCGCGCAATGCCGCGTGATCGATCCCAGCATCGACAGGAAGAACGGATTGATATTGGATTCATCGGGCGTCGGGTCTTCGAAGAACAGCAGCGCCAGCGTGTTGGAGCGCTGCGTGCGCAGGGAGGATGCGTTCTTGTCGACCGTGTAGTTCAACTGCCGGGCGATCGCCTCGATCTTTTCGCGCGTGGCCTTGCTGACGGACTTGCTGCCACGCAGGGCACGGCTGACCGTGGGCTGCGACACCCCGGCAAGATAGGCAATTTCAAAGCTGGTGGGCTTGTTGGATGGCTTGCGCCCCATGGCCGACTCTCCCTTCAGCCGAGATTCGCGACTGCATTATCGCTACCATTCTTATGCATAAGAACAAAATTATGCAACGATCCCGGATAAAATGCCTATCCAAATGCATGATGCATCGATCTATACGCATGTAATACAATGGATTTTTTCGCATTCGCGAAGACATACACAATGCATGGTATACGTATGCCATATTCGCTCGCGGCCCGCTTCGGCGTAATTTGAAACCAAGCGAGATCCGGTGGAACCAGGTGTCACATCCCCGCATGACGGGATGACGCACCTGGCGGGTGTCGCGCATTCAGCCGATCGCCGCCTTGGCGATGGGCACGCCAACAAGGTTCGTAGCCGGCTGCAGGCCGGCTGGGGGAGTGGAAGGTATCATGGCACATCACGCAGTTTCTGCGGGCGGCTTGCGCTGCTCGCTGGTCGCGCTGGCGACCGTTCTGGCCGGCAGCAGCCCGGCCCTCGCCCAGGAAACCCCGGCACCGCAGGCTCCTCAGGCCGCTGCCGATGCCACGCCCGAACAGGGCGCCATCGTGGTTTCGGGCATTCGCGCCTCGCTCAATGCCTCGGCCTCGATCAAGCGCAACTCCATCGCCATCGTCGAAGCGGTTTCGGCCGAAGACATCGGCAAGCTGCCCGACGTGTCGATCGCGGACTCGCTGGCCCGCCTGCCCGGCGTGACCGCACAACGCCTCGAAGGGCGCGACCAGCGCCTGTCGATCCGCGGCCTTGGCCCGGATTTCTCGACCACGCTGCTCAACGGCCGCGAACAGGTCACCGTGGGGGACAACCGCGGCGTCGAATACGACCAGTATCCCTCGGAATTCTTCAAGAACGTGGTGGTTCACAAGGCCGCCGATCCCTCGCTGATCGCGGCGGGCATTTCCGGCACGGTCGACCTGCGCATGCTGCGCCCGCTGGCCCAGGCCAACCGCGTCATCGCGGTCCAGCTGCGCGGCCAGATGAACGGCATGCAGAAGCTCAACCCGGACGGGAAGCGCTACGGCTATCGCGCCTCGGCCACCTATGTCGACAAGTTTGCCGATGACACCTTTGGCATCGCCATCGGCGTTTCGGCCACCTCGGCCCCCTCGCAGGATGAACGCTACAACGCCTGGGGCTTCCCCACCCTGGCCGATGGCAAGACCCTGATGCTGGGCGGTGCCAAGCCCTATGTGCAGTCCAACATGCTGGACCGCTATGGCGCCGTTGCCACGCTGGAATACCAGCCGAACGACAACTGGCATTCGACGCTCGACGTGCTCTATTCGCACTTCAAGGAAACGCAGCACCTGCGCGGCATCGAATTCCCGATCTTCCCCGATTGGTCGGGCCTGGGCGGTGGTGACACCACGGTGATCCAGCCGGGCTACAAGGTGAACAACGGCTTCGTCACCGACGCGACGATCAGCAACGTCAAGGCCGTGATGCGCAACGATTACAACCAGCGCAAGGCAGACAACCTGTCGATCGGCTGGAACAACGTGATCGGCCTGGGCGACACGATGCACCTGACGGTGGACGCCAGCTACAGCCACGCCAAGCGCACCGACTTCCTGCTCGAAAACTATTCGGGCACCGGGTACATCAACGCCGGCGCGCGCGACACGCTGCACATCTCGCAGAACGGCAACGGCACGTTCGATATCGTGCCCACGCTCGATTATGGCAACGCCGCCAACTTCGGCATCACCGATCCGCGCGGCTGGGGCTATAACGGCACCACGGCCGTGGTCCAGGCCGGCTTCCTCAACAAGCCCAGCTTCAAGGACGATCTCGCCTCGCTGCGCGCCAGCCTTGATGGCGAATTTGCCCAAGGTGGCCTGCTCAAGGGCTGGGAAGTTGGCGCCAACTACAGCTATCGCAAGAAGACCTCGGCGTTCACGTCGTACTTCCTGTGCCCCAAGGGCGGCGGCACCGGCTGCACCCCGGGCAGCGGCACCACCACCTTTGCCCCGATCCCGCAGGCCGCGATCATCGGCACGGTTCCGCTCGCCTACCTCGGCGTGCCGCGCATGCTCGCGCTCGATCCGATGTACCTGTACAACAACGCGTACAATTCGGTTTACGACAACCGTCCGGTCTCGCTGGTGCGCGACAACTCGGTGACCGAAAAGGTCTGGACCGGCTATGCCATGATCAAGCTGGATGGTGACGTGGGCGGCAAGCGCCTGTCGGGCACCGTCGGCGTCCAGGGTATCTACACCGACCAGAGCAGCAACGGTTCGCTGTCGAACTTCGATGCCACCACCGGCAACGTGATCGTCACGCCTGCCCACGGCGGCGCCAAGTACTGGAACGTGCTGCCCAGCGCCAACTTTGCGCTGGAACTCGCTCCGGCCACCTACCTGAAGCTCGCCGGCTCGCTCACCATGGTGCGTCCGCGCCTGGATCAGGAGCGCGTGAACCAGGAATTCTCGATCAACCCGACGAACATCGGGTCGACCGATCCGACCCGTCCGTTCTTCAGTTCGAACGGCGGCAACGCCCTGCTGCGTCCCTACAAGTCGGCCAACCTCGATCTTTCGGCCGAGCATTACTTTGCCAAGGGCGGCTATGTCTCGGCAGCGCTCTACTACAAGCGCCTGACCGACTTCGTCGATCCCAACAACTCGTATGCCTATGACTTCAAGTCGGTGGTTGCGAGCCTGCCGGCCAGCATCCGTGACCAGATCGCCACCACGGTGGGTCCGGTCACCGCGCCCGGCAACACCGGCAAGGGCAACGTCAAGGGCGCCGAAGCCACCGTATCGCTGCCCTTCGCCTTGTTCACCCCGGCCCTCGACGGGTTCGGCGTGTTCGGCTCGGTCAGCTACACCGACAGCCGCATCGTCTTTGCCAACAATCCCAACGACCCGATCACCCTGCCCGGCCTGTCGGATTGGGTGGCCAACGGTTCGGTCTATTATGAAAAGGCCGGTTTCCAGGCACGCGCCAACTACCGCTTCCGCTCCAGCTTCCTGGCTGAAGTGGCCGGTCTGTCGGCCAACCCGACCTATCGCACCGCCAAGTCGGAAGGCATTCTCGACGCGCAGATCGGGTATGAATTCCAGCCCGGTTCTTCGCTGGCAGGTCTCGCGGTCATGTTCCAGGCCAAGAACCTCACCGATCGTCCGTTCATCACCTACCAGAACAACGATCCGCGCCAGGTGATCGACTACCAGCGCTATGGTCGCGATTTCTACCTGACGGTCAGCTACAAGCTGTAAGTTCCCTCAGGCGGCGGGCGGTCCAGGCTGGACCGCCCGCCGCCGCCATGACACGATTGCATTGGATTGCAGGGCGTTGTTTGCGCGCCCGATCCTTTCCTGCGGGGGGCACAGGGCCATGGACAGCCAAGTAGCACGGTCGATCACCATTGTTGGCGGTGGCACGGCAGGCTGGATGTGCGCGGCCGCATTGGGCCATTTCCTGGGCGAGAACACCCGCATTACTCTGGTGGAAAGCGACGCGATCGGTACGATCGGCGTGGGCGAGGCCACCATTCCCCAGATCCGCATGTTCAACCAGGCGCTGGGCATCGACGAGACCGATTTCATCCGTGCCACCGGCGCCACGTTCAAACTGGGCATCGAATTTGCCGGCTGGCTGCGCCCCGGGCATAGCTATCTTCACGCCTTTGGCGATGTCGGCCGCGATATTGGCCTGGGCGCCTTCCGCCATTTCTGGTCGCGCGCGCACCGGCTTGGCCTGGCCCGTCCGCTGGGCGATTACAGCGTCAACGATCTGGCCGCCCGCGCCGGCAAGATGCACGATGGCGCGCCGCTGACCAACCGCAACGTGCCGCAGATGCCGCACGCCTTCCATTTCGATGCCGGGCTCTATGCTGCCTATCTGCGCCGCTATGCCCAGGCCAAGGGCGTGATCCGCGAGGAAGGCCTGATCGTGGCGGTCGATCGCGACGGCGCCAGTGGGGATGTCACGGCCGTCCGCCTCGATGATGGCCGCGTGATCGACGGTGAATTGTTCATCGATTGCTCGGGCCTGCGCGCCTTGCTCATCGGCGACACGCTGGGCGTGGGGTTCGATGATTGGTCGCACCTGTTGCCGGCCAACCGCGCCGTGGCGGTGCCCTGCGCCAGCGCTGCGCCGCTCACCCCCTACACCCGTTCCACCGCCCATGCAGTTGGCTGGCAATGGCGCATTCCGTTGCAGCACCGCACCGGCAATGGCCGCGTCTATTGCGATGCGTTCCTGTCAGACGATGAAGCGACGGCTGGCCTGCTTGCCAATCTCGATGGCGCACCGCTCGCTGATCCGCGCGTGATCCGCTTCACCACCGGCTGCCGCCAGCAAGCCTGGTCGCACAATGTCATTGCCATGGGGCTGGCGAGCGGCTTTCTCGAGCCGCTGGAATCCACCTCGATCCATCTGATCCAGTCGATGATCGCCCGGATCATGACGTTCGGCCCGACCTGCCGCCCTGCCACAGCGGTGCGCGACACGTTCAACCGCCAGTTTGCCGACGAGATGGCGCGCATCCGCGATTTCATCGTGCTGCATTACTGGGCCAACCAGCGTGAAGAGCCGTTCTGGCAGGCCTGTCGCAACCTGCCCCTGCCCGCCAGCCTGGCAGAAAAGATCGCCCTGTTCCAAAGCGCGGGCCACCTCTTCCGCGATCAGTCAGACCTGTTCAGCGAAGTGGGCTGGCTCCAGGTCTTGGTCGGCCAGGGCATCATCCCGGCCACCAGCCATGCCCTCGCCGAGGCGGTTTCCGAAGCGGACCTGGCCGGCTGGCTCGATACGCTGCACGCGCTGTTTTCCCGCGAGGTGGCGGCCTATCCCACCCACGCCGACTATATCGCCCGCCATTGCGCGGCGCCTTCCCCCAAAGGACTTGTCGCATGAAAGCCCGCCTTGCCAGTGCCCTTGCCGCGGCCCTGGTCACCACCGCACTCGCCCCGGCCATGGCGGCCCCAGCCCCCGTTCCAGCGGCTTCAGCCGTGGCGGCACGGCCGGCAGCAGGGGAATCGATCTATTTCGTGCTGCCCGATCGCTTTGCCAATGGCGACACCGCCAACGACGCCGGCGGCATTGCCGGCGGGCGCCTCCAGTCGGGCTTCGATCCGGCGGACAAGGGCTTCTACCACGGTGGCGACATCAAGGGCCTGATCGCCAAGCTCGACTATATCAAGGGCATGGGCTTTACCGCGCTGTGGGTTGGCCCGATCTTCAAGAACAAGGCCGTCCAGGGCGCACCGGGGCAAGAGAGCGCAGGCTATCACGGCTATTGGATCACGGATTTCACCCAGGTTGATCCGCACTTCGGCACCAATGCCGAATTTGCCGCGCTGGTGAATGCGGCGCACGCGCACGGCCTCAAGGTCTATATGGATATCGTCGTCAACCACACGGCCGACGTGATCCAGTATCGCGAAGTGCCGCCCGGCACGGCGGCCCCCTATCGCGACAAGGCCAACTATCCCTACAGCCGCAAGGGCGGGTTGGCTGGCCCGGCAATCAATCCCGGCTTTGCCGGTGACAGCGATTCCAGCCCCGCCAATTTCAAGGCGTTGACCGATCCATCCTATGCCTACACCCCGTTCATTCCCAAGGGGGACGAACATGTGAAGGTGCCCGACTGGCTCAACGATCCGATCTATTACCACAACCGCGGTGACAGCACGTTCAGCGGCGAAAACAGCCGCTTTGGCGATTTCAGCGGGCTGGACGATGTGTTCACCGAAAACCCGCGCGTGCGCGCCGGGATGATCGCCATCTATGGTGACTGGATCCGCAAGTTCCACGTCGACGGCTATCGCATCGATACCGCGCGCCATGTCGATCCCGGCTTCTGGCAGGTGTTCATCCCTGCAATGGAAGCCGTCGCGCGGGGCCAGGGCATTCCCAACTTCACCATCTTTGGCGAAGTAGCGCGGGAAAACCCCGACAACGGCTATATCGCCCGCTTCACCCGGCGCGACGGCTATCCCCACGTGCTCGACTTTGCCTTCCACGCCGCCGTGCGCGCCGTGCTGGCGCAGGACAAGGGCACCGATGTCCTGGCCGACCTGTTCGACGGCGACGTGCTCTATGAAGGCGGTGACAAGGCGGCACTGGCCCAGCCGACCTTCATCGACAACCACGATATCGGCCGCTTTGCCTGGCTGGTCGAGCATGATCGCCCCGGCATCGGCCAGGACGAACTGCTGGCCCGCACCGCGCTGGCCCATACCATGCTGCTGACCCTGCGCGGCAGCCCGGTGGTCTATTATGGCGACGAACAGGGCATGATCGGCCACGGCAACGACCAGGCCGCCCGCCAGGACATGTTCGCCAGCAAGGTGGCCAGCTACAACGATCAGCCGCTGCTGAGCACCACGCGCACCACGGCGCAGGACAATTTCAACCCCGCACATCCGCTCTACACGCTGATCGCCCGGCTCAACGCGCTGCGCGCCGCACACCCGGCCCTGGCGCGGGGGGCACAGTTGACGCGCAGCTATGGTGAAAAGCCGGGGCTGTTCAGCGTATCGCGGTTCGATCCTGTAACGGGCGCCGAATATCTCATCGCCTTCAACACCTCTGGCCAGCCGATCAAGGCGGCCAGCACGATCGGCACCAGTGCCCAGCGGCTGGAAAGCCTGCTTGGCCAATGCCCGGCCATGGTGGCCGCGCCCGGCTCGATCGTGCTTGACTTGCCCGCATACGGCAGCGCTGTCTGCCGCGTCCTTTCCTCTTCTTCTCCTAAGCAAGGCCAATGACCCAGCATACGCCCCCGTCTTCCGCCCAAGACCTGCCCTGGTGGCACGGCGCGGCGATCTACCAGATCTATCCGCGCAGTTTTGCCGATTCCAACGGCGATGGGGTGGGCGATCTGGCCGGCATCACCGCCCGGCTCGAGCACGTTGCGCGGCTGGGCGCCGATGCGATCTGGATCTCACCGTTCTTCAAGTCGCCGATGCGCGATTTCGGCTATGACGTCTCGGACTATTGCGATGTCGATCCGGTGTTCGGCACGCTCGCCGATTTCGATGCGCTGGTCGCGCGCGCGCACGAGCTGGGCCTCAAGGTCACGATCGACCAGGTCTATGCCCACACGTCTGACCTGCACCCGTGGTTTGTGGAAAGCCGGCAAAGCCGCGACAATCCCTATGCCGATTGGTATGTCTGGGCCGATCCCAAGCCCGATGGCTCGCCCCCGTCGAACTGGCAATCGGTGTTCGGTGGCCCGGCCTGGCGCTGGGACGCACGACGCTGCCAGTATTACCTGCACAATTTCCTGGCCGAGCAGCCGCAGATCAACGCGCACAACCCCGCCGTGCAGGAAGCATTGCTAGGGGTGATGAAGTTCTGGCTTGATCGCGGGGTCGATGGCTTCCGCATCGATGCGCTCAACTTCCTGATGCACGACCCCACGCTGCGCGACAATCCGCCCGCGCCAGACGATGGCCGCCGCCGCACCCGCCCGTTCGATTACCAGCTCAAGATCTACAACCAGTCGCACCCCGGCATCATCACGTTCATCGAGCGACTGCGCAGCCTGTGCAACAGCTATGGCGCGGTGTTCACGGTGGCCGAGGTGGGCGGTGATCTCGCCGAAACCGAGATGAAGGAATACACCGCCGGATCCGCGCGCCTGAACAGCGCCTATGGCTTTGATTTCCTCTATGCCCCGCAGATCACGCCGGTGATGGTGCGCGATGTGCTGGCCAAGTGGCCCGATGAGCCGGGCATCGGCTGGCCGAGCTGGGCCTTTGAAAACCACGATGCGCCGCGCGCCCTGTCGCGCTGGGCCACGCCCGAGGCACGCGATGCCTATGCCCGGATGAAGGCCGTGCTGTTTGCCGCCCTGCGCGGCAACATCATCGTCTATCAGGGCGAAGAACTGGGCCTCACGCAAGTGGATATCCCGTTCGAGCAGTTGCAAGATCCCGAAGCGATCGCCAACTGGCCGCTCACGCTGTCGCGCGATGGCGCCCGCACGCCGCTGCCCTGGCAGGCGCAAAGCGCGATGGGCGGCTTTACCGCCGGCCCTGCCCCCTGGCTGCCTCTGGGCGAGGAGAACCTCGCGCGCGCAGTCGATCGGCAAGAAGCTGATCCGTCATCGCTGCTGGCGCTCACCACCCGCCTGCTGCACCTGCGCCGGCAAAGCCCCGCCCTGCGCCACGGCAGCTTTGCCGTGCTGCACGCCGATGCCAGCCTGCTCGTGGCGCGACGCCAGTTTGCCGGCCAGTCGCTGCTGGTGGTGATCAACATGAGCAACCAGCCCGTCGCCTGGCCGCAGGATTTGGCCCAGGAGGGCACCGTGCTGGTCGCCGAAAACGATGCGAGCCTGGGCTATCTGCCCGGCTTTGCCGCCCTGATTATCGAAGAGAGGATCTGACCCCCCAATGTCCGTTCTCACCCGTCTTGCAGCGCCGCTGGCGCTGACCCTCGCGTGCGCCCCGCTGCCGGCGCTGGCCCAGATCGCCACTGTTCCCGGCGCGGTCAACGATGGCCCGATCACCGCCGCATCGCCCGATGGCAGCCTGGTGCTGACCGTGGCGATCGATGGCGATGGCCGCCCCACCTACAGCCTGTCGCGCAAGGGCAAGCTCCTGATCGGCGCGTCCTCGCTCGGTTTCATCCTCACCGACGGCCCCACCATGGTGCGCGGCAACCACATCATCGGCAGCGAAGCCAGCAAGCCCGCGCCCAGCACCTGGGAACAGCCCTGGGGCGAGCGCCGCTTCGTCACCGACAACCACACCGAGCTGCTGGTCAAGTTCAAGCAGGTGCCCGAATGGGGCGGCCGCGAAATGAACGTGCGCTTCCGCCTGTTCAACGACGGCTTTGGCCTGCGCTATGAACTGCCCACCCAGGCTGCGATGACGACGATGAAGATCGCCGACGAGCTGACCGAGTTCAACCTGGCGCAGAACGGCACGGCCTGGTGGATTCCCGGTGGCGAGTGGAATCGCTATGAACAGGTCTATCAAAAGACCCCGATCGATGGCGTTTCCACCGCCCACACCCCGATCACCATGAAGCTGGCCGATGGCACGCACCTGGCGTTCCACGAAGCCGCGCTGGTCGATTATTCGGCGATGTGGTTCAAGCGGATCGACGGCACCAGCTTCCGCTCCACCCTGTCGCCCAATCCGGGCGGGCCCAAAGTCACACGTGACCTGCCGTTCAACACCCCCTGGCGCACGATCCGCATTGCCGACAACGCCGCCGGCCTTGTCGAAAACGATCTGGAGCTGAACCTCAACGAACCCAACAAGCTGGGCGATGTCAGCTGGGTCAAGCCGATGAAGTATATCGGCATCTGGTGGGGCATGATCCGCGGCGACTGGACCTGGGCGGAAGGGCCCAACCACGGCGCCACCACGGCCCGCACCAAGCAATACATCGATTTCGCCGCCAAGAACGGCTTTGGCGGCGTGCTGGTCGAAGGCTGGGACAAGGGTTGGAACGGCAACTGGTTCGGCAATGGCAAGGATTTCAGCTATACCCAGGCGACGCCCGATTTCGATATCAAGGCGGTTACCGACTATGCCCGCAAGAAGGGCGTGGAGCTGATCGGCCACCACGAAACCGGCGGCAACATCGCCAATTACGAGGCGCAGCTTGATGATGCGATGAAGATGTATGCCGCGCTCGGCGTCCATTCGGTCAAGACCGGCTATGTGGCGGACGCCGGCGGTATCCGCGCCCCCGGCGCCACGCCCGATACCTATGCCATGGCCTATCACGATGGCCAGCGGCAGGTGGAACACCACCTGAAGGTGGTGGAAACGGCCGCCAAGTATCACATCGCCATCGATGCCCACGAACCGGTCAAGGATACCGGCCTGCGCCGCACCTATCCCAACTGGATCGACCGCGAAGGCGCGCGCGGCATGGAATACAACGCCTGGGGCCAGTTCGCCAACGGGCCGAGCCATGAGCCGACGCTGGTCTATACCCGCATGCTCTCAGGCCCGATGGACTTCACGCCGGGCGTACTGAGCCTGGAAGGCGCCAAGCACGCGCCGCTGGCGTCCACCCTTGCCAAGCAGCTTGGCCTGTACCTGGCGATCTATTCGCCGATCCAGATGGCCGCCGATTTCATCGAAACGCTGGCCGCCCATCCCAAGGAACTGGCCTTCATCCGCCAGGTGCCGGCCGATTGGTCGGAAAGCCACCTGATCGCCGGCGAAGTGGGCGAATACGCGATCTTCGCGCGCAAGGACCGCAAGAGCGACGACTGGTACGCCGGCGGCGTCAACGATGCCACCGCGCGCACCGTGACGCTGCATTTCGACATGCTCGATCCCGGCAAGACCTATACCGCCACGATCTACAAGGACGGCGAAGGCGCGACCTATGAAACCGACGCGCGCCACAAGATCGCCTATGACACCAAGACCGTGAAAAAGGGCGACACCCTCGACCTGTGGCTGGCGCCGGGCGGCGGCGCCGCCATCCGCCTGCATCCGGGCAAGTAAACGCCGCACAAAAAGCCCTCTCCCTTTCGGGGGAAAGGGTTGGGTGTGGGGATGCTGGGCGCAGAGTTTGAAGACGGGCACCCGTCGCCCCGTGCTTGACACGGGGCTTGGCTTTCCTTGCCGCCTTGCGTTTGGCATGCTGGCAAAATGGACAAGGGCGGCTGGGTCTATATCATGGCAAACCGCTATCGCGGCGGCATGTATGTCGGTGTCACATCGGATCTGATCCGGCGGGTGGCGCAGCATCGCGATGGTTTCGGCTCGATCCACGTCGGCGACTTTGGCAAGACAAGGCTGGTCTATGCCGAGCGCCACGCGGAAATCGAGCCCGCGATTGCCCGCGAGAAGCTGGTCAAGAAATGGCGTCGGGAATGGAAGTTCGCCTTGATCGAGGCGAACAATCCCGATTGGCTGGATCTCTGGGACCAATGGTATCCTGGGGCAGCGCCGCAGGGCGAGACCGCAAAGTAGCCAGGCCCCGTGTCAAGCACGGGGCGACGAGAAATGCTGGGTGCATACAGCCGTGCTGTCGTGCAAAGAGTGCGTTAGCGCCCCTGAGACCGCAGATAGGCAATCACGTCTGCGCGGTTGAGCGGGTCGGAAATCCCCCCGAACATCATCGCGGTATGCGGCACCACCGCCTGCGGGTTCTTCAGCCAGGCATCGAGCGTGGCAGCGTCCCACTTGCCGCCGGCATCGCGCAACGCGGCGGAATAGCCAAAGCTGGGGCGGTTTCGGCCCATTTGCTGGCCATAGACGCCATGCAGGTTGGGCCCGGCCATGTCCGGCGCGCCGGCATCAAATGTATGGCAGGCCTTGCACGCAGCGGCCTTGCGATCCCCGATCTGCGGATCGGCCACGTTCATCAGCGCGGCCAGCGATGGGTTGGGGCCTGCCTTGGCCAGGCGGGCATCGTGGGTCTTGTCCCCGCCGCAGGCAGAAACGGCAAGCGCAGCAAGCGCGACGGCAACAAGGCGGGTGCGGATCATGGCGATCGTCTAGTCAGCGCAGGTGCACGGCACGATATGGCAATTTGTCCCGCGTCGGGCAGTTGCACAAATTGCATTGCACGCGGCGACGCCCCAAAAAAACTGCACAAGGCAGCGTCCACCGCACACCAAATGGCCAGCACAGCGCGGTGGAACTGCGTTCGACAGCGGCGCGAGACGCGATTCGTCAGTGGCGCAGCGACAGGCCGACTCGCTCCATTCGGCGATAGAACGTGGCGCGGCCGATGCCGAGCAGGCGCGCGGCGCTGCTCACGTTGCCGCCGGCCCGTGCCAGCGCCTGGCGCAGCACCGCGCGATCGCCGTCGTCAAAGCTGGCGGGCTGGCCATCGCCGAGGAACTCACCCAGAGGACGCGGGCAGATCGCCGTGCCCGAACCCAGGCGGAAATGCTGCCGCGCTGCCCGTGTGGCACCGATAACCAGATCGTCGCGGTCCACCGCCAGCAGGGCATGCCCGCGGGCGGTCGGATCGGTGCCGGCCAGCACGATGCGGGCATCGGCATAGCGGCGACAGAACAGGTCGCGCTCGATATGGCGGGCGGCGTCCTGCACCAGCGCGGCGATCAGCGCGGCCATCGCGCGATCATGGTCGCCGCGCGCCGATGAGATGTCGAGCGCGGCGATAAGCCGCCCCTCGGCATCGAAAATCGGCGCATCCATGCAGCTTACGCCCACGTTGCGGCTGGCAAAGTGCTCGTCACGGTGGATCGTCACGGCGCGACCCTCCACCAGGCAGGTGCCGATGCCATTGGTGCCCTGCGCCGCCTCGGCCCACGATGCACCGGGCGCCAGGCCCAGTTCCTCGAACCGGCTGGCGTCAGCATCACCCGCGCGCCAATCCAGCACCACGCCGCCGGTATCGGCAATCAGCACGCAGGCGCCCGCCAAGCCCACGCTGCCGAACAGCCGATCGAGCACGGGCGCTGCCACGGCCAGCAGTTCGCCATTGCCGGCGCGCAGGGCCTTGAGTTCGGCCCCGCCCAACCGCTCTGCCACGCTGCGCGGCGCAGCCGGATCAAGCCCATGGTGCAGCGCCGATCGGCACCATGATGCCGCCACCGCCGAAACCGCCGCGCGCGAGGATTGCACCGCATTCAACACCCGTGCGGCGTGATCGGGATCGGGATCGAGACTGGGTTGCAAAACGGCCATGGCCTGTGCCTCTCCATCGGCTGTGGCGCCGCATCGTGGTGCGCCTGCTGCAGACGCGGGCCGGCGCCGGCGTTTGTGCGGCATGGCTCCTCGTGCGGCGGTTTTATCTGGCTCCATTGCTTCCATTTGCAAGGCATTTTGGTCCTTGCCCATTGGCCATTCGGCCGATGAAAAATCCTCATGTGCATTTGCGCAATTCATCGGCAAGAAGGCGCAAGCCGCAACGAATGGAGCAATCCCTTGCAAACCCGCAAACTTGGCACGACCGGCCTTGATGTCAGCCTGATCTGCCTGGGCACGATGACCTATGGGTCGCAGAATACGGAAGCAGAGGCGCACGCGCAGCTCGATTACGCGATCGATCATGGTGTCAATTTCATCGACACGGCCGAAGCCTATCCGGTCACGCCATTCCACAACGACACCATCGGCCGCACCGAGGAATATATCGGCAGCTGGCTGACCCAGCCCGGCAAGCGAGAGAAGGTGATCTTGGCCACCAAGGTCGCTGGCCCGGCGCGCGACATGGTGCGCAAGTTCCGTGGCGGCGACAACAAGCTCGATCGCCGCAATATCCTCTCGGCGATCGACGGCAGCCTGGCACGCCTGCGCACCGACCATATCGATCTCTACCAGGTCCACTGGCCCGAACGCCATGTGCCGATGTTCGGCGCGCGCGGGCTGGCGCAGGTGGAGGACCGAGAGGATCTCACCCCGATCGAGGAAACGCTCGATACGCTGGGCGAACTGGTCAAGGCCGGCAAAGTGCGCCACATCGGTGTGTCGAACGAAACGGCATGGGGTGTGGGTGAGTATCTTCGTCTCTCGCGCGACAAGGGCCTGCCGCGCGTGGCCTCGATCCAGAATGCCTACAACCTGGTCAATCGCCTGTTCGAAGGCAGCCTGGCCGAAGTGGCGCTGCGCGAAAACGTGCCGCTGCTGGCCTATTCGCCGCTGGCAGCGGGCAATCTCACCGGCAAGTATCTGGGCGGGGTGATTCCCCCTGGATCGCGGCGCGACGTGGCCAACCAGTTCACCCGCTACGACACGCTCAATGCCAACGCTGCGATCGCGCGCTATGTCGCCATCGCCCATGCCTTTGGCCTCGATCCCGCCACCCTGGCGCTGGCCTATGTCAACAGCCGCCCGTTCGTGGCAGCGAACATCATTGGCGCCACCACGCCGGAACAGCTGGCGCTGGCCGTGGCCAGTGCCGATGTGACGCTGCCGCCCGAAGCACTGGCCGCGATCGAGGCGGTGCACGCCGTGCTGCCCGATCCCTGCCCGTGACACAAAAAGAAAGGGGGGCGTTTCCGCCCCCCTTTCCCTCTACCGTGGATGGTCTGCGCCCCGATCGCTGGCGACCGTCGCAGACCTGGGGACCGCCCCGGCCGCCGCATCGGCGTGGCCCGGGCGATCGCGCCAGGATCAAGCCTTAGAGCTTGCCGTCCGAAGCGTTGTTCATGTCGTTCGACACGAGGTTGAAAGTGTTGCCAAGCGAGTTGCCCAGCGCGCCCATGGCGGTGATGGCGGCAACAGCGATGAGAGCAGCGATCAGGCCGTATTCGATGGCGGTGGCGCCTTCGGTGTCCTTGATGAGCTTGCGGAAGAAGGTCATGTCCAAGTCTCCTGTTTGAGTAACCCCGCTGCTCTTTTGGCAAACTCCCCCTAACCAATGGTAAATGGCCTACGCATTTTTGCGTAGCTGAACCGGCCGAAACACTAACTTTCGGTCAGTAATAGCCTTAATTTTTTGAAAAGGGGTTGCCGGCCACGCAGGCAGCACAGCCTGTGCACGGTTACCCCAAACCGTGCACAGGCCTGGCCCGGCCGATCACGGCCGTTCCGCTGGCGCCTTAGAGGTGACCGTCAGAGGCGTTGTTCATGTCGTTCGACACGAAATTGAACGTGTTGGACAGCGAGTTGCCGAGCGTCCCCATGGCGGTGATCGCGGCAACGGAGATGAGGGCGGCAATCAGGCCATATTCGATGGCGGTGGCGCCTTCGGTGTCGGTAATCAGCTGGCGGAAAAAGGTCATATCCAAGTCTCCTGTTTCCGGCCCCCTGCCGCGTTTTTGGCAAAAGCATCCTAAGCAATGGTAAATGATTGTCGCAACCTGCTGTATCCGTGCGGATAAAACCACTTCAACCTGACATTTTGATGGTTAACGGGTCCCGCGCGTGACAGTCATGCAAAACAAAAGGGGCCGAATCGCCCCTTTTGCGTCCATCCGTGGCAAGGCGCCTGTGTCTTCAGCCGCGCCCGCGATAGCCCGACACGCCCTGGTCGGGCAGCCACAGGGCTGCGGGCGGCGGGCCGGATTGCCAGAACACATCGATCGGAATGCCGCCGCGCGGATACCAGTAACCGCCGATGCGCAGCCACTGCGGCTTCATCTCGTCGAACAGGCGCTGGCCAATGCCCACGGTCACGTCTTCATGAAAGCCGTTATGGTTGCGGAACGCACCGAGGAAAAGCTTGAGCGACTTGGATTCGACGATGGTTTCGCCCGGCGCATAGTCGATCACCAGGTGGGCAAAATCGGGCTGGCCGGTGACCGGGCACAGCGAGGTGAATTCCGGCGCGGCAAACCGCACGAGATAGAGCGTGCCGGCACGCGGATTGGGCACATAGTCCAGCACCGCTTCCTCGGGCGATGCCGGCAGGGCGCTGGTCTGGCCCAGGTGCAGCGGGGCCGGATGGCCGGAAGCCGGACGATGGGGATCTGACATGGCGGGAAAATCCTTTCTGTTGCGCGCGCCATGCACCGAAACCCGGCGATGACGCAACCCGGCGGCTTGCGCCCGCCCGTTCAGGCACTATTCAACGCCATCCGGCCGTATCCGGCCAGTGCGACACATCATGAAACGAGGCAGTTCAGGCCAGGCCATGCGCGGCATTTTCCTCTCACGTTCATCGGCAACCGGATCACCGCGCGCCGCCCTGCTGGCATCGGCCCTATCGGCATCGGCCCTGGTCATCGCGGCACCGGCTGCTTTGGTCCCGGCACAGGCCCAGGCCCAAACGGCGGCGCCTACGGGCCAACCGGCCACCCCCCAGCCGATTACCCCGGCCGTGCCCGCGCCCACGCTGCCCACGCTCAATTCTCCCAGCCCTGCCCCGGTGATCAAGCCGGCGGCCCCGGCGGGATCGAACCTGCTGCCCACAGCGCCAACCACCGCGCCCACAGTCATCACCCTGCCACAGGCCAAGCCCAGCCGCGCCGCGGCCACGCCCGCGCGCCGGCCTGCCACACGCGCAGAAACCCCGGCGGCAGCGCCAGCACCAGCCCCCCGCCTCGTCCCCCTGCCCCAGGACACCGCAACGCCCAGCGCCACGCCGTCTCCCGTAGCCAGCCCGACGCCCGATCTGCCGCCAGCAACCCCGCTGCCCGATGCCAGCACCACCAGCGAACCGCCGCCGCTTGCCAGCGGCACGCCCGCACCGGACACCGGCGCAAGCAGCAGCGAAAACGCCTGGTGGCCCTGGGCCGCCGGGATCGCCGCGCTGGCCGTGGT
Source organism: Novosphingobium sp. SG754 (assembly GCF_013149315.1). Taxonomy (NCBI): domain Bacteria; kingdom Pseudomonadati; phylum Pseudomonadota; class Alphaproteobacteria; order Sphingomonadales; family Sphingomonadaceae; genus Novosphingobium; species Novosphingobium sp. SG754. Next base: position 622,061 of record NZ_JABGCC010000001.1, on the reverse strand, counting down.
GATCGTGCTGTTTGCCCGGCGCCGGCGCCGCGCGGCCGACACCACGGCGCCCGAACCGGTAATCGAGGCACCAGTGCCGGTTGCGCCGCCGCCCGCGCCTTATCGCCCAGCGCCGCGTCCCGCGCCGGCGGCGCCGGTGGAAATGCCGCCCAGCGATCTTGCCGCTACTGGCCTGCCGCGCGGGCTGGATGTGGCGCTTCACGCTGACCGCCTCAGCGCCACGCTGGTCAATGCCACGCTGTCATGCCGGCTGGTGCTGACCAACCATGCGCCCCACGCGCTGACCGACCTCGCCCTGTCGGGCGACATGACCTCGGCCCATGCCTCGCGCCCGATGGACGAGCAACTGGGTCTGGCCGGGCCGGAACTGCCGCCGCTGCGCACGATTGCCCGGCTCGAGCCGGGCCAGAGCGTGACGGTACCGGCCGAAATGCGCCTGCCGCTGTCCACCATCCTGACGATTCGCGCCGGCGCCGCGCAGTTGTTCGTGCCGATCGTGCGCGCTGGCGTCTGGGCCACGCGCGAGGACGATGGCGGCGCGGCCCATGCCCATGCCGCGTTCCTGGTCGGCCAGCCGGCCGCGCCGGGCGATCCGGCCGCGCGGCTGCAACCCTTTCGCCTCGATCAGGGGCCACGCGTATTCGAAACGCTCGATCAGCGGCCCATGCCCCTGCCTGCGCTGTGAGAGGCTGCGGCGAAAAGTGAAACGAAACGGGGCGTCGATTGGCTATTTTTGCAATCGACGCCATCGCCCCGCAGGATTAAGTTCAGCGTCCAAAATCAACCCGCGCCAGACGGGTCGCACGCAGGCAGGAGAAATTCATGGAACCGCTGGTCTCCACCCAATGGCTCGCCAACGAGATGGGTGCGAGCGATCTGCGCATCGTCGATGCCAGTTGCTTTTTGCCCGAACACAAGCGCGATGCCGCGCTGGAGTATGAGGCGTGCCACATTCCTGGCACTGTCTTCATGGATCTGGGCAACTTGGTGGACAACGCCACCGGCCTGCCCAACACGCTGCCCCCGGCGGAAAAATTCGCCAGCCGCATGCAAAGCCTGGGCCTGGGCGATGGCAGCCGCATCGTGCTTTACGATGACAGCCCGATTAAATCGTCCACCCGCGCCTGGTTTCTGCTGACACTGTTCGGCGCGCAGAACGTGGCGCTGCTCGATGGCGGGATCGCCAAGTGGAAGGCCGAAGGGCGCCCCTGCGCGCAAGGGCGCGAAACCCTGCGTCACCGCCATTTCACCGCGTGGAGCGACCTGAGCGCGCTGCGTTCCAAGGCGCAAGTGCTCGACAACCTGTCCAGCCATGCCGAACAGCTGGTCGATGCGCGCGGCGCCGGCCGCTTTACCGGCGATGTCAAGGAAACCAACCCGGCGCTGGCCAGCGGCCACATTCCCGGCGCGCGCAACGTGCCCTATGCCAGCCTGTTCGCTGCTGATGGCACCTGGAAAAAGCCCGATGGCCTGCGCGCCGCCTTTGCCGACGCCGGAGTCGATCTCGATCGCCCGGTCATCGCCAGCTGCGGTTCGGGGATGACGGCCAATGTCGTGATCTTTGCCCTGCACCTGCTCGGCAAGACCGACGTGGCGCTATATGATGGCAGCTGGAGCGAATGGGGCGCCGATCCCGCCACGCCCAAGGAAACCGGCCCGGCCACCTGCCTGGTAGATTGACCGGCGTAGATTGATCGCGTTGCATTGATCTGCCGGGCGCGGCGCATCTGTTTGCAGGCTTTCGGAATGGGCGCATCTGTGCTTTGCACGCGGGCATGACTGCCCCTTCCGACAAGCCGCTCAAGACCGCCACCCGCATCGTTGCCGCCGGGCGCCGGCCGGAATGGACCGGCACGCCCGGCCAGCCCGGCGCGGTCGTCAACCCGCCGGTGTGGCGCGCCAGCACGCACCTCTATCCCGATATGGCTGCCCTGCGCAGCCACCCCGGCAACGCCGATGGGCATTTCTATTACGGCCGGCGCGGTGCGCCCACGCAATGGGCCCTGGCCGAGGCACTGACCAGCCTGGAACCGGGCGCCGAGGGCGGCGGCACTGTGCTTTATCCCTCGGGCGTCAGCGCGATCTGCGGCGCGCTGCTCACCGTGCTGCGGCCCGGCGATACGCTGCTGCTGACCGACAATGCCTATGAGCCCAGCCGCGCCATGGCGCGCGGCCTGCTGGCCGATTTCGGCGTGAAGACGATCTGGTTCGATCCCATGGACACCGCCGCCTTTGCCGCGCTGTGCCCCGGCGCCAAGGCCGTGCTGCTGGAAGCGCCAGGCAGCCTGACCATGGAAGTGCCCGACATGCCCGCGCTGATCGGCGCGGCCAAGGCGCAGGGGCTGGCTGTGCTGGTGGACAACACCTGGGCCTCTCCCTTGGGCTTTGCCCCGCTGGCCCATGGCGCGGAAATCAGCATCATGTCGCTGACCAAGCACGTCAGCGGCCATTCCGACGTGGTGATGGGCAGCGCAACGGCCAGCGCGCACTGGTATGGCAAGCTGCGCCTGCGCAGCCAGAACCTGGGCCTGGTCGTTTCGCCAGACGATGCCGCGATCATGCTGCGCGGCCTGCGCACCATGGCGCTGCGCCTCGATGCTGCCACCTCCGCCGCGCTGCGCGTGGCACAGTGGCTGGATACCCGGCCCGAAGTGGCGCGCGTGCTATGCCCGATGCTGCCGGGATCGCCAGGCCACGAACACTGGCGCCGCGATTTCACCGGCGGCTGCGGGCTGTTCAGCTTCGTGCTCAAGGGCGGCACGGCCAAGGCGCGCGATGCCTTGATCGATGCGCTGGCCCTGTTCGGCATCGGCTACAGCTTTGGCGGGTTCGAAAGCCTGGCCACGCCCGTCGATCCCGCCGCGATCCGCACCGCCAGCCCCTGGCCCCGGCCCGACATGGACGCTGCCGATCGCTTTGCCGTGCGCCTGGCTATCGGGCTGGAAGATGCCGACGACCTGATTGCCGATCTCGAACAGGCGCTGGCCGCCTGGGCGGCAGTACGATGAGCAGCTGGGTCAGCCACAAGACGCATCGCCAGGTCGGTGATTTCCTCCAGTCGCTCGACGATCTCGGGTTTGACGTGGGGCACTATCACATCTCGGTGTTCAACGCCGGCAAGATGGTGCTGGTGGTCTTTGCCATGTTCATGCTGGCCCGGCTGGGCAGCCGGCTGGCCCGCTATTTCTTTGCCCGCGCCACCAGTCTCGATCCGGTGCAGCAGGTCTTGGGCGAAAAGATCGTCTCGCTCATGGTCTGGGCGCTGGCGTTCTTCATGGGCATCGACCTATTGGGGATCAATTTCACCGCGCTGACGGTGTTTTCCGGCGCCTTTGGCCTGGCCATCGGCTTTGGCCTGCAGAAGACGTTCGGCAACCTGATTGCCGGGCTAATCCTGCTGATGGACCGCTCGATCAAGCCCGGAGACGTCATCGCGATCAACGATGGCAAGGGCAGCACCGTGGGCCAGGTGCGCAAGATCGGCATCCGTGCGGTATCGGTGGCTACGCGCGACAACCGCGAATACCTGATTCCCAACGAAATCCTCATGACCACGCAGGTCGAAAACTGGTCCTATTCCAACACCCAGATCGTTCTGACCATTCCAGTCAGCGTGGCCTATGGCACCGATATCGACATGGCGGAAAAGCTGATGCTGCAGGCCGCCCGCGCCGCGCCGCGCGTGCTGAGCGATCCCGGGCCATCGGTGGCGATGACCGCGCTGGGTGCCAGCGGCATCGACATGGCGATCTATGTGACGATCGAAGACCCGCAGGATGGCACCGGCAACGTGCGCAGCCAGGTGCTGCGCGCGTTGTGGCAGCTGTTCCAGGAACACGGCGTGGAAGTGCCCTATCCACAGCAGGAGGTGCGCCTGCGCGATACGGCCGGCCTGCGCGCGGTGCTGGGCGCCGGCCCGGCGTCAGAGCCAGACGTGCCGCACCGCCCGCAGTGATGCCCCGCCGCTGCGGCGCGGCCACTTGGGCCGGGCGATCCGCTGCGACAGATAGATGCCGCCATGACCCGAGGCGAGATAGCCCGCCACACACGCCACGATCAGCGCCGGGGCGGCATCGATCCCGAAGAGTTCCAGGCCCATCACCGCGCAGGCCACCGGCGTGTTGGCCGCCGCGCCGAACAGCGCCACCATGCCCACTGCGGCCGCGAGCGGCACCGGCAGGCCCAGCACGAGCGAGAGCGCACTGCCCAGACCGGCGCCGATGAAGAACAGCGGGGTCACTTCCCCACCCTTGAACCCGGCGCTGAGCGTGGCAACGGTGAACACCAGCTTGATCAGCCAGCTCCACTGATCAGGGCCAGCCACGAAAAAGCCCGGCAGCGTGGGCGCGCCGGGATGGGCCGACAGCACACCCAACCCGAGATAGTCCTGCGTGCCGAACGCAAACGTCAAGCCGATGACCAGCACGCCGCCGATCACCGGCCGCGCCAGCGGATTGGCAACGAAACGCTTGTAGAGATCGGCCACGCCGTGGTTCGCCTCGGCAAACAGGCGCGCGACCACGCCGCTGGCAAGACCGAGCAGCGCGGCCTTGGCCAGCAGCGCGGCAAACCCCGCCAGATCGGTCTGTGGCAGGCTGATGTGGGGATAGAGCGTGTGGTGCGCACCCCACAGCCGGCAGCCGAAATCACCCACCAGCGCCGCCACCAGGCACGGCACCAGTGCTGCCAGGTCGAGCCCGCCCAGCGCCAGCACCTCGATCGCGAAGACCGCACCGGCCAGCGGCGTGCCGAACACCGCGCCAAAGCCGGCCGCCACCCCGCCCATCAGCAGCAGGCGCCGGGCCTTGCCGGCCAGGCCCAGGCGATCGACCAGGCCATGCGCCAGGCTGCCGCCCAGTTGCACTGCGGTGCCTTCACGCCCGGCCGATCCGCCGAACAAGTGCGTGGCCACCGTGCCGATCAGCACGAGCGGCGCCATGGCCAGTGGCACCCCGCCGCCGGGCTCGTGAATTTCATCGAGGATCAGGTTGTTGCCGCCCTCTGCCCGCGCGCCAAAGCGGCGATAGAGCCAGGCCACGGCAAGGCCACACAGCGGCAGGCCATAAAGCAGCCAGGGCGCGGCAAAGCGCAGCCGCGTGACCGCATCAAGCGACCAGAGAAAGCCGGCGCAAGCCGTGCCCACCGCCAGCGCCATGGCCAGAAGTGCCAGCACAAAGCGGATGCGGGCCGGCGTGACGAATGAACGGGTGAAAAAAGCGCGCACGATTCCTCCTGTTGCATGTGCCCGGTCGGGCAGCTTGGTTTCAGGTAGGAATCATCAGCCCTGACGCCGTTTGGCGCGGCAGGCGGTTCGGCAAAATGCCCGGCGGAAATCCATCGCCTTGCCCGCGCCTATGCCGTGCGCGGCGGGTTCCGTCAAGATTGCGGAATTACGCCCCGCCCACGGCGCCGCGCACGTCGACCTGGCCGCCGTTGTTGATGATGCGGCCGCCGACCAGGCCCTTGACCGTCACGCGGGCACCCTGCTCCACGATCAGGTCTCCGCCGATCATCCCGGCGATGGTGACATCGGCACCCGCCGCGACAGTAGCATTGCCGCCGATCATGCCGCGAAACGTGCGTTTGCCTTCCAGGCGATAATCGCCGCCAATGGTGGTGTCGTTCGCCGCTGCATCGCGCGTGCCATCATGGTGGCAGCCGGCCAGCGCGCCGCCCATGGCCATCAGCAAAGCCAGCGGCAGGGCATGGCGGGGAACGAACATCAGCGCGGTTTCCTTGGGTCAGCGTAAAGAAGCACCCTGCCCAGAACGTCCGATCGATACACCGGGCGTTCGATCAACCGCTGCCCTCACCCGATAGACGCCGCAGCCGGGGCAAGAGTAATACCAACCTGCACGGTTTCCAACCCATGAGGACGCCTTCTGGCGGCCTTTGGCAAGGCGCATCCGCCGGCGTGATGTGGGGCATCATGCCAAGGATGCAACGCAGTCCGAAGGTCGCCAGAAGGCGCCCGCAGGGTTGCGCTCCCCCGTCCGCTGGACTTTGTCGCGACCTTGCAACGATGCGCCCACATCGCCGCTGCGGCCGCTCCTTGCCAGCGAACGGGGGAGCGCAATCCTCATGGGTTGGAAACCGTGCAGGTTGGTATAAGTCGGCAGGGGCCATCAAGGCCCCTGCCGCGATCATCACCAGCGGTGACCCCAGCCACGATGCCAGTAATGGTGGTATCCCCAATAGGGACGACCACCCCAATAGCCATGGCCGTAATAGCCGCCAAAGACCGGGCGTTCGACCACGACCGTGCGCCCCATGGGATAGCAGCGGCCATCATAGGCGCGATACCATCCGCCACCACAACCATCGCGCGCCATCGCCGGCGCCGCAGTGGCGAGTGCAGCCGTGGCGATCGCCACGCTCAGCAGGATCTTTTTCATATCGACCTCACTTATCGTTGCTGCAGGCTGTTCATCCTTGCCTGACATTACTTGAACGATGGCGGCCGGTGTTTCCGTCTGTCGGTTCGTCGCAAATTTAGACCAACAAGCCAGTCATCGGCCGTGGCGCGCCGGCCAGCGGAAACAGGCGCCGCGCCACTTGCGCCGGATCGAGCGCGAGGCTTTCGGCGGCAACGCCGGCCAGCAGCGCGTCAAGCTGGCTGGTGGGTGCCAGATCGCGCCCTTCATAGAGCTGGCCATTGCCCAGCCCCGGCCAATCGGCCACCACGCGCCCGCCTTTGACGCCGCCGCCCAGCACCCAGGCGACCGACGCCGTGCCATGATCGGTGCCGCCCGTGCCATTGGCCGCGGCAGTGCGGCCAAACTCGGTGGCGACCAGCACGGTGGTTTGCGCCCAGGCCGGGCCCATCCCGTCGCGCAGCGCCGCCAGCAGCGTATCGAGCCCGCGCAGCTGCGTGGCCAGCCGGCCGTCCTGCCCGCTGTGGGTATCCCATCCTTCGGTTTCCAGCATGGCGATGCGCGGGCCGTGCGGCTTGGTCAGGAACGTGGCGGTCAGCTTGCCCAGCGAGGCGGGGTCTTGCCGCGCGCCGCTGCCCTGGGCGAGTTTGCGGGTATCGAGCGCCGCGCTCCAGGCTGCCTGCAATTGCCGGTCTGGCGCATAGAGCGCGCCCACCCGCGTCATCAGATCGTCGGTCGGGCCGGGCAGCCCCGACGGCGCATAGGATGTAACCTGCACCGGCCCGCGCAGCGCTGGCGGCACGGTGGACGCGATCGCGATCGCCGCATCGCTCGCGCGGGGCAGCATGGCCACCAGGCGATTGAGCCAGCCATCGCGTGCCTGGTAGGGCTGGCTGCCTCCGGTCTCCAGCACGTTTTGCCCATCGAAATGCGAGCGGTCGCGATAGGGCGAGGCCACCGCATGCACAAACAGCGCCTGGCCACGGGCATACATCGCCGCCGTTTCCTTGAGCGCGGGATGCAGGGCAAAGGTGCCGTCCAGCCGCGTCGCCGCCGCCGGATCGATCGCCAGCGCGCCACGCAGCCGGGCATAGCCGGGATCGGCATAGGGCACGACGATGTTGAGGCCATCGGCCGCACCACGCTGGATCACGAAGACAAAGCGGCGTTCGGTCTCGGCTGCAGCCAGGACCATGCCCGGTGCCACGAGCAGGCTGCCGGCAGCACCGCCGGCAAGGTGAAGAAAGTTTCGGCGATGGAGCATGGTTACCTCCGCAGGAAATCGGGCGAAACGAGCATCAGCGCCAGCGCGCTGGCCGGGCTTTCGGCATGGGCGATCTGTTCGGCCGTTGCCGCAGACAGCCCGCCGGGCAGCACTTGCGGCGCACGCTGGCGGGCATCGATCTGCGCGGCGCGGGGGCCAGCCAAGCGCTGGGCAAATTCCACCCGCCGCATCAGCGCATCAGGCGCGATCCAGCTGGCGGCCGTATCGTCCCACCCGGCGGGAGAGCCCGGCTTCCACACCGGCTGGCCCAGTTGCTGGGTGATCGTGGCCACCTGCAGCGTGCCGATGTCTCCCACCCCCAGCGCGCGCAACGACGATATCGTCCACTCCCACGGGGTCTTGGCCTTGAGCGGGCGCGGCTCCCACGGTTCGGGGCTGGCCACCAGCGCGCGATAGAGCGTGGGCAGATCGCCCCGGCTGCGGGCAAAGGCATCGGCCAACCGATCGACCAGCGCCTGGGGCGGTACGTCGCCGGCAAAATGGCGGGCAAGCTTGGTGGCGACATGGCTGGCCGTGGCCGGCGCATGGGCCAGATCGACCAGCACGGCCCGCGCCTGGTCCACCCCGCCCTGGGCATAGGTCTTGCCCACGATCGTGCGGGTACCAGGTTCATGCTGTTGCGGATGGAACGCGAAATCGCCCGGCGCATCATCGTTGATGCCGCCCACGGTCCACCCCGTCAGCGCGCGGGCAAATTCGGTGACGTCGGCCTGGCTATAGCCGCTGCGCACGCCCAGGGTGTGCAGTTCCATGATCTCGCGCGCCAGGTTCTCGTTCAACCCGCGCTGACGATCGGCGCCACCCTTGGCGCGCGCCCGCAGCGCCGCCGGGCTATTGGGCCCGATCGACTGGTTCTGGTTGAGATAGAGCAGCATCGCCGGGTGGCGCTCCACCGCCAGCAACATGTCTTCGAACCGGCCCAGCACATGGGGGCGAATGGCATCGCGTTCGAACGAGGCGGCCAGCGCGGTGACCGGCAGGTTGTCGACCGACACGCAGAAATGGTTGGACCAGAAATGCACCAGCCGCTCCACGAACGGCGCCTGCGTTTCCAGCGCGCTTTGCGCCCGCGCCTGCACGCCCTGGCGATAGAGCGCGTGGATATCCTCGCCCAGATCGCGGCGGGCCTGCTTCTGCTCTGGCGTGCGCGCCGGCTTTCCCGCCACCGGCACCGTGGCCGCCATAACCGGGCCAGCCGGCAGCGGGGTGGTGGCTGCGGTAACAGGTGCAGGCGGCGGCGTAGCGGCACGGGCCTGGCGCAAGGCGCGCTGTTGTTCCTGATACGCGGAAAGCAGCGCGCGGGCATCGGCCAGCGCCGCCCAGGCCGGCGGCGTGACATCGAAATGATCGAACTGCGCGATCAACCAGCCGTGCGGATCGGCGAGTGCCGCCGCGCTTGCGGCATCGGGCGTGGCGCCCAGGCCAAAACGGTTGAGCGCGATTGCGGCAGGAGACAGGGGTTGTTCCGAGACCATGGCAAAGCCCTTTGAAACGGAAACCCTTTTTTCCGTTCCTTCGTCGCGGGCTTGAACGCAGCGACCGGCCGATTCCGTCGCTGGCGATGTAACGCAGCTTATTTCCCGCTCTTGGGCTCCAGCCGATCGGCGATACGGTTGCGATCTGCCTGCGGCAGGCCGGCCACATAGGGCACCACCTGCATTTCCACGTGGGCGCGCACCATGGCATCGCCCGCGCGCAGGCGTTCAAGCTGGGCCAGCAGGGCCGGCTGATCCACCACCGGCGCGCGCAACAACGCGGCGATCTGGCGGCGCAGCGCGCGGTTGCCATCCACCTGCGGGCGCACCTCTGCCCGCGCCTGGCGCACCACCTGGCGCAGGCCACGGCGCTGTTCGGGCGCGAGTTCCGCCCCCGGCACGCGCAAGGCGCCCATGCCGATCGCGGGATGCTGGTTGTGCATGCTCCACCAAGCCGCACCCGCGCCCGCTAGCAGAAAGGCGTTGAGCAGGATCGAGCCGGCCAGCAGCACACGCAGGCGCGGGGATGCCTTCATCCTTCTTCCCCCGCGCTTTCAAACACGCTGGCGTCCAGCCGTGGCGCCACGCGCTCTGGCCCGATCACCACGGCAGCGCCGAGCCCGGCCACGGCCCCGGCCAGCACCGTGCCCACGCCGATGGCCGACCACCACAGCCGCGCCCGCACGATCCAGCCGCGCCGCCGCCGTGCCACCATGCGCTGGCGCAAGGCCGGCGTGGGTGGCGCCACCGTCCAGGCAGCCAGTTTAAAGTCCAGCGCCTCGGCCTGGGCCAGCGCTTGCGCACAAGCGGGATCGGCTGCAGCCAGGTGCCAGCCCGCGGTACGCAGCTCTGCGGGCCAGCGGTCGATCCCGCCATAGGCCTGCGCCAGCGCGGCAAAGCGCTCCGGGCTCATCGGTTCAGTCATGATCGGCCCCTTCCTCTTGCGCAAAGCGCTGCCGCAACGCGCGGCGGCCGCGCGACAGCAGGCTTTCCAATGCCTCCACGCTCACCCCCAGCACGGCGGCCGCCTCGATATTGCCCAGTTCCTGGTAATGGACCAGCACGATGGCTTCGCGCTGACGCTCGGGCAAGGCCGCCACCGCATCGGCCACCGCGCGCGACTGAGCTTGCGCGGCCAGCGCCGCATCGGCCAGCGGCGCGGTATCGGCCTGCTCGGGCGGCTCTGCCACCACCACGCCGCGCCGCCGCCGCATCCGATCGCGACACAGGTTGAGCGTGACGAGATGCAGCCAGGTATCGAACCGCGCCTGCCCCGGCCGCCACCGCCCTGCCTGTCGCCAGGCCCGCACGAACACTTCCTGCGCCACGTCCTCGGCCTCGTGCCGATCGTGCAGCAGGCGGCTCGCCAGGGCCAGCAGGCGCGGCAGCTTGGCCCCGACGAACTGGCGCACCGCGCCATCCTCGCCCTGGGCCATCCGCGCCAGCAATGCGGCGTCGGGATCTGCCTCGCTCAAGCCAGGGCCTCGCAGGCCAGCGTCCCGAAGATGGTGGGCACGGCGGCATCAGCCTCAGGACGGGTTTTGCTGCCCGTCACCCTGCATGCCGTGGTCGCCCATGCCTTCCTGGCCACCGGCACCACCGCGCATGCCGCCACCCCGCATGCCTTCACCCGGCCGCATGCGCTCGTCTGGCGTCAACACGCCATCGCCATTGCGGTCCATGCGGTTGAAGCGCTCGGTCAGGCCAGCGGTGATTTCCGCCTTGTCGAGATAGCCATCGCCATTGCTGTCCATCCGCGTGAACTGCCGGTCGGGGTCGCCCCGGCCGGCCATCATCGCGGTCAGTTCCGCCTTGCTCACGCGGCCATCGCCGTCGGTATCGGCGGCCATGATCCGCCCCATCTGCCGCGCGACAAAGGCATCGCGGGTCACGCCCTGGCCAGCAGGTGGCGGGGATTGGGTGGTGTCCTGCGCCAAGGCCGGCATCGCCGGGGTGAGCGCCAGGAACAGGGATGCCAAGCCAAGTGTTTTCATAAGACCTCCATCGAGCCTGGCCCTTTAACGGGGCATGACGCGAATTCCGTCGCACCCCGCTGCAAATGCCGAAGAGGAAGCAAGAATGTTCGCGCTAAAGCTGACCTAGCCCCCGCCCAATCGATTCTCGCTGGCACGATGGCGCCGCTGCGCCCACATGCCCCAGCATGAGTCATGCCCCCCTCCCCGGAACCGTGTTTCTGGTCGGCGCCGGCCCCGGTGATCCCGACCTGCTCACGCTGCGCGCCGCGCGCCTGCTGATGAAGGCCAAGGTCGTGGTGCACGATGGCCTGGTCGATCCGGCCGTGCTGGCCATGGCCCCGCGCGGCGCCCGCTTCGTGTCGGTGGCCAAGCAGCGCGCGCGCCACACCATGCGGCAGGAAGACATCAACGCCCTGCTGGTGGCAGAGGCACTGGCCGGGCACGATGTCGTGCGCCTCAAGGGCGGCGATCCGTTCATTTTCGGACGCGGCGGGGAAGAGGCAGAGGCCTGCCACGCCGCCGGCGTGCCGGTGCAGGTGGTGCCTGGGGTCAGCGCCGCACTGGGCGCAGCCGCTTCGGCACAGATCCCGCTGACCCATCGCGAGAATGCCTCGATCGTCTCGTTCGTGGCCGGGCAGTGCAAGGGCCTGTCGGATCAGAACTGGGCGGGCCTGGCTGGCGTTGGCCGCACCCTGGTGATCTACATGGGCGTGGCCACAGCCGCCGCCATCGCCGAAAAGCTGATGGCCGATGGCCTGGCCCCGACGATGCCGGTGGCGGTGATCGAAAATGCCTCGCGCCCGCAGATGCGCGTGGTAAGGGGCGCGCTGGCGGGGCTGGCCGACCTGGTCGAGCGCGAACGCATCAAGAGTCCGGCACTGATCGTCATCGGCGAAGTGACCGCACGGGGAGACATCATGGAATTGCAAGCGGTTGTGGAGGCAGCCCGATGAGCGAGAAGATCAAGATCATCACGGGCAACGACTTGCGCACGGGTGACGTGATCTGGTGGACCGGCGAAGGCTGGTCGCGCCATGTCGACAATGCCGTGGCGGTAACCCAAGATGCCGACGCGATCATCGCCCGCGAAAACGCCAAGCAGGTGGTGACCGACACGCACGTGATCGATGCAGTGGCCGCCGACGGCGCGGTACGCCCGGCCCACATCAAGGACCGCATCCGCGCGCTGGGGCCCACCGTGCGCCTCGATCTTTCGCTCAAGCCTGCCGATCCGCAGGCCGGCAGCTGGGTAATCTGACCATGTATCAATACGATCAACACGACCAGGCGATGGTCGATGCGCGCGTGGCCGAATTTCGCGGCCAGGTGGCACGCCGCCTCTCGGGCGAACTGACCGAAGACCAGTTCAAGCCGCTGCGCCTCAAAAACGGGCTCTACCTCCAGCTACACGCCTATATGCTGCGCGTGGCGGTGCCCTATGGCACGCTCAATTCCGCGCAGATGCGCGTGCTGGGCGACATTGCCGACAAGTATGACCGTGGCTATGGCCACTTCACCACGCGGCAGAACATCCAGTATAACTGGATCAAGTTGGCCGACGCGCCCGATATCCTGGCCGATCTGGCCAAGGTTCAGCTGCACGCGATCCAGACCAGCGGCAACTGCATCCGCAACACCACGGCCGATCACTTTGCCGGCGCGGCTGCCGATGAAGTGGCCGATCCGCGCCCCTATGCCGAACTGCTGCGCCAGTGGTCGACGTTCCACCCGGAATTCGATTACCTGCCGCGCAAGTTCAAGGTGGCGATCATCGCCAGCGAGACCGACCGCGCGGCCATGCGCCTGCACGATATCGGCATCCAGATCGTCAAGAACGAGGCGGGCGAAATCGGCTGCAAGTTCTTTGCCGGCGGTGGCATGGGCCGCACCCCGATGATCGCGCCGTGCATTGCCGAATTCGTGCCCGCGCTGCAGATGATCAGCTTCCTCGAAGCGGCGCTGCGCGTCTACAACCGCCACGGCCGCCGCGACAACAAGTACAAGGCGCGGATCAAGATCCTGGTCCACGAAATCGGCGTCGCCGAATACAGCCGCCAGGTGCAGGAAGAATTCGCCCACATCCTTACCCTGGGCCTCGAACCGCCGCCGGCCGAGCTGGAGCGGATCAAGGGCATGTTCGCCGATCCCGGCCTCGAAAGCGGGCTGTCTGACGATCTCGATCGCAGCGATCCCGATTTCGCGCTGTGGGTCGATCAGAACGTGCACACCCACAAGCAGGCCGGCTATGCCATCGTCACGATCAGCTTGAAGCCGGTGGGCGGCATTCCGGGCGATGCCACGGCCGACCAGATCCGCCTGATGGCCGACCTGGCGCGTGACTACAGCCTCGATGAACTGCGCGTCAGCCACGCGCAGAACATCGTGCTGCCGCATGTGAAGAAGGCCGATCTCTATCGCGTCTGGCAGGCGCTGGATGCCGCGGGCCTGGCCACGCCCAATCTTGACCTCATCACCGATATCATCGCCTGCCCCGGCCTCGATTACTGCGCGCTGGCCAATGCCCGCTCGCTGCCGCTGGCGCAGAAGATCACCGATCGCTTTGCCGATATCGGCCGCCAGCGGACCTTGGGTGAATTGAAGCTCAAGATTTCAGGCTGCATCAATGCCTGCGGGCACCACCACGCCGGCCACATCGGCATCCTGGGGGTGGATCGCAAGGGCGTGGAAAACTACCAGTTGCTGCTCGGTGGGGCTGAAAGCGCCGACACCTCGCTCGGCACGATCACCGGCCCGGGCTTTTCCGAAGACGGCGTGGTCGATGCCATCGAAAAGGTGACGGACGTTTACCTCGCCCGCCGCGAGGGCGCGGAACGCTTCCTCGATACCTATCGCCGCATCGGCATGGCCCCGTTCAAGGAGGCGATCTATGGTTGAGACCGTGCTGCGCTATCGCACCGACGAGCCCGTGGGTGACCCCGCCGTGACGGTGGATGCCTTTGCCGCGCAGAGCAATGCCACCGCCGTGCGCATCGAGCCGGGCGACGATGCCCTGGCGCTGTTGCCGCACCTGCAGCGCATTGCCCTGATCGAGGTGAATTTCCCCTCGTTTGCCGATGGCCGGGGCTATTCCGCCGCGCGGTCGTTGCGCGAACGCGGCTATACCGGCGAACTGCGCGCGGTGGGCGATGTGCTGATCGATCAGCTTTCGCACATGCGCCGGTGCGGGTTCGATTCCTTTGCCCCTGACAAGCCGATCAGCGCCGAGGCGGCCGAAGCCGCCTTTACCACCTGGCCGGAAGTCTATCAGCAGACCGTCGATGGCCGCGCCCCGATCTGGGCCGCGCGCCACCCGGCCGCGAAAGCCTGAAGCCATGGCCAGCCCCGCCCGCACTCCCGACACGCTCGACCTTGGCCCGCGCTTTACCGCGGCCGAGGTAGCCGCGCTCAACGCGCGGTTCGCTGATGCCTCCACGCAGGATATGCTGGCGGCCGTGCTGGGCGAAGGGCTGGCGGGGCGCGTGGCCGTGGTCTCCAGCTTTGGCGCGGAAAGCGCCGTGCTGCTGCATCTGGTGGCGCAGGTCGATCCGGCAACCCCGGTGCTGTTCCTCGACACGCACAAGCATTTTCCCGAAACGCTGGCCTATCGCGATGCCCTGGTGGCGCAACTCGGGCTGACCAACCTGGTCGTGCTGGAACCCGATGCCGCCACCGTGGCCAAGAAGGACGAAGCGGGCCTGCGCTGGTCGTGGGACCCGGATGGCTGCTGCGAAATCCGCAAGGTGATCCCGCTGGCCAAGGCCATGGCGGGCCTCGATGCCACCATCACCGGGCGAAAGGGCTTCCAGTCGTCCACCCGCGCTGGCCTGCCCCGCTTCGAGCTGGACAGCAGCGACGCAGTTGGCCGCCTCAAGATCAACCCGCTCGCCAGCTGGACCAAGGACGCGCTGGACGCCTATTTCACCGTCCATGGCCTGCCGCATCACCCACTGGTGGCGCAAGGCTATCCCTCGATCGGCTGCGCCCCCTGCACCAGCAAGGTGGCACCGGGTGAAGACCCGCGCTCGGGCCGCTGGAAGGGGTGGGACAAGACCGAATGCGGCATCCACGTGCCTGGCAGCACGGATGACGGCGACGGCAGCGAGCTGCCCCCCGGCTACGAACCGGTGTTCTGACCCGCGCCCAAGCCTGCGGTTTCCTTATGGTTCCGTGCAAAATTTGATCGGTCCCGCAGGGTTGATCCGGGCGCGCGCTTTCGTCAAGGCAGGCCAGTCCCGCCTGCCCGGAAAGCCCTGCCCTTGACTGACGAGATCGCCCCGATCACCCCGCTGCGCCGCCGCCTGATCATGTGGCTGGTCACCGGCGCGCTGTTCATGGAAATCCTCGACGGGACGATCCTGACGACCGCGCTGCCCTCGATGGCGCGCACCTTCGGTACATCGGCCGTCGCCCTCGACATCGGCATTTCGGCCTACATGCTCGCACTCGGCGTGCTGATCCCCGCCAGCAGCTGGCTGGCCGATCGCTTTGGCTCGCGCCGCATCTTCGTGACCGCGATCGCGATCTTCACGGTGGCATCGGCGCTGTGTGGGCAGGCGCAATCGGTGCCTGAATTCGTCGCGCTGCGCGTGCTCCAGGGGATTGGCGGCGCGATGATGACGCCGGTGGGGCGCCTGGTGGTGATGCGCCACACCCCGCGCGACCAGCTTATCGCCACGCTTTCAGCGCTGATCTGGCCCGCGCTGTTCGCGCCAGTGGTCGGACCGCCAGTGGGCGGCTTCATTACCGAGCACCTGGGCTGGCGCTGGATCTTCTATTTCAACGTGCCGCTGGGCATCCTCGCCCTGCTCGCGGCGCTGTGGCTGATCCCCGACGTGCGCGGCCCGCGCCGCCGGTTTGACTGGACCGGCTTTGCGCTCACCGCCGTCGGCGTGTTCGCCTTGCAGATCGGCCTGGAGCATAGCGCCCGGCGGATCGACGCTTTGGGCCTGGGCCTGGTGTGTGCCGGGCTTGCGATGCTGACGATCACCATAGCCCACTTGCGCCGCAGCCCGAATCCGCTGCTGGATCTTGGCGCGCTCAAGATCCCATCGTTTCGTGCGGCGGTCAGCGGCGGATCGCTTAGCCGCATGGCGATCGGCGCCGTGCCGTTCCTGCTGCCGCTGATGATGCAGGCCGGTTTCGGCTATGGCGCGGTGCATGCCGGCCTGTTCGTGGTGGCGCTGTTTTCCGGCGACATCACGATGAAGGCGTTGGTCGAACGCATCCTGCGCCGCTTCGGCCATCGCAACGTGCTGACGATCAACGGCGTGATCTGCGCCGCCTCGCTGCTCTCGCTTTCGGCGATCGGCCCGCATTCGCCGGCGGTGCTGGTGGCGGCCTTGCTGTTCGTCAACGGCCTGGCCCGCTCGCTCCAGTTCTCGTCGCTTTCCACACTGGCCTTTGCCGATGTGGACCGCACCGCAATGGGAGACGCCAACGGCCTGTTCAACACCATCCTGCAACTGGGCGCCGCCGCCGGCGTGACCGCGGCGGCGATGAGCGTGCATGCCGGTGATGCTCTCGCCGGCGCCGTTGGGCTGAACGGCCAGGGCGCGGACTATCGCTTCGCGTTCATTGCCATGGCTGTGCTCTCGCTCGGCGGCGTGATCAGCGCGCTGAAACTGCCGCACGAGGCCGGACGGACGCTGACCACGGGATAAAGCGCATGGCAGCGCAGCCCTATCGCGCCATCCGCCCGTTCAGGAACAGCGTGACGCAATAGCCAACATGCGCGGCCAAGGCGGCAGAATCGGGCCGTGGCGCGCCATAGAGCAGCCGGCTGACCTGGCCGGCCAACGTCAGGTCGAGGAACGCCAGCGCGTCGCGCGCCGGGTCTGCCGGGGTAATCAAGCCGGCTTGCGCCCAGGCGCTGAGCCGATCGGCCAGCGTAGCCTCGATTGGCTCCACCGCTTCGCGCCGATACAGTTCCGACACCTCGGGAAATTCCGCGCCTTCAGCCACCGCCATGCGGCCCACGAAAATATTCTCGTCGCTGGTGATCCACGCCAGCGCCAACAGCCCGAATGCCTGAAGCCAGCCCTGCGGATCATCCGCCGTGATCCCGGCCGGATCAATCGCGCTGCGCCACCGCGCGGCAATGCGCTGCACCACACCGCCAAACATCGCCCGCTTGGTGGGAAAATGCCGGAACATCGTGGGCTTGGAACCCTCAAAGCGCTCGAGAATGCGGTTGGTGCTGGCTGCGGCAAAGCCATGCGCCATGAACTCGGCCTGCGCGGCATCAAGAATGCGCTCGCGCACGGCTTCGGGCTTGCGGCTGCGAATCGGTCGGGCGGCTTGCGTCGTCATCGTTCCTGCCATAAAGAAACCATAAGGTTTGTTTAATTCGATAGTGGGAGAGCTTGGCCATGTCTGATTACGTGCGCAACCTCTGGCATATGGCGGCTTGGGAAAACGAGGTGCCCGATGATGGCGTGCTCGCCCGCCGCCTGCTCGATGCCCCTTGGGCGATCTATCGGCTGGGCGATGGCAGCTATGCCATGCTGGCCGATCGCTGCCCGCACCGGTTCGTGCCGCTCAGCCGGGGCAAGCGCGTGGGCGACATGCTGCAATGCGGTTATCACGGTCTGGGCTTTGGCGCCGATGGCCGCTGCGCGCATACGCCATTTGCCACGCCGGTCCCTGATGCCCAGGTGGCCACGCGCCCGATCGTGGCGCGGCACGGTGCCTTGTGGTTCTGGCCGGGCGACGCCGCGCTTGCCGATCCTGCGCTCATTCCCGATTTTTCGTTCGTGACCGACGGGGCGGAGGTGGTGTGTGAAAGCCTGCTGATGGATGCAGGCTATGAATTCATCACCGATAACCTGATGGACCTGAGCCACGCGGAATTCCTGCATGTCGAAACCTTCGGCGTGAACGGCTCGCTGTTCGGCGGCAAGCACAGCGTCGAAACCGATGATACCGGCGGCATCTGGAACAAGTGGGACATGGTCGATGCCAAGGCGCCGGAATGGGCCAAGCCTATGCTGCCGCCCGGCACCAATACCGACCAGAAGATGCACATCCGCTGGCACGCGCCGGCATCCATGGCGCTGTTCATCGAACTCACCCGCGGCGACACCGGCCAGCTGCTAGTCCCGCCGATGGCCAATCCGCACATCATCACCCCGGCAACGGCCACTACCTCGCACTATTTCTATACCCGCGAACCGGGCGATGCCGCCAAGGCCATGGCACTCAAGGTCTTCCTCGAAGAGGATGAGCCGATGATCCAGGCTGCCGAAGCCGGCCTCGATGGACAGGAGTTCTGGGCGGCGCGGCCGCTGATCCTGGCGTCTGATGCCGGCGCGGTGCGGGTGCGCCGCCGCATGATGCAGTTGCGCAAGCGTGAGGCAGCCGAACCTGCCCTGCAGCCCGCATAACGCAACCGGGCTGGCGTCCTACAGCCAGCCCTCTTCCTTGTACCATGCCGCCGTGGCGTGGAGACCCAGCGTGGTTTCCACCTGCGGCTCCCACAGGCTGGCTGGCGGGCGGGCGCCATCGCTCACCGTCCAGTCGGGGTGGCACATATAGCCCACGCGATCGAGCGTGAGCTTGGCCTTGTCCTTCCGCGCCCAGCGATCGGCCTTGGCCGCCCATTCCAGCACGCCGCGCGGCAGCGGCAGCGGCTTGACCCGCTTGCCCATGGCGAGGCCGATGGCGCGGGCCAGGTCGGTATGGCTCCACCCACCGGGAGTGCCATCGTCGGGCTCGAACGTCTGGCTGGTGACGTCCTCGCCGCCGGGCACCAGCGCGATCAGCAGGCGCGCCAAGTCGTTGACGTGGATGATCGAGGCGCGACCTTCGGGCGGCAGCGGCACGATGCCCTTGCGCGCCAGCTTGAACAGCTCGAACATCTCGGTGTCGCGCGGGCCATAGACTGCCGGCGGGCGCACCACGGTCCAATCCAGGCTCGAAGCGCGCACGATCATCTCGCCCTTGCGCTTGCTGGCGCCATAGACCGACAGCTGCGGCTCGCGCGCAGAGAGCGACGAGACGTGGACGAAGCGCTCTACCCCGCCCGCCAGCGCGGCGTTGACCACGTTGAGCGTGCCGGTGACGTTGCCAGTGTGAAACCCGGCCTCGTCCGGCGCGTTCACCACCCCGGCAATGTGCAGCACCACCCCGGCACGATGCACCAGCCGCTTGAGCGCGGCGGCATCGTGCAGATCGCCCTGGACCCACTCCACGCCCTCGCGGGCGGGTTGCGGACGGCGCGTCAGCGCGCGCACATCCATCCCGGCGCGCGCCGCCTGCTCCAGCAGGGCCTGGCCGACGAACCCGGTGGCACCGGTCACCGCCAGCAATTCCCCCGGTCTTTGGCGAAGCGCCATCATGCGCCGACCCTCGACACCGGCAGCCTCACAATAGCACCATCTGGTCCCGGTGGATCAACGCGGAGCGCGGCGCATAGCCCAGGATCGCCTCGTGCGCCGACGAGGGATGGCCCAGCAGCCGCGCTGCCTCTGCCGCGTCGTATTCCGCCAGGCCGCGCGCCAGGGTCTGCCCATCCGGGCCGATCACGGCAACGGCATCGCCCCGCGCGAAATCGCCGTCGATCGCGGTGACGCCGGCAGCGAGCAGGCTGGACCCGCGCGCCAGGGCAGCGGCGGCACCGGCATCGACCGTCACCGTGCCGCGCATGCGCAGGCGCCCGCCCAGCCAGGCCTTGCGCGCGGTGTGGCGGCGGCGCGGCACGAACAGCGTGCCACGCGTGGCGTCAAAGGCCGCAGCGATCGGCGAAACCGGCTGGCCATCGATGATCGCCAGAGCCATGCCGGCCATTTCGGCAATCTCAGCCGCCTGCAGCTTCGATGTCATGCCGCCCGATCCCAGGCCGGACGACGATCCGCCCGTGGCCATGGCATGGATTTCCGGCGTGACGCCCTGTACCACCGGAATGCGCACCGCATCGGGCAAGCGCGGATCGCGGTCATACAGCCCGTCGATATCCGACAAGAGCAGCACGCCCTGCGCCGCAGCTGCCTGGCCCACGCGCGCGGCGAGACGATCGTTGTCGCCAAAGCGGATTTCCTGCGTGGCGACCGAATCGTTTTCATTGATCACCGGCACCGCGCCAGCCGCCAGCAGCCGTCCCAGCGTGGCCGTGACGTTGAGATAGCGGCGGCGGTCTTCCAGGTCTTCCAGCGTCAGCAGGATCTGCGCCGCCGTAATGCCATGGCTGGCCAGCAGTTCGGCCCACAGGCCCGCCAGCGCGATCTGGCCAACGGAAGCACTGGCTTGGGCATCGGCCAAGCTGCCCCGCCCGCCCTTGGCCAGGCCCAGCTTGCGCGCACCCAGCGCAATCGCGCCCGAAGACACCACGATCACCTGCTGCCCGGCAGCGCGGGCGGCAGCGATTTCGGCCACCAGCGCCGTCAGCCAATCGCGGCGCGGCTGCCCGTCCTTGCCCACCAGCAGCGCCGAGCCGACCTTGATGACAAGGCGCGGGCACACGGCAGGATCGGCGAGGTGAGACAGCTGGGCAATGCGCATAATCGGCGCGGCTTAGGCCAAATGATCGGGCAGGTGAAGGGCGCTTGAAGGAATTGTGACACGCTTTGGCGCGGGGGTGTTTTCCGCCAGGATGCGCATGGCATCGCACCACCCCCAACCCCCTCCTCTAAAGAGGATGGGGCTTTCGGTATTACTTCTCCCCCTCCTCTTCAGAGGAGGGGGTCGGGGGGTGGTGCGATGCCTGACGCTCAGCCGAAACAATCAAATCGGCGACCAAGGCTTGGCGTCGGCCTCGTCTTCCACTTCGCCGGTCGGCCGCTCGGTGGTGGTGGCGGCCGGCAGGTAATCGAGCACGGCATCGAGCAGATCGTCCATGCCGCTGCCGGTCGCGCCCGAAATCGGGAACACGCGCGCGGCGCCCGCCTCGATCAGCTCGCGCGAAAAGGCGCGCACCAGTTCGGCATCGACCAGGTCGATCTTGTTGAGCGCCACCACGCGGGGCTTGTCTTCCAACCCGGCGCCATAGGCAGCCAGTTCCTCTTCGACGATAGCCAGCGCCTCGGCCGGATCGGTGCCGTGAATGTCGATCAGGTGGATCAGCACGCGGCAGCGCTCGATATGGCCCAGGAAGCGATCGCCAATGCCGGCGCCTTCAGCCGCGCCCGCGATCAGGCCGGGAATATCGGCCAGCACGAATTCGCGCGCGCGGTGCCGCACCACGCCCAACTGCGGCCGCGTGGTGGTAAAGGCATAGTCGCCCACCTTGGCTTTGGTGTTGGTGATCTGGTTGATGAAGGTAGACTTGCCGGCATTGGGCAGGCCCACAAGGCCCGCATCGGCCAGCAGCTTGAGCCGCAGCCAGACATACATCTCGTCACCCGGCCAGCCCGGACCGCACTGACGCGGCGCGCGGTTGGTCGAGGATTTGAACGACAGGTTCCCGCGCCCGCCGTCGCCGCCGCGCAGCAGGACGACGCGCTGGCCCACTTCGGTCAGGTCGGCCAGCACGGTCTCGCGGTCATCGTCCAGCACCTGGGTGCCGAGCGGCACCTTGATCACCAGATCGTTGCCACCCGCGCCCGTGCGGTTCTTGCCGGCGCCGCCGTGGCCGCGCTGGGCCTTGAAGTGCTGGGTATAGCGGAAATCGATCAGGGTATTGAGGCCAGTCACCGCCTCGAAAATGATGTCGCCACCCTTGCCGCCATCGCCGCCATCGGGGCCGCCATATTCGACATACTTCTCGCGCCGGAAGCTGACCGCGCCGGGGCCACCCTGCCCTGAGCGGATGAAGATCTTGGCCTGATCGAGAAAGTGCATGGCGTTGGCGTCCGGCAGTCCTGAATGGGCGCAGCCGGCGCCTTTGCAGCAAACGCCGATTGCGCCAAGGCCCGCTTTGCCCACCCGGCCCGTCGGCTGATGGCGCGTCGGAATTCAGGCTGGCAGCAGGCTGGCGAGCATGGGGACCGGAAATGGAACCGATCCGTTCAATTTTATACTGGTGGAGCCGAGGGGGATCGAACCCCTGACCTCGTCATTGCGAACGACGCGCTCTCCCAGCTGAGCTACGGCCCCGTTCCAGTATCGTCCAAAGCAGGGCCGCCTAGGCGCCCCGTGCTTCGGGAGCGCCGCCATTAGCGCAGAGCCATGGCGGCGCCAAGAGCAAAAGTGATATTTTTTAGAGCGCGCCGGTGGCCTGCGTAGTTGGTGTCCCGCTGGTCGAGTTGTCGCTGGCAACGGTCGGAATCACGATAGTGGAGCCAGGCTGGGCACCACCATATTGTGCCTGCCAGATAGCCAGATCGGTGCGATACTGGTCGTATCGGCGATAGAACGCATCGAACACGATTTCGATGTTGGGCAGGCTGCGCACCGCAAAGGCTTCGAGTTCGGCAGCGGGCACAGCGGCGCCGTCGCGCGCCACCGCCAGCGTTGCATCGCAAAAATCACCCATCGTCGCCGGAAGGGCGTAATGATTGTAAACTGCGGTCATGTACTGCTCGCGCGGGGCGATGAACTTGCTGCCGAACTTGGCCTTGAATTCCTGGTCGACAGTGCGATTGGCCTTGTCGAGCCCCTTGGCCTGCGACTTGAGGAACGTGCGATAGAGCGGCAACAGCTCGACATGGCGCGGGCCAGTGCAGTTGAGTGCGGCAACGTTGTAGGCCGAGCGCAGGTTCCAAACCATCTGCGCGGGCGTGATGTTGCGATTGACCGATTCCCGCAGGCCGGTGGCGGCCAGCGGCGGCACCGTCAGGTTGGCGCTGGCGCCATTGGGCGGCATCGGCCGCGCCGGCACGATCACGACCTTGGGCGGCGGCGGCGGGGGTGGCGGCGGGGGCGGCGGCGGGGCCTTGGCCGCACATCCAGCAAGGACCAGGCCGAGCGCGGCAGTCAATGCATAGGCAAGCGCCCGCGTGGGCCGCGCAGAGTGGCGCGCATGCGACATGGCCATATCCCCCTCATGAATTTTCGAAACGTTATTGGCGCTGGCGCGCGGCATTCCCACCATGGATAGACCCCGGATCACGTGCGTGGCGCCCTTTGGTGGAGCGCCAAACCTTTCTGAAAGCTGACTGAAATTGGTAACCTGCTTTCCCGGAAAGGAAAATGCCCGACAACCAAAAAGGTTGCCGGGCACGCAATCTACCGTATTCCCCGCTGGGCAGGCAATGGGGTGATCAGCGACGATCGCCCATCAGTTGCAAAAGCGAGGTGAACATGTTGATGAAGTCGAGGTAGAGCGTCAGCGCGCCCATCACCACGACCTTTTCGGCCATGGCCGTACCCGCCACATAGGCATACTGTTCCTTGAGGCGCTGCGTGTCATAGGCCGTCAGACCGGCAAAGATCAGCACGCCGAGGAAGCTGATACCCCAGGCCAGGCCCGGCGAGGCCAGGAACAGGTTGATCACCGAGGCGATGATCAGGCCGAACAGGCCCATGATCAGGAACGTGCCCATGCCCGACAGGCTCTTGCGCGTGGTGTAGCCGAACAGGCTCAGCCCCGCAAAAGCGCCGGCGGTGGCAAAGAACGTGGCCGCGATCGATGCGCCAGTATAGACGAAGAAGATCGACGAGAGCGACAGACCCATCGCCACGCTGAACGCCCAGAACAGCGCCTTGAGCGTCCCGGTGGAAATCTTGTTGATGCCAAAGCTCATGACCATGACGAACGCGAGCGGCGCCAGTGCGACAACCCAGCGCAGCGGGGTGCCGAACACGGCGGCGGCCATGCCGCTGGTGGCGAACACCAGTGCGACGATGCCCGAGAGCAACACGCCCGAGGCCATGTAGTTGTAGATCGAAAGCATGTAGCGGCGCAGGCCGGCGTCAAACACGTCGCCACGGCCATAGGCGCCCGACAGGCTCGGAGACGCGCCGAAGCCCGTCTGCGAGGGCCGAGGATCGTTCCAGTTTGCCATGTGCTTGCACTTTCTCCATTGCGGGCAAAAATCGCCCATGGGCACAATATCGGCCTTCCGCGCCCCGCTTTCAAGCGAAACCGGTGCCCGGAAAATGTGACAAAATGTATTCCCGGGCAGTGCCCGCCGATCAGCCGGCGGCGCGGGCTTCCTCGGTCATTTCCGCGCTGCGATCGCGGGCCGCGCGCAGCGTATCGCGCATCAGGCTGGCAAGCCGATCATCGGCATCGAGCACGTCGAGCCCCTTTTGCGTGGTGCCACCCGGGCTGGCAACGCGGCGGGCCAGTTCGCCCGGGCCATGCTCCGACGCAGCCGCCAGCGCCGCGGCGCCATCGACCATGGCCAGTGCCAGGCGATCGGCCTGCGCACGCGGCAGGCCGAGATCGGCAGCACCGGCCGCCAGGGCATCGATGACGCGATAGATGAACGCCGGGCCCGAACCAGCCAGCGCGGTAACCAGGTCCATCTCCGCCTCTTCAGAAAGCCATTCGGCCGTGCCGAGCGGGGCCATCAGCTGCGTGACTTCGGCATTGATCGCCGCGTCGCCATCACCCACCAGCGCGATGGGCGACTTGCCCAGGGCCGCCGCCAGGTTGGGCATGACCCGCACCACGGCCCCAGCCTGCGGAAACCGCGCGCGCAAAGTGGCGAGGTCGACGCCCGCCAGGATCGACAGCACGATCGTGCCCTGCCCCACCAGCGGCGTGATCGCCGGCGTGGCGGCGGCAAGACCCTGCGGCTTGAAGCCCAGCAGCACGAAACGGGGCGGCGCTTCGCCGGTCGGCGCGGTGCGCAGCAGGCGCACGCCAGCCGGCGCCTGGGGCAGATGCGGATCGACCACGGTAAAGGCCGCCGGGGCAATGCCGCTGGCGAGCCAGCCGGTCAGCATCGCGCCGCCCATGTTGCCACAGCCGAACTGGAGGAAGGAATAGGTCATCAGCAAATGGCTCCGAATTCAGGCTTCGCCGGCGGCATCGACCAGCGCGCTGGCCAGCGCATCGGCCGGGCTCTTGTCACCCCACAGGATGAACTGGAAGGCGGGATAGAAACGATCGCATTCGTCCACCGCCGCTTCGATCGCCACCTGCGCCTGGTGCAGGCTGAGCAGGCCATCGTCGCCCAGCATCAGCCCGTGGCGGTAAAGCAGCACGCTGCCGTTAGACCAGATATCGAAGTGCCCCAGCCAGACCTGCTCGTTAATCAGGGCCATGACCTCGAACATCGCGCCACGCTTGTCATCGGGCACGCGGATATCGGGCAGCGAGAGGATTTGCAGCACATGGTCTTCGGGGCGCCAGATGCAGCGCAACTGGTACGTGGCCCAGGAGCCCTGCACTTCGCCATGGATCTCGTCGTCCGACACGAATTCGCAGGGCCAGCCGCGCGCTTCGAACAGCGAGGCGAGCATGTCTACCGGCGCGGCGTCGTCGCGGTCGCTGTCGTCGTGGCCGGTTCGCATCATCACGCCCCCTCACACGGTGCCCATGCCAGCGAGAATGCCAGCGCCTTAACCAGCGACCGTGGTTTCCATTCGTTCCATCGCGGAGCGATTGGCCGCCGACAATCGACCGTTAGCCCAGCCTTGGGCAAAACTCGACAACGCTGTGCAAAACTTGTGGACAAGCGTCGCCACGCCCACCCCGGCATCACGATCCGGGGCAGGCGCGGGAGAATCACTTGGCCGAAACGCTGTCCATCGCCTGTCCGGCGGGGCTGTCGAACTGGAACGCGCCGACGCCCTTGGCCTTGAGCTTGGCCACGAATTCCTGCGCGGCGGCATCGCTCGGGAACGGCCCGGTGACCAGGCGATAGACCCGGTTCCACGATGTGACGTATGCCTTGCGGCCGTGCAGTTCGGACGCCTTGGCCTGAAGCCCGGCCCATTCCTTGCCCATCTTGGCGCGGTTGCCGCCGGTCAGGACCTGCACCCAGGTGCGTGCCGGATTGGCAGCGAGGCGCTTGGCCTCTTCCTTGGCCTTGCGCGCTTCCTCGGCCTTCTTGGCATCGGCCAGCTTCTTTTCAGCGGCAGCTTTCTTTTCGGCAGCAGCCCTCCTCGCGTCGGCCAGCTTCTTGGCCTCGGCCGCCTTGCGCGCCTCAACCGCGGCGCGTTCGGCCGCGGCACGTTCGTTGGCCGCCTGGATCGCGGCGATATCGACCGCCACGGTGGGGCGCTGCTGTTCTTCGGCGGGGGCGGTAAAGCCGGCAAAGAGCGTGGCAAAGCCATCGGGCGAAGGCGCCGCGCCAGCCGGCACTGGCTGCGGCGCGGGAGTGGGCGCCAGTTGGGCCGGTGCTGGCGAGGTCGGCTGGGGCTGCGGTTGCGCTTGCGCCAGGGTTTGCGGCGCGGGCAGCGGGGATGCGGCGGGCTGCGCCATGGCCGTCTGCACCGGTGCGGGCGGGGTATAGGCCGGTGCGCTGGGCACGGGCCGGGCCGCGGGAACCGGCGGCAGGACAATGGCCGGTGTGGGCGCAGGCGCCGGCGAATAGCTGGGCGTGGGCGCTGGCGGATAGCTGGGCGCCGGGGCTGGCACAGATGCCACCGGCGCGGCGGCAGGGCGGGTCGCCGTGGGAATGCTCGGCAAGGGCTGCGCCACGGTGTTCTGCGCCAGTTGGGTCGGCGCAGTGCGGGTCGGCGCCGGAATGCTTGGCGCAGGTGTCGGGATGATGCGGCCGCGACGATCGCGACGGATCACTGGTGTGGCGGCAGCCGGCGTGGTCGGGGCGGCCTGGGCCAGCAAGACCGGCGCCTGGCGCGGATGGCTTTGCGCGTATTGCACGATCTGGGGATCATCGCGGCCGATATCGGCCGCACGCGGGAAGCGCCCGAAATTGGCGGCGGCGGCCTGCTGCGCCGGGGTCAGCCGCGTCAGATAGCGCAGATAGGGCGCGATGCCGGCGGCCAGTTGCGGCGGCATGGAGGCATTGGCGACCGTCACCGCCTCATCAGGCTGGCCGGCAATGGCGAGGATGAAGGTGCGCACACGCCAGGCGGCGCGATCGGACTGCGCGATCTGGGGCGCCAGCACCCGCTCGGCACCGGCACGATCGCCGCCGATGGCCAGGCTCAAGGCCAGGCGGCGGGTAACCTCGGCATCGGGCGCGCGGGCCAGGGCCTGCTGGTAATAGCGCTGCGCCACGGCGTTATCGCCCACCAGATCGTGCGCCAGGCCGCGATCGCCGGCCATGGCGGCCTGATCGGCCCCGGCACGCTCTGCATCATCAAAGGCGCGGATCGCGGCAACCGGATCGTTGTGGCGCAGCACCGCCTTGCCGATCTGCGCCTTGATGCGGCCATTGCCCGGCGAAACCTCGTCAGCGCGGCGCAGGAAGCCGAGTGCGGCATCGACATCACCCAGCGCCATCGCGGCATTGCCGGCATCGAGCAGCGCATCGGGATTGCGCGGATCGCGCGCCAGGCGGGCAAGCGCGGCATCGAGCGTCTGCCCGTCGCCGGTTGGCACCGGCTGCACCACCGGGCGCGACACGCTGCCGGTCTCGATCGGGGCGGCGCTGGTGGTGGGCAGCGGCTGCACCACCGGGCTCGATACCATTGGCAGCGGCGCCACCGGGCGCGCGACCGGGCGGGCAGTGCGGCTGCCCGGCGTATCGAGCACCGATTGCTGCGGCATCTGCGAAAGATCCTGCGCCAGCACCGGCGCGGTTGCGCCGACCAGCAGGGCAAGCGCCAAGGCGGTGCGCGCGGCGCCACGAAGCTGATTCGGGCGAGCGGGGAAAGTCTGGAATGTCATCGTGGCGCCGCCTTAGTCTATTGCGTCTTAAGCCAGAACAACAAGCCGCCACTCTCGCTGGGGAAAGTGGCGGCCTGATGACGGCATCGGGAAGATGGCATCGTAAAAATGGCAGGGCAGCGGGCGGTCATCACCGACGACCGCCCGCGCCGATCACTGGTTGTTCTGGCGACCCAGGAAGCGCGGGATGCTGAGCGAGGCGGAATCCTCGCTCTCTTCCGCGTCTTCCGTGCGGGCCGCTCCGCGCGAGAGATTGGCCATGCGTTCGAACAACGTGCTGCCACCTGCCCCACCGCCAACGCGCGGGGTCGGGCGTTCCGGCTCGGCCCCGGCGCCAAGGCCAAGGCGCGGCGTGGGCGCAGCCGGCGCCGGATCGATGGTATAGTCCTGGGCCGGATCGGCACCGAGATCGAACGTCAGGTCCAGCGGATCATCAGCCGGCGGCGTTGCTTCCGGCTCGGGCGCCCAGGCCTGGGCCGGGGCAGCCGGCGGCGTGGCCGGGGCTGCGGGCGGCGGCGTGGCGGCGGCAGGTGCCTGCGGCGCGGTGGGCATGGCGATCGCCGGACGCGGCGCGGCGGCCGGGGTAAAGGCCGGGCCACGCGTGCCGCCGGGCAGATTCACCGGGCGGGCAGCCTGTTCGGCCTGCTCCATGCTCTGTTCGATGCCGGTGGCCACCACCGAAACGCGGATCTTGCCGTTGAGATCGGGATTGAACGCCGAACCCCAGATGATGTTGGCATTGGGATCGACCAGTTCGCGGATGTGGTTGGCCGCTTCGTCCACTTCCAGCAGCTTCATGTCGTCGCCGCCGATGATCGAAATGATCACGCCCTTGGCGCCCTGCATCGACACGCCATCGAGCAGCGGATTGGCAATGGCGCGTTCGGCCGCTTCGAGGGCGCGGTTGGGGCCTTCGCCCTCACCCGTGCCCATCATCGCCTTGCCCATTTCGCCCATGACCGAGCGCACGTCGGCAAAGTCGAGGTTGATCAGGCCAGGCATGATCATCAGGTCGGTGATCGAGCGCACACCCTGCTGGAGCACTTCGTCGGCCAGCTGGAACGCTTCCTTGAAGGTCGTTTCCGCCTTGGCGACCAGGAACAGGTTCTGGTTGGGAATGACGATCAGCGTATCGACGTGCTTTTGCAGTTCCTCGATGCCGGTTTCGGCCGAGCGCATGCGGCGCGTGCCTTCAAACAGGAACGGCTTGCTGACCACGCCCACGGTGAGCACGCCCTTGCGACGCGCTGCCTCGGCGATGACCGGCGCAGCGCCGGTGCCGGTGCCGCCGCCCATGCCGGCGGCGATGAACACCATGTGCACGCCATCGAGAATGCGCTCAAGCTCGGGCAGGGTTTCTTCGGCGGCGGCGCGGCCCACTTCGGGGCGGGCACCGGCACCCAGGCCCTGCGTAATCGCCGGCCCAAGCTGGATACGGTTTTCCGCGATCGAGTTGTTCAGCGCCTGCGCGTCGGTGTTGCACACGACGAAGTCGACGCCTTCGATATTGGCACCGATCATGTTGGCGATGGCGTTGCCGCCTGCGCCGCCCACCCCGATCACCGTGATACGGGGCCGAAGCTCGTCGATGGCCGGCGGTCCGATGTTGATGCTCATGTCGGTCTCCCTTACGGGTTGGCCCTTGCGGGTCGGGCGGTTGGGACGGGTCGGAGGCCGGAACGGCCGAAATGCGGATTTTCCAGCTTTGGCACGGAACGTTTCATCGAATCAAAGGCGATCGGCGCTTTTCCACAAGATCGATCGCCTATTTCGCGCCGAAATCAGCCGATCCGGTTGCTTCGTGCGACGAAAGGCCGGGATCGGCGCCATAACCGTTAAAAATATTCCTTGAGCGCGCGCACGATCCGCCGTCCCCAGCCCCACAAGGTGGTGGAACCGCCGCCTTGCGCCGCCATCGTCAGCTTGCGGATATCGATCGGATCGGACGCTGCGTGCAGCACCAGGCCCACCAGCGTGGAGGAACTGGGCGTGGCATGGCCCTGCGGCAGGCCCAGCATGGCCGGCGGCGCGCCGATGCGCACCGGCCGCCCCAGCGCCGACTGGGCATAGTCGGCCAGGCCCGGCAACTGTGCACCCCCGCCGGTGAGCACCACCTGCTGTCCGCGCGTGCCGGTAAAGCCCATGGCCTTGAGGCAGCGACCCAGTTCGTCAGTGAAGTGGCCAAGTTGCTGGGTGATCACCGAAATCAGCTCGGCACGGGGAATCCGGTTCTTGTCATCGGCATGGCGCGCCACTGGCCCTGCCCCTTCCGGATCGCCGGGGGCATTGACGGGAATCATCTCGCGATGGTCGGCCGGGCTGGCAATGGCCGAACCCGACATGCACTTGAGGCGCTCTGCCTGATAACGGCGAATGCCAAAGGCCGAGGCGACGGCATCGGTGATATCGCCCGAGCCGAACGGCAGCACCTGCATGCCCAGCAGCATGCCCCCGGCATGGACCGACACGGTGGTCACCTCGGCACCGAAATCGACGAGAGCCACGCCCAGATCACGCTCTTCCGGCATCAGGCAGGCAAGCCCGGCCGCGACCGGCGCTGCCACCACGCCATCCACCTTGAGGTGCGCGTTCTCCACCGTTTCGCGGATGTTGCGGATCGGTGCGCCATCGGCGAGCATGACGTGGATATCCACCGCCAGGCGATCGGCATGCAACCCTTTGGGATTGGGCACGCCATGCGCGCCATCGAGCGTATAATGCGCCGGCTGGGCATGCAGCACGGTGCGGCCATCGGGCTGGATCACATCACGCGCGGCCACCAGCAGGTGCTGGATGTCATCATCCTCGATCCGCCGGCCGCCGATCTCCACCTCGACCTGCGCGGTGGAACTGGCCAAGCCCGCGCCGGCACAGCCGACCAATACCTGGGTGACCGAAGTATTGGCCATCTTTTCGGCGCGCTCGATCGCGTCGCGCACCGAATGGGTCGCGGCCAGCATATCGACCACATAGCCGCGCTTGATCCCTTGCGAGGCGCGGTGGCCCGAGCCGAGCACGACCAGTTCGCCTGCTTCGGACAGGCCAGCGATCATCGCCGAGGTGCGGAACGAGCCAAGATTGACGGCGGCAAAGACCTTGGTGATGCGGGGTGCAGCCACGGGCGGTTCAGTCCTTCGCCTTGGCGGCGGCCTTGGCCTTGGCCTTGTCGCGCTGTTCCTGGGCCAGCTCGTCAGCATGGCCGGGCACCAGCAGATAGGTGCGGTCCTTGGCGCGCATGTCAAAGCTCGCCACCTTGCCGCCGAGCAGGCGATTGACCCCGTCCATCCGCGCAAATTCGAGCAGCGCGGCGGCCGATTCGTCGGCGCCTTCGGGCAGGGCCAGCACCTGGCCTGTCTTGAACGTCAGGTTCCAGCGGCGGTTGCCGATCCATTCCGCCTCGGCCACCTGCGGCTTGAGCGCGGGCGCGGCATCGAGCAGGTGGTTGAGATCGGGCACCCGCGCCGCGGCGCCATCGCCCGACAGCACGAACATGCCCTTGGCCCGGGCCGGGCTCACCGGCTCAAGTTCGTGGCCGGCTTCGTCGATCAGCATCAACTGGTCGCCCTTGCGCAGCACACCGTGCGGGGTGCGCTCCACCACGTCGACCACCAGGGTATCGGGCAACTGGCGCGATACGCGCGCATCCTTGACCCACGGCAGGCCGAGCAGCGTTTCGCGCAGGGCCGCCACGTCCACCCGCGACATCGCCTGGTCGCGCTGGCCCAGCACCTTTTCATAGATGGTCAGCTCGTTCATGCGCTTGACCCCGCGCACTTCCACCCGCTTCACATCGAAACCCGCGCCATGGGAAAGGCGCGCCACTTCGCTTTCCATCAGGGCGGGAACCCCGGCGATATTGGCCACGGTCCACACCGCGACGGCCGCGGTGCCCAGGATCACGGTCAACAAGATCCGGTGCAGCGTTTCCTCGCTGAACGGCTGCACGCGCATGACATGGCCGATGGCAGAGCCGGTCTGCTTGCGCGCCGTCTGCACCTTGGCCTTGGCCCCGCGCTGCGCGGCCACCCGCCGCACGCCCTTGCCACCACGCCGGATCGTCTGCGCCATGGTCAGCCAGCCCCCTTCCTGGTCTTGGCGGCGGCCGCATCCTTGATCGCCTCGGCCAGGATCGCCTCGACCAGGTCGGGATAGTCCATGCCCAGGTGGCGCGCCTGTTCGGGCACGAGGCTGAGCGGGGTCATGCCCGGCTGGGTGTTCACCTCGAGCAGGAACAGCCCCTCTACCCCGCGCTCGTCGTCCCAGCGGAAATCGGAACGGCTGGTGCCCTTGCAGCCCAGCAGCTTGTGCGCGCGCAAGGCAATGTCCTTGCACGCCTGGGCGATATCATCGGGGATTTCGGCGGGGCAGACATGCTCGGTCAACCCGTCGGTATACTTGGCATCGAAATCGTAGAAGCCGGTCTTGGGCTTGAGCTCGGTGACCATCAGCGCCTGGTCGCCCAGCACCGCCGTGGTCAGTTCGCGGCCACGGATGAACGGCTCGGCCAGCAGTTCGTCGAATTCCTGCCAGGGGCCGCGCGCATCCGGGCTGATCGGATTGCCATAGTTGCCTTCGGCGGTGACGATCGCCACGCCCACCGACGATCCTTCGTTGACCGGCTTCAACACATAGGGCCGCGGCAGCGGATCGTGGCTGTAGAGTTCTGCGGTCTTGGCCACGCGGCCGCCGGGCATGGGAATGCCGTGGGGCACGAGCGCCTGCTTGGTCAGTTCCTTGTCGATGGCGATGACCGAGGTGGCCAAGCCCGAATGGGTATAGGTCAGCCCCATCAGGTCCATCATGCCCTGCACCGTGCCGTCTTCACCGGGCGTGCCGTGCAGCGCGTTGAACACCACGTCGGGCGCGGCCTCTGCCAGGCGCAGCGCCACGTCACGGCCCATGTCGATCCGCGTGACGGTGTGCCCGCGCGCCTCAAGCGCACCGGCCACGCCTTCGCCGCTGGTCAACGACACCGGCCGCTCGCTCGACCAGCCACCCATCAGCACCGCCACATGAAGCCGGGGCAGATCACTCATGGCAGATTCTCGTGCTTGATTCGGCCCACCCGCTTGATTTCCCACTGCAACTCCACGCCTTGTGTCTGTTTCACACGGGCCCGCACATCTTCACCCAGCGCCTCGATCTCGGCGCTGGTGGCGGTACCGGTGTTGATCAGGAAGTTGGTGTGCTTTTCGCTCACCTGTGCGCCGCCCAGGGTCAGGCCACGGCACCCGGCGGCATCGACCAGCGCCCAGGCCTTGTGCCCATCGGGGTTCTTGAATGTGGACCCGCCGGTCTTGCTGCGCAGCGGCTGGCTTGCCTCGCGCGCGGCGGAAATGCGGTCCATCTCGGCCTGGATCGCCTCGGGCTCGCCCGGCTGCCCGCGAAAACGCGCCGAAACCACAATGTTGCCATCGGTCAGCTCGGAATGGCGATAGGCATAGCCCAGCTCTGCCACCGGCAGACGCGCCACCTCGCCAGTGCGCATCACCACGTCGCAATCGACCAGGATGTCCTTGACCTCGCGGCCATAGGCGCCACCGTTCATCCGCACGAAGCCGCCGACTGTGCCGGGGATCGAGCGCAGGAATTCAAGCCCGGCAATCCCCGCATCACGCGCGGTGGACGACACCAGAATGCCCGAGGCGCCGCCCCCGCAATCGAGCGTGACAGCATCGACCGCCATGACTTTGGCAAAGGGCTTGCCCAGGCGCACCACCACGCCCGGCACGCCGCCATCGCGCACGATGAGGTTGGAACCCAGGCCCAGCGCCATGACCG
Organism: Novosphingobium sp. SG754; assembly: GCF_013149315.1. NCBI lineage: Bacteria > Pseudomonadati > Pseudomonadota > Alphaproteobacteria > Sphingomonadales > Sphingomonadaceae > Novosphingobium > Novosphingobium sp. SG754. The sequence goes on along the minus strand of NZ_JABGCC010000001.1, from coordinate 588,546 downwards.
GCACTTGCGGATCGAGTGCCGCCAGGAACGCCTGCAGATCGGCCACGTCCTTGGGTTCATAGAGCCAGTCGGCGGTGCCGCCCGACTTGAACCACACTAGCGGGGCGAGCGGGGCGTTGGGGGTGAGCTTGCCGCGAAGCTCGGGTGTGGCTTCCACAACCCCCCGGCCCCCTCCTCTGAAGAGGAGGGGGGGATTGGCATCGGAAGCCCCCTCCTCTTCAGAGGAGGGGGTTTGGGGGTGGTGTTGCGACGTTTCCATCACCCCTCACCCCGCAACGCCACGATCGCCGGCGCCAGGCCGGCCGCCCACTTGGTAATATCGCCAGCCCCCAGGCACACGACCATGTCGCCAGCCTGAAGCTGCGGCGCCAGTTCGGCGGCCAAGGCTTCCGGCCCGGCGATCAGATGCGCGCTGCGGTGGCCGCGCGCCTTGACGCCTTCGACCATGGCGGCGCTGTCCACGCCCTCGATCGGCTGTTCGCCAGCGGGATAGACCGGCGCGGCATAGACCACGTCGGCATCGTTGAACGCGCCCTGGAAATCTTCCATGTGGTCACGCAGGCGGGTGAAGCGGTGCGGCTGGACCACGGCGATCACACGCCCGCGCACGCCCTCGCGCGCGGCAGCCAGCACGGCGCGGATTTCGACCGGGTGATGGCCATAGTCATCAATCACCGCCACCTCGCCACCGGGCACGGCAACCTCGCCCACCTTGGTAAAGCGACGCTTGACCCCGCCGAACTTGGCAAAGCCCGTGCGCACCAAATCGTGCGGCACGCCCATTTCCACCGCCACGGCAATCGCGGCCAGCGCGTTCTGCACGTTGTGGCGGCCGGGCATCGGCAGGTGAATGTCCTCGATCCGCTGGAACGAGCCATCGCGCTGGCGCAGCACGGCGGTGAAGCGGTTGCCACCCGGTTCGGGCGTCACGCCTTCGCCGCGCACGTCGGCCTGGGCGGAAAAGCCATAGGTCACCACGCGGCGATCGCGCACCTGCGGGATGATCGCCTGCACTTCGGGATGGTCGATGCACAGCATCGCCGCGCCATAGAACGGCACGTTCTCGATGAATTCGACAAAGGCACGCTTCACCTTGTCGAACGAGCCATAGTGATCGAGATGCTCGGGATCGATGTTGGTGACCACCGCGATCGTGCCATCGAGCCGCAAGAACGAGCCATCGCTCTCGTCGGCCTCGACCACCATCCAGTCGCTGTCACCCAGGCGGGCGTTGGAGCCGTAGGAGTTGATGATGCCGCCGTTGATCACCGTGGGATCGACGCCGCCAGCATCGAGCAGGCAGGCCACCAGCGACGTAGTCGTGGTCTTGCCATGCGTGCCCGCCACCGCGACGGTGTTTTTCAGGCGCATCAGTTCAGCCAGCATTTCCGCGCGGCGCACCACGGGAATGCGCGCTTCCAGCGCGGCCACCACTTCGGGATTGTCGCGCTTCACCGCAGTGGAGGTGACCACCACCTGGGCATTGGCGACGTTTTCCGTGCACTGGCCGATCATCACCGGGATGCCGCGCGCGCGCAGTCCTTCGACGACATAGCTTTCCGCCATGTCTGACCCCTGCACGGCATAGCCCATGTTGTGCATCACTTCGGCAATGCCCGACATGCCGATGCCGCCGATGCCGACGAAATGGATCGTGCCGATTTCGACGCCGACACCCTTCATGCTTCATTCTCCAAAGCCAGCGCTTCGCCGCCAGCCGTTGCCGGGGCGGCCGCCTTGCCGTCAACCCGGATCACATCCATCAGCGGCGCCCCGCCAAACCCTTCGACCAGATCAGCGAGGTCTTCCACCGCGCGCGGCAAGCCGCAGTTCCACGCGGCATGGGCAGCGTTGGCCAGCCCCACAGGGTTCATCGCCATGGCCTGGATCTGCTTGGCCAGCTCCTTGGGCGTGAAGCCCGGCTGGCGGATCGCGCGGGCACCGCCGGCCTTGACCATTTCGCGGGTGTTGGCGGCCTGGTGATCGTCCGTGGCGATCGGCAGCGGCACCAGGATCGCCGGGCGGCCCACGGCGGTAAGTTCGGCAATGGTCGATGCGCCAGCACGGCCAACGAACAAGTGGGCACCAGCCAGCCGGCTCGCCATGTCTTCGAAATAGGTGCCCAGTTCGGCGGGAATTTCATGCGCGGCATAGCGCGCGCGCACGGCTTCCAGGTCTTCCGGCCGGCACTGCTGTGTCACCTGCAGGCGGTGGCGCAAGGCGGGCGGCAGCATGGCCAGGCCATCGGGCACGACCTGCGCCAGCACCGACGCGCCCTGGCTGCCCCCGGTCACCAGCACGCGGAACAGGCTGTCTTCGGAAAATTCCGGGAATGGCTCTCCGCGCAGCGCCAGCACTTCCGGGCGCACAGGATTGCCCACCAGGTGTACCTTGCCCCACCAGCGCGGATCGAGGCGGTCCACCTCGGGATAGGCGGTGGCGATGGCATCGACGCCCTTGGCCAGGTAGCGGTTGACCCGGCCCAGCACCGCGTTCTGTTCGTGGATCACCGTGGGAATGCCCGCCGCGCGCGCTGCCAGCAGCGCGGGCAGCGCCGGATAGCCGCCAAAGCCGATCACGCACGACGGCGCAAAGCTTTCAAACAGGCGCAGCGCCATCGAGCGGCCCTGCCAGATCGCGCGCAGGCCCTTGAGCAGGGCAACCGGGTTCTTGCCCAGGCGCCCGGCGGGCAGCACATGAGCAGTTAGGAAATCGGGCTTGCCGGGAATCTTGGCGCCGCGCGCATCGGTGATCAGCGCCACGTGATGGCCGCGCGCGTGCAGTTCGGTGGCCAGGGCAAAGGCGGGAATCAGGTGCCCGCCCGTGCCGCCGGCGGCCAGCACGAAATGGCGCGATACGCCGGGTTGAGGTTGTGCAGTCATTTGCGCGTCAATTCGCCCAGATGGAAGGTTTCGCGCGTCAGATAGGGGTTGCGGCGCGTGATGGCGAGCAGGAAACCGACACCCAGCAACAGCGCGATGGTGGACGAACCGCCGTAGCTGATCAGCGGCAGCGTCATCCCCTTGGACGGGAACAGCTGCAGGTTGACCAGAATATTGATGAACGCCTGCCCCGCCAATTGCGCGGTCAACCCGGTGGCGGCCAGCACGGTGAACAGGTCTTCCTCGTCCACCAGGCGCAGCAACACCCGCAGGACGATGGCGCAATAGAGGATCACCACGATAGCGCAGGAAATCAGGCCGAACTCTTCGCCGATCACCGAAAAGATATAGTCGGTGTGCGCCTCGGGCAGCGCGTTCTTGCGCGCGCCCAGCCACAGGCCGGTGCCGCTCCACCCGCCAGCCACCAGCGTGCGCATGGCCAGGTCCACCTGGTCGAACTCTGCCCCGCCCGACAGGAAGTTGTCGATGCGGTGCGTGGCGTTGGGATAGAACAGATAGGCCAGGATCACCGCCACGATCGCCCCGCCCATCGCCCAGCCCACCCGCGCCAGCGGTAGGCCCGACAGCAGCACGAGCACGAACCACACCCCGGCAAACAGCACGGTAGAGCCGAAATCGGGCTGCGCCATCAGCAGCACCGCCACCACCAGCATCGGCACCATCGACAGGCGGATCACCGGCATGTGCGGATCGCGCACTTTCCACGACAGGATCCACGCGACGGCAATGGCAAAGCCAGGCTTGAGGAATTCGGATGGCTGGATGCCCAGCACCCAGCGTTTGGCGCCCTTTACCTCGGTGCCCATGATCGGCACCAGGATAAGGGCCACGACCATCACGCCGGCCAGCATGATCGCTGCGCGCCGCGCGGTATCCTTGGGCAGCAGCGACACTGCAAACATGCCGAGCAGGCCAAGCCCCTGCATTTCCAGCTGGCGCCAGAAGAAATAGAGATCGCCCAGCGCCTTTTGATGGGTGGAGAGGCGATGCGCGCTGGCCGGAGAGGCCGCGGCCACGGCAATCGCGCCCACGATCATCAAGACCAGGATCAGGCCCAGCAGCACGCGATCGATCTCGCGCCACCAGATCACCAGTTCGCTGCGCCGGGTGCGCCGGAAGCGCTGCATCGCCGAGGCCGAAGCCGCCGTGGCGGCAGGCGCGGTGCCCGATGCCGGGGGCAGGACGGGGCCGCCGGAAGCCATGCCGGTCAGTTCCCTGCCGTGAGGGCGGCGACGATCTGGCGGAAGCATTCGCCGCGCGCCTCGAAATCGCGGAACTGGTCGAAACTGGCACAGGCTGGCGACAGCATGATCACATCGCCCGGTACGGCCTGGGCCATGGCGGCGCGCACGGCATCGCCCAGCATCTCGGCGCGCGTCACCGGCAGCACCGGCTCCAGGATTTCGGCAAAGCGCGGGCCCGCCTCGCCAATGGTATAGGCGCGCACGACATGGCTGAAATGCGGCGCGCATTCGTCAAGATCATCGCCCTTGGGCAGGCCGCCAACGATCCAGTGGATGCGCGGAAAGGCGGCGAGCGCCGGCGCGGTGGAAGCCGGATTGGTGGCCTTGCTGTCGTTCACGAACAGCACGCCGTCCTTTTGCGCCACGCGTTCCATGCGATGGGGCAGGCCCACGAAGCTGGCGAGGCCGGCCTCGATCGTCGGCTCGTCCAGCCCGAGATAGCGCGCCGCGCCCACCGCAGCGGCGGCATTGGCGCGGTTGTGCGGGCCTTGCAGCGATGGCCACTGCGCCGGATCGCCGGGCAGATCGATCGCGTTGATGAATGTGAAGTTGGCGCCTTCCGGGGCAAAGCGCAGCACGTCGTCGTCAAGCTCTGCCCGCATGTCGACCAGCGCGAGGTGGCCCGGCGCCTGCATGCCAAACAGCCGCGCCTTGGACGCGACATAGCCGTCATAGCCGTCATAGCGATCGAGGTGATCGGGGCTTAGGTTGAGCAGGATCGCCACATCGGCATCGAGGCGCTGCGTCAGGTCGATCTGATAGCTCGACAGTTCCAGCACATAGACGCCGCCAGCGGGCAGCGGCTGCTGTTCCAGGATCGGCTTGCCGATATTGCCGCCCATCAAGGTGGGCACGCCCGCCTGCTGCAACAGATGATGGGTCAGCGCCGTGGTGGTGGACTTGCCGTTGGTGCCGGTAATCGCCACCACGCGATGGGGCGGCAGATCGCCGCGCGCCTGGGCAAACAGTTCGATATCGCCGATCACCGGCACGCCAGCGGCGCGGGCATGGGCGGCGATCGGATGGCGGTTGAGCGGCACGCCGGGGGAAACCACGATCCCGGCAAAACCGGCCAGATCGATCGCCAGCGGATCAGCCAGGGTCACGCGCCCTTCCAGCGCGGCGCGCGGTTCCTCGCGCGCATCCCAGGCGGTGACCAGCGCGCCGCTGGCCAGCAGGCATTCCACCGTGGCCATGCCCGAGCGCGCCAGGCCGAGCACGGCATACTTTTTTCCAGCAAAGGCAGGCGAGACGATCATCGCACCTTCAGCGTGGCAAGGCCAAGCAGCGCCAGCACGATCGAGACGATCCAGAAGCGGATCACCACGGTCGATTCCTTCCAGCCGAGCTGCTCGAAATGGTGGTGGATCGGGGCCATGCGGAACACCCGCTTGCCCGTGCGCTTGTAGACGAAGACCTGGACGATCACCGAAACGGCTTCCATCACGAACAGCCCGCCGACGATCGCCAGCACGATTTCATGGTGCGCGGCCACCGCGATCACGCCCAGCGTGCCGCCCAGCGCCAGGCTGCCGGTGTCGCCCATGAACACCGCCGCCGGCGGCGCGTTGAACCACAGGAACGCCAGGCCCGCACCCATCACGGCAGCGCAATAGATCGCCAGTTCACCCGCACCCGGCACATGGGGAATGCCCAGGTAATGGGCATAGTCGGCGCGGCCCGCCAGATAGGCGATGATCGCAAAGGTGCCGCAGGCGATGATCACCGGCATGATCGCCAGCCCATCGAGCCCGTCGGTCAGGTTCACGGCATTGCCCGCGCCCACGATGACGAAGGCGGCGAACACGAAATAGAACGGCCCCAGCGGAATGTAGAGGTTGCTGAACACCGGCACGTAGAGATGGGTTTCGGTCACCACCAGCCACGCGGCGATCCCGGCGATCACGAATTCCAGCAGCAGGCGCACCTTGGCCGGCACGCCCTGGTGGGCATATTTGGTGACCTTGTCGTAATCATCCATGAAGCCGATCAGGCCAAAGCCGAGCGTGACGATAAGGCAGGCCCAGACATAGCGGCTGGACAGGTCCATCCACAGCAGCAGGCCCAGCACCAGCGCCGTCACGATCATCAATCCGCCCATCGTCGGCGTGCCGCGCTTGGCCAGGTGGCTTTGCGGCCCATCCTCGCGGATCGGCTGGCCCTTGCCCTGGCGCATGCGCAGCATGTTGATGAAGCGCGGCCCGATCAGCAGCCCGATTAACAGCGCGGTCAGCAGCGACGCCCCGGCCCGGAACGACTGATAGCGAAAGAGATTGGTCAGGCCTTCATAATGCAGCCAGTGAGCCAGGAGATAGAGCATTCACCGTTCCTTGTCAGGCCAGCGCCCTGACCCCAACAGGTCAACCAGCGCGCCCAGACCAACCGAATTCGAACCTTTTACGAGGATGGCGTCCCCGCCCGCAATGCCGATCCGCGCCAGCACGTCTGCTGCCTCGGCACTCCTTTGCACATGATCGACTTGCAGGGGCGCTGCAAGCGCGGCCCCGTCGCTTTTCCCCAATGCGGCGGCCAATGCCGCCATTTCGGGGCCAACGAGCACGGCATGGGCAATGCCGGCGGCCAGCACGGACCCAGCCAGTTCGGCGTGATAGCGATCTTCATCGGCGCCGAGTTCGCGCATTGCGCCCAGCACCGCGATGCGCCGCGCCGCAGGCGTGGCGCCCAGGCCCGCGAGCGTTACGGCCATCGAGGCAGGATTGGCATTATAGCTTTCGTCGATCACCAGCGCGGTGCCGCTGCCATCGCCGCCATCGGCAGCCACCTGATGGCGTGCGCCGCGCCCGGCAAGCCCGGCCATTTCCGCCAGCGCCAGGCCGGCCGCACCCAGGTCTCCACCCACGGCGCGCACGGCGGCCATCACGGCCAGCGAATTGATCACCCAGTGATCGCCCGGCTGCGCCACGGTATAGCACAGCTTGCCGCCGCCTTCGCCAAAGCCACCCAGGTCGGCCGTGACAAGTGAACCACCGCCCGGCGCCGCCACCACATCGAGCAGGCGCACGTCGGCATGGGCCGCGCGGCCGAAGGCGATGATCACGCCGGCATGCTGGGCCGCCTTGGCGCGCAGGCGTTCGTAGTGCGGGTTGTCGGCCGGGATGATCGCGATGCCGCCCGGCTCCAATCCTTCAAAGATTTCGCCCTTGGCATCGGCGATGGCTTCCTCGCCGCTGAAGTGGCCGATATGCGCCGGCGCGATAGTGGTGACGATCGCCACGTGCGGGCGCACCAGCCGGGTGAGCGCCGAAAGCTCTCCGGCATGGTTCATGCCCATCTCGAACACGCCGAACTGGGTGCGCGCGGGCATGCGCGCCAGGCTGAGCGGCACGCCGACGTGATTGTTGTAGCTTTTGACCGAGCGATGCGCGCGGCCCCGGCTGCCGCGATCGAGCGCGGCAAACAGCGCTTCCTTGACCGAGGTCTTGCCCGCCGATCCAGTCACCCCGATCACCCGCGCTTCAGGGGCCAGACGCGCACGCGCCGCACGGCCCAGCGCGTCGAGCGCGGCGGTGGTATCATCGACCAGCACATGCGGGTGCAGCACCGAGTGCTCCACCACCGCAGCGGTAGCACCCTTGCCGAATGCGCCGGTGACAAAGCGGTGGCCATCCGCGCTTTCACCGCGCAGCGCGAGGAACAGATCGCCCTCCATCACCTCGCGGCTGTCGAATGCCACGCCGCCCACGGCAAACGCGACAGAGGCCTTGCCGCCGGTTGCCGCCGCGATCTCCTGCGCTGTCCACAGGGCCAGCGGGGTGTCGTCCTCGGCCTCGAGCGGCCAATCGATCAGGGCGGCGGCTGCGGTCATCCGGTTATCTCTCCCACGCATTCACGGGCCACCTGCACGTCGTCGAACGGCAGCACCCGCATGGCTTCACCACGCCCCACGATCTGTCCCTGTTCGTGGCCCTTGCCGGCCACCAGCACGATATCCCCCTTGCCCGCCTGGCCCACGGCATGGGCAATCGCGGCGCGGCGATCAGCCACTTCCACGGCGCGGCCATCGCACCCGGCCATTACGGCAGCGCGGATCGCGGCGGGATCTTCGCCACGGGGATTGTCATCGGTCACGATCACCAGGTCAGATCCGGCGCAGGCCGCCGCGCCCATCGGCGCGCGCTTGCCGGTATCGCGATCGCCGCCTGCGCCAATCACGGTGATCAGCCGCGCGCCGACATGCGGGCGCAACGCGGCGATCGCCGCCTCAATCGCGTCGGGCGTGTGGGCATAGTCGACATAGACCGGCGCTCCGGCGCGGTTGATCGCGGCGCGTTCCAGCCGCCCGCGCACCGGCTGCAGGCGGGCCAATGCATCAAGCGTTGCCGCCGCCGCGCCGCCGCTGGCGATGACCAGCCCCGCCGCCACCAGCGCGTTGGCCGCCTGATAGGCGCCGATCAGCGGCAGCGTGACCTTGCGCGTGGCGCCATCGTGCACCAGTTCCAGCACCTGGCCCAGCTGGGTCGGCGTGCGGCCAGCCAGGCGGATCGCCTCACCCTTTTCGCCTACGGTCAGCGCCTTGAGGCCGCGCGCGGCGACATGGGCCAGGGCCTTGTCGCTCCAGGCGTCATCGGCCCAGACCACCGCCGTGCCACCGTCGGCGACCACTTCGTCGAACAGGCGCATCTTGGCCGCAAAATAGGCGTCCATGGTCTCGTGATAATCGAGATGGTCGCGGCTCAGGTTGGTAAAGCCGCCGGCCACCACACGCAGCCCTTCGTTGCGGAACTGCGAAAGGCCATGGCTCGACGCTTCATAGGCAACATGGCTCACCCCTTCGCGGGCCAGGCCATGCATGTTGGCCAGGAACGTGACGATATCGGGCGTGGTCAGCCCGGTGGAGACGCTTTCATCGGCGGTGGTGACGCCCAGCGTGCCGATCGAGGCAGCGGCGTGGCCGGCCATGCGCCACAGCTGGCGCGTCATTTCCACGGTCGAGGTCTTGCCGTTGGTGCCGGTCACGGCCACCACGGTTTCGGGCACTGGGGCAAAGAACGGCGCGGCGAGATGCGCGAACAGGCGGCGCGGATTGGCATCGGCGATGTGCACGGCGCCTTCGACGCGCGCCTCTGGCCGGGCGACCACCGCGACGGCGCCAGCTGAGATGGCGGCGGGAATGAAGTCTTCGCCATTCACCTGCGCGCCGGCAAAGGCGCCAAACACCGTGCCCGGCGCCACCTTGCGGTTGTCGATGGCAAAGCCGGTTACGTTGATGTCAGCAGCCGCATCAGGCAGCGCCACGCCGGCAGACCGTGCCAGCACACCCAGCTTCATTCACCTTCTCCATTGCCGATCAACGGCGAAAGATCCGAAATATCCACGTCGCGGCTGCCATCGGGCACCACGCCCAGCAGCGGCCCGATGCGCGGCACCACGCGGCCCACAATCGGCGCCGCGTTCCAGGCCGCCGTGCGCTGGCCCGAGGTGGCCGCCGTGCCTTGCGGTTCATCGAGCATGGCGATGACCACATAGCGCGGCTTGTCCATCGGGAACGCGGCGGCAAAGGTCGCGACCAGCGACGTCTTGCGATAACCGCCATTGCCGGGCTTTTCGGCCGAGCCGGTCTTGCCGCCCACGCGGAAGCCCGAGGCATCGGCCTTGCGGCCCGTGCCATCGGCCACGATCATGCGCAGCAACTGGCGGATGCGCGCGCTGGTCGATGCCTTGAACACCCGGGTGCCGGCGGGAATGTGCGCCGGATCGACCTTGAACAGCGTGGCCGGGCGCCAGATGCCGCCATTGACCAGCGCGGCATAGGCGCAGGCCAAGTGCAGCGGCGTAACCGCGATGCCGTGGCCATAGCTGACCGTCATGGTGGTGATCCGGCTCCAGTCGCCAGCCTTGTTTTCGCCGTGGGGCCATAGCGGAAACCCGCGCGCCGGCAGCTCGATCGTAGGGCGCTGGTTCATGTGCAGCGCCATCATCGTCTGCCTCAGCAGCGGGCCGCCCAGCTTGTCGGCCACCTGCGCGGTGACGATGTTCGACGAGTGGATCAGCGCCTCGGGCACGTTGAGCGAGGCGCCGAAGTTGTGGCTGTCATGGATGGTGCGCCCGGCAATGTGCAGCGGCGCGGTTGGATAGCGCACCGACAGATCGGTCACGACGCCGGCATCGATCGCGGCGGCAATGGTGATCGGCTTGAACGTCGAACCCAGTTCATACACCTGGTTCGACACGCGGTTGAACACCAGGTCGTTGAACGCGCGGTCTGACCGGTTGGGGTTGAACGAAGGCAGCGAGGCGAGCGCGATCACTTCGCCGCTATCGACATCCAGCACGATGCCGGCAGCGCCCTTGGCATTGCTTTCCTGCATGCCGCGCAGCAGCTCGTCTTCCAGCGCGCCCTGGGCGCGCGAATCGAGCGAGAGTTCCACCGGGGTGCCGCGCTGCGCCGGATCGAGCAGGCGCGGTTCGAGCACCTGCTCCATCCCAACGTGGCCCTTGCCCTCTTCATCGACATAGCCCAGCACGTTGGCCGCCAGCGAGCCTTGCGGATAATAGCGCTGGTTCTCGCGCGGGAATTCCAGCGCCGGTTCGCCCAGGGCAAACACGCGGTTGGCTTCCTCGGGCAGCACGCGCTTGCGCAGATAGCTGCCCTTGCCCGATTTCAGCCGCGCCACCAGATCCTTGTAATCGGCATCGGGAAAGATCTGCATCAAGGCGCGGGCCACTTCCTCGGGCGTCTTGACCAGGGGATTGCCCTTTTCGCCCAGCGCCTTGGGATTGAACCACAGCGAATAGGACGGAAACGCGCGGGCCAGCGGCACGCCGTTGCGATCGGTGATCTCGCCGCGCGGAGGCAGCAATGCCTCGGCCAGAGAGCGGCGATCGGGCGCCTGTTCAAACAGGCCCAGCTGCGTCAGGCGCACCAGCGCCGTCAGCGTGAGGAAGACAAAGCCAACCGCGACCACCAGGACGCGAACCTTGGCGGTGACCAGCGAACGCTGGCGCACGCTGGCCAGCTGAACGCGGCCGGTGGCGATGGCGGCCGAGGCGGTAAGCTGGTTCACCGGCTCGTCTTCACTCCTGTCTTGCGATCCCCGCGGGCACTCTTCTGCGCAGTCTTGACCGGCGGCTTGGCTTTGGCCTTCGCCTTGTCCTTGCCGCCCTTGCCATCCCTGGCATCTGCCCGGGCAGACTTGGTGCCAGCCTTAGTCCGCGCGGCGGCCTCGCGGGAAGCCTTGGACGCGGTCTTCTCCACACCTGCCGTGTGCTTGGCGGTGGTCTTGTCGTGCTTTTCGCGCTTTTCGTCGCGTGCCGCCACCGTATGGGTGGCGGCCGCATGCAGCGTGCCGAGCTTTTCGGCCAGCGTGGCGGTTGCCTGGGCATGGTCGAGCGGGCGGCTGCGCGGCTTGCCGGCGCCAGCATCATCGCTTTCCGCCTCGTGCGTTTCCGACAGCGGGCGCACCGCCGGGTGATCGCCCGACAGCGCCGGAAACGCGGCAGCGGCAATCACGCTGTCATCCACCGTGGCCACGCGAATCGGCGCGGGCGCATCAGGTTCGGCCGGCTTGCTCAACACCGCGAGTTGGCGTTCGTTTTCCAGATACTGCCCGGCGACCGGGGCGACATAGCCGAATTCCAGATCATTCCACGCCTTGAGCTGCTGCTGGTTGGCGCGCGTTTCGAACTCGGTTTCGAGGTACATCTTCTGCTGCTTGAGCGCCACGATCTGGCCCTCGGCCCGATGCACCTGGCTGCGCAGGGCATTGACCCGGAACGACAGGATCATGACCAGCGCGCCGCACACTGCAAGCAGGGCGAGCCAACCGATCGAACGCAGGCGTTGAGCAGACAGGATCATGCCGACAGGTTCCCCGCAAGCGCGCGCGCTGGGGCAGCGGTTCGCACCGCCCAGCGCAAGGTGGCAGACCTGGCGCGCGGATTGCGCGCCTCTTCTTCAGGGCCAGGGCGGATCGCCGCCGATGGCTTTTCGAACACGGCCGCAAAGGCTTGCGCCTGGGGCGGCAGATGGCGCGAGCCCGCAGGCGTGGCGCCCGCCGCCTCGCGCAGGAACTGCTTGACGATGCGGTCTTCCAGGCTGTGGAAGCTGACCACGGCCAGCCGCCCGCCCGGCGCCAGCAGGCGCTCTGCCGCATCAAGCGCGGCACGCAACTCATCCAGTTCGCCGTTCACGTGAATGCGCACCGCCTGGAAGCTGCGCGTGGCCGGGTCCTTGGCCGCCCCAGGGCGATACCCCAGCGCCTTGCGCACCACGGCGGCGAATTGCCCAGTGGTGGTCAGCGGGCGCGCGGCCACCACCGCGCGCGCGACGCGGCGCGATTGCCGCTCTTCACCGTAGATATAAAGCACATCGGCGATCTCGGCCTCGTCAGCCTCGTTCAGGAAATCGGCCGCGCTCATCCCGTCCTGCGACATGCGCATGTCGAGCGGACCATCGCTGGAAAAGGCAAAGCCACGCTCGCGCTGGTCAAGCTGCATCGAGCTGACCCCGATATCGAGCACCACGCCCTGCACCTGGCCCACCCCGGCTTCGGCCAGGGCAGTGGCCATTTCCGAAAACCGGCGCGGATGGAGCACGAGGGTGGGCGCGGCGCCCTGGGTTTCGGGCCAGAGGCGGCCAGCGGTGATCGCATCGGGATCGCGATCAAAGGCGTGGACCGTAGCGCCCTGGGCCAGGATCGCGCGGGTATAGCCGCCCGCACCGAACGTGCCGTCGACGATCACCTCGCCCGGCTGGGGCGCCAGCGCGGCGATCACTTCATCGAGCAGCACGGGAATGTGCGGGGCCTGCGCCGGCACAGCTGCCGAGGGCGGCAGGTCGGTGGGCAACTGCTCGCTCACTTGCGCTTCGCCTTTTGCGCGGCTTCGGCCATCAGCGCGCGGCAGGTCGCCTTGGCGCTGTCCCAGCCGCTGTCCATCGTGAACAGCACCTCGGGTGCCCAGATGGTGAAAAATTCCCCGCCGCCATGAAAATAAAGCGCGTCGTTCACGCTGGCCTGCTCCCCCAGGTGATCGGGCAGGATGAAACGACCGGATTCGTCAAAGCTGGCACGCAGGAAACCATAAAGCTGGGCGGCACGGGTGTCAGGGTCAAAGTCGTCGCCGCGCTTGAAGGCCATTTCCTCTTCCCGGGCAATGCGGGCGGGAAAGGTTTCCACGCGGGACAGCCCGAAACCGGTGAGGCAGGGGAACTTGTGATGGCGATCGAGGCAAAGCAGGCGCTGGCCCTGCGAAGCGTCTTTCACGGTGGCGCGGAAGTCTGCGGGCAGGACGAAGCGGTTCTTCTCGCCACGCGGCGAGAAGCCCTGCCCCCAATAGTTTGACGGTGCTCCCGCCACGTCCCGTCACCACCTTGCCCGCCGGACAAAAGCTCCCCGTCGACGGCTGATGTGCGCACACCAGCCGAACCATCCCCCACGGATGCGACATGAAAGTTTGTCCCGATGGCGCCATGCTATCGCGGGACGCCCCGGGCGAAAAGGGGAAATTGCGGGAAAGAACGGTCAGAAGCTGATTCGATTGAGGTTTTTTATGGTATTTTACGCTTAACCATAGATATGTTCACTTTATGTTTCACATTGAAGCCCTTGGAATCCCGCCAGTTTCCGAATCACGCCCGTAATGGAGATGGTTTTTCCCGCGCTTTCCCGTGATCGAACGGGAATGATCGGTGGCCTGTCCCGTGCTTTCCCCGATCAGGGCGGGGGCGGAACGCAGCGCGGGCAGCTGCGACGCAGCGAACCGCGCGGGGGTGATCAGTGCTGCTGGTTGGGGTTCTGCTGCGCGGGGGCGGCGCCCACTGGCAATTCGGGCGCCACGCCCATGTCGACCAGCGGGTCGTTGGCGGCCGTGGCGCTCGCTTCCACCGTGGGATCGAGTGCGGCCGCGCGGTTGGCCAGGGTCACCCGCTCCATGACGACATTGGCCAGGCTGATCAGCAGGATGATCCCGCCCAGGCCAAACAGCCCCACTTGCAGGCGATAGACCGCCTGCGCGCGCAGTTCACGGGGCGAAAGCGGGACATGATGCACCGGCGCGATCGGCGCAGCCGATGCGGCCCCGAACGGAGTCAACTTGCGTTCGCGATGCAATCGGAACAGCGCCATCGCGCGGCTATAGCTTATTGCTCAAGCCACGGGAAGATGGGCAGCCCCTTGGCGCGCAGCCATTCGGGATTGTAGAGCGACGAGAGATAGCGGAAGCCGGTATCGCACAGCATCGTGGCTACCCGCGCGCCAGGGCCGAGTTGCTTGGCCAGCGCCACTGCGCCTGCCACGTTGATTCCGCTCGACAGGCCCAGGCACAGCCCTTCCTCGGCCAAGAGGCGCTCGACCCAATAAAGCCCTTCCTGGTCGGAAATGCGGAACTGGGTATCGATCGGCGCGCCTTCCAGGTTGGCGGTGATGCGCCCCTGGCCGATGCCTTCGGCGATAGAAGATCCTTCGGCCTTGAGTTCGCCATGGGCGTAATAGTTGTAGAGCGCGGCGCCATGAGGATCGGCAAGGCCCACGGTGATCTTTTCGTCAAAGGCCTTGAGGCCCATGCCGGTGCCGGCGATCGTGCCACCGGTGCCCGCCGCGCAAATGAACCCATCGACGCGACCATCCATCTGCGCCCAGATTTCGGGCGCAGTGCTTTCGATATGAGCGCGGCGGTTGGCAATGTTGTCGAACTGGTTGGCCCAGATCGCGCCTTCGGTTTCCTCGGCAATGCGGCGCGAAGTGTGGACGAAGTGGTTGGGATTGGAAAAGGGCGCCGCCGGCACCAGCACAAGCTCGGCCCGCAGCGCGCGCAGCGTGTCCATCTTTTCGCGCGACTGCGTCTCGGGCATGACGATCACGCTTTTGTAGCCCAGCGCATTGGCGACCAGCGCCAGGCCGATGCCGGTGTTGCCCGCCGTACCTTCCACGATCGTGCCGCCCGGCTGCAGCGCGCCGCGTTCCTCGGCATCGCGCACGATCCACAACGCGGCGCGATCCTTGACCGAGGCGCCGGGGTTGGCAAATTCGCACTTGCCATAGATTTCGGCGCCGGCGGCCTCACTCGGGCCGGCCAGGCGCACGAGCGGGGTATTGCCGATCAGGGAGAGGCTGTCAGGGACGATCGCGGAACCAGTCATGCCTTGCGAGGTAAGGCGCCATGACGCAAACGGCAACCCAATTGCGCTTGGGGCCGGCAAAGCTATTCGCGCGCCGCCCGGATCGCCGCTGCCCCGGCAAACGGCGCCACGGCCAGCGCTACCAGGCTGCACGCCGCCAGCAGGCCGAGCCCGCCCTCACCTCCCGGTTGCAGCGAACCAGCCCCGAAAATCAGCAGCGGCACCGTCAGCGGAATGGCCAGCAGCCCGCCCAGCGCCGCACCGGCGCGCAGGCCGGCAGTGAGCGCGGCGATCGTCACGCCAATCGCCGCAAGCCCCGGCGTGCCGAGCAGCAGACCCCATTCGACCATGGCCAGTTGCCCGGCATCGAGCGAGAGCAGCCCGGCTGCCACGGGCGCTGCCAGGAGCAGCGGCACGCCAAAGCTGATCCAGTGCGCCACGATCCGCACCATCAGCAGCACTTCTTCCGACAGGCCGCGCAACGCCCACTGATCGAACAGCCCGGCTTCGACATCGGGCTCTACCAGCCGATCAAGCGGCAGGATCGCGGCCAGCAGCGCCGCGACCCAGATCACGCCAGCCCCGGTGCGAGCCAGCAGGCGCGCATCCGGCCCCACGGCAAAGGGATAGAGCATCGCCACGGCCAGGAAGAACAGCAGCGGCAGCGCAGCCCCGCCCCGCCCCTGCGCGCCGCGCAGCAGCAGCGCCAGATCACGGCGGAAGATCGGCCAGATGCGCGCGATCATGCCCAGTCTCCATCGCCATCATCGCTTTGTAGCGCGGGCACGTGATCGGCCATGGCCAGGGTCTGCACCCCGGCCAGCGCCAGCGGCTGGTGCGAGGCGATGATCACCAGGCCCCCCGCGGCACGGTGCGCCTCGATCGCGGCTTGGGCCTTGGCCGCCCAGGCCGTGTCGAGGCCATTGAGCGGTTCGTCGAGCAGCCAGATCGGCGCCTGCGCCGCAGCCAGGCGCGCCAGCGCGGCGCGCTTCTTCTGCCCGGTGGAAAGATAGCGCACCGGCACATCGGCCAGATCAGCCAGGCCAAAGGGATCATCCGGCGTGGGCACGGTGCCATCGATCGCGTGCCAGAACGCCAGCGCCTGGCCCAGCGGCTGATGCGGATCGAGCGCGAGCCGCTCGTCGACCAGAGCCACGGCGCCGGCGCGCTCCACGCTACCGGCAAAGGGCCGCATCAGGCCCGCCAGGATGCGGATCAAGCTGGATTTACCGATGCCATTGGCGCCGGCCAGATGCAGCGCCTGCCCCGCTTCCAGCGCAAAACCCACGCCGCGAAACAGCACGCGATCGCCGCGCCGGCAGGCAAGATCACGGGCGACAAGATGGGGCGCGGTCATGTGATCAAGCCGTAGCCGTGCCACCGCCCCGCCGCAACCGGCGGCGCAGCGTGCCCGGCAGCCAGCGCGCGGCAAAGGCCAGACGCCGCGCCGTGGGGCCGACCAGCACGTGCAGGCGCGGCCCGCGCACCGCCTGCCACGCCGCCTCGGCCACGGAATCGGGGGTGCCGATCTCCAGCCCCTGGCGCACCACGGCGTCGGTGATCGTGCCGGGCGTGGCGGCATTGGGTGCGTGTTCGAGCAGCGGCGTGGCGATGAAGCCGGGCATGAGGCTGCGCACGGTAATCCCATCGCCCGCCCATTCGGCGTCGAGCGCCTCGGTCAGCGCGCGCAGGCCCGCCTTGGTGGCGGCATAGACCGACGTGCCCGGCGTGCCATAGAGCGCAGCCGCGCTGGCAGTGTTGAGCAGGCAGGCGCCCTGCCCCGCGGCCGCCTTGAGCCAGGGATAGGCCGCCCGTGCGCCCAGCGTGGCACCGGTCAGGTTGATCGCGATCACCCGTTCGATTTCGTCCACCGTGCACTGCGCCAGGGCGCCGCCCAGCGGCACGCCGGCGTTGTTGGCGACGACATGGATCACGCCGCCCCCTGCCGTTGCGGCCAAGCCCAAGGCAATGTCCCAACCAGCGGCATCGCGCACGTCGAGCAGGTGAGCTGACCAGCGCCCGGCCGGTAGCAGCGCCCCGGTCTGAACCATGCCGGCGCTATCGACATCGGCCAGCGCCACAAACCAGCCTTCCCGGGCAAAGCGGATGGCGATGGCCCGGCCGATGCCCGACGCGCCACCGGTGACGAGGATGCATTTCGTCATAGCGCGGGATTGGCATAGCAATGCCAGGTAAACAGCGCGAGGGCGCCGCGATGCGGGCGCCAGGGCTCGGCCAGAGCGCGCGTTTCCTTCTCGCTCGGCCGTTCCGGCAGGCCCAGCAACTTGCCCAGGCCAACCTGCACGGCAAGGTCTCCTGCCGGCCAGATATCGGGCCGCCCTTCGGCAAACAGCAGGTAGATTTCGGCAGACCAGCGGCCCACGCCCTTGATCTGCACCAGTTGGGCAATGGCCGCCTCATCATCATCGGGCAAGGCCGCCAGATCGAGCGCGCCCGATACCACCAGTTCGCACAGCGAGCGGGCATAGCCCTGCTTCTGGCGCGACAGGCCGCAGGCGCGCAGCGCATCGAAATCGGCCGCGAGCAGATCGGCCGGCGGAATATCCGGGCCCAGCAGCGCTTCGAGCCGCGCCCACACCGATGCGGCCGCCGCCACGCTCACCTGCTGCCCGACGATGGTGCGCAGCAGCGTACGGTAGCCGGTTTCGCGAATGCGCGGTTCGGGATAGCCGACTTTGGCCAAAGCTGCGGCAAAAGCCGGGTTCTGCGTGGCGAGATGATCCAGTCCCGCCGTGATCGCCTGGTTAGAAAGTCCCATTCGGCGCTGCATCCCTTCGCACGTGCTCAAATTTTTCTGGCCAATATTTTCCCAGGGCATTAGCAGCCGGGACGAAGGGCGAACAGAGATCGATGCGAATCCCGCCCACCATGAGGAGCTTTAGACAATGCCGAAGCTTGTTGTCGTCGATCGTGCCGGTGCCGAAAAGGCCATCGAAGTGGATAGCGGCCTTACCGTGATGGAAGCCATCCGCGATAACGGCTTTGACGAATTGCTTGCCCTGTGCGGCGGGTGCTGCTCGTGCGCCACGTGCCATGTCTATGTCGATGATGGCGCCGACGCGCTGCCGGCGATGAGCGAAGACGAGAACGACCTGCTCGACAGCTCGGACCACCGCACCGCCACGTCGCGCCTGTCGTGCCAGCTGCCGGTCGTCGATGGCCTCAAGGTCACCATCGCGCCGGAAGACTGATCTTTCGCGCGTTGACGCAAAAAAAGGCGCCGGGGCATCGCTCCGGCGCCTTTTTTTGCGGATGAGGATCGCGAATTACAGCGACAGACCCGCGGTTTCCGGTAGGCCTGCCATCAGATTGAGCGTCTGCACCGCCGCGCCGCTGGCGCCCTTGCCCAGATTGTCGAGCTGGGCGACGAGGCGCACCTGGGTGCCATCCTTGCTGCCAATCACGCTCAGCGCGAGGCCGTCCCACGCCTGGGCGCTGCGGCGCATCAGGAACTCGCCCTCGGCCGGCGCGCCGTGCTTGACGCTGACGATCGGGCTGCCGGCATAGAACGCGTCCAGCGCCGCGAACATCGCCTCTGCCGAACCGGCGCCGGGCATCGCTTGCAATGACAGTGGCACTTCCACCACCATGCCGCGCAGCGCCGGCACCACCGCCGGGCTGAACAGCGGAGCGACCGAAAGACCGGCATAGGCAGTCATTTCCGGCACGTGCTTGTGCCCGAAGGCCAGGCCATAGCCGCGCCAGGCAATGTCGGTATCGTCTTCGAACCGGGCGATCAGCGCCTTGCCGCCGCCGGAATAGCCCGACACCGCATGCACGACACAGGGCCAGTTGGCCGGCAGCAGGCCAGCGCGCACCAGTGGCGCAACCAGGGCGATGAACCCGGTGGGATAGCAGCCGGGATTGGATACGCGGCGCGCATTGGCCACGGCATCGCGACCGACCACTTCGGGCAGGCCATAAGTCCAGCCTTCGGCCACGCGGTGCGCGGTGGAGGCATCGATCACGCGCGTGGTATCGTTGGCGACCATCGCCACGGCCGCGCGCGCGGCATCGTCGGGCAGGCACAGGATCACCACGTCGGCGGCGTTGATTGCCTCGGCGCGGGCGGCATCATCCTTGCGGCGGGCTTCATCCAGCGTGATCAGCGCAAATTCGCTACGCCCGGCGAGCCGCTCGGCAATTTCCAGGCCGGTCGTGCCGGCGGCGCCATCGATGAAAACCTGCGTGGTCATGCTACCAACTCCAGCGCAGAAAGCGGCACATAGCCCACCAGGCCGCCTTCATCCGATGCCTGGCCCCAGGCCCAGCCGCCGGCCATGTCCAGCACGGCAAAGCTTTCACCCGCCGGCAGTTGCGCGATGGCCTCGGCATCGCTGCGCCCGGCCTTGAGCAAAGCCGTTTCAGCGACCACGCGGTGCAGCATCGGCACGGCATAGTGCGGCACGAAGACGCGGCCAGCCAGGCGGACATGCGCCAGATCGCCACGAACCGGCAGGCGCAGCGGATCGACCTTGGCCGAAGGGCCGGAAAGAGCCAGTTCTCCCTCGGGCGCTACGGCCGGGGAAACGACAAGGGCAAGATCGGATTCGGCAGACAAGGCGGGTTCCCGGACATTCGCAAAGGCGCGCGCTTAGCCGCCCTTGCCCCGGGATTCAAGTTTTGCGCCTTCCGCGCCGCGTTCAGCCCGCCGCGTAGCGCCCCTGCAGCAGGCCCCAGGCCGCGCGCAGCCCCAGCGCTTCACCACCCTTGGGCCGGCCCGGCTTGCCCACCGGGCGCCAGGCAAAGGTATCGAAATGCAGCCAATCGATCCCCTCGCCAACAAAGCGATCGAGGAACAGCGCCGCCACGCTGGCCCCGGCAAAACCATTGCTGGGCGAATTCTGCAGATCGGCGACATCGGATTTCAGCCATTCGCGATAGGCATCGTGCAGCGGCAATTGCCAGCACGGATCATCGCGCCCGATCCCAGCGGCGAGCAGAGCCTGCGCCGTCTCGTCGCGCCGAGCAAACATCCCGGGCAGATCGGGGCCCAGTGCCACCCGCGCCGCGCCGGTCAGCGTGGCAAAGTCGATCACCAGTTCGGGCTTGGCCTCGCTCGCACGGGTCAGCGCGTCGCCCAGCACCAAGCGCCCTTCGGCATCGGTGTTGGTCACTTCCACGCTCAAGCCCTGGCGCGTGCGCAGAATGTCTCCCGGACGGAAAGCGTTGCCGGAAATGGCATTTTCCACTGCCGGGACCAGCAGATGCAACCGCACCGGCAGGTTTTGCCCCATGATCAGTCCGGCCAGCGCCAGGGCATGGGCCGCGCCGCCCATATCCTTTTTCATCAGCGCCATGCCCGAGGCCGGCTTGATATCGAGGCCGCCGGAATCAAAGCACACGCCCTTGCCCACCACGGCCACGCGGGGATGGCTTGGGTTCCCCCATTCCAGCTCGATCAGGCGCGGGGCATGGCTGCGCGCGGCGGCGCGGCCCACCGCGTGGACCATCGGATAGTCCCGCTCTAGCACGTCGCCGGCAATCACATGGATCGTGGCGTGGTGCGCCTTGGCCAGCGCGCGGGCTTCGGCCTCCAGTTGCGCCGGGCCCATGTCTTCGGCGGGGGTATTGACCAGATCACGCACCATGGTGACCGCCGCCGCTTCGGCCAGGGCCAGCGGCAGGGCGCGCACCGCGCTGGTCAGCAGCACGCGCGGGCCGGGCTCGCTGCCCTGGCTGCGATAGCGATCGAAACGGTATTGCGCGGTGATCCACCCATGCAGCGCGGGGGCAGCATCGCCCACGCCGGCCAGGCGATAGGTGCCGGCAGGCAGCCGCTCTGCCGCGCGGGCCAGGCACCAGGTGCCGAGCTTAGCGCGATCGGCGACGCCCGCCACCGCCAGCCAGCCATCGCCATCCCCCTCGGGCACGACGGCCACCTCGCCGGCAGCGCCAGCAAAGGCTTGTGCGGTCAGCAGCGCGCGCGCCTGGCCGCTGCGGGCGCGCAACCAATCGGGCAGGCCTGCCTTGTCGACAATGTGCAGGGCAATCGCGCTCTGGTCGCGATCGGGCTGGATCAACGCGTTCTTGTCGGTCATCTTGGACCAGACCTTGGCGCAGGACGGCGCCAAGATCGAGAGGAAAATGCCGCGCGATGCCCCTTATGCCAGCCCCCCGCCACTCTGCCCTGCTGCCTGCCCTGATGACCCTGGCCATGCTTGCCGCCTGCAACCACCAACCGGCAACGCCCGCCCCGGCCAGCCAGGCCGCGCCGGCCGACACGACCACGACCACGGCCACGGCCAGCGCCACCACCAGCCACGCCAGCGCCCAGGCAACGCAATCCTCCACCGCCGGGCATGCGGTGAAGGAAAGCACCGATGCCTATGAATTCAGCTATTCCTGGCCTGCCGCGGCCGATGCCCAGCCCGCTCTGCGCGCCCGCCTGGCGGCAGACGAGGCCGCCCAGCGCGCCACGCTCAAGCACGATGCCGAGCAGGGGCAGAAGGAAGCGGCGCGCGACAAGTATCCGTTCCATGCCTTTGGCCATTGGCAGGAATGGCAGGTTGTCGCCGACTTGCCCGATTGGCTCAGCCTGTCGAGCCTGGTCGGCAACGACAGCGGCGGCGCCCATCCCAACTATGGCTATGCCGCGATCCTGTGGGACAAGCGCGTCGGCCAGGCCCGCAATGCGCTAGACCTGTTCACCGCCCGCGCCGCGCTCACCGGCGCGATCCACGCCGATTTCTGCAAGGCCCTGGACGCGCAACGCGCCAAAAAGCGCGGCGGCCATGCCAGCCTGGGCGGCGACAGCGGCTTTGACGCCTGCGTCGATCCGCTGGCGCAAACCGTGATCCTGGGATCGCGCGGCAAGAAGGCGTTCGACCGCATCGGCTTCCTGATCGCGCCCTATGAAGCCGGGCCTTATGCCGAGGGATCATACGAAGTGACGCTGCCGGTCACGCCGGCGGTGCTGGCGGCGGTGAAGCCGGAATGGCGCGGGGCGTTTGCTGTGCAATAAAGTGCGGCTCGCATCTACTGTGGTTGTTATGCCCACAAAGTAGCTGGACCCCGGATCAAGTCCGGGGTGACGATAGTCTTTATGGTGATTTTTTCTTCGTCACCCCGGACTTGATCCGGGGTCCAGCTATCTGCTTCGCCTATCCGTTGCGATCTTCCCACACAAAGCCAAGAACGAGATGCCTGCTTCGTGCCTTCGTGGCTTCGTGTGAAAATATCCTTCTAGCCGGAAGGTCCACGCCGCTAACCCACTCCCACGATCCAACCTCGCAATTTCGCGCGCGCCCCGCTATATCGTGGCGATGACCGAATATGTGACCGTTGACGACACCGAAACCGTCCTGCGCGACGGAACGATCAAGCTCCATGGCCCCGCCGGGTTCGAGGGCATGCGCAAGGCCGGGCGCCTGGCGGCCGAGATTCTCGATGCCGTGGCGCCGCTGGTGCAGCCGGGCGTGACCACCGCCGCGATCGATGATCTCGTGCGCCAGATGACGCTGGATGCCGGCGCGGTGCCGGCGACGCTGGGGTATCGCGGCTATGCGCATTCGTGCTGCATCTCGATCAACCACGTGGTGTGCCACGGCATTCCGTCGGACAAGACCTTCAAGGACGGCGACATCGTCAATATCGACGTGACGCCGCTGCTCGATGGCTGGCACGGCGATACCAGCCGGATGTATCTGGTTGGTGACGTGCCGTTGAAGGCGCGCCGCCTGGTCGACGTGACCTATGAGTGCCTGATGATCGGCATCGAGCAGGCCAAGCCTGGCGCCCGGCTGGGTGATATCGGAGCGGCGATCCAGGCCCATGCCGAAAAGCAGCGCTATGGCGTGGTGCGCGATTTCTGCGGGCACGGCCTGGGCCGCCTGTTCCACGATGCGCCCGAAGTGGTGCACGCCGCGCGCGCCGGCACCGGCCCGGTGCTCAAGCCCGGCATGTTCTTCACGATCGAGCCGATGATCAATCTGGGCAAGCCCGCCGTGAAAATCCTCGACGATGGCTGGACGGCCGTGACGCGCGACCGTTCGCTGTCTGCTCAGTTCGAACATTCGATCGGCATCACCGAAGACGGCTGCGAGATTTTCACCACCAGCCCCAAAGGCCTGCACAAGCCGCCCTACGCCGCCTGATCCGCTGCGCTGCACAGGCAGGGGCTGCCCAAAAAACAGGCAACCCCTGCCTTTTATTTAAGCACTTTTCCGTCGCATCTGCGCAACAACCCGCATGATTTTGCACAGGGTTGGGTTGCATTCTTTCTTTCCCCCTGAATTTCCCGCTTTCGCACCGGGCGGCAATGGCCTAGGGCACTGTGCTTAACAGTGGCACGATTCTTGTTAGGATCGGGTCTGCGGACACGAGGAACATGCGCCTGCCCACACTTTCGTGGTGCAGCGCGGCATCAGGTGCAGGGGTCAGGAACCGGTGAAGAAGATCGAAGCGATCATCAAACCCTTCAAGCTCGACGAAGTGAAGGAAGCGCTGCACGAAATCGGCGTTTCGGGCATCACCGTGACCGAAGCCAAGGGTTTCGGCCGCCAGAAGGGCCATACCGAGCTCTATCGCGGCGCGGAATACGTCGTCGATTTCCTGCCCAAGGTGAAGCTCGAGGTCGTCGTGGCCGACGCCCTGGTGGAGCGCGTGGTGGAAGCCGTGGCGGCTGCTGCACAGACCGGCCGCATCGGCGATGGCAAGATCTTCGTGATCCCCATCGAAAGCGCCCTGCGCATCCGCACCGGCGAACGCGACAACGACGCGATCTGAACGAATTTCGCCGCAGCGTGCGCCTGGTCTCCACCCTGGGTGGAGGGCAGACCGGCGGTGCGGCGGGTGAAGCGGGGGTGGCCTTGGGACGGGCGGCCTCCTTTTCCAACCACCCCTGAAGCCCGCGTCTTTATCCAGCGGGCAAACAGAAGGACCAGCGATGGCAAGTGCAAAGGACATCCTCGCCCGTATCAAGGAAGAGGAAATCGAGTGGGTTGATCTCCGCTTCACCGACCCCAAGGGCAAGTGGCAGCACCTCACCATGGTGTCGTCGGTCCTGGGCGAAGACGAACTGGAAGACGGCCTGATGTTCGACGGCTCGTCGATCGAAGGCTGGAAGGCCATCAACGAGTCGGACATGATCCTCAAGCCCGACCTCGACTCGGTCTATGTCGATCCGTTCTCGGCCACGCCGATGCTGATCATCAACTGCGACATCGTCGAACCGTCGACCGGCGAACTCTATTCGCGCGATCCGCGTTCGACCGCCAAGCGCGCCGAAGCCTTCCTCAAGTCGACCGGCATCGGTGACACCGTCTATGTCGGCCCGGAAGCGGAATTCTTCCTGTTCGACGACGTCAAGTTCTATGACGGCTATGACGGCAACGGCTTCAAGATCGACGACATCGAGCTGCCGACCAACTCGAACAAGGACTACGAAGCCGGCAACCTGGCGCACCGTCCGCGTGCCAAGGGTGGCTACTTCCCCGTCGCCCCGGTCGACAGCTGCGTCGACATCCGCGGCGAAATGGTTTCGACCATGCTCGAAATGGGCCTGCCCTGCGACAAGCACCACCACGAAGTGGCCGCCGCGCAGCACGAACTGGGCCTGACCTTCGGCACCCTGGTGCAGACGGCCGACCGCATGCAGATCTACAAGTACGTCGTGCAGCAGGTCGCGCAGGCCTATGGCAAGACGGCCACGTTCATGCCCAAGCCGATCATGAAGGACAACGGCTCGGGCATGCACACCCACATCTCGATCTGGGATTCGGGCAAGCCCCTGTTCGCTGGCAATGGCTATGCTGGCCTGTCGGACATGTGCCTGTACTTCATCGGTGGCGTGATCAAGCACGCCAAGGCGCTGAACGCGTTCACCAACCCCACCACCAACAGCTACAAGCGCCTGGTGCCGGGTTATGAAGCGCCGGTGCTGCTGGCCTATTCGGCCCGCAACCGTTCGGCCTCGTGCCGCATCCCCTATGGCGCCGGCGCCAAGGCCAAGCGCGTGGAATTCCGTTTCCCCGACGCGATGGCCAACCCCTACCTCGCCTATGCCGCGCTGCTGATGGCTGGCCTCGACGGGATCAAGAACAAGATCCACCCGGGCGAAGCCATGGACAAGAACCTCTACGATCTGCCGCCGGCCGAACTCGCCGCCGTGCCGACCGTGTGCGGTTCGCTGCGCGAAGCGCTGGACTCGCTGGCCGCTGACCACGACTTCCTGCTCGATGGCGGCGTGTTCACCAAGGACCAGATCGAAAGCTACATCGAACTCAAGTGGCCCGAAGTGTTCCGTTGGGAAACCACGCCTTCGGCCGTCGAATTCGACATGTACTACAGCTCGTAAGCGAGTTGGCCTTGCCGCAGCGATGCGGCAGGCACGAAAGACAGACGCCCGGACCCAAGCGGTCCGGGCGTTTTTCGTGTCCGCCATGCTGCATTGCGAAAGTTATCCACAGCCAGGATGAATGCAGGATAAACGGCCCGGCGCGAGCGGTGAAGCGTGGGAACCCCCGGTTCCAGAATCCGCCGCAAACCCTAAGGTGCAGGCCATGCTTCGCACCGCACTCACCGCCCTGGCCGCTTTCGCTTCGCTTGCTGCACTGCCGAACGTGGCCCATGCCCGGCTCCAGTGCGTGACCTATGCCCGCCAGGTTTCCGACGTTCAGCTTTCGGGCAATGCGCGCGATTGGTGGGGCAATGCGGCTGGCACTTATGCCCGCGGGCAAGAGCCCAAGGCCGGTGCCGTCCTCGCATTCCGCGCTTCACACTCCATGCCCTATGGCCACGTCGCCGTGGTCAGCAAGGTGGTCGATGCCCGCCACGTGATGATCAACCATGCCAACTGGTCGCGCCCCGGCATGGTCGAACGCGGCGTGATGGCGGTTGACGTGTCGGCCGCTGGTGACTGGTCGGAAGTGCGCGTGTGGTACGGCCCGACCCAATCGCTCGGCATGCGCCCCTCGCCCGCCTTTGGCTTCATCTATCCGCACGGCGCACCGGCCAGCGCCGCCCCGGTTACCCAGACCGCCGCGATCGAACTGGCCATGGTGGACAAGGCACAGGGCTGATCCCAACCCTACGCCGAAGCAACAAAGCCGCCCGTTTAGGGCGGTTTTTTGTTGGCCGGGGTGTTTGGGTTGGCGCGATCAAGCAGCGGGACCCCGGATCAGGTCCGGGGTGACGCTAAGTGTCTAGCGCCTATGTGAATTTCGTCACCCCGGACTTGATCCGGGGTCCCACTATTCTGCGCCAGCCACTGGCCCTTGGCACAGAAAACCGCATAGTCTGCACTCCCCCTCCGACGGACCTGCGGTCCGCCACCTCCCCCACGGTGTGAGGGAGGATCCTGGGCGTCAGATCGCCTGCTGCATGTGCTGGGCGGCGTTGCGGGCCAAAAGAGCGCAGGCCTGATCGGCCGGCAGCGCGGGCCAGAACAGGTGCCCTTGCACGAACTCGCACCCGGCGGCGTGGACCAGGCGGCGTTGCAGCTCGGTTTCCACCCCTTCGGCCACCACTTTCATGCGCAGGGTCTGCCCCAGCGCGACGATTGCCCCCAGGATCGATTGCGCATCGAGGTCGCTTTCGATGTTCTGCACGAACGAGCGATCGATCTTGATGCGGTCGAACTGGAACGAGCGCAGGTAGCTCAGCGAGGAATAGCCGATGCCGAAATCATCCAGCGCGATGCGGAAGCCCATGTCCTGAAGCGTCGTGAGCGTTTGCGCCACATGGTCGCTGCGATCGAGCATCACGCCCTCGGTCACTTCCAGGATCACCCGCTGCGGCGAGATGCCGGTTTCCTGCACCAACGCCGCGATCGTTTCGATAAAGCCCTGGGCCATGATCTGGATCGGCGAAAGATTGATCGAGATATCGGCGGCAGGCCAGTGCCGGCACTGCATGAACACACGGCGCAGCATCCAGGTGCCTAGCGGCACCATCAGCCCGGACTGTTCGGCAATCGGCACGAACACGCCCGGCCCGATATCGCCGCGCTCGGGGTGCGGCCAGCGCAACAGCGCCTCGAACCCTTCGATCTGCCACGTGGCGAGATCGACGATCGGCTGGAAGTGCGCCTCCAGTTCGTCGTTGGCGATGGCGCGGCGCAGTTCCAGCTCCAGTTCGCGCGCCAGCCGCTCGGTAGCGTCCATGCCGTTAGTATAGCAGCGATAGCGCGCGCGGCCGCCCTGCTTGGCCCGATAGAGCGCAATGTCGGCACGGCGCAGCAGTTCGGCGGCATCGTCGGTTTGCCCCGGCCCCCAGCTGATCCCGCATGAGCATGTCACGCCCAGGCTGTGCCCAGCGATGATGAACGGCTCGGCCATCAGGCCCACGATCTGACGCCCCAGCGCATTGGCCGCACCCAGCCCGCCCGTGGTGCGCCGCAGGACCACGAACTCGTCGCCGCCAAACCGTGCGATGAGGTCAGTCTGCAGCAATCCGCCGCGCAGGCGCTGCGCCACTTGGGTGACCAGTTCGTCGCCCACATGGTGCCCCATCGTGTCGTTCACGGTCTTGAACGCATCGAGATCGATATAGCCCACGAACACATCGCCCTGGCCGCCTGCCTGACGCTGGCGGTTGGCATCGGCCAGTTCCTCGCGCAGGCGTTCGGCAAAGTGCAGGCGATTGGCCAGGCCAGACATGGGATCATGCAGCGCGTTGTATTGCGCCTGGGCTTCGCTCAACTGCAGATGCTGCGTGGTGGCGCGCATACGCCGCACGATCATCACGCCACCGGCCAACACCGCCAGGAACAGGAAAATCCAGGTGGCGAGCAGCGGCGCCGTGCCGCGCCAGATGGCTGGCCCGGGCAATTGCGGCGTCCACACGAAGAAGCCCACCCGCGTGCCATCGGCGCTGAAGCGCGGCAGGGAATTGACCGTGCTCAGCGGCGGCAGCGTGCGCACGAAGTGAAAATCGGGCAGCAGCAGATCGGCCGCCAGCGCGTGCAGCACGCGATCATCGACCAGGCGCAGCGAAACGAGATAGCGCGGCTCGGTCGTGAGCAACGCATAGTTCCGATCGGGTACGATGGCCGCGGCGGTCAACAGCATCAGCCGGCCGTCATGCCAAACCAGCGACGACCCCCACCGCGAAAGCGGCGCGCCGCGCGCATCGAACGGCCACAGCGCCCCGCCCACGCGGCGAAACTGCGCCACCTGGCCATAGACGCGGCGGTTGCTGCGCGCCTGGGACAAAACCGATTCCACCTGCCAGCGCGCCTTGGCATAGGGATAGTCGGGCATCACCTGGCCGTGCCGCCAGCCGCGCACCAGCGTGCCGTTGGGTTCGACCAGCATGGTCTCTTCGGCGCCCTGGTTAGTCCACGGGAACACGCCCAGTTCGCGGTCCATCCATGGCAGATCAGTGTGCCGCACGGCATGCTGGACCGAATCATCCCACACCAGTTGCCCGGTCTGGCCGATGATTACCGTACGCACCCGCGTATCGAGATAGCGCGCGACCATCTCGCGCTCATCCTTGCGGGTAAAGGCATCGGCCACATGGATGGAATGATTGAGCGCTGCCATTAGCGCGCCCGACAGGGCCAGCAGTGCCGCGAACGTGGCACCGACAATCCAGCCCGTGCGCTGTTCCTCGCTCAACCTCGTGTCCCCCGGCCCGTGGATCTGGCGCGTCACGCACCAACCACTTGGGAAGCGTGGAGGAATATTACCAATAAATGGTTAGCGCCCGCCCCAAGCCTACGGTGAATCGCCTATTCCCGACGATTTTCAAATTCGGGAACCAGCCCTTTGGTGCACCGTTTACCAGCCACACAAGGATGCCAATCCGCGCCACCGCCACAGGCGGGGCGCCACCCGTTCCAGGAGCCCCGCCATGCTTTTGACCATCGCTCTCGTTCTGCTCGTGCTCTGGGCGCTGGGCGTCTTCGCCTTCAAGGTGACCGCCGGCGTCATCCACATTCTGCTGGTGCTCGCCCTGATCATCGGTCTGGTGCAGCTGTTTACCGGCCGCCGAACCGTCTAACAGACGCTCGTTTCCGGATAAGGCGCCGTGCATTGCCGTTTGGTGGTGCACGGCGCGAAACCCTATCCATTCTGCACAAACCCTCCGCTTGCCATCGCCGCCTGCGCTCCCTAAAAGTTAGCCTACCTAACTTATTGATTGGAGAAGCGCGATGCGCGAACGCCTTCAGCATTATATCGATGGCCAATGGGTCAACAGCCAGGGCGGCCGCCGCCACGAGGTGATCAACCCGGCGACGGAAGAACCCTGCGCCGCGATCACGCTCGGCACTGCTGCAGACGTTGACGCTGCCGTGGCCGCTGCGCGCCGCGCCTTCAAGACCTTCAGCCGGACGACTCGCGAAGAGCGCCTTGCGCTGCTCGACCGCGTCGTTGCGGAATACAAGAAGCGCATCCCCGATCTGGCCCACGCCATGGCCGAGGAAATGGGCGCGCCGTTGAGCTTTGCCAGCACGGCCCAGGTTGGCGCCGGAATCGGTGGGTTCATGGGGACCATCGCGGCCCTCAAGAACTTCCAGTTCGTGGAAGACAATGGCGCCTTCAAGGTGGCCCACGAGCCGATCGGCGTGGTCGGCCTGATCACCCCATGGAACTGGCCGCTTAACCAGATCGCGCTCAAAGTGGCGCCAGCTCTGGCCGCCGGCAACACCATGGTGCTCAAGCCTTCGGAAGAATGCCCCACCTGCGCCGCCATTCTCGCTGAAATCATGGACGCCGCCGGCGTGCCCGCAGGTGTGTTCAACCTGGTTCAGGGCGATGGCCCCGGTGTGGGCACGGCGATCAGCAGCCATCCCGATATCGACATGGTCAGCTTCACCGGCTCAACCCGCGCCGGCATCATGGTGGCCAAGGCGGCGGCTGACACGGTCAAGCGCGTGCACCAGGAACTGGGTGGCAAGTCGCCCAACCTGGTGCTGCCCGATGCCGATTTTGCCAGCCAGCTGCCGGCGACTGCCTCTGGCCCGCTGGTCAATTCGGGGCAAAGCTGCATCTCCCCCACGCGCATCCTGGTGCCGCGTGAACGCCAGGCCGAGGCCGCCGCGTTCGTCAAGGCGATGTATTCCGCCGCCAAAGTCGGCAATCCACTGGAGGAAGGCAGCCACCTCGGCCCGGTGGTCAACAAGGCGCAGCACGACAAGATCCGCGACCTGATCCAGTCGGCGATCGACGAAGGCGCCACGCTGGAATGCGGCGGCCCTGACCTGCCGGCCGAGGTCAACCGCGGCTATTACATTGCGCCCACGCTGTTTTCCAATGTCACGCCGGACATGCGCATTGCCAAGGAAGAGATCTTTGGCCCGGTGGCCACGATCATCCCCTATGACAGCCTGGACGAGGCGATCGAGATCGCCAACGACACCAGCTATGGCCTTTCGGCCTGCATCACCGGCGATCCGGCCAAGGCGGCAGACGTGGTTCCCGCCCTGCGCGCCGGCATGGTGGCGATCAACAACTGGGGCCCCACCCCCGGCGCCCCGTTCGGCGGATACAAGCAATCGGGCAATGGCCGTGAAGGCGGGCTCTATGGCCTGAAGGACTTCATGGAAATGAAGGCGATCAGCGGCTTGCCTGCGTAATCTGCATTCCGGCCAGAGCCACGCGTGATCGTGCGGCTCTGGCCATGCCAACACCGGCCGGCGATTTCAGGTGGTGGACTTGCGCAGTTCGCTACCCAGCCGGTCGATCGCCGCCTTCATCTGCTGCAAATCGCCCAAGGGCATGTCGAGCGCGGACAGCACATCGAGCGGCACGCATTCCACCTGGGCCACCACCGCTGCGCCGGCCGGGGCGAGTGCCACGCGAACCACGCGCTCATCCTCCGCGTCACGCCGGCGCACCACCAGCCCGGCAGCCTCCATCCGCTTGAGCAGCGGCGTGAGGGTGTTGGATTCCAGGAACAGGACTTCGCCCAGTTCGCCCACGGTGCGGTCTTCCGCCTGGGCCAGGGCCACCAGCACCAGGTATTGCAGATAGGTCAGGCCGTGGGGTGCCAGCAGTTGCTTGTAGAGCCGGTTGAACGCCAGTTGCGCCGCATAGACCGAAAAGCACAGCATGTTGGCAAAGGGTTTGTCAGCCGTGCCGGTGGCCAAGGGTGGTCCGCCGGCCGCCATCTGTGCCGCCAGCTCGGCAGCCGCCTGGGGGCCGGAAAGCGCGGTATCGAGCGGGTCTGACGGGGTCTGTTCCATATCGACAAGATAAATCGCGTGCGATCAAATCGCAAGTGCTTGACCTTTCCGCGCGACTCACCTATTTAGATCGCACACGATTTAATCGTTTTCGATATTAAACCGCGAAAGGAACTCTGTCATGTCGATCAAGCCGCTTTACACCGCCCATGCCAAGGCCACTGGTGGCCGCGATGGCCGCGCCACGATTGCCGAAGACGGCGTGAACAATGGCCTGGACATCACGCTGGCCACGCCCAAGGAACTGGGTGGCAATGGCGCCGGCAACAACCCCGAACAGCTGTTCGCCGCCGGCTATGCCGCCTGCTTTATCGGCGCGATGAAGTTCGCTGCCAGCCAGGACAAGGCCCTGCCCCGCGTTCCGGCTGACATCGCGGTGGATTCGGCCGTCGGCATCGGCCCGCGCAGCGATGGCGGCTTTGGCCTGACTGTGGCCCTGACCGTGCATCTGCCCGGTGTCGATCGTGCCGCAGCCGAAGCGCTGGTGGCCAAGGCTGACGAAATCTGCCCCTACAGCCACGCCACGCGCGGCAACATCGATGTGACGCTCAGCGTCGCCTGATGACGGCGAAGGCCGGCGGGGTCACCACCCCGCCGGCACGTTTGGATAGCTGTCGAGCACCGGGCCAAGCGCCGCGCGCAGCGGATCGAGCCAAGGCTCGAACCGCTTCCAGTGCTCCACCGCATCGGTATAGATCGGCTGGCGCACCTGCTCCGAACTGGCGGTGCGCACGGCGCGGCGATTTTGCCAGAACGCCAGGCAGCCCTCTTCGAACGGCACCCCCACCGCGCCCAGCAAGGCCCGCACCTCGCCCGGCGTATCGGCCACCATTGCTTCATAAATCACACGGTGCACCGCGCCGGGTATCGCGCGATCGAACGCGGCCATCTGCCGCACATAGGCGGCATAGTAGTGCCCGATCTCGCTCAGGTCATAACTGAACACCTGGCCGCGGGCGAAATACTGCTTCCACCCCGAAAAGCAGCAGCCGAGCGGATGGCGCCGCGCATCGATCACCGTCGCATTGGGCAGGATCAGGCGGATCAGCCCCACATGCTGCCAATTGTTGGGCATCTTGTCGACGAAGTAGGGACGATCGGTCTTGCGGTGGATGCGCGTGCGCTCGATATATTCCTCGCCCATCCGGCGGCAATCGTCCGGTCCAAGCGCGGCGAGCAGCGCCGCCATGTCGGCAAACTCGCCCCCTTCGCCGTCATTGGCATCCACCCGCGATTGCAGGCGATCGGCAATCAGCATCATGTCGGGCAGTTCCATCGTGCCCTCGATCTGCGAATGGCTGGCCAGGATCTGCTCCACCAGCGTCGATCCGCTGCGCGGCAGGCCCACCACGAAGATGGGATCGGCGGCCGGGCAGCCCCAGCTGGCCCGCTCTGCCAGAAACTTAGGCGTGAACAGGGCGGCATGGCGATCGACCGCGGCGGCGGTGCGCGCCGGATCATAATCCAGCACGCTGCGGCGCAGGGCATTGCCGCGCGCATAATGGGCAAAGGCGCTTTCGGCAGCGGCAGGCTCGTCGCGGCTCAGGTCTTCAAAGGCCTTGCCCAGGGCAAAGTGCATCTGCGCCACGTCTTCGGCACGCTCGTCCCCCACGGCATCGTGAGGCAGGGCCGCGCGCATCGTGGCGATATCGGCCTGTTCCAGTCGCACGGTCTTAAGGTTGGCCAGGCTCCACCACGCCTCTCCCGTTGCCGGATCGAGCGCGGCGGCGCGGCGATAGGCCTCGATCGCGGCGGCCTGGTTGCCGATGGTCTTTTCAACGTGGCCGAGATTGAGCCACACCCGTGGCCGCCCCGGATCGCGCGCCAGGATCGCCCGATAAAGATCGCGCGCGCCCTCCTGGTCACCAATGCGCACCAGCAGCGAGGCCTTGAGCATGGCATGGCCGCCATGCTCGGGATCATCGGCCACCAGGCGGCTGGCATGGTCCAGCGCCTCGGCCACATCGGGCCCCATCGCCAGGATGCGCACCAGCAATTCGCGCGCCGCCACGAAAGCGGGCGCGCGCGCCACGGCGGCACGCAGCAGCGGCAGCGCCGCCTCGATCTCTCCCTGCCGCCATAGCACCTCGCCCAGCAGGCGCAGCGCGGCAGGATCGGTGGGGATCATCGCCAGGCGCGCGCGGACATGGGTTTCCGCCTCGTCCAGCCGCCCTTCCCCCATGGCCAGGGCGGCCCGCAGCAGAACGGGGTCCTTGGCCGCGGCCTCGATACCGGCCACTTCGGCCTGGCCGGCGCCGGCTTCGTCACCGCTGGCGCGCAGCAGCGTGGCGAGCGCCTGCCAGACATGGGCCAGATCAGGCTTGAGCGCCACGGCCCGGAGCAATTGCGCCATCGCTGCGGCGTCTTCGCCCAAGGCCGCAAGCGTCAGCCCCAGTTCGGCCGCCGCAGCTGCCGCGCGCGGCTGGCTTGCCACCAGCGCGGCAAGCACGCCGCGCGCCTCGGCCAGGTGGCCCAGCACGCGCAGGGCCTGGCCTTCGAGCAGAATGGCGTGAGGGTGGCCCGGCACCGCGCGCAGGATCTCGCGCGCCTGCGCCAGCGCCAGCGCGGGCTGGCGCGCCATCAGGCGGGCCGCATGGCCCAGCGCCGCATCAACCGTTCCGCTGGCCGAACCACCCGCATCAGCAGGTGCGGTTCCCACGCCATGCCGGCCGGCCACGTCATTTGCCATCACAGATCCTGCCTTGCGGTTTTGCCCCGATCACCATGACCGGAAACATGACATGCCCGCGCGATTACGCAACTGCGAACAGCTCGTCCCCCAGACCGGCTCAATCGCCCGCACAATCTGCGATGCCAGATCGCTGAATTTTGTTGACAGCCGGCGTTTTGCTGGCACTATCCGCAACAAGATAGTGATTGAGACCGCGCCGCATCGCGGCACTATTGTGTAGAATCAACAGCTTGCAATCGCTGCACTGCAATGCCGCAGATCACTCGCGCTGTTGGCGGCATGGCGCGCCACGGCAATCGGGCGCCGCAAGGGTTTGATCGCACAGGTGCGCAAATCGGCACGGCGACTGCACAAAAAGCGGCATAATTACAACACCGCCGCCAAGATCATCACCAAACAATAATCATAAAAACAAGCGTTCGCAGGAAGACGGCAGAAAAAGAACTTCAGGCCATCAGGGGGCATGAACAATGGTGTTTGAACAACGGTCGCAGATGAGGCGTGCACTGGGTATTCTCGGCGCCTCGACCGTCCTTTCCAGCATGGCGCTGCCGGTTGCGGCCTTGGCCCAGTCGGCACCCGCGCCCGCCCCGGCCCCCGATGCGGCCGCTGCAGACAATGGCACCGGCGGCCTTGGCGAAATCGTGGTCACCGCCACGCGCAAGGCCGAAAGCGTGCAGAAGGTGCCGATCTCGATCCAGGCGCTGGGCGCGGAAAAGCTGGAACAGCACCAGGTCAGCACGTTTGCCGATTACGCCAGCATGCTGCCCTCGGTCAGCTTTTCCGGGCTCGGGCCAGGGCAGAGCGAAGTCTATTTCCGCGGCATTGCCGTGGATGGTGGCGCACTGTCGACCAGCGGCACCTATCTCGATGACGTGCCGATTTCGCAGCCGGGGCGGATGCCCGAAGTGCACATCTACGATATCGAGCGGGTCGAGGCGCTGTCGGGCCCGCAAGGTACGCTCTATGGCGCCGGCTCGCTGGCGGGCACGCTGCGCATCATCACCAACAAGGCCAAGATCGGCAAGTTCGAGGCCGGCACCGATGTCCAGGTCGATGCCTATGGCAAGGGCGCGGCCGGCGCGATGGTCGAAGGCTTCGTCAACATCCCGGTGAACGAGCACATCGCCGTGCGCATGATGGGCTTCTACGATCACGAGGGCGGCTACATCGACAACACCCACGGCACGTACACCTATCAGTTGGGCGATGATGATCCCAACACGACCTATACCGTGGACAACGCCACGCTGGTGCAGAAGAACTACAACCCGGTCGACAGCTATGGCGGACGCATCAACGCCACGATCGAGGCGGGCGACTGGAAGCTCTACCCGTCTGTCACTTACCAGTATCTCGATGCCAAGGGCTTCTTCAACTATGATCCGCGCGTCGGCGATCTGGAAGTCCATGACTACAGCCCGACCGAAAATGTCGACAAGTGGGTCCAGGCCTCGCTGACCATCCAGGGCAAGATCGGCGATTTCGACCTGGTGTCCTCATCAGGCTATTTCCGTCGCAAGATCCACAATACCAGCGACTATACCTATTACTCGGTCCACTATGACCAGCTTGGCCCCGGCTATGAAAACTATCTCAAGTTCCGCGACAAGAGCGGCAACTTCATCAACCCGACGCAGTCCTACATCGGCCGCCTGACCCAGACCAAGGTGACGCAGGAACTGCGCCTTTCAGTACCCAAGGAATGGGGCTTCGACCTGACCGTAGGCGGCTTCTTCCAGTTCCAGAAGATGGCCCAGGACGACGATTACCAGATCCCCGGCCTGAGCCAGATCGACCTCGCCACCTCATGCGCCGATGGCTGCCAGTGGAACCCGGCAATCAAGCGCGACGCGTTCTACAACCAGGATCTCAACCAGCGATTCCGCGACTATGCGGTGTTTGCCGAAGGCACCGTGCCGATCACCTCGCAGATCAAGGTGACCGGCGGCATCCGCGTATTCAAGGCCAACAACTCGGTCTATGGATTCAGCGGCGTCGCCAGCCAGGCGCTTAAACTTGGCTGCACCGTGCCGTTCCCAGCCAACCAGCGGTTTTCCTGCGTCAACAACAACAAGCCAGCCTACAACGAGACCGGCGAAACCCACAAGGTGAGCGTGACCTGGCAGGTCACGTCCGACAAGATGGTCTATGCTACCTACTCCACCGGGTTCCGCCCTGGCGGCACCAACCAGTTGCCAGAGATGGGCACTTACAAGGCCGATCGGCTGGCCAATTACGAAGTGGGCGTCAAGACCAGCTGGAACAACAAGCTGCGCTGGAACGCGGCGGTCTATTATGAAAAGTGGACCGGCGTGCAATACACCGTCATCCCGTTGGGGTATTTCGGCAACGGCGGCACGGTCAACGCTGGCGCAGCGCGGGTGTTCGGCATCGAATCCGATTTCGATCTCAAGCTCGGGCAATTCACGATCAGCGGTTCCGGGTCATACAACGATGCCAAGCTGACGCAGGATTTCTGTGTGCTCGACCCTGCCACCCTCACCCCGATCAGCGATTGCACCGGCAAGCCAGACGAGATCGCCGCCGCCAAGGGCACGCGCCTGCCGCGCCAGCCCCGCTTCAAGGGCCAGCTTTCGGCGCGGTATGAAGGCGATCTGGGCTCGCTCAACGATTTCGCGCAAGTGACCATGCACGCCCAGACGCTGTCGACCTCCAACCTCGACACCTACAAGAACAGCCTCTTGGGCAACACGCCGGGCTTCGTCAGCTTCGATTTCTCCACCGGCGTGTCGAAGGACAACTGGACGCTGACGGCCTTCATCGAAAACGTGTTCGATCGTCGTGGCGAGCTGTCCAAGAACACGTTCTGCGCGATCGAATACTGCTCGGGCTCTTCGCGCACCATGCCGATCAAGCCTCAGTATTTCGGGCTGAAATATTCCATGCGCTATTGACGCGGCGCTCTCGCCAACCGCCAGAGCACTTTCCACCCTTGCCCCCGTCGTGCCCCGGCACGGCGGGGGTCGTTTTATCTGCCGGCGCAGGTGCGACGGACAACTGGCCGTTTCGCTCTGCCCGTGGTAGCCTGGCGGGAATGACACCAGCAGACCGTGCCATCACCACCCCGCGTCCCGGTGGCTATGCCCGTGGCGCGGCCACGGCCGAAGCCATCGTCAAGGCCGCGCACAAGGTGCTGATCGAGGAAGGCGCCGCGCAGTTCACCGTGCGCCGCATCGCCGCCGAATGCGGGATGAAGGTGGGCAATGTCAGCTATCATTTCCCGCGCAAGGAAATGCTGGTCCAGCTCATGCTCGACGACATGCTGGAAAGCTATGACAAGGTACTCGACAACGAGGTGCGCCAGCCCGGCCTTACCGCGCAAGAGCGGCTGCGCCGTGTGATCGCGCTGTGCCTGGAAGATATTGCCGGCATGCGCACCACGCGCCTGTTTACCGAACTGTGGGCCATGGCCAACCACAACCCGGTGGTGGCAGAGCGGGTGGCGCAGTTCTATGCCCGCGTCCACGGGGTGATCTGCGAATATGTCAGCGTGCTGAACCCCGCGCTGTCTGCGGCCGAAACCCAGATCGTGGCGCTCTACATCAGCGCCTCGATGGAAGGGGCGACACCCTTTCTCGGCTATCGCAAGCCCTGGGCCGATCGCATGCCGGCGTTCATCGCGATCGCCGGCAAGGCGCTGGTGGAACTGGCCTGTACCATCACCCCGGACGACATTGCCGGGCTGGGCATGCCCACCCGCGATCCATGTGATGCCAGATAGCGCGAAAAGTTTTGCGGCACCTGCGAATGTCGCTTGACTGAAATAGGACATTCGTCAAAACTTGTGATCGCAATGGCATGTGGGGGCATGCCGGACTCGGGCAAACACCCGGTCCTTCGCGCCCTTGCCAATGCCGCGATCACCACGGGCTGTCACATTCGAACAGGGGCCGGCCACGATGACGTTTGCTGCCATCAAGGGGCGTTTTCTCGCAACTGCAACACTGGCCGTGGCGCTGGCCGGCGGCCTGCCTGGGGCGCTGGCGCCGTCGGCCATGGCGGCCCCGGTCGCCGCACCGATCGCGTCGGTGGAACCCGAACAGTCTGACGTGGCGCAGTTGACGCCGCCCAAAACCAGCTGGTTCTTCATCAACGGCGGGTTCACGTCCAATTCCTCGGTCATCTACGATACCGTCAGTGGCAAGCTGATCGGCCACGTCGAAACCCCGCAGTTGACCGACCTGGCGCTCGATCCTGCGGGCAAGTTCTATTACGTGTCGTCCACCTTGTGGACCAAGGGCCTGCGCGGAACGCGGCAGGACTATGTCTCGGTGTTCGACAGCGTCGATCTCAAGCTTCAGGCCGATATTGCCATGCCGGGCCGGCTGCTGGTGGGCGGCCGGATGAACAATTTCGTGGTCAGCCCCGACGGCAAGTTAGGCTATGTCTACAACATGAGCCCGGCCTCTTCGGTCAACGTGATCGATCTGACGGCGCGCAAGTTCGTCAAGACGGTGGAACTGCCCGGCTGCGCCAGCCTGGTTCCGGTGCCCGGCGTGGGCCTGTCGGCGCTGTGCTCCGATGGCTCGCTCGCCACGTTGAGCCTGGCCGGCGGGAAAAGCCAGATCACCCGCAGCGATCCGTTCTTTTCCGCCACCGACGATCCGATCTTCGACAATTTCGAAGTCGATCGCGGGCACAACCAGATCGTGATGCTGAGCTATACCGGCAAGGTCTATACCGCTACGCTGGGGGCCAAGCCGGTGATTGCCGCGCCGTTCTCTTTGCAGGAAGCCGCCGGCGTGCCGGCCGGATCGGCCGCGCCCAACCAGGTCAACTGGTATCCGGGCGGGGTGCAACAGATGGCCCTGCACCGCGCCACCGGCCAGGTCTATATCCTGATGCACATGGGCGAGTTCTGGTCGCACAAAGCCGGCGCGAGCGAAGTGTGGCAGCTCGACCTGGCCAGCCACAAGGTGGTCAAGCGCATGGCCGTGCCCGGCGAACCGCGCATGATTGCCGTGACGCAGGAAGCCGCCCCCCACCTGGTCTTTGCTGGCGAGGACGAGACGGTCTACGTCTATGATCTGGCCACCGGCAAGCAGGCGTGGAAGCTGGATCATGCCGGCAATGGCGTGATCACGGTGGCACAGCCGCAGTGATCGCGCTCGGCGCCCCGGATGCGGCCTCTGCGGCGATCGGCCTGATGGCCGTGGCGCTGACCGGGCGCATTGCCACGGTGGGCGTGGGGCTGGTGTTCCTTACTGCGGCAGCGGGCAAGCTGCGCCATCGGGTTTTGCTACCCGGCGTGATCGCCAATTACCGCCTCTTGCCGCCGGCCCTGGTGGCGCCTGTGGCCAGCGCCCTACCCGTGGCAGAACTGGTCCTGGGCGCCTGGCTGCTGTCTGGCCTGATGACGCCGCCAGCAGCCGCGCTTGCCGCGCTGCTGCTGGGCATTTTCGCCTGGGCCATGGCGGTCAACCTGCGGCGCGGGCGTGGGCATATCGATTGCGGCTGCGGCCATGCCGCGCTGCGCCAGCCGCTGGCCTGGCCGCTGGTGATGCGCAACGTGGTGCTGGCCGCGCTGCTGCTGCCGGCCCTGGCCATGGCGCCGCTGCCGGGCCAGGCCTGGCTGCTGGGCGCGGCTGGCGGGATCGTGCTGTTTCTGTTGGTGCAATTGTTCAATGCGATCGTGGCCCTGGCGGGTTCTCCGCTGGCCCCGGCGCGAAAAGGGTAGCGGGCGATGATGACGGCTCTGATCGTTTCACAAGGCATTTCCTGGGTGATCATCGCACTGCTGGTGGTGGCGCTGCTGGCCCTGGCCCGCCAGGTGGGCGTGCTGCACATGCGCGTGGCCCCGGCCGGCGCGCTGACCACGGCGGGCGGCCCCGCCGTGGGGGCGGCCAGCCAGGCCGTGGCCAGCCACACGCTCGATGGCGCGGCGATCAGCGTGGGCGGCGCGGCCCCGGGCACGCCGCTGCGCCTGCTGATGTTCGTTTCGGCCTCTTGCCCGCTGTGCAAGAACCTGATCCCCATGGCCAAGTCCTTTGCCCGCGACGAGCGCGTGGCGCTGACCTTCGTGGGCGACGATACGGTGGACGCGCAGCGCGAGATGATCGCGCGCCATGGCTTGGAAGCCTATCCGTTCGTCAATGGGCCGGAAGTGGGCCAGGCCTTTGCCGTGGGCAAGCTGCCGTTTGCCGTGCTGCTCGATGACCAGGGCGTGGTCCTGTCCAAGGGGCTGGTCAACAGCCGCGAGCACCTCGAAAGCCTGGTGATTGCCCACGAAATGGGGGTTCATTCGGTGCAGGACTATGTCGCCCGCATGCATGGCGCGGTGGCCTGACGCAAACGCTACGAGAAAAGTTCTAGGGGCAACGATCATGATCCATTTCGATGCTGACAGCCTGGGCGAAAAGGTCTTGCGGCGCTTTGCCGGCGGCACGTCGCGCCGGGGCATCCTCGCCCGGCTGGGCACCGCACTGGTGGCCGCGCCGCTATTCCCCGTGCTGCCGGTGAGCCGTGCCAATGCCGCGCCGGCCAAGCCCGATCGAGGGCCAGAGGCGAAGACCACCTTTGCCCGTGGCGCGCAGGTAACCGACAACACCAAGTGCGATTACTGGCGCTATTGCGCGATCGACGGCGCGCTGTGCACCTGCTGCGGCGGTGGGGTACACACCTGCCCGGCCGGGGCCGAACCCTCTCCGGTGTCGTGGGTAGGCACCTGCGTCAATCCCGAAGACGGCAAGTCGTACCTGATCGCCTATCGCGATTGCTGCGGCAAATCCTATTGCAACAAGTGCAATTGCGACAATGCCGATCGCGAAACGCAGATCTATGTGCCGCAGCTCAACAACGATATCATCTGGTGCTTCGGTACGCAGAGCATGGAATACCACTGCTCCACCGCCGTACTGGTCGGCGCGGCCTGAGCGCAGCGGCCATGAAGATCGCGCGTCTTTCCCTGCTGGCGGCCACGGCATTGCTCAGCGCCAGCCTCGCCACGCGGCTGAGCGCGGCGCACGATGCCGCGCCCGCCCCCGCTATGGCGCAACCGGTGATGGAAGATCCCAACCAGGCGCGGGTGGATTATATCGAGAATTGCGGCGGCTGCCACGGCGTGAACGGCAGCACGGTGCCGGCGCAGCTGCCCGAACTGCTGGGCCGCGTCGGCTGGTTCATGTGCACGCCCGATAGCCGTGCCTATCTGCTGCGCCTGCCCAACGTCGCGCACAGCCGCATCCGCGACAATGCCGAGCTGGCCGATCTGATGAACTATGTGGTCTTCGTGCTGGGCGGGCATAGCGTGCCGGCCGGCACCCGTCCGTTTACCGCCGATGAAGTGGGCCGCGAGCGCCAGCATGCGCTGTCCAACGCCTCGCTCACCGCAGAGCGGCTGCGCCATGCCACGACTGCGGTAAAGCAGTGCCATGCCCCGCAGGATATCAAGCTGCTCTATCCTGGCTACAATCCCGCGACGGCGCACTGACCCGCGCCGATCGGCGCGGGGCCGATGCCCGTCAGCGACGCAGGCGACTGTCGTAGACCAGCTTGCCACCCACGAACGTCATATCCACCTTGCCCTTGAGCAGGGCTTCGGGTGGTGCGGTCAGCGGATCGAACGGCAGCACGATCATGTCGGCCAGCTTGCCCGGTTCCAGCGTGCCCTTCTGGCTTTCTTCCCAAGACAGATAGGCGCCATTGGCGGTGTACATGCGAATCGCCTCGGCACGTGAAACAGCTTCTTCCGCGTCGTGCACCACGCCGCTGGGTCCCTTGCGGGTGATCGCGGCATAGAGGCCGACGAGCGGCCCCACCCGCAGGTTGTCGCTGCCAAAGGCCATGAACAGGCCGAATTTCTTTACCGGCGTGGCCACCGCATTGTTATGCGCCAGGCGCCAATCGTCCAGCACCTGGGTGTAGCGGTCTTCCAGGTTGTAGAGAAAATTGGGCTGCTGGGCGATCATCACCTTGTCGCGCGCCATGGTCTGCATCGTGGCATCGGGCGGCATGATCGTAAAATGATCGGTGAACCAGCGGTGGTCAGCCGGCATCTTGCCCTGCGCCGCCAGGCGTTTGAGCGCCATGTCATAGGCGTTGACGGTCTGCACGATGGCCGCGTCGCCAATGCAGTGCAGGCCCATCTGCCAGCCGGCCGCGGCCGCGGTATCGACCATCTCCTGAAGCTGCGCGTCGGTGAAGCGGCCCTTGCCGCGAAAGCCAGGCTGCCCCTTGTAATCGGCCAGCAGCCACGCGGTGGGGCCGGTAAAGCCGCCGTCCACCGCGTTCTCGCCAATCGCGCCCAGGCGCACATGATTGTCACCATAACCGGTGTGATGCGGGAAGGCCTTGAGCCGCGCGGCGCCGGGATAGCTGATGTACATGGTCACGCGCGGCAGGCGGTCACCCATTTCCGCATAGAGTTCGCGCGCGCGGCGAAAGGTCATTCCCGCGCCCAGCAGGTCCAGCCCCTGCTCGCCGGGCGCCGGGCCGCCCGCACCATAGGGCTCGTCGTCGATCGATCCGCTGGCATCGTGGAAACTGGTTATGCCCAGCGCCAGGATGGAGCGGAGCCAGGTGACCGTTGCCGGCTTCATCACGTCCCAGCCGGGCTGGGGGATCAGGCGCAGCACCGCGCCATAGCTTTCGCGGATGATACCGTTGGGCTCGCCACTGGCATCATGCTCGATCAGCCCACCGGCGGGATCAGGCGTGTTGCGGTCGATCCCCGCCAGCTTCAGCGCCAGGCTGTTGGCCACGGCCGAATGCGATCCGGCGCGCACCAGCAGCACGGGATTGTCAGGCACGGCCGCATCGAGATCGGCACGGGTTATGTTGCGCTTTTCCGCCAGGTTGGCTTCCTGCCAGCCATAGCCGGTGATCCATTGCCCTGGCCCCAGCGCGCGGGCCTTGTCGCGCAGCATGGCCTGCACCTGTGCCATGCTGGTGGCGCTGGCCACGGCAATGTCGCTGGGCTTGATCGGCGCGGGATGCAGATGCGTATCGATGAAGCCGGGCATCAGAGTGCGGCCTTTGAGATCGACCACATCGCGCGCCGCAAAGCGCTTGAGCAGCCCTTCCCCGCCCACCGCAACAATACGATCGCCGCGCACCACCACAGCCGACGCCACGGCAAAACGCTTGTCCACCGTCAGCACCTGGCCATTGTGCAGGATCAGGTCTGCCATCTGGCGCGCCTGCGCCCCACTGGCGCCGCACAGCACCAGTGCCAATCCCGCCACGCCTGCCTGCCACGCCTTGCGCATTGCCTTGCCCCCCGGTTCGCCTGAAAGAGGCTAGCAAATTGTGATCTCAGTGCAACGGGCTTTGCGTCGGCGCATCGGGTGCCTAAGATCGCTGGATGACCGCGCCTTCGCTGAACCC
Organism: Novosphingobium sp. SG754; assembly: GCF_013149315.1. Lineage (NCBI taxonomy): Bacteria > Pseudomonadati > Pseudomonadota > Alphaproteobacteria > Sphingomonadales > Sphingomonadaceae > Novosphingobium > Novosphingobium sp. SG754. Next base: position 545,129 of record NZ_JABGCC010000001.1, on the reverse strand, counting down.
GCTCTATGCCACCATGCCCACCACGATTTTCGAGGCGATGTCGGCCCTCGCGCGGGAGCATGGCGCGATCAACCTCGGCCAGGGCTTTCCCGATGGCCCGCCGCCGCTCGCCCTGGCGCAAGCCGCCGCGCGGGCCATGGCGGAACGATCGCAGCAATATCCCCCGATGGCCGGCGTGCCCGAACTGCGCGATGCGGTCGCCGCGTTCTATGCCCGGCGGCAGGGCCTGGCCCTGGGCCGCGAGCATGCCATCGTTACGTCGGGCGCGACGGAGGCGGTGGCGGCGGCGATCCTTGCCACTGTCCGCGCGGGAGACGAGGTGCTCGTGCTGGCGCCGGCCTATGACGCCTATGCCCCGCTGGTGCGCCGCGCTGGCGGGGTGCCGGTGTTCGTGGGCCTGGCGCCGCCCGATTGGGCCATGCCGATCGATGCGGTGCGCGCCGCGGTCACGCCGCGCACCCGCGCGCTGATCCTCAACGATCCGCTCAATCCCACCGGTACGGTGACCAGCGCGGCAGAGCGGACGGCGCTGGCGCAGCTCTGCGTTTCCGCCAACCTGATCGCCATCTGTGACGAGGTGTGGGAGGTGGTGCGGTTCGATGGCCTGCGCCATGCCTCGCTGATGGCAGAGCCGGGCATGGCCGCGCGCACGATCAAGGTGGGATCGGCCGGCAAGATCTTTGGCGCCACGGGGTGGAAGGTGGGCTGGCTCGTGGCCGATCCGGCACTGGCCACGGTGGTTGCGCGCGCGCACCAGTTCCTGACGTTTACCACGCCGCCGATGCTGCAATGGGCCGTGGCAGAAGGGCTGACCGATGATGCGCTGATCGATGCCCAGGTGGCCGATTGGGCGGCATCGCGCCAGGCGCTGCTGGAAGCGCTGGCCCACCATGGCTTTGCCACCCTGCCCGGCAGCGCCACCTGGTTTTCGTGCATTGATCTGGCGCAGAGCGGCGTGCCCCTGGATGATCGCACCTTCGCCACGCGCGCCGTCGCCGAAGCGGGCGTGGCAACCATTCCGCTTTCCGCGCTGTGGGAAGGCCCGCCCGCGCCGCGCCATATCGTGCGGCTGTGCCACTGCAAGCCGCCGCCCATGCTGCGCGCCGCCGTGGGAAAGCTCGCCGCGTGGCGCGATGGTTTGTGACAGGTTGAACCGCTCGTCCCGCCTGTCAAACCATCCGCAAAATTCCCTCTTGCGCGACTCGAAAGACAGGCGCAGCATCCCTTTATCGACAGGAAAACGTGCCGCCGATCAGCTGGTACAAGCCGATGATTTACGGCGCTATTTTCTTGAAGTGCAAGCCTTTTGCCAAACGGAACACCGGCCATGTCCGCTCGTGCCTTCACGGCATGGTGAGCGGGTGTGACGGCGCCCGCGAGGGGGCTTGCGGCAATGGTTTTGTGCGCAGCAATTCCGCCTTGGCTGGTGTCTGGACACGCGGCCTGGAACTGTTTCGCAACCACCATATGCCTGTCCTTTGCCCCGGCGGGGTCCGTCCTGTGCGTTCTTGATCGGCGCGCGTGGGAGCGGTGCTTCGAGGCAAAGGCCACGCCCGTGATGCCGCCCGCAAGCGGCGTTGCGCAGCAGGTCAGGCCTCGCTCTTCCCCGAGCGGGCGATACGGACCGTGCACGGGAGCTTTGGCGCCGCCTGGCCATGCCGGACGCCGCCAACGGCCCAGGGGCTTCGTGCCCTGGAAGGCCCCCGCCCTCGGCCCGTCGGCCATGGCCGAACACAACGCCGGTTAAACGGCCACAGGCGCATTGGGGGCCGGCAGCGATGCCGGCCCCCGTTTTCTGTGGCTTGCCGTTTCCTTGGACAGCGGCGCCGCCATGCCCTACCGCGCGGCCATGGCCGAAAAGTTCGAACGTCATCGCCAGCCCTGGACTCCTGCTGAACTCCAGAAGCTTCACACCCTCGCCAAAAAGGGCATGGGCCTCAAATCCATTGCCAAGGCGCTCACCCGCACCGAGGAATCGGTCAAGGACCGGGCCAAGGCCGATGGCCTGAGCATTGCCAAGCTGCGTTGACAAGCTTGGGTTCAGGCAGTCCAATCAATACGGTGGGCCGTCGCAACCGCACCCTGTTTGCAAGGAAACCGTTCATGAATGCACGTGCTGCCAGCGTTATTCTGGGTCTTGGTGCCATGCTGATCGGCATGAGCCAGACGCCCGCTTTGGCCGAGGCTGATCCCGGCAAGAAGGCCTGCGTGCAGGAAGCGCGGCGGCTGTGCCCGGCCGAGATGAAATCGTTGAGCCGCAAGAAGGTGGAAGCCTGCATGATCGCCAAGATCAATGAGACTTCCCCCGTGTGCCACGCCGCGATGCTGCGCATCCGCGCAGAACGCCAGGCGGCCGCTAAGCGCTGATTCCGGCGTTGCCGTAGAGCGCGCTGTTCTCCGCCCTGATCCGCACCGTCAGCATGGCGGCGTTGAGCACGGTAAACAGCAGCGCCACCCACACCAGGCCAAACGTTAACGGCAACACCGCGATTTCGGCGGTCACCACCATATAGTTGGGGTGGCGCACGAAACGGAACGGCCCACGCTTTACCAGCGGTGCGTCACGCGTGACGATAATGCGCGTGGTCCAGCGCGGGCCCAGCGTGGCCAGCACCCACACCCGCATCAGCTGCAGCACGGCAAATACCGCCAGCAGCGGCAGAAAGATCGGGCGGTCACCCACCGTGAACCACAAGACCGCCAGCCATGCGGTGTGCATGGCAACCATCACCGGATAGTGATTGGCGCCCACTTCGCGCGCCCCGGCCGCCATCAGCCGCGCGGTGTTGCGCCGCGCGATCACCAGCTCGCTCAGGCGTTGCAGCGTGACAAAGGCCATGATGGCATAGGCCGCGTTCATGCCGCACACCGCAGCGTGAGCGACGACGCAGTAAACCCCGGCCCCAGCGCGCTCATCACGCAAAGCGGCGGCAGCCCCTCTTGCCGATAGCGATCCAGCACGAACAGCACCGTTGGTGCAGACATATTGCCGTGATCCCGCAAAACCTCGCGCTCCTTGACCAGTGCGCCCTGGTTCAGAGCAAGGGCGCTTTCCAATGCATCGACCACCTTGGCCCCGCCGGGATGGCAGATGAAGCGGTCAACGTCCTCGATCCGCAAGCCTTGCGGGGCAAGCATCTCCTCCATCGCCTGGCGCATTTCCTGCCGGGCAAAGGCGGGAATGGCCCGGTTGAGCACGACGCCCAGGCCGGTTGGCTCTGCCTGCCAGCCCATGATGTCGAGCGTATCGGGCCAGGTCTTTTCGGCGCTGGCGGTAATCTGCGCAAAGCCGCCCTCGCCGCTGCGCAGCACGCCGGCCGCCGCGCCATCGCCGAACAGCGCGGTCGACACGATATCGGCCTTGTCCGCCCGGTCGGTGCGCAAGGCCATGCTGCACAGCTCCACCGTGACGAACAGCACGTGCGATCCGGGCGTGGCGCGGGCGAGCTTGCTTGCCAGGCCCAGCCCGGTTGTGCCGCCGGCGCAGCCCAGGCCGAACACCGGCACGCGCACTACATCGGTGCGGAACAGCATCCGTGCCATAGCGCGCGCCTCCAGGCTGGGGGTGGCGATGCCGGTGGACGACACGGTAACGATGGTATCCACCTGGTCGGCGCGCAGATCGGCCTGGGCCAGCGCCTGCTCCGCCGCCGCAACCCACAGATCGAGCGCCACCTCGAGATAGACCGCGCTTCGTTCGGCAAAGCTGCGTTCCTGGCGATACCAGGCCACCGGCCGCGCCAGTTGGCGGGTGTGGACGCCAGCGTTGGTATAGACCGCAGCCAGCCGCTCGAAATCGGCGAAATGCCCGCCAATGAGCGTACGCGCCGTGGCGATCGCCTCTTCCTGGGGCAGGATATTCGGGGGAGTTTGGGTGGCAAGCGAGAGAATTGAAACGGGCAGCATCTACGGTATCGCCTGCAAGACCGGCGAACCGGTGAAAAAGGTGCAGCCCGAAACGATTTTGACGAGAGCGAGTTCCTTGCCTGCGATAGGACAAGGGCGATTTCGCACAGGAGAATCGATGGCTGGACGCATGGTTGGCACGGACGCCCCGAGCCTAGGCGAAAGAGACGGCGCAAGCTATCGCGAATGGATAGGCTTTATCCTGATGTGCCTGGGCATGTTCATGGCCATCCTCGATATTCAGATCGTCGCCACTTCGCTGCCCGCCATCCAGGCGGCGATCGGCATCGCGCCCGATCGCATGGTGTGGGTGCAGACCGCCTATCTCACCGCCGAAATCGTCGCGATCCCGTTGACCGGGTTTCTTACCGCGCGGCTCGGCATGCGCTGGCTGTTCGTGGCAGCGGCCTGCCTGTTCACACTGGCATCGGCAGGGTGCGCGGCCAGTAGCGGCTTTGCCCAGCTGATCGCCTGGCGCGTGGTCCAGGGTTTTGCCGGGGGAACGCTGATCCCGGCGGTGTTCGCCGCCGTGTTCCTGCTGTTTCCGCCGCGCAGCCAGGGCCTTGCCACCACGATCGCCGGCGTGGCGGCGGTGCTGGCGCCCACCATCGGCCCGATCGTGGGCGGGTGGATCACCCAGTCCTATTCCTGGCACTGGCTGTTTCGCGTCAACATCGTGCCCGGCATCGTTGCCAGCCTGGGGGTGTTGCTGTTCCTGCGCGGCAAGCAGACCGGCCGCCAGGCTGGCCGGCCGATAGACGCGCTGGCGCTGGTGCTGCTCGCCGCCGCGCTGGTGGCGCTGCAACTCGGCCTCAAGGACGCGCCGTCGCGCGGCTGGGCAGACCTGCGCGTGGTCGCGCTGCTTTGCGCGTCGGGCATCAGCGCGATCGGCTTTGTCTGGCGCACGGTGACATCCTCTGCCCCGCTGGTGGAACTGCGCTGCTTTGCCGATCGCAACTTCACCATCGGCTGCCTGCTCAGCTTCGTGCTCGGCTTCGGGCTGTTCGGCTCCACCTATCTCATGCCCTTCTTCCTGGGCCTGGTGCGCGAACACGGCCCGCTGCGCATTGGCGAGATCATGCTGGTAACCGGCTGCACCCAGCTGCTGGTCGCGCCGATCGCCGTCTATGCCGAACGCCGGATGGACCCGCGCCTGCTCACCGGTTTCGGCTTCGTGCTGTTCGCCATCGGCCTGCTGCTCAGCACCAGGCAGACTGAGCAGACCGATTTTCAGGCGATGATTCTGCCCCAGATCGTGCGTGGCGCCGCCATCATGTTCTGCCTGCTGCCGCCAACCCGCATGGCATTGGGGCGGCTGCCCGATCGGCTCGTGGCCGATGCCAGTGGGCTGTTCAACATGATGCGCAATCTGGGCGGTGCGGTTGGCCTGGCGTTGATCGACACCACGATCTTCAGCCGCGCCGCCACCGCCGGCAACCACATCGCCGACCAGTTGCGCGCCGGCGACGTAGCCACCGCCGTGCGCATCGGCATTCCGCGCGACGCTTTCCTGGAACAGCGCGGCCAACCGCTCGACGATTTCACCACCGAGATGGTGCGGCCCCTGGTGGAAAAGGCCGCGCTCGTTCCCGCCGTCAATGCCGCGTGGCTGCTATGCGGCGTGCTGGTCGCGCTCGCGGTCCTGGCGCTGTGGTTCGTGCGCCGGGACGCGGCGCTGCGCGACTGACACGGCTGGTCTGGTGAAGAGTGACGTCGCAGGCTAAGGGCGCTGTCGCAGCGGTGCGGCCAGGGCGTGCCAGCCCGCGTGCCCGCATCTCGGCAGACCGTCAGGATTTTGAAGCAGCATGAATTACCGCCATTCCTTCCATGCGGGCAACAGCGCCGATGTCGTCAAGCATGCCCTGCTGATCGCGCTGGTGCGGGCCTTGCAGCAAAAAGACGGCGCGCTGACCCTGATCGACACCCATGCCGGCTGCGGGATTTACGACCTGCGCGGCGATGCGGCCCAGCGCACCGGCGAAGCGACGCAGGGTGTGATGCGGGCCTTTGCCGACCAGAACCCCCTGCTGGACGACTATCGCGCCGCCGTGCAGGCCGTGAACGAGGGCGCCGAGCCACAGCTCTATCCCGGTTCGCCACGGTTTCTGGCGCAGCTACTGCGGCCGCAGGATCTGCTGATCCTGAACGAAAAACACCCCGACGATGCCTATGCCCTGCGCGGCGCAATGCGCGATACGCCCGCCGCCGTGCATCAGCGTGATGCCTATGAGCTATGGCTGGCGATGGTGCCGCCACGCACGGCGCGTGGGCTGGTGGTGGTCGATCCGCCCTATGAACAGACCGACGAACGCGCGCGGATCGTCACGACGCTTGCCGCAGCCCATCGCAAATGGGCCCATGGCGTGACGGTGATCTGGTACCCGCTCAAGGACCGCGCCGCGCATGTCCGGTGGAAAGAACAGCTGCGCAAGCTGCGCATCCCGAAACTGCTGACCATCGAACATTGGCTCTATGATGCCGACCAGCCGGGCATCTACAACGGCGCCGGGCTGTTCATCGTCAACCCGCCCTACGCCTTTACCCAGGCACTGCCGCCCATGCTCGAAGCGCTGCGCGCCGCGCTGGCGCCAGAGGGGCACCGGGGCGAGCTTGCCACCGCCTGGCTGGGCGCGTGATCGGGCGGCCTGCGGCGTAGCCCCTCCCCGCACGGCGGCGAGGGGCTTGGCGCTCATCGCTTGAGCAACGGCGCCAGATAGTGGCCGGTGAAGCTCGCCTTGTTCTTGGCGACCTGTTCCGGCGTGCCCACGGCCACCACTTCGCCACCGCGCACGCCGCCTTCGGGGCCCATGTCGATGATCCAGTCGGCGGTCTTGATCACATCCAGATTGTGTTCGATCACCACCACGCTGTTGCCCTGCTCCACCAGGCGGTGCAGCACTTCCAAAAGCTTGCGCACGTCTTCGAAGTGCAGGCCCGTGGTGGGCTCATCGAGGATGTAGAGCGTCTTGCCGGTGGAGCGGCGGGCCAGTTCCTTGGCCAGCTTCACGCGCTGCGCTTCGCCGCCCGATAGCGTGGTGGCCTGCTGCCCCACCTTGACATAGCCCAGGCCCACTTCGCCCAGCATAGCCATGCGATCGCGAATCGGGGGCACGGCCTTGAAGAACTCCACCGCGTCTTCGATCGTCATGTCGAGCACGTCGGCGATCGAGTGGCCCTTGAACTTCACCTCCAGCGTCTCGCGGTTGTAGCGCTTGCCGCCGCATTCCTCGCACGTCACGTAAACGTCGGGCAGGAAGTGCATCTCGATCTTGATCAGGCCATCGCCCTGGCACGCCTCGCAGCGTCCGCCCTTGACGTTGAAGCTGAACCGCCCGGCCTTGTAGCCGCGCGCCTGCGCCTCGGGCAGGCCGGCAAACCAGTCACGGATCAGGGTGAACGAACCGGTATAGGTCGCCGGATTGGAGCGCGGGGTGCGGCCAATCGGCGACTGGTCGATCTCGATCACCTTGTCGCAATGTTCCAGGCCCTTGATCGCGTCATGCGCGCCGGCCACCACGCGCGCGCCATTGAGCACACGGGCAGCACCGGCCTGCAGCGTATCGATGGTGAGGCTGGACTTGCCCGAGCCGGACACGCCCGTGACGCAGCAGAACGTGCCGAGCGGAATCTTGGCCGTCACGTTCTTGAGATTGTTGGCCCGCGCGCCTTCCACCACCAGGGACAGGCCATTGCCCTTGCGGCGCTTCTTGGGCACCTCGATCCGGCGCGCGCCGGTCAGGTATTGCCCGGTCAGGCTGTCGGGATTGGCCAGGATATCCTCGAGCGTACCCTGGGCAACGATCTCGCCGCCGTGGACGCCCGCGCCGGGGCCGAGATCGACGACATAGTCCGCCGCGCGGATCGCATCCTCGTCATGCTCTACCACGATCACCGTGTTGCCCAGGTCACGCAGCCGCTTCAAGGTTTCGAGCAGGCGGTCGTTGTCGCGCTGGTGCAGGCCGATCGAGGGTTCATCGAGCACGTAGAGCACGCCCGACAGGCCCGAACCGATCTGGCTGGCCAGGCGGATGCGCTGCGATTCCCCGCCCGACAGCGTGCCCGAGGTGCGATCGAGGTTGAGGTAATCGAGCCCGACATTGTTGAGGAAGCCGAGGCGTTCGTTGATTTCCTTGAGGATCGCCTTGGCAATCTGGCTCTGCTGGCTGGTCAGCTTGCTATCGAGCGTGGCGAACCATTCCAGTGCATCGCTGACCGACAGGCGCGTGCTGGCAGAAATGTCGTTGCCCGCCACTTTCACGCTCAACGCCTCGGGCTTCAACCGCGCGCCGTTGCAGGTTTCGCAGGGTTGCGCGGTCTGGAACTTGCCCAGTTCCTCGCGCATCCAGGCGCTTTCGGTTTGCAGCATGCGGCGATTGAGATTGCCGATCACGCCTTCGAACGCCTTGGAAACGGTGTAGCTCTTCTTGCCGTCGATGAAGGTCAGCGGCACGGCCTTGCCCGCGGTGCCATGCAGGATCACGATCTTCACCTCGCCCGACAGCTTGTCCCACGGGGTATTGAGGCTGAAGCCGAAGTGATCGGCCAGGCTGGCCAGCACCTGCATGTAATAGGGGCTGGGCGGATTGGACTTGGCCCAGGGCACGATGGCGCCCTGCTTGAGGCTCAAATGCTCGTTCGGCACGACCAGTTGCGGGTCGAACAGCAGCTTTTCGCCCAGCCCGTCACACGCCGGGCAGGCCCCCTGCGGCGCGTTGAACGAGAACAGCCGAGGTTCGAGCGCATCGAGCGTGAAGCCCGAGACCGGGCAGGCAAACTTTTCCGACAGGACAATGCGGTTGTCGGGCAAGCCGGCGCCCTTGAGCTGGCCTTTAGCAGTGCCCTTCTTGGCCTTTTCCGGCGCTGTCTCGCCATTCAATTCGGCCACGGTCGTATCGGCCAGGTCGATAAAGACCAGCCCATCGGCCAGCTTGAGCGCCTGCTCGAAACTGTCGGCCAGGCGCGTCTGGATGCCGTCCTTCACCGCGATGCGGTCGACCACCACCTCGATATCGTGCTTGTACTTCTTGTCGAGCGCGGGGGCGTCTTCGATGGCGTAGAGTTCACCATCAATGCGCACACGGGTGTAGCCCGCCTTCTGCCACTCGGCGAGTTCCTTGCGGTATTCGCCCTTGCGGCCGCGCACCACCGGCGCCAGCAGATAGGCGCGCGTGCCCTCGGGCAGGGCCATCACGCGATCGACCATCTGGCTGACGGTCTGCGCGCTGATCGGCAGGCCAGTGGCCGGCGAATAAGGCACGCCGATCCGAGCCCAGAGCAGGCGCATGTAGTCATAGATTTCGGTGACCGTCGCCACGGTCGAACGCGGGTTGCGGCTGGTGGTCTTCTGCTCGATCGAAATGGCCGGCGAGAGGCCGTCGATGTGCTCCACATCGGGCTTCTGCATCATTTCCAGGAACTGGCGCGCATAGGCCGACAGCGATTCGACATAGCGCCGCTGCCCTTCGGCATAGATCGTGTCGAACGCCAGGCTGGACTTGCCCGAACCCGACAGGCCGGTGATCACCACCAGGCTGTCACGCGGCAGATCGACATCGATCCCCTTCAGGTTGTGCTCGCGCGCGCCGCGCACGGAAAGGGTGGTCAGCGCGGAGCGAGCGGCGCCGGGCGCACGTGTGGGGGCGGTCGACATGAAGGGCAATGTTCCAGATTTGTTCGATTCACGCAAGCCTGTCGCAGCGCAGCAAGAACCGCGCAAGATGGCTCGGTGGGCAAGGGCGATTGCCCCCTGATGTGGGGAGCCGATCAGCCGATCGCAAGCGCGCGGGTGCGCCCATCGCCCACCCAGCGTGCCTTGACGCCCCAGACCCCGGCTAGCACGCCTTCGGCCAGCGCCAGGTGCGGCGCGCCATTGGCGGCCACGGTGCCACGGTCGAGCACGATGACGTGATCGGCATGGTTCATCGCCAGGGCAAGATCGTGCAGCACCACCACCACGCCCACGCCTTGCCCTGCCAGGCGGCGGAAATGGGCGAGCAGCGCCTGCTGGTGCGCCAGGTCGAGGGCGGCCAGCGGCTCGTCTGCCAGGATCCAGCGCGGCTGCCCGGCCAGGACCCGCGCCAGCAGCGCACGGGCCCGCTCCCCGCCCGACAGCGTGCCCACCTCGCGCCCGGCAAGGCCGGTAAGGTCAAGCGCCTGCAACGCTGCCATGGTTGCGGCCGCGTCTATCCGCATCGGTGTGCGGTGCGGCAGGCGGCCGAGCCGCACCAGCGTTTCCACCGTCACGTTCCACGCCACCTCGCCCGCCTGCGGCAGATAGCCGATGGCGATCGCCCGCTCCCGCGCGGTCAGTTCGGCCAGGCGATGCTGCCCCAAAGACACGTGCCCGCCATCGGGCTCTTCCAGGCCAGCAAGCGCGGAGAGCAGCGTGGACTTGCCCGCCCCGTTGGGCCCGCAGATCGCGGTCAGGCGCCCAGGCGAAAGCCCCACGCGCACATCGCGCAGGCGGCCCACCATGGTGACGGCATCGGCAACAAGATCCATGGCCCCGGTGCCTCTCAAGCCAGGCCGCGCCGCAGGCGCAGCAAAAGATGCAGGAAGAACGGTGCGCCCAGCAGGCTGAGCGCGATGCCCAGGCGCAGCTCGCCGCCCGCCAGCGGCAGGCAACGGCACAGCGTATCGGCCAGCAAAAGTAACAGGGCCCCGGCCAGCGCGCTGGGAAGCAGCAGGCTGGATGGGCGGCGATCGGTGAACGGGCGCACGATATGCGGCACCATCAGCCCGACAAAGCCGATGACCCCGGCCGCCGAAACCCCGGCACCCACAACCAGGCCCACGCCCACCACCATCAATCCGCGCAAGGCCACCGGATCGAGGCCCATCGAGCGGGCCGCCAGTTCGCCCAGGGTGAGCGCATCGAGCGCCGGCCCGGCACGCCACAGCAGCACCAGCCCCAGCGCGGTGAGCGGCGCGGCCAGCGCCACATCGTGCCAGCTGCGATCGGTCAGCGCGCCCATCAGCCAGGTGACAATCTCGGTCAGGGCAAAGGGATTGGGCGCCAGGCTGATCGCCAGGCTGGTCAATGCGCCAGCCAGGCTGGACAGCATCATGCCGGCCAGCGTGAACAGCGCCACGCCCCCGGCCAGGCCCGTGCGCGGGCCCGACGCGATCAGCGCCAGCAGCACCATGCCCCCGGCCGCGCCCGCCAAGGCCATCGCCGGCAGCGCGAAAGGCTGCACCGCAAAGCCGGTAAACAGCGACAGCACCGCACCTAGCGCGGCGAGCGGCGCCACCCCGAACAGGCCGGGATCGGCCAGGGGATTGCGCAGATAGCCCTGCATCGCTGCACCCGCCGCGCCCAGTCCGGCCCCGACGATCACCGCCAGCACCGCGCGCGGCAGGCGCAGTTGCGCCAGGATCACCGTGGCATTGGCACCGGCCGGATCGAACGGATTGATCCACACCTGCCCGGCCAGCAGGCACAGCGGAAACAGCACGAGCAGCAAGCCACCCAGCACCAGGGGCAAGGCAGCACGGTTCATGGCATCGCTTCCAGCTCTTGGCGCACCGCCACCATGCGGTTCAGGAACCGGGGAATGGTTGGGCCGCCGCAATAGATCAGGTTGGGGGAAATCGGCACGCGCGCGGTGTGGCGCAGCGCCGCGAGCGCGGGATGGAACAGCAGGCGGTCTTCCTGCGGCGCGGCCTGATCGGCCAGGGTGCCGCGCGGGGTGCCCACGGCCATGATCACGCGCGGCGGATCGGCCAGCATGCGCTCCAGCGACAGGCGTTCGGATTGGCCCAGGCCGCGTTGCGCACTGAAATTGGCAAAGCCGGCACGCATCATCAGGTCTGATGCCAGGGTATTCTGGCCCGGCACCAGGCCGCCCGGTTCCCACAGCACGGCCGTGATCGGCGCCGTGCCCGGCGGCGGCGCCGCGGCGGCGACTGCGCGGTCGATCCGCGCGATCAGCGCGGCGCCGCGCGCCGGCTGCCCGGCCCAGCCGGCCAGGCTGCGCACCTGGGCGCGCGCGGCATCGAGCGATTCGGCAATGCCCACCGTTTCCACGCGCAGGCCCAGCCCGCGCAACGCCGCCAGCGTGGCCGGATCGGCATAGGTGCTGGTCACCACCACATCGGGGTGCAGCGCCAGCACGCTTTCTACCGCGCCATCGGTGGTGGCAAAGCGCATGGCCTGCGCCACGTCCATCGAGGTTTGTGCCGGATCGCGGCTGTAGGAAGACAGCGCCAGGATCTGCGCGGGATCGGCCACTTCTGCCAGGATCGCATCGCTGCAAGGGTTGAGCGACACGATCCGGGGCAGACGATCGGTGGCCTGCGGATCGGCGGGAGCCACCTGCGCGCACCCGCCCAGCATCAGCGCCAGCGCCACGGCACCACGCTCCATGCGCCGGCAGAGCAAGGCAATGTCAGGCACGATGCGGCCGCTCACGGCAAAGCCATTCCTCCAACCGGCGCCACGCCATCAGTACCGCAGGCGAACGCCACCGAACACGGAACGACCCAGCGCGCCATAGCCCGCTGCCGTCACCAGCGGCCGATCGAACACGTTTTCCACCCGGCCGAAAAGTTCGGCCTGATGAAGGATCGGCAGACTGGCGCGCACGGTGGTGACGCTACCGCCCGCCAACTTGATCGAATTGGCCGCGTTGTCAAAACTTTCCGACTGGAAGCGCAGGTCTGCGGCCAGGGCCAGGCCAGCCCAGGGCGTGGTCCAGTCGAGCGAGGTGGTCAGCGCGTGGCGCGGGCGGCGAGCAAGGTCGTTGCCGAACGTGGCGGCGCCAGGCGTGCGGTCGGTCGCCTCGGTATAGGCATAGGCGATCGTGCCCTTGACCTGGCTGCTGAGCGCGGCGCCCACATCGAGCTCGACGCCTTGCGCGCGCGCCTTGCCGACGTTGTCATAGACGCCATAGGCGTGGCCCTGGCACAGCGCGCTTTCGACCATGAAGCACGAGACATAGGCGATGAGGTTGCGGGTATCGCGGCGGAACAGAGTGACCCCGGCATGGAAGCCGCCATCCTGGCTGGCATAGACCACGCCCAGGTCATAGCTGCGGCTGCGTTCGGGATCGAGCGCGGCATTGCCGTAATCGGGCGAGAGCAGCTGATAGAGCGTGGGCGCGCGGAAACCTTCGCCATAGCTGGCATTGAGGCGCAGCCCGCGCACTACTTCCACCGTGCCGTTGGCCCCCAGGCTGACATTGCTGCCGAACTGGCTCTGTTCGTCATAGCGCACGCCGGCCGCCAGGCTGGCCTTGGCGGTGTACCAGCCAAGCATGGCATGGCCGCTGGTCAGATGCGCGTTCTGGCGCGTGTCATAGGTGCTGTCGAACCGGGTCCATTCGCGATCCGCCCCGAAATCGAGCGCGAAATCGGCCGGCAGGCTATAGCGGCCGTTCAATTCCACCCGCTCGCTGCGACCATTGTAGCCATATTCGAACGCGTTGTCGGCCCCGCCGGTGTAATAGCGGCGGCGTGTGTCTGACAGGGCATAGCCAGCATCGAGCGTCAGCGGGCCGCCGGCATAGTGCAGCCCGGCGCGGCCGAAGAACTGCCGCGTGGTGGTGTATTCCGGGGTATCGGCAAAGACATAGTCGGGCGCGGGATAGCCATCGATCTGGGTCTTGCCATCGGCATAGCGGGCATTGGCGACCAGCGACAGCGTATCGGTGAGGTTTACCCGCGCCTTGCCGCCCACGCGCCACTGGTCATAGCCGTCGGGCTCGGTCCCGCTGGCAGCGGCCGAAATGCCATCGGTGGTGGCATAGCCGCCATCGATCGAGAAGGCATAGCGATCGCGCTTCACGCCGGCGACAGCATCGGCATCATAGCTGCGGCGCGAGCCGGCCTCGGCCGAGGCTTCGACGCCATCGATTTCACGCGTGGTCACCGCGATCACCCCGCCAATGGCAGAGCTGCCCCAGACCACCGAGTTGGAGCCGCGCAGCACTTCGATCCGCTCGATCCCGCCACTCGTCAGCGTGCCGAAGTCAAACCCGCCCGATGGCGCCGAGGGATCTTCCACGCGCACGCCATCGACCAGCACCAGGGTGTGCTGCCCTTCCCCGCCGCGCAGGCGCACGGCGGTTTGCGCACCCAGACCCCCGGTGCGCGACCAGGTCAGGCCCGGCACGCGATCGAGCACGCGGGTCAGGTCAACGCCCTGCACCGCCTCGATCGTCTGCAACGGCAACACGGTGATGGCCTGGCCGGTCTGGTCGAGCGACAGGTCGTTGCCGGTGGCCAGCACGGTGATCTGCGCGCCATCGGCGGCGGGGGCTTCATCGGCATAGGCAGGGGCGGCCAGCATCACGGCAGTGGCGAGCGCAACAAGCGATGTCTTCACGGTTCTTTTCCTCCCGGCCCATGGACAGTCTTGCCGTCCATGGCGCGAGGGTCCGCCGGGCCCTGGCGGAAGACTCGTCACGCTTGCGCCCGGTACACCCCGCCCGGCCGCGGAACGACCACACACCGGCAGGTTTCCTGGCTCATCCGAAGTCAACGCGACACGCCGGCCTTCCCAGCCCGCCAAGGGGCCAGTGGCGCGCAAGGGCGCGGCGCTCGTCCGGAAACAGTTGCGGGGGCAGCGCCGGCTGGTTCCGGCTTCCCTCTTAGCCCGCATGGTTGCGGGCACCGGTGGCGTCAGGCGGGGCGGATAGCGACACCTGCACCAAGGGGCAAGCCCGCAGCCGTGATTAACCAAGGGGTAGCAGGCTGTGCCTTATCGGGACGAGGACGATTCCTCCCGTGCATGGTTGCAGTGCAACGCGTAACGCACCATGGCGCAGACCAAGCCTGCCCTGTTTCACGCCCTATGCCAGACCCGATTCCCTTCACCGGCGCCACGCCCACCCTTCCGCCCGAGGCGCTGATGCCGCCGCCGGGGCCGGAAGAGCGCGTCGCCCTGGCCGGGCAGCGGCAGGCCGATGGCGCACGGCTCGCCACGCTTAGTCTGCCCCCCGTCCGACCGCGGGATTTTGCCGCACGCATCCGCCGGCGTGACATGACCTCGTGGCGCCATCAGCACCGCGCGCCCTCGCGCCTGGCCGAGCGGGCCGCCGGCATTGCCGCGATCGGCGCGCTGGGCCTGGTGCTCGGCGCCATCGGCTGGGGTTCGCCCGGCAGCGATGCGGCCGCCGCACAGGATCGCAACGGCGGGCTGCAACCGTTCGAGCGGGCGGGTGAAAGCTTTCCCGGCTCGGCGTTCTACTATGTTTCGGCGCAAGACAGCGGCCTGCTTGCCCCGCAGGACGCCGCACGCGCCTGGGACCGGCAGGTGGCCGCCATCCGCAGCGACGCCGACGATGGCACCACCACCGCGCCCTGGTCTGCCAATCCGGCAGCGCGGCCACTGTTTGCCACCGGCAGCGGCGAAGACCGCTGGCGCGCGCTGCAATGCCTGACCACCGCGATCTATTACGAAGCCGCGTCCGAACCCGATGCCGGGCAGCGCGCGGTGGCGCAGGTCGTGCTCAACCGCGTGGCGCACCCGGCCTTTCCCAAGACGGTTTGCGGCGTGGTGTTCCAAGGATCGGAACGCCCCGGCTGCCAGTTCAGCTTTGCCTGCGACGGCGCGATGGCGCGCCGTCCGGTGCAACAGTTCTGGGACCGCGCCCGGCGCGTGGCAGCCGATGCCCTGGCGGGCAACGTGTTTGCCCCGGTGGGCCTGGCCACGCATTACCATACCAGCGCGGTCCATCCGCTATGGTCAGACAAGCTGGCCTTCATCGGCACGATCGGCGCGCATCGCTTCTATCGCTGGGCTGGATCGGCCGGGCAGCCCGCCGCCTTCAACGCCAGCTATCGCGGTGGCGAGCCGCTGGCCGCGCCCCATCCGCGCAGCTGGGTGCCGGCCGCGGCCGACGTGGTCGATCCGGTGACGCTGGAAAAGGCGTTTGAGGAAGGCCGCATCAGCGCGCTCGAACACACCGGTGCTTCGGCCGGCGCCACGACGGGCACGGCCACCGGGGGCCTGGGCGAATCGCCCCAGCGTGCGATCCCTGCCAGCGCCGCGCCGCAACTGGCAGCGCCCCTGCCCGGCGCGCCCAATCCGCAGGTTCGCCCCGAAGCGCGGGAAACCTATGAAAACGCCGGAAAATGGATTGCCCAGCCGCATGGCTGAAGGCTGATTGAACCCGGCCAGGCGCTGCATCGGCACGCTTGGCCGCGTCGGCGGGAACATCAATGTCCCGTTTACCGTCTCATCTCACGCCCTGTTAGCGCAACGCCCCGTAGAAGGACGGCAGAGCCGCCAGGAAGTTTACCCCGAAATCGGCTTTGAACACGAAAAAAGCCGAACTTTCGGTGTCGCGATGAAGAACGGAGACCACCCGCGCATGCTGCGTTTCGCCCCTCGCTATGGCATGATCTCGCCCTGTCTCCGCCGGCCCGCCGGCCGCGTGCCGCGCCCTGCCAACGACAATCCGGCCTGGTCGCTCCAGGCAGCCCAGGACTATCCATCGCCGGTACGCGCCATGGCCGGGCGCCTCGCTGATCGACTGGCCGAAGACGCCCTGCTGGCCGAAGCGCTGCGCCTGTTTGCCAGCCATGGCCATGCCGCCGCCGGGCAAGCTGCCCGCGCCGCAACCCGCGCGGCGATGGCCGGGGACGCGGAACAGGCGGATTGGTGGGCGCAGGTGTGCCACACGCTCGATCGCCGCAAGGCCATTGCCCTGCGCCGGGAACTTGCCGGGCTCGGATGAATTTCACGCAGCAAGCCGAGAAGGCTGCGCCCATCGCCGGCACGCCTGAAAAACCCGGCGGCCGCACCGTTCTGAAACGCGGCAAAGGGCTCGCCTGTCGCATTCGTATGAACGGTAGATTTACCACTTAACGCTATTGCGAACTGATATCAAAGAAACCCGCAGATGCGGGGTTTTTTGCGGTTGCAATCCCTCTCGGGCAGGCCTACGTGCCCCTCCACTTGCCGGCAACCCTTCCCGTCTCGCGGGCGCGGGGGGACCTCCATCCGGGGGCTTGAGTCGGCAACGCTTGAACGCTTGTCCCGCGACGACTCCGGGAAAGGACCGTAAAGCACATGGCACGCAAGAAGATCGCGCTCATTGGCGCGGGTAACATCGGTGGCACTCTGGCGCATCTGGCCGCGCAGAAGGAACTGGGCGACATCGTCCTGTTCGACGTGGTGGAAGGCGTTCCGCAGGGCAAGGCCCTCGATCTCTCGCAGTGCGGCCCGGTCGAAGGCTTTGACGCCAAGATCATCGGCACCAACGATTACAAGGACATCGCTGGCGCAGACGTCATCATCGTGACGGCTGGCGTGGCGCGCAAGCCCGGCATGAGCCGCGATGACCTGCTCGGCATCAACCTCAAGGTGATGAAGTCGGTCGGCGAAGGCATTCGCGACAACGCGCCCGACGCCTTCGTGATCTGCATCACCAACCCGCTCGACGCGATGGTCTGGGCGCTGCGCGAATTCTCCGGCCTGCCCGCCAACAAGGTGGTCGGCATGGCTGGCGTGCTCGACTCGGCACGCTTCAGCACGTTCCTCGCCTGGGAATTCGGCGTTTCGGTGCGCGACGTGAACTCGTTCGTGCTCGGCGGCCACGGCGACACCATGGTTCCGGTCGTGGAATATTCCACCGTCGCCGGCATCCCCGTCACCGACCTGATCAAGATGGGCGCTTCCACCCAGGAAAAGATCGACGCGATCGTGGCCCGCACCCGTTCGGGCGGCGGCGAAATCGTCGGCCTGCTCAAGACCGGTTCGGCGTTCTATGCCCCGGCAGCCTCGGGCATCGCCATGGCCGAAGCGTACCTCAACGACCAGAAGCGCATCCTGCCCTGCGCCGCCCATGTCGACGGCGCCTATGGCGTTGACGGCCTCTATGTCGGCGTGCCGGTGGTGATCGGCGCCGGCGGCGTGGAAAAGGTCATCGAAATCAACCTCGATGAAACCGCCAAGGCCAACCTCCAGGTCTCGGTCGACGCGGTCAAGGAACTGCTGGTGGCGTGCAAGGGCATCGATCCCTCGCTCGCCTGATGGCAGCATGGTTCGCGGCCGTCCTTTCCCGGGCGGCCGCGGCACCTTCTACCGGACTGTTTTTCAGGCCGGCAAAAGCGATAAGACCCTTTGCGAAGGGCGCTGACCAGACGCCATTAAGGATACCTGGCCCATTGCGCGCAAGGCATGCGCAGGGCGGCCGGTCCGGCCATGGCGGCGGGAAAGCGATGACAGTCACAGGCAGGCTGCGCCGGTATGCACTCTGCCCACAACCTTTTTCCGAAGCCCCTCCCCTCCCCGGGGGCACAGGAGTGAATTGACCATGGCACAGGACGTGCACGAGTACGAAGTTGATCCTTCACAGGATGCGCCGCAGCAGGGTCCGTCCTGGCAGTCCAAGCGCTGGCCGATTACCGACGCGCTCGCCGGCGATGATCTGACCCGTGCGCTCGATCCCATGACCATCAAGGTCGAGGTCGCCAAGGCCGCCAAGAAGGCCGGCGCCGCGCTGGACGAAGCCGCGCTGGAACAGGCGGCCAACGACAGCCTGCGCGTGATGCTGCTGGTGCGCACCTATCGCGTGCGCGGCCACCTGGCGGCAGACCTTGATCCGCTGGGCCTGTCCAAGCAGTACCTGCCGGCCGACCTCAGCCCCGAATACCACGGCTTCCTGCCCAAGGACATGGATCGCAAGATCTATCTGGGCGGCACGCTGGGCCTGCAATGGGGCACCGTGCGCGAAGTGGTCGAGATCCTGCGCAAGAACTATTGCGGCAAGGTCGGCCTGGAATACATGCACATCTCCGACGTGGAGGAGCGCAAGTTCCTGCAGGACCGCATCGAAGGCGGCGACAAGTCGATCGACTTCACGCCCGAGGGCAAGAAGGCGATTCTGTCGGCCGTGGTGCGCGGCGAGCAGTACGAGAAGTTCCTCGGCAAGAAGTATGTCGGCACCAAGCGCTTTGGCCTGGACGGCGGCGAGTCGATGATCCCCGCGCTCGAAGCGGTGATCAAGTACGGCGGCCAGCGCGGGGTGAAGGAAATCATCTATGGCATGGCCCACCGCGGCCGCCTGAACATCCTCGCCAACGTGATGGCCAAGCCCTATCGCGTGATCTTCCACGAATTCTCGGGCGGCAGCGCCAACCCCGAAGACGTGGGCGGTTCGGGCGACGTGAAGTATCACCTGGGCACCAGCACCGACCGCGAGTTCGACGGCACCAAGGTGCACATGAGCCTGCTGCCCAACCCGTCGCACCTGGAAACGGTGGACCCCATCGTGCTGGGCAAGACGCTGGCCCAGCAGCAGTTCCGCGATGACGTGGGCCCGGGCAAGCACAAGCAGGTGCTGCCGGTGCTGATCCACGGCGACGCCGCCTTTGCCGGCCAGGGCATCGTCTGGGAATGCTTCGGCTTTTCCGGCGTGCAGGGCTACAACACCGGCGGTTGCATCCACTTCATCATCAACAACCAGATCGGCTTCACCACCAGCCCGCAGTTCTCGCGCGGCTCGCCCTACCCCTCTGACGTGGCCAAGGGCGTCCAGGCGCCGATCATCCACGTCAACGGCGATGATCCCGAAGCGGTGACCTTCGCGTGCAAGCTGGCGATCGACTATCGCCAGCAGTTCGGCCGCGACATCGTGATCGACATGTGGTGCTACCGCCGCTTCGGCCACAACGAAGGCGACGAGCCCTCGTTCACGCAGCCGCTGATGTACGCCAAGATCAAGAAGCATCCGGCCGTCTCGACGCTCTATGCCGAGCGCCTGGCCGCCGAGGGCGTGATCGACAAGGGCTGGAAGGGTGACGTGGAAGACCACTTCACCGCCACGCTCGAAAACGAGTTCGAAGCCGCCAAGAGCTACAAGGCCAACGAGGCCGACTGGTTCGGCGGACGCTGGGCAGGCCTCAACAAGCCGGCCGACCCGGTGACGGCGCGCCGCAACGTGGCCACCGGCATCGAACAGAAGCTGTTCGACAGCCTGGGCCGCACGCTGACCTCGGTTCCCGAAAGCCTGACCGTCCACAAGACGCTGGGCCGCGTGCTCGATGCCAAGCGTGAGATGTTCAACACCGGCAACGGGTTCGACTGGGCCACGGCCGAAGCGCTCGCCTATGGCAGCCTGGTCACCGAAGGCTACAACGTGCGCCTTTCGGGCCAGGATTGCGGCCGCGGCACGTTCAGCCAGCGCCACGCGGTGTGGGTCGACCAGACCGACGAGCACAAGTACGTGCCGCTGGCGACGCTGCCCCACGGCCGCTTCGAAGTGCTCGACAGCCCGCTGTCGGAATATGGCGTGCTCGGCTTCGAATACGGCTATGCCAGCGCCGATCCCAAGACGCTGGTGCTGTGGGAAGCGCAGTTCGGTGACTTTGCCAACGGCGCCCAGATCGTGATCGACCAGTACGTCGCCGCATCGGAAGCCAAGTGGCTGCGCGCCAACGGCCTCGTCATGCTGCTGCCGCACGGCTATGAAGGCCAGGGTCCGGAACACTCCTCGGCCCGCCTTGAACGCTATCTCCAGCTCTGCGCGGAAGACAACCTGCAGGTGTGCAACATCACCAGCCCGGCCAACTACTTCCACGTGCTGCGCCGGCAGATGCACCGCTCGTTCCGCAAGCCGCTGATCATCATGACGCCCAAGTCGCTGCTGCGCCACCCGCTGGCCAAGTCGACCGCGGCCGATTTCTTGGGCGAAGCGCAGTTCAAGCGCATCCTGTCCGATCCTTCGGCACCGGAAGACCGCGACACCCGCCGCGTGGTGCTGTGCTCGGGCAAGGTCGCCTATGACCTGATCGAGGCACGCGATGCGGCCGGCATCACCGATACCCAGATCATCCGGATCGAGCAGCTCTATCCCTTCCCGGGTGAGCCGCTGGCCCTGCGCCTGTCGCGCATGACCAATCTGGAAGACGTGGTGTGGTGCCAGGAAGAGCCGAAGAACAACGGTTCGTGGTTCTTTGCCGAGCCGCTGATCGAGGAATCGCTCAAGGCTGCCAAGGGCAAGGTCACGCGCCCCCGCTATGCCGGCCGTTCCGCCTCGGCCTCGCCCGCCACGGGCCTGGCCAAGCGCCACAATGCCGAGCAGGCCGCCCTGGTGGCCGATGCGCTGGCGCTGTCGGTGCGCGAGGAAATCCGCCGCAAGAAGAAGGCCTGACCGGCCGTTTCGTCCACCTGAATTCTCCCCAAGGAACACCAAGTCATGTCCATCGAAGTCAAGGTTCCGACGCTCGGTGAAAGCGTCAGCGAAGCGACGGTCGGCCAGTGGCTGAAGAAGCCCGGCGAAGCGGTGGCTCTGGACGAGCCCATCGTCAGCCTCGAAACCGACAAGGTTGCCGTCGAAGTGCCCTCGCCCGTTGCCGGCGTGCTGGGCCAGATCCTGGTTGCCGAAGGCGAAACCGTCACGGTTGGCGCGCTGCTCGGCACCGTGGAAGACGGCGTTGCCGCAGCCGGCAACGTGCCGGTTGCCCCGCGCGAGGAAAAGCCCGTGCCGCCCGCGTCCGACACAGTGGCTCCGGCCGCCGCGCCGGCCCCGGCTGCTGCTGCGGCTGTCCCTGCTTCGGCCCCTGCTGGTGACGATGCCGGCGCTGCCGCGCTGTCGCCGGCGGTGCGCCGCGCGGTGCTGGAGCACGGCATCGATCCTTCCACCGTCAAGGGCACCGGCAAGGACGGCCGCCTGACCAAGGAAGACGTGCTCGCCGCAGCCCAGGCCAAGGCCGCCTCGCCCGCTCCCGCCGCCACGGCCGCCGTGCCTGCGGCCGTTGCTGCCCCGGGCCGCAACGAGGAACGCGTCAAGATGACGCGCCTGCGCCAGACCATCGCCAAGCGCCTCAAGAGCGCGCAGGAAAACGCTGCCCTGCTCACCACGTTCAACGACGTGGACATGTCGGCGGTGATGGCCGCGCGCGAAAAGTACAAGGACGTGTTCGAGAAGAAGCACGGCGTGAAGCTGGGCTTCATGTCGTTCTTCGCCAAGGCTTCGTGCCTGGCGCTCAAGGACATTCCGGCCGTCAACGCCCAGATCCAGGGCGATGAAATCGTCTATCACGACTATGTCGATATCTCGGTGGCCGTGTCGGCGCCGAACGGCCTGGTCGTTCCGGTGGTGCGCGACGCTGACAAGCTCTCGTTCGCCGGCATCGAAAAGGCGATCGGCGATTTCGGCAAGAAGGCCCGCGAAGGCGCGCTGACCATGGAAGACATGAAGGGCGGCACCTTCACCATCTCCAACGGCGGTGTGTTCGGTGGCCTGATGTCCACCCCGATCATCAACCCGCCGCAGTCGGCCGTGCTCGGCCTGCACCGCATCGAGGACCGCCCCGTGGTGCGCAACGGCGAGATCGTGATCCGCCCGATGATGTACATCGCCCTGTCGTATGACCACCGCATCATCGACGGTCGCGAGGCGGTTACCGCGCTCAAGACTATCAAGGAAGCGATCGAAGATCCCACCCGCCTGCTGATCGATCTCTGATCGGCACTGCACGGCGCGCCCGGTGACCACCGCCGGGCGCGCCAGCGTGCATCCACGCGAACTTGTGTGATAAGTCGCGCCAGTCCCGCCACCGTTTTCGGGAACGCGCGAACAGGAGGCCGCAATGGCTGAATATGATTATGATGTCCTGGTGATCGGCGCTGGCCCGGGCGGCTATGTCGCGGCGATCCGCGCGGCCCAGTTGGGCCTCAAGACTGCCTGTGCCGAAGGGCGCGAAACGCTGGGCGGCACCTGCCTCAACGTGGGCTGCATCCCGTCGAAGGCGCTGCTGCACGGCTCGGAAAAGTTCGAGGAAGCCGTCAACGGCACCTTTGCCAAATATGGCATCAAGACCGGCCCGGTGGAACTGGACCTCTCTGCCATGCAGGCGCAGAAGCTCGACTCCGTCAAGGGCCTGACCGGCGGCATCGAATTCCTGTTCAAGAAGAACAAGATCACCTGGCTCAAGGGCTATGCCACGTTCGAAGACGCGCACAGCGTCACCGTGGCCGGGCAAAAGGTTTCGGCCAAGCACATCGTCATCGCCACCGGTTCGTCGGTCACCCCACTGCCGGGCGTGACCGTGGACAATGACGCGGGCGTGGTGGTCGATTCGACCGGTGCCCTCGCGCTCGACCGCGTGCCCGAACACCTGGTGGTGATCGGCGGCGGCGTGATCGGCCTGGAACTGGGCTCGGTCTGGCGCCGCCTGGGTGCCAAGGTCACTGTGGTGGAATACCTTGACCAGCTGCTGCCCGGCATGGACGGCGACGTGCGCAAGGAAGCCGCCAAGATCTTCAAGAAGCAGGGCATGGCGCTCAAGCTCTCGACCAAGGTCACCGGCGTGGCCGTCGAAGGCGGCAAGGCGACGCTCACCGTCGAGCCTTCGGCCGGCGGCGCTGCCGAAACGATCGAAGCCGATTGCGTGCTGGTGGCGATCGGCCGCCGGCCCAACACCAATGGCCTCGGCCTCGACAAGATCGGCCTGGAGCTGAACGGTCGCGGCCAGATTGAAACCGACCACGATTTCCGCACCAAGGTGGACGGCGTCTGGGCTATCGGTGACGTGATCCCCGGCCCGATGCTGGCACACAAGGCCGAGGACGAAGGCATTGCCGTTGCGGAAAACATCGCGGGCCTGACGGGCATCGTCAACCACGACGTGATCCCCGGCGTGGTCTATACCTTCCCCGAATTTGCCGGCGTGGGCCTGACGCAGGAAGCCGCGCTGGAAAAGGCCGGCGGCGACCAGTCGAAGATCAAGGTCAGCAAGTTCCCCATGCTGGCCAACAGCCGCGCCAAGACCAATCACGAGCCCGATGGCTTCGTGAAGGTCATTGCCGATGCGCAGACCGACCGCGTGCTGGGCGTGTGGGCGATCGCCTCGGTGGCCGGCACGATGATCGCCGAAGCCGCGCTGGCGCTGGAATTCGGTGCCACCTCGGAAGACATCGCCTATACCTGCCACGCGCACCCGACCCATTCGGAAGCGCTCAAGGAAGCGGCAATGGGTATCCGCGAAAAGCCGATCCACATCTGATCGCCTTTTGGCACAACCGATGAAACAAGGCCGCGCCGGGGCAACCGAGCGCGGCCTTTTTCATGGGCGAACGGGCGCCATCATGGCGCCGGGAACTTTGCCCCCGCCTGGCGCGTAATGCGCCCAAACGGGGCAACTGCACATGACACTTTCGCGTAAGGTCGGCAGCGCAGCAGCGCTGACCGCGTCGATCCTGCTGGCCGGCTGCCACCACAGCCCGGTGACAGAGGCGCCACCGCGCGCCAACGATGCCATCGCCGTGCCGCCCCAGGCCTCTACCATCGCCGTGCCGATCGTCGCCCGGCTGGACGAACTGAGCGCCGCGCTCGAACGCGAGGTGCCGCGCCAGCTGTGGTCGATCGACAAGCCGGGGCAGGATTGCCTCGCCTCGCAGCGGGTCAAGGTGCTGGGGGTCAAGCTCAAGACGCCGCGCGTCGAATGCCGCATCGTGGGCGATGTGGTGCGCGGGCCGATCACGCTGGCGGGCCAGGGCCAGGATCTGGTGGTCACGCTGCCGCTGCATGCCACGCTGCGCGCAAAGGATATTGCCGGCGTGTTCAAGCAGGAAACCGCCACCGGTGATGCCGTGGTGCGCGCCCATGTGCGGCTGTCGCTGGCCAACGACTGGAAGCCGCGCGCCACGCTCGATATCCACTATGACTGGACCAATGCCCCCGGCATCGATTTCCTGGGCCAGCGCATCACCTTTACCGACAAGGCTGATGCCAAGCTCAAGGACGTGGTCGCGCGGCTGGAGCGGACGCTACCACAGGAATTGGACAAGCTGCATCTCGACCGCGAGATCGGCAAGGCCTGGGCCAGCGCGTTCACCTCGCTGGAACTCAACCACGCCAATCCCCCGGTGTGGATGCGGGTCACGCCGCATGACTTGCGCTATGGCGGCTATGCCGTGGAAGGGCGGCGCCTGGTGCTGCGCCTGGGCATGCATGCGCAGACCGAAACCTTTGTCGGCAACCGGCCGCCCGATCCGGCCGTCACGCCGCTGCCGCCCGTGCGCAAGCTGGAAACCACGCCGGGGCGGATGCTGTTCGTCATCCCGGTGATTGCCGACTATCGCGAACTGGAGCCGGTGATCGCCCGCGCGCTGGTCAAGCGTTCGGCCCGCCCGTTCGACGTGCCGGGCCTGGGGCCGATCACCGCCCGCTTTGGGAAGGTGACATGCTATGGCACGCGCGGCGGCAAGGTGGCGGTGGGTGTGCAGTTTGCCGTCGATGCCGCGCCCCACACTGCACATGGCACCGTGTGGCTGACCGGCACTCCGGTTAACGCGCCCAATTCGCGCAAGGTCGGCTTTGCCGATCTGGCGGTTTCCGGCGTGACTGACAGCACCGGCACCGATGTCCTGCTCGGCCTCGCCAATGCGCCGGGCCTGTCCGAAACGATCGCGGCCGCGCTCGCCCAGAATTTCGAGAACGACTATGCCAAGCTGATGGGCAAGATCGACCGCGCGCTGACCGAAAAGCGCACCGGCGATTTCATCATCCGCGCGCGGATCGAGGATGTGCACACGGGCCAGCTCAAGGCAGCCGGCCAGGGGCTGTATCTGCCGGTCGAAGGCACCGGAACCGCCACGGTCAGCCTCGACATGCGCTGACCACCAAGGCAAGGGTGGTGCCATGCCCCTGGTTCCACCCCTGCCCACCTCGCTGCCCCACGCCGTGGCCCCCGCCCTGCCCGCCGTGATCGGCTTTGCCGATCTGGCCGGCATCGCCGTGTTTGCGCTGTCGGGCGCGCTGGTGGCCGCGCGCATGCGGCAGACCTTGGTGACCATGTGCTTTTTCGCGGTGATCACCGGGGTGGGCGGCGGTTCGGTGCGCGATCTGCTGATCGGGGCGCCAGTGTTCTGGGTGCACGATCGCTGGGTAGCGCTGGTGTGCCTGGGCATGGCGGTATTGTGCTGGCTCACGCCGCATCGCTGGTGGCGCGGCGCCGCGCTGGAATGGGCCGATGCGGTGGGCCTGGGCGCCTATGCCGTCTTGGGCACGACCAAGGCGCTGGCCTATGGCATTCCGCCGGTGCCGGCCTTCATGATGGGGGTGATCACCGGTTGCGTGGGCGGCGTGATCCGCGATTGCGTGGCCGGGCGCCCGTCGATCATCATGCGCCCCGAACTCTATGTGACAGCCGCCGCGCTCGCCGCCGCGCTGTGTTCGGCGGGGCAGGCGCTGCACCTGCCCAAGGGCTGGGTCTGGGCGGTATCGGCGCTGGCCGGCTTTGCCCTGCGCGCTGCGGCGATCCGCTGGAAACTGGCGATCCCGGCCTATGGTGGGGGCAAGAAGGCTGACCTCGGTGAGCAGCTTCCACCACCCCCCGCCCCCCTCCTCTGAAGAGGAGGGGGAGAACGGACGCTCGGCTCCCCTCCTCTTCAGAGGAGGGGCTGGGGGTGGTGCGAGGCTACGCGCGCCGTTCGATTGTGCGTTGCAGCGCAGCATGAATTGGGGCAACCTCCACAGCCATGATCAAGGCGGGCCTCCATCACCTCACGCGCTATTCCTATGCCAAGCCGGTTCGATTGGGGCCGCAGGTGATCCGATTGCGGCCGGCGGCGCATAGCCGCACCGCAGTCCCCAATTACTCCTTGAAGATCAGCCCGGCCAATCACTTCATCAACTGGCAGCAAGACCCCTACGGCAACTGGCTGGCACGGATCGTTTTTCCCGATCCGATCGATCATTTCGAGATTGCTGTCGATCTGTTGGCCGATCTGGTCGTGATCAACCCGTTCGACTTCTTTGTCGAAGACTATGCCGAAACCTATCCCTTTGCTTATGCAGAGGAATTTCAGACAGACCTAGCCGCCTACCGCGAGATCGAGGCGCAGGGCCCGCTGTTCGAGGAGATCCTCACCCAGTTCACCGGGTACGAGGGCCGCACCATCGACTTCCTGGTGGCGATCAACCAGGCGGTGAACCAGCGCATCGGCTATGTCATCCGCATGGAACCGGGGGTGCAGGCTCCGGAAGAAACCCTGGACGTGGGCACTGGATCGTGCCGCGATTCCGCCTGGCTGCTGGTGCAGCTGCTGCGCCGCCTGGGCTTTGCCGCGCGCTTTGTCTCGGGCTATTCGATCCAGCTGACGCCTGATGTCGCGGCGGTGGATGGCCCGGCCGGCGTGCCGCAGGACGTGTGCGATCTCCACGCCTGGACCGAAGTCTATCTGCCCGGTGCCGGCTGGATCGGGCTGGATGCCACCTGGGGTCTGTTTGCTGGCGAAGGGCACATCCCGCTGTGCGCCACGCCGCATTATCGCACCGCCGCCCCGATCGAGGGCGTGGTGCTGGAGCCGGTCCATTCCGATTTCCATTTCGAGATGGAGGTTTCCCGCCTGGCCGAAGCGGTGCGCATCACCAAGCCGTTCACCGATGCCCGCTGGGACGCGCTCGACGCGCTGGGCCAACAGGTGGATGCCGATCTTGCCGCGCAAGACGTGCGTCTGACCATCGGTGGCGAGCCAACCTTCGTGGCCGACGGTGATTTCGAAGCACCGGAGTGGAACAGCAGCGCGGTGGGGCCAACCAAGGCGTGGTATGCCGACCAGCTGATCCGCAAGCTGCGCGGCCATTTCGCGCCGGGATCGCTGCTGCACCATGGCCAGGGCAAGTGGTATCCGGGGGAAAGCCTGCCGCGCTGGGGCTATTCGATCTATTGGCGCAAGGATGGCGTGCCGATCTGGCGCGACGAGAACCTGATCGCGCCCGACCGGCCGACGCCCGATGCCATCGCCACAGTTGACGCCGATGACGCCGCGCTATTCCTGCGCGAAACCGCGACTGTGCTTGGCGTGGCGCCCGAAAACGTCGCCCCGGTCTATGAAGATGCGCTCGAATGGATCGTGCGCGAGGCTGAACTGCCCGAAAATACCGAGCCCACCGATCCCAAGCTGAACGATCCCGAAGTGCGCCAGCGCTTTGTCCGCACGTTCCAGCGCGGCTTGACCAAGCCGGTGGGCCATGTCCTGCCGATTCAGCGCCAACAACCGTGGCAGGCCCGCCGTGCCCATGGGCTGCGGCAGTGGTATTCGGAAAAGTGGAAGCTGCGCCGCGGCGCCCTGTTTGCCGTGCCCGGCGACAGCGCGCTGGGCTATCGCCTGCCGCTCAATTCGCTGCCGCACGTGCCGCCAGCCGCCTATCCCTATATCCACCCGCGCGACACGGCCGAGCCGCGCGAGCCGCTGGCCGATTTTCGGGCCCAGGCGATCGAACGGGCGGTGCAAACGCGCGATGCGGCAACGCCAGACACCATGTCGCACGAGGACCGCAGCCGCGAGGCGCGCGCCCAGGGCCATGACCTGCACAGCGCCAGCCCGGGCCGGCAGACCCGCGTGGAACAGACCATCGCGATCGAAGGCGCGGTGCGCACGGCGATCTCGGTGGAGCCCAAGGGCGATCACCTGTGCGTGTTCATCCCGCCGGTCGAAACGCTGGAAGACTATCTCGACCTGATCGCCAGCGTCGAGGCGGTGGCCGAGGAAACGCGCCTGCCGGTACGCATCGAAGGCTATCCCCCTCCGCCCGATCCGCGCCTGATGGTGCTCAAGGTCACGCCCGATCCCGGCGTGATCGAGGTGAATATCCAGCCCGCCGCATCGTGGGCAGAATCGGTGGAGGTCACCGAAACACTTTACCAATGCGCACGCGAGGTGGGGCTGACAGCCGACAAGTTCATGGTCGACGGGCGCGCCATCGGCACCGGCGGAGGCAATCACATCGTGCTGGGTGGCCCCACGCTGCTCGACAGTCCGTTCATCCGCCGGCCCGACCTGCTCAAGTCTTTCGTGATCTATTGGCAGCGGCATCCCAGCCTCAGCTATCTGTTTTCGGGCATGTTCATCGGCCCCACCTGCCAGGCGCCGCGCATCGACGAGGCGCGGCACGACGGGCTCTATGAACTGGAAATCGCGCTGGCCCAGGTGCCCGGCCCCGATCAGCCGCAACCGCTGGCCTGGGTGGTCGATCGCCTGTTCCGCAACCTGCTGGTCGATGTGACCGGCAACACCCACCGCACCGAAATCTGCATCGACAAGCTGTTTTCGCCTGATGGCCCCACCGGGCGGCTGGGCCTGGTGGAATTTCGCGGGTTCGAGATGCCGCCAGACGCGCGCATGTCGCTGGCCCAGCAACTGCTGCTGCGCGCGCTATGCGCGTGGTTCTGGCGCCAACCCATTGATGGCCCGCTGGTGCGCTGGGGCACGCAGCTGCATGACAAGTTCATGCTGCCCCACTTCGTCTGGGCCGATTTCCTCGATGTGCTGGCTGATCTGCGCGGCGCGGGCTATGATTTCGATCCCGTGTGGTTCGAGGCGCAGCGCCAGTTCCGCTTTCCCGTGCACGGCGAAGTGGAAGGCGGGGGTGTGCACCTGGAAGTGAGCCACGCGCTGGAACCGTGGAACGTGCTGGGCGAAACCGGTGCGATCGGCGGCACCGTGCGCTATGTCGACAGTTCGACCGAACGCTTGCAGGTGCGCGCCAGCGGCCTGGTGCCGGGGCGCCATGTCATCACCTGCAATGGCCGCCGCGTGCCACTCAACTTTACCGGCACGCCGGGAGAGGCGGTGGGCGGCGTGCGCTACAAGGCCTGGCTGCCGGCCAACTGCCTGCATCCCATGCTGGCACCCCATGCCCCGCTGACGTTCGATATCTTCGATACCTGGAACCAGCGGTCGCTGGGCGGCTGCGTCTATCATGTGGCCCATCCGGGTGGGCGCAATTACGATTCGGTACCGGTCAACGGCTATGAAGCGCAGGCGCGGCGCCAGGCGCGGTTCCAGGATCATGGCCATTCGCCTGGCCACCTGCCCGTGCCGCCGGCGGAAATGCCCGGGGAATTTCCCATGACGCTCGATCTGCGCCGCCCCGCCGGTCTGGCCTGAACCCATGGCAGCCCAGACCATGGCGGCCAAACCCGGTCCCGGCCCGGTGCCGGGCCTGGCCGCCTATCCGGTGGATGTGGGTGCGGGCGATCTCTATCGCGATGCCGCGCCCGATGTGGCCCAGACCTGGCAACGCGCGGCGCAAAGCCTGCTGGCGCTGCGCGAAGAGGCCGGGGTGGCCGTGCAGGAACTGGTCGGGCGCCAGATCCTGGACCTGGGCATGTCGTTCCGCCTGACGGGTGAGGATGACGAGCGCGATTGGCCGCTTTCGCCCATGCCGCTGATCGTCGGCGCGCAGGAATGGGCCGAGGTGGAGCGCGGCCTGGTGCAGCGCGCGCGCCTGCTCGAAGCGGTGGTCGATGATATCTATGGCGAAGGGCGCCTGGTCGCCGATGGCCACCTGCCCGCTGCACTGATTGCTGGCAGCCGCTATTTCGCACGCTCGATGGTGGGCGTGGCGCCGCGCAGCGGGCCGCATATCCACGTCTATGCCGTCGATCTGGCGCGCGGGCCGCGCGGGCAATGGCGCGTGCTGGGCGATCGGCTGCGGCTGGCCAACGGCATTGGCTATGCTTTGGAAAACCGCCTGGCGCTCTCGCGCGTCACCGGCGGGCTGCTCACCGACATGCGCGCGCGGCGCCTGGCGCAGTTCTTTTCCGATCTGCGCGGTGGCATTGCCCGCGAATGCCAGCGCGAAAATCCGCGCATCGCCCTGCTCACCCCCGGCCGCTTCAACCAGTCCTATCCCGAACAAGCACACCTGGCGCGCTATCTCGGCTTTCCATTGGTGGAAGGGCGCGACCTGACGGTCAGCGATGATCGCGTCTATGTGCGCACCATCGCCGGGCCCAAGCGGGTGGATGCGGTGTGGCGCTGGATCGATACCAACGCGCTCGATCCGCTGCGCTTTGACGCGCGATCGGAAATCGGCGTGCCCGATCTGTTCGAGGCGCTGGATCGCGGCGGCCTGACCCTGGCCAACTGGCCCGGCGCCGAAGTGCTGGAGGCGCCGGCCTTTGCCGCCTTCATGCCGCGCCTGTTCTCGGTGCTGCTGGGCGAAGAGCCGATCCTGCCCAATGTCGCCACCTGGTGGTGCGGCCAGCCGCGCGAGGCGCAGGACGTGGCCGCGCGCCTCGACCAGTTGATGATCACTCCCGCGTTCGGCACCGGGGTGGAAGGCCTGCCCCATGGCCGCGCAGTGGCCGGGCGCAGCCTCGACAAGGCGCAGCGTCACGCTCTGCTCGCCGCCATGGCGCGTAGGCCGGTGGACTATTGCGGCCAGGAAATCGTCACCCTGTCGACCACGCCGGCGCTAATCGGCGAGGCATTCGTGCCGCGCGCCTTTACCGTCCGCGCGTTCGTGGCGCGCAATGCGGCGGGCGAGTGGACAGTGATGCCCGGCGGCTTTGCCCGGCTCTCCTCCTCGGGCGAAATGGTCAACACGATGATGGGCGAAGGCGATATTTCCGCCGATGTCTGCGTGGTGGATACCAAGGCCGATGCCGCTGCCGTCAACGCCACGCCCTCGGTGCTGGGCGCGCCGCCCCCGGTGCGGCGCGGTGGCGGCATCCTGGCAAGCCAGGCGGCCGACAACCTGTTCTGGTTCGGCCGCTATGTCGAGCGCGCCGAAGCCACGGTGCGGATCATCCGCGCGGTGCTGGGCAATTCGATCGAGGTGGATGCCGCCGCCGGCCACAGCCCCGAGGTGATCGCGCGGCTGGTTGATCTGATGGTAACCTGGGGCGCCCTCTCGCGCGAAGAGGCCGATTTGCCGATGCCCCAGGCCTGCGCCGCGGCGCTGTCAGACACGGCGATGAACGGCTCTGTCGGCGCGTTGTTTGCCGCGATCCGTGCCACGGCCCTCACCCTGCGCGATCGCTTCACCACCGATTTCTGGCGCATTGCCAGCCGCCCCCTGCCGCCGGTGGACGGCCATCGCGCCGGCGCGTTGCTGCGCACCGCGCGCGAGTTGATCGAGCGGCTTTCGGCGCTGTCGGGCCTGCTGGCGGAAAACTTCACGCTTGGCCCCTCGCGCCATTTCCTCGACATGGGCCGCCGCCTGGAACGCGC
This sequence comes from Novosphingobium sp. SG754, assembly GCF_013149315.1. NCBI lineage: Bacteria > Pseudomonadati > Pseudomonadota > Alphaproteobacteria > Sphingomonadales > Sphingomonadaceae > Novosphingobium > Novosphingobium sp. SG754. The sequence goes on along the minus strand of NZ_JABGCC010000001.1, from coordinate 513,307 downwards.
TGTGGCGCTGTGCCAGACGCTGCGCGCGCTGTCAGCCCGGATCGACACGCCAGAGGCGCTGGGCGTGCTGCTCGATCTGTCAGACAGCCAGATCACCTATCGCGCGCGTTATCTTGCCGCGCCGAGCACGGCGCCGGTGCTCGATCTGCTGCTGCTCGATCCCACCAACCCGCGCTCCCTGGCGTTTCAGGCGCAGGCACTGGTCAGCCATATCGAGGCGCTGCCCGCGCTGCGCGAAGACAACCTGCCCGAAGCCCCGCTGCTGGAAGCGCGCGCGATCCTGGCGCCGCTGTCGAGCCTGCCGGTGGAAGCGTGGAACCTGGCGCGGCTGGCCGAGGCGGAACAGCGCCTGCTGACGCTGTCCGACACCATCTCCACCCGCTACTTCCTGCAGTTCGAAAAGGCTGGCGGTGGCGCCAGCAGCAGCTTGCTCGCATGATCTACGATATCCGCCACAAGACCCGCGTGGATTATGCCGCCCCAGTGCGGCTCGCCCGGTTCAACCTGCGCCTGCGCCCCGCGCCCTGGCCCACGCAATCCGTCAGCGATTTCCGCCTGGCCGTGGCGCCCGTGCCGTGGTCGATGGAGGAAGAAGCCGGGCCGTTCCTGGTCAACCGCAGCCGCCTGTTCATTCGCGAGCCGCTCGATGCGCTGGAAGTGGAAAGCAGCTTCCGCGTGGAAGTGCGCGCGCCCGATCCCGAACTGGCGTTGGCCAAGACACCCAGCGTGGCCGAAATCGGCGCGCGGGCGGCCGCCCATCGCGATCTTTCCGCGCTGGGCCCGGCAAGCTACATCTATCCCTCGTCGATGACCCCGCTTTCGCCCGAGATCGTGGGCTGGGCCGGCCCGATCCTGGCCGGCGCGCGCAGCGTGATGGATGCGGGGCTGGCCCTGATGCACGCCATCCACGATGAATTCACCTATGATGGCAGCGCCACCACGGCGGAAACCCCGCCGCTCGACGCTTTCCGGGCGCGCCATGGGGTGTGCCAGGATTTTGCCCACGTGATGATCGTGGCGGCGCGAGGCCACGGGCTGCCGGCGGCCTATGTCAGCGGCTATCTGCGCACCCTGCCCCCGCCGGGCCAGCCGCGCCTGGTAGGCGCCGATGCGACTCACGCCTGGGCCGCGCTGTGGTGCGGCGATACGCTGGGCTGGGTGGGGTTTGATCCCACCAACGCGATGCTGGCCTCAACCGACCACGTGTTTACCGCGATGGGCCGCGACTATGCCGATGTCGCGCCGATGGACGGCGTGTTCCACGGCGGCGGCGGGCAGACCGTGGCCGTATCGGTGGACGTGGCGCCGGTGACAGAGCCGGTCGGCTGACGACCTCGATCAGGCCGGAACGCCGGTGCCCTGTGCCAGGAACGGCCGCGCCTCGGCCACCTGGCCTTCGAATGCGCCGATCGCGTCGCTGCGCGCCAGGGTCAGGCCCACCTCGTCCAACCCGTTGATCAGGCAGTGCTTGCGGAACGCGTCGATCTCGAACGTGAAGCGGTCCTGGAACGGCGTGGTTACGGACTGCGCATCAAGGTCGATCGCGATCGGATCGGTCTGCGCCACTTCGAGCAGGCGATCGACCTGTTCCTGCGGCATCACAACGGTAAGGATGCCGTTCTTGAACGCGTTGCCGGAAAAGATATCGGAAAACGACGGCGCGATGACCGCCTTGATGCCCAGGTCGAGCAGCGCCCAGGCGGCATGTTCACGGCTGGAACCACAGCCAAAATTGTCGCCCGCGATCAGGATCGGCGCGCCCTTGAACGTCTCGCTGTCGAACAGGTTGTCAGGGTCTGCGCGCAGCGTTTCGAATGCGCCACGGCCGAGCCCCTCGCGACTGATCGTCTTGAGCCACTTGGCCGGGATGATCACGTCGGTGTCGATGTTCTTGCGGCCGAACGGAATGGCGCGGCCTTCGATGTGGTTTACCGGTTCCATGCCCCCGCTATAGCCGCCGCCACGCCCTGCGCAACGGCGGAAATAGCCTGTGCAGGCAGGAAACGATCAGCCCCACCTGCTGTCGTTCGGTCTTGGGGCCTCAATCGGTTTCGGGGGCATCGCCCAGCGGGGTCTTGTCGGCCACCTTCTGGGCGCGTTCCTTGCGGCGGTTGGTATAGAGCAGCGCCGCCGCCAGTGCCGCAGACCCGACGGCCGCCGCTCCTGCCAGGACAGCCGTTCCGGCCCAGTTTTCCTTCTTGGACACGCCTTCCTCCTTCTTATGGGCTGCAAGAATTGGCCCGCTTGCCGCACAATGCAACGCTCAATCGAGGAATTTCCGCAGAGAATTCCATTCCAGCTGCTTTTGCGCGAGTGTCACCGCACAATAGGCCGGGCTGCTTGACGGCAGTTGAATGAATGAAATTTCAGCAAGATCGGCCATTTGCGCACGGCCATGACGCGCCGCCGTCGCCCCGTTGAAGCCGATCGCGCGCAAGGCCGGCAGGCGGGCGGCCAACTGCGCCAGTGGGGCCAGTTGCGCCGCCTTGATCGCGGTATCGAGGCTGCCCCGGCGCGTGGCGCTGGCGACGGTGTCCCACAGGCCGATGCCCGTGCTGCGCAGCACATCCAGCCTCTCGGGATAATCCAGCGTGACCAGATCGCGCCCGATCACCCCACCCACCAGCCGCCAGAACTGGTTCTTGGGATGCGCATAATACCGCCCAGCGGCCAGCGACGCCTCCCCCGGCAGGCTGCCGCAGACCAGCACGCGGGTCTGCGCATCAACCACCGGGGCAAAGGCGGATTTGCGCGAGTCGTTCAAACCGGTGCGGTCACACCAGCTCGCGCACGTCCGTCAACCGGCCGGTCACCGCTGCGGCAGCGGCCATGGCCGGGCTGACCAGATGGGTGCGCGCGCCGGGGCCCTGGCGACCGACGAAATTGCGGTTCGAGGTAGAGGCGCAGCGCTCGCCAGCCGGCACCTTGTCGGGGTTCATGCCCAGGCACGCCGAGCAGCCCGGCTCGCGCCATTCAAGGCCCGCGTCCTTGAAGATCACGTCCAGCCCTTCGTCTTCGGCCATGGCCTTGACCAGGCCCGATCCGGGCACGACGATCGCCCAACGCACATTGTCGGCCTTTTTGCGGCCCTTGAGGATCGCGGCGGCGGCGCGCAGGTCTTCGATCCGGCTGTTGGTGCAGCTGCCAATGAAGACGTTCTGGATTTCCACCGTGTCGAGCGCAGTGCCCGGCGCCAGGCCCATGTATTCCAAAGACTTGCGGGCGGCATCCTGCTTCGACGGATCGGCAAAGCTTTCCGGCGCGGGCACCGTGGCGGTGATCGGCAGCACGTCTTCGGGGCTGGTGCCCCAGGTGACCGACGGCGCGATATCGGCCGCATCGATCACCACGATCTTGTCATACTGCGCGCCGGCATCGGTTGCCAGGCTCTTCCACCAAGCCACGGCCTTGTCCCAATCGGCGCCCTTGGGCGCATAGGGGCGGCCCTTCACGTAGGCGAAGGTCTTGTCATCAGGCGCGATCAGGCCGGCACGGGCGCCATGCTCGATCGCCATGTTCGAAACCGTCAGGCGGCCCTCGATCGACAGGTCACGGATAACCTGGCCGGTATATTCGATGACATAGCCGGTGCCACCTGCCGCACCGAGCACGCCGGTGATGTGCAGCACCACGTCCTTGGCCGAAACGCCCGGCGTGAGCGTGCCCTCGACGCGCACTTCCATGGTCTTGCTGCGCTTGAGCAGCAGGGTCTGCGTGGCGAGCACATGCTCCACTTCCGACGTGCCGATGCCAAAGGCCAAGGCCCCCAGGCCACCATGGCAGGCGGTGTGGCTGTCACCGCACACGATCGTGGCGCCGGGCAGCGAAAAGCCCTGCTCTGGCCCGACGACGTGGACGATGCCCTGCGCCGCATCGGCATCGCCGATATAGCGGATGCCAAACTCGGGCGCGTTGCGCTCCAGCGCGGCGAGTTGCTGGGCGCTTTCGGGATCTGCGATGGGAATGCGATGGCCGGCCGCATCGCGGCGCGCGGTGGTGGGCAGGTTGTGATCGGGCACCGCCAACGTCAGATCGGGGCGGCGCACCTTGCGCCCGGCCATGCGAAGCGCTTCGAACGCCTGCGGGCTCGTCACTTCGTGAACGAGATGGCGGTCGATATAGATCAGGCTGGTGCCATCCTCGCGGTTTTCCACGACGTGGGCATCCCAGATCTTTTCGTAGAGCGTCTTGCCGGTGCTGGTCATGCAGTGCGGTTAAGCATCGCCCCCGCGCATTTCAAGCACCAAACGGCAAGAACACGCGGGGGCATGCGTCATTTTCTGTCCCGGCGCTGCCTTGGCACGCCTCAAACCGGGGTTCAGGCGATGCCAGGGCGAGCCTGACTGGCACCGATCACCAGCGATCGCGATCCCAGTCGGCACGTTCCATCCGCAGCTGCTGGCGGATCTGGTTGACCCGGCTGGCCAGCCAGCGCACTTCGTCGCGGCTCAGGCCATCGCGGGCATACATCTTGTACTGGCGCTGCACGACCATCGCCTGGCGGCGCAACGGCGCTGCTTCGCGCGGAGAGATGGTGCGGTTGCGCACAGCACGGTCGATGGCAAAGCGCAGCTGGCCGATATCCTGGCGGATCGCAGCGTCACGGCGCGGCGTCATCCAGCCGCCCATTGCCGGGCCAGGGCCGTGGTGCCAGCCACCGGGCGGCGGCGGCGCGGGCTGTGCCAGGGTCGGGGCAGCCAGGCCCACCGTGGCCGGGATCAGCGCGGCGAGAATGAGCTTTTTCATGGGCTTTACTCCTTGCTTGTCAGCGACGCCTGGCGATTGAGCGCCCGCGCCGTTTGATGATCATGGTTTGGCAAAGTGATCCTGAACCAAACGCGATCCGCGCGTTCGGGTTTCAGCAAGGATGGCGGGGCGCGCTTGATAACTTGCCCAACGCCCCCCAGCCCTGCCCGATAAAACGCATCGCCGCCGCGCGTGCATTGCGCTATGGGCGCTGGCCATGGATATCCTGCTTGCCATCATGATCGTGCTGGGCGCTGCTGCCACCATGGAACTGGTCGCGTGGTCCAGCCACAAATACATCATGCACGGCTTTGGCTGGGCGTGGCACCGTGATCACCACGAACCGCACGATGGTTTCCTGGAAAAGAACGATCTCTACGCCGTGGTCGGCGCGGCCATTTCGATTTCGATGTTCGCCATTGGCAGCCCGGTGGTGCTGGGCGCGCATGCCTGGTGGCCGGGCACCTGGATCGGCATGGGCGTGCTGGTCTATGGCCTGATCTATACCTTCATCCACGATGGCCTGGTGCATCAGCGCTGGTTCCGCTGGGTGCCCAAGCGCGGCTATGCCAAGCGACTGGTCCAGGCGCACAAGCTGCACCATGCCACGATCGGCAAGGAAGGCGGGGTCAGCTTCGGCTTTGTCGTCGCGCGCGATCCCGTAGTGCTCAAGCGCGAATTGCGCGAACAGCGCGCCGCCGGCATCGCCGTGCTGCGCGAAGCGGTCGAGTAAGAGATTCTCCCCGCATGGCGGGGAGGTGGCAGGCCGCAGGCCTGACGGAGGAGCGTTCAGCCCAGCTCCACCACATCCCCCACGGCCAGATCGGCGGCGCCATCGGGAACGGCATTCATGCCGAACACCGGCTGGCGCTGCCACACCCGCCCCATGCGGCGCAGCGTGGCCAGCGGCTCGCGGTCATGGCTTTCCCCCGTCTGCGGGTCTTGCGTGGTAATCACGCAGCGCGTGCAGGGCTTGACCAGCCGCAGCGTGAGCGCGCCGATGCGCAAGCTGGTCCAGCCCTCTTCGGCAAAGGCCGCAGGCGCCCCGGTGATCACCAAGTTGGGGCGAAAGCGCGCCATGGTGATCGGCGCGGGCAACTGCGCATTGAGCGCGTCGAGCGATTCCTGCGTGGTGACGAGCAGCGGAAAGCCATCGGCAAAGCCCACGGCATCGCCCGGCTGGCCATAGCGCGGATCGACCGGGCGGATCACGTCATCGCCGATGTGGACCAGGTGAACCGGCTGGCCCAGCCGCGCCGAAAGCCAGGCGTCGGCCACGGCGCCAGCAGGGGTGGCTGCCAGGCTGTCTCCCCACACCTTGACCGCGCGGCGCTCGGTCGTGGTCGGCACCGCCACCTTTACCGATGGCGCAGCCGCATGGTGCAGCGTCAGGCCGCCATCGGCATGGGGCACGGCCTGCAGCAGGGCCATCGCCGGCAGTTCGCGGCGGGTGAGGAAGCGCCCCTGCGGATTGACGATCATCCAGCGCCGGTCGCCGGCCACGCCCTGCGTGGTGATCGTGGCGCGCTCCAGCGCCTCTCCCCCCAGGGACTTGACCGAATAGCGATGGATGGCGGCAAGCTGCATGCGATATCCTATTCGGCGCGGGTCCATATCCAGGTGCCGCTCAAGACCATGACCGCTGCCGGGATCAGCACCCAGGGCCAGCCGGCGGTGAACGCGGTTACCCCCACGCTCAGCGCCATGGTGGCGAGCGCGGCCTTCTTGGCGCGGCGGGGGATGGCGCGCCGGGTGCGCCATTCCCGCAAGGGCGGGCCCCACTTGGGATGATCGAGCAGGCGCTGCTCCCACGCGGGGTTGCCGCGCGCAAAGCAGAACACTGCCAGCAGCAGGAACGGCACCGTAGGCAGCAGCGGCAGGAACGCGCCCACCGTGCCCAGCCCGACAAAGAACAGGCCCGCAGCCGTCCAGAGATGGCGGCGGACCATGCCCGCCGTCAGCCCGCCGCAGCCAGGCGCGCGGCGTGTTCGCGCACCAGCGCAATCATGTTGGGCAGGCCCTGCGTGCGGTTGGATGAAAGCTGGTTCTTGAGATTGAACGGCGCCAGCGCCTCGGCAATGTCCATGCCTGCCACCTCAGCAGCGGGCCGGTCCTGCACGGCGGCCAGGACCAGGGCAATGATGCCCTTGGTGATCGCTGCGTTGCTATCGGCCAGGAAATGCAGGGCGCCGCCCTCCCCCTCGGTGGGATAGACCCATACCGCTGCCGAGCAGCCACGCACCAGCGTGGCATCGGTTTTCAGCGCATCGGGCATCGGCTCAAGCTCTCGCCCAAGGTCGATCAGCAAGCGATAGCGTTCATCGCCATCGCTGAACTCGTACTCTTCGAGAATGTCGGCAAGGGTGCGCATGGGCTGGGCCTTAGGCGGCGTGGACAAATTCCGCAATGCCACGGTTGCCCTGCAAGAGGCCCTGGCGAGGCGCGAGGCCGCAGGAAGAGTGGGCCTCTTTCAAGGCGGAGCAACGCTGCCAGGGCCTCTTGCAGGGCAACCCCTCCGGGGCTGGACCAAAAACCGCCATTGCCGCGTCGGCTCGCCGCGCAATATTCCCGATATTCCGCTTCCTCGCCTCCTTGAACTGGCGGTTTTTGCTTCCAGCCGTGGCACTGCGGAATTTGTCCACGCCGCCTAAAGCGGGAACCAGCCCACCTCAAGCCTCAACGATCGCGCAGGGATTCGATTTCACGGGCAAGGTCGGTCGATCCCCGCTGATCGGTCAGGATGCGCTCCAGCACTTCCACCCGGCTGCGCAGCGCAGCCACTTCGCGCGCGAGGGCGGCATTTTCCGCGGCATCGGCGATGGGATAGGTATCCTGCTGGGCGCTGTGGCGGCGGTGGCGCAGGCTGGCCCAGGCCAGGATCGCGACGATGGCAACAAGAGTGGCTCCAAAGCTCACGGGTAGGAAATCCTTGGCTGGACCGGGTAAATCGGGCGGGGGGAAAAGGGAGGGCGGGTAAACGCGATCAGTTGAACTGGGGCATGGCCGAAGCCTCACGCCCCTGCATCATGCCTTCCAGCACGCGCACGCGCTGTTCCAGCCGGGCGGTCTGGGCGGCATATTGCGCCGCCTGCTCGGCCGTGGCGCGGGTGGTGGCGATGATTTCCCGCTCGCGCTGATCCATCCGGCGCGACCAGGCCTGCGCTGCCATTACCAGGCCGACCAGCAAAGTGGCCAGGGTGGCAAAGGCCAGCAGGACGATGGCACCGGCGGCAGTCATTGCAGCTTGCCCGAAACCGGGGCGCGGGCGGCGCCGTCGTGCTGGCTGCCTTCGATGCGGTTGACATCGCGCAGCGCCTCGATCTGCAGGGCCACGTCATAGCCACCATCGGTGACGATGCGTTCCAGAACGCGCACCCGATCTTCCAGCGCCTGGTTCTGGACGGCATATTGTGCGGCCTTTTCGGCCGTGGCGTTGGCCTGGATTTCCGCCATCCGCCGGCTGTGCCGGGTCCAGATCGCAAGGCCTGCGATCATGAACGGGGCAAGCGGGATAAGCAGGGCAAGTGTTCCGTGATCCATGGCAGCAGTCCCCTTCGAAGTGCCGGGATGGGATGGGATGGTGGCTTAGCGCAGGCTTTCGATTTCCTGAGCCAGGCGCGGATTGCTCGAGACGTAGAAGTGTTCGACTTCGGCCAGGCGGCGGTCGATGTCGCGCAACGAGGCGCGCACTTCGCGGGCCGAACGGGCGGGCGATTGGCGCACGCCCTGCCAGAACTTCTGCTCCTGCCGATCGGCATAGAGCGCGGCGGGCTTCTTTTCAGCCAGGAAACCCAGCGCGAGATAGATGATCGGCAGGAAGCCGAGCCCGCAGCAGGTGCCGACGATCAACGCCAGCCGCACCCACAGCACATCAACCCCGGTGTAGTCGGCAATCCCGGCGCACACGCCCATGAACTTGCCGTTGACCTTGTCGCGATAGAAACGGGTACGGGCAGCGCTCATTTCACGGTCCCCTTGGTTTGCGTCATCAGCCGATCGAGTTCCGACAGGTCGGCCTGGTGGTTGGTGCGCTCGGCCGCCAGGCTGGCCGGGCGGAATTGCGGGTTTTCGCTGGCCACCAGGCGCTCCACCGTGTCCATCCGCTCTTCCAGGCGGCGGGCGACGCGATAAAGCTCTTCCAGCAGCTGCTCATCGCCGCTGGTCAGGGTTGCGGCGGTCTTCCACTTGGTCATGTAGTGCAGCACGATCCATGGCAGCGCGACGAACAGCGTTACCAAGGCAAAGAACGGCGTCAGGTCCATATCGCCCATGGTGATCAGCCCTCCTTGCCCATGGCGCGCTTCATCGCGGCCAGTTCCTCGTCGATCTTGTCCTGCCCGGCGAGGGCGGCAATCTCGTCGGCCAGGCTGGGCGTCCCGCTTTCGGCAATGCTCAGCGCATCGGCGCGGCCTTCGGCATAATCGACGCGGCGTTCGAGCTGGTCGAACCGCGACAGCGCCTCGTCCACGCGCTCGCTGGTCATCAGGGCACGCAGGCGCACGCGGTTTTCGGCGCTTTCCAGGCGGGCGGCAATGGCGGTCTGACGGCTGCGGGCCTCGCGCAGGCGGGTCTGCAGCTTTTCGATGTCCTGCTCATAGGCGCGCATCGAATCGTCGAGCACCGCCACTTCGCCGCGGAGCTGGTCGGCCATGTCGGCGGCCTTCTTGCGCTCCATCAGGGCAGCGCGGGCCAGATCCTCGCGGTCCTTCGACAGAGCGAGTTGGGCCTTGTCGGCCCAATCGGCCTGCAGGCGGTCAAGCTTGGCCACATGGCGCAGCATTTCCTTCTGGTCGGCAATGGTCCGCGCGGCCGAGGCACGCACCTCGACCAGCGTCTCTTCCATTTCCAGGATGATCATGCGGATCATCTTGGCCGGATCGTCGGCCTTGTCCAACAGATCGTTGAAATTGGCGGCAATGATATCGCGCGTGCGCGAAAAGATGCCCATCAGGTTTGCTCCGTTGAAAAAAGGCCTTGCGGCGTTCGTATCACTTTGGCCGGTCCCCGACGAGGGCCGCATCCGGGCGGCCCGCAGCGCATCGTCAAAGCGCGAGGAACCGCCGGAAGACTGCGGGCCTGCCGGCACGGGTTCGAGAATGGAATTCATGCCAGGCCCCCGGTGATCGCCGCGACCGAGCGGGTGATGCCGGTGTGGCCAGCCGACGCGGCGTGGACGCTGTGGCCCAGGCCGGGCAGTTCCGGCATATGGTTGGCCAGGACCACTGCATTCATCGCCAGCATCGCGGCAATGCTGACCAGGGCGGCGCGGCCAAGACGGGTGGAGAAGAACGGGGCGGTGGTCATCGGGGTTACTCCAGAGCGGTTGTCCTGTATTCAGCAAGGCCCGTGCCAAAATCGAAAAGCGGCTGATTTTCGCCGTTTTCCGAAAATTCTCCGCCCCGTAGAATGGCGCATCTTGCCCGCACTTGGGAAAATATGCCAAATGTTGGGCCATGGATCGCGAAGTTCAGTTCATCGGCCAATCCAGCGCCTTTCTCGACGCGGTCGAGCGGGCCAGCCGCGCCGCGCCGATGCGCCGCCCGGTGCTGGTGATCGGTGAACGCGGCACTGGCAAGGAACTGATCGCCGAACGCCTGCACCGCCTGTCCACGCGCTGGCAGGAACCGCTGGTGACGATGAACTGCGCCGCCCTGCCCGAAACCCTGATCGAGGCCGAACTCTTCGGGCACGAGGCCGGCGCCTTTACCGGCGCGACCCGCGCGCGCGTCGGCCGCTTTGAAGAGGCGGACAAAGGCACGCTGTTCCTCGACGAGTTGGGCACGCTGTCGATGGGCGCGCAGGAACGCCTGCTGCGCGCGGTGGAATATGGCGAGGTGACGCGCATCGGCGCCAGCCGGCCGATCCGCGTGGACGTGCGCATCGTCGCTGCCACCAACGAGGATCTGCCCAGGATGGCGGCGCAAGGCCGCTTTCGCCCAGACCTGCTCGATCGCCTCAGCTTCGAGGTGATCACCCTGCCCCCGCTGCGCGTGCGCGAGGGTGACGTGGCCGTGCTGGCCGAGTATTTCGGCCGGCGCATGGCGGCCGAACTGCAATGGGATGCCTGGCCCGGCTTTGCCGCCCATGCCCAGCAGCAGCTGGAAACCCACGCCTGGCCGGGCAACGTGCGCGAACTGCGCAACGTGGTGGAACGCGCGGTCTATCGCTGGGACGATCCTGACCGCCCGATCGCGCATGTACAGTTCGATCCGTTTGAAAGCCCGTGGAAACCCGCCGCCTTGATGGCGCCGGCCAGCGATGCCTGCACCACGGTGCTGCAGCACGCGGCCAGCCCCGCCGATTTCGATACGATCCAGGATCTGCGCGCCGCGGTGGATTCCCACGAACGCGCCATCCTGGAGCATCACCTGGGCCGCAACCGCTATAACCAGCGGCAGACCGCCAAGGCGCTGGGCGTGACCTATGACCAGTTGCGTCACTGCCTGAAAAAGCACGGGTTGCTGGAGCGTGGGCAGGGATGATGTCTGCAGGTGTTGTTTCAGGTTTCCACCACCCCCACCCCCCTCCTCTAAAGAGGAGGGGGCTTTTTGATGCGGTTCTCCCCCTCCTCTTCAGAGGAGGGGGTCGGGGGGTGGTGGAAACCAAGCGCCCCCCGCAAAACCCATGGCGCTAACCCGCCTGACCCTGCGCGATTTTCGCAACCATGCGGCCACCCGGCTTGATGGCATGGCGCGCTTCAACGTGCTGGTGGGGGAAAACGGCGCGGGCAAGACCAATGTGCTCGAAGCGCTGTCACTGCTGGCGCCGGGCCGGGGCCTGCGCCGTGCCCAGCCGGCCGAAATGGCCGCGCGCCATGGTGATGGCAGCTTTGCCGTAGCGGCCGAGATGGAAGCGGGCGAAGTGGTGCTCGGCACGCATACCCAGCCCGCCGCGCCCGGCCGCCGCCTGGTCAAGGTCAACGGCGCACAGGCACCGGCGGCGCGGTTGGCGGAATGGCTCTCGCTCACCTGGCTGACCCCGGCGATGGACCGGCTGTTTGCCGAAAGCGCGGGCAACCGCCGGCGTTTCCTCGATCGGCTGGTGCTGGCCCGCCTGCCCGGCCATGCCCAGACCAGCGCCCGCTATGAAAACGGCCTTCGCGAACGCAACCGCCTGCTGGCAGACGACCGCGAACCCGATCCCGCCTGGCTCGACGCGCTGGAAACGCAACTCGCGCAGACCGGCGCAGCGATCGTCGCCGCGCGGGCAAGCCTCGTGGCCGATCTTGGCGCCGTGCTGGAAACCGTTCCCGAACAGCCTTTTGCCCGGCCGTCGCTGGCCTATGCCAGCGAAACCCCGGCCGATGAAGAGGCCCTGCGCAGCGCCTTGCGTCAGAGCCGCCGACGCGATCGCGCGGCCGGGCGCACGCTGATCGGCCCGCACCGCGATGATCTGGCCGTGCGCCTGGCCACCAAGGATGCTCCGGCGGCCGATTGCTCCACCGGGGAGCAGAAGGCGATGCTGATCGCCATCGTGCTGGCCCATGCCGAACTGACCGCCGGACCGCGCCCGCGCCTGCTGCTGCTCGATGAAATCGCCGCCCATCTCGATCCGCTGCGCCGCGCCGCGCTCTATGAACGGCTCGCTGCCTCGGGCGCGCAAGTGTGGATGACTGGCACCGAAGCGGCGCCCTTTGCCGAAATCGCCGGTGAGGCGGCGATGTGGCAGGTCCACGATGGAGCGGCAGTGCGGGATTGATCCGCAACCAACAAAACCCACGTCACCCCGGGCTTGACCCGGGGTCCCGCTGTTTTCGTGACGCACCAAGGAAAAGCAGGACCCCGGGTCAAGCCCGGGGTGACGGGTTATTTTGGTGCAAGGCCTTGGCCAGGGCCTGGGCCACGGCTGGCTGGGTGGCGGCAACGATCGCATCCACCCCTTGCGCATTGGGGTGCATGTGATCGGGCAGTTGCAGCGCCGGCCGGGCAATGATCGGTTGCAGGAAGAACGGCACCAGCGCGGCATCATACTTTTTCGCCAGGGCCGGCCAGATCGGGTTGAACGCGGCCACGTAATCCGCCCCCATGTTCGGCGCGGCGAGCATGCCGGTGAGCATCACAGGAATGCCCCGCCGCTTGAGTTCCGCGAGGATCGCATCGAGGTTGGCGCGGGTCTGTGCCGGCGGCAGGCCGCGCAGCATGTCGTTGCCGCCCAGGCCGACCATCACCAGCGCCGGCTTGCGCGGCTGGTTATCCAGCGTGAAGGCCAGCCGCTGCCGCGCCGCCGCCGTGGTATCGCCCGAAACGCCGGCATTGATCACCCGCGCCTTGACCCCCGCGGCATTGAGCGCCGCCTGCAACCGCGCCGGATAGCTTTGCCCCTGGTCCAGCTGGTATCCGGCATAGAGGCTGTCTCCAAATGCCAGGATCACCGGCGCGTCTGCCGGCACAGCGGCGGCGACTGGCGCACCTGCAGCCGTGGTCGCGCCCCGCGTTTCCAGCGCATCGGGCGCCTTGTCGCGCGAACAGCCGGCAAGCGGCAGCAAGGCCAGGGCAGCAAGAACCGGAACAGCATAAACAGGCGCGCGCATCGGGTTTCCCATAAAGACAGGTGCTGCCCCCATGTCGTTGGTGGAATGGCCGGTTGCAAGATGCTTGCGGTCTATGCCACTCCCGCGCGGTGACCAGCCCTGCCCCGCTCATTTCCGCCCGCGCACTCACCCTTTCCCTTGGCCGTGACGCCGCCCGTGTCGATATTCTCAAGGGTCTGGACCTTGCCGTGATGGCCGGGGAAACCGTGGCCCTGCTGGGGCCATCGGGCTCGGGCAAGTCATCCCTGCTGGCCGTGCTGGCCGGGTTAGAACGCGCCAGCGGCGGCGTACTGTCTGTGGCCGGCGCGGATTTTTCCACGCTCGATGAAGATGGCCTTGCCACCGCGCGGCGTGGGCGCATCGGCATCGTGCTCCAGGCGTTTCACCTGCTGCCAACGATGACCGCGCGCGAGAATGTCGCCACGCCGATGGAACTGGCCGGCATGGCCGATGCCATGCCGCGGGCCGAAGCGGAACTGGCCGCCGTGGGCCTGGCCCACCGGCTCGATCACTATCCCGGCCAGCTTTCAGGCGGAGAACAGCAGCGCGTGGCCATTGCCCGTGCGCTCGCCCCGCGCCCGGCGCTGCTGTTTGCCGATGAACCGACCGGCAACCTCGATACCGCGACCGGCACAGCCGTGGCCGATCTGCTGTTCGATCGCGCGCGCCAGGCCGGGGCAACCTTGCTGATGGTCACGCACGATGAAGCGCTGGCCCAGCGCTGTGGCCGCATCCTGCGCCTGGCCGATGGCCGCATCGTGGCGGACGAAACCCGATGACCGCCACGGCGCTGGCCGGCGACACCCAAAAACGAGGCCTGGGCTGGGGCACGGCCTGGACACTGGCCCGGCGGGGATTGGACTGGAAATTCAGGGGCTTGCGCCTGCTGGTCGTCTGCCTGGTGCTGGGCGTGGCGGCACTGGCCGCGATCGGCACGCTGACCGATGCCGTGCGCGGCGAACTCGATCAACGCGGCCAGGCGATGCTGGGCGGCGATGTGGAGGTGGAACTGGCCGGGCGCCAGGCCTTTGCCCCGGAACAGGCGGCCTTTACCCGCGCTGGCACGCTCTCGATCGGGGTGCGCATGCGGGCCATGGCCACCGTGCCCGGCAGCGATGGCACTGCCGTGCCGATCGAACTCAAGGCAGTGGACGGCGCCTGGCCGCTCTATGGCCGTTTCACCCTGGCCGATGGCCGCGCGGTGGGCGCGCCCGACGCCACAACCGCTTGGATCGCGCCGGGCGTGGCGCAGCGGCTGGGCGTGTCCACTGGCCAGCCCTTGAAGATCGGCAGCGCCACATTCCGCATCGGCGGGGTGATCGCGGACGAGCCTGACCGCCTGGGCGAGGGTTTTGGCCTGGGCCCCACGGTAATCATCAGCCGCGCCGGGCTCGATGCCACCGATCTTGTTCAGCCCGGCGCCATGGCGCGCTGGAAATACCGCCTGCGCCTTCCCCCCACCGCCCAGCCGCACGCCGTAGCCGACGCCCTCACCCGCCAGTTCCCCAATGCCGGGCTGGAACTGCGCACGCGTGACAAGGCCTCGCCCGGGCTCGATCGCTTTGTTTCGCGAATGGGGCAATTCCTGGCGCTGGTGGCGCTGGCCGCCTTGCTGATTGCCGGCATCGGCATTGGCAATGGCGTGGCCTCCTACCTTGAGGCGCGGCGCGGGGCGATCGCCACGCTCAAGATCCTGGGCGCCACCGGGGCTGACATTGCACGGATCTATCTTCTGCAACTGGGCCTGGCCACGCTGCTGGCAATCGGCCTTGGCCTGGCGCTGGGGGTGGCGGCCACCCCGCTGATCGGCCTGGCGCTGAAAGATCTTTTGCCGATCCCCGCCGGCCTGGTACTGGCGCCCGGTGCGCTCGCCCTGGCCGCGCTGCAGGGCGCGCTGATTGCCGCCACCTTTGCCGCGCCGCCGCTGCTGCGCGCCCGTGCCGTGCCGGCCATGGCGCTGATGCGCGGCCGCCTGGTGCCCCCGCGCGACGGCTGGCGTAGCCGCGCGCTCGCCATGGGCATTGGCCTCGCCACGATTGCCGCCATTGCGGTGGCTGGGGCAGAGCAGCCCTGGCTGGCCGCCGGTTTCCTGGCGGCGGCGGGCGGCGTGTTGGCCCTGCTGGCGGCGCTGGGCTGGGCATTGGTGTGGCTCGCCGCCCGCCTGCCGCGTCCGCGCCACCCGATCGCGCGGATGGCTCTGGCCAACCTGCACCGCCCCGGCGCGCAGACCGGGGCACTGGTCACCGCGCTGGGCTTTGGCATGGCGGCGTTCGTGCTGCTCGCCGGGGTGCAGACCAGCCTTGACACCAACATCGCCGCCCGCGTGCCGCAACAGGCGCCCGACTATTTCGTGCTCGACGTGCCGCCCGCCGGCCTGCCCGCTTTTGAACGCGTGGTGCGCGGCGCGGCGCCTGCTGCGCGCATCCGCACCGTGCCGGCGATGCGCGGCACGATCGTGGCGTTCGGCCCGGCCGATCACATGATCCGCGTTGCCGATCTGGTGCGCATTCCCGATGATGCCTGGGCGCTGCGCGGTGATCGCGGGCTGACCTTTGCCGATGCCCTGCCCGAGGGCAACGTCCTGACCGCCGGGCGCTGGTGGCCGGCCGGCTATCGCGGCGAACCGCTGGTGTCGGTGGATGAAAAGCTGGCGCAGGCCATCCATCTCAAGCTGGGCGACACCATCACGGTATCGCTGCTGGGGGTGGAACGCAGCGCGCGCGTCGCCTCGTTCCGGCGCATCGACTGGGACAGCTATGGCTTCAACTATGTCCTGGTGTTCAGCCCCAATGCCTTGGCCGATGCCCCCTATAATCTTGCCGCCACGATCGAACTGGGCAAGGCGCAGGGCAATCCGGCCGTGTCGCGCGCGATCCTGTCAGGCCTGGTGCGCGCCCTGCCCTCCAGTTCGGTGATCGAGGTGGGGCCGGTGCTGGCGCAAGCGCGCAACCTTTTGGGACAGATGGCGGTGGCGATCTTTGCTGCCGCCAGCGTGGCGATCCTCGCGGGCATGGCGGTGCTGGCCGGCGCCATCGCCGCCGCGCGGGCGCAACGGCACTATGACGCGGTGGTGCTGCGCGTGCTGGGCGCCGGATCGGGCCAGTTGCTGGTGCTGGTCTTGGCCGAACAGGCTTTGCTGGCCGTGTTGCTGGCCGGTGTCGCGCTGGGGCTCGGCACCGCAGGCGCCTGGGCGGTGGTGACGCAGCTGTTCGATTTTGCCTGGCTGCCCGGCTGGGGCACCATCCTGGCCGTGCTCGGCGGCGCGCTCGCGGTGGTGATGGCCATGGCGCTGGGCGGGTCGCTCGGCGTGTTGCGCACGCGGCCCGCCCAGGCGCTCAGGGAATTGTAATCACTGGAAAACGTCGGCTTCGTAGGGGTTCTTGGGGTCAGAGCCATAGCGGTTGGAGCCGCGCGTGCCGTCCAGGCACATGAACACCAGCAGCGCGAACCAGCCCAGGATCGGCAGGAAGATCAACAGAAACCACCAGCCCGAACGATCGATATCGTGCAGGCGCCGCACCGACACCGCCAGGCTGGGGATGAAGTTGAACAGCGCGAACAGCCCAGACAAGGCATCACCCACGCCGTTGAGCTGGGTGCTGCCCCCGGTATACCAGCCCATTGTGGTATAGGTGGTGCGGCCGAAAACGATGGTCAGCGCCAGGTTCACCAGCAGGCCAAACAGCGTGAACATCCAGTATTCCTTGCGGCGCGATCGGCCAGCGAACTGGAAATAGCGGCGATAGGGCAACAGCATCCAATTCATGCGCAGTTCTCCTGGCGGTTTCAGCCAAACACGTCGGTCAGATCGCGGTTCTTGGGATCGGCACCATAGCGGTTGGGCCCGGGCGTGCCGGGCAGGAACATCATCACGAAAACGATCAGCCCGCCAACGTAAGGCACGAAGCTGATCAGGTAGAGCCACCCCGTGCGGTCCTGGTCATGAAAGCGGCGAATACACACCGCCATATGCGCCCACGCCCAGACCAGCACCAGGATCGCCATCCCGGAGATGGCAACGATATCCCAGCGGTTTGTTTCCGGTGCAGCGGCTTTGTCCCAAAGATGCACCGGCATGAACACGCTGAAGAAAAGCAGGAACACTGCGATCCCCGACAGCACCAGCGAGAAGAACTCCCGCCGTCGCGAGCGCCCGCGAAACTCGAACATGCGCCTGTAGGGCAGGATCAGCCAGTACACGAATACCCCCATCGCTCACCGGCCGATGCCGGTTGGTCGCCATGGGCAAACAGCCAGAAAAATATCGACATGACAAGAAAAAGGGGGCCGCCAGGCAGCCCCCTTGCAAGTCTTGCGCTTCGCGTCCGGGTTAGAAGCGATAACGCACCGATGCACCATAGGTGCGCGGCTGGTTGGTGTAACCCGAAATAGCCAGAGGCTGGGCCACCGAATCGAAAACCTTGGTCAGTGTGCGGTTGTTGGTCAGGTTGCGCACCCACAGCGTAAATTCGGTGCGGGCGCCGGGGGTCAGGCCCAGCGCGGCATTCACTTCGTCGATGCGCCGCTTGTATTGCGCCGACGCGGCGATCGCGGCGGCCGTGCCCAGATCAAGGAAACCGGGCAGTCCCTCTTCCGTGATCACCGGGCTTTCATGATGGAAATCCGCCCGCACGAACAGCCGCGCGGTGCGGCCCAGGCAGTGCTCGTATTGCCCCGCCAGGGTGAACGACAGGGCGGGAATGCCGGCCGGCCGCCGGCCAGACAGATCGCCTACGGCCGACATCGTGAAATCCTGGTACAG
Source organism: Novosphingobium sp. SG754 (assembly GCF_013149315.1). NCBI lineage: Bacteria > Pseudomonadati > Pseudomonadota > Alphaproteobacteria > Sphingomonadales > Sphingomonadaceae > Novosphingobium > Novosphingobium sp. SG754. Next base: position 495,269 of record NZ_JABGCC010000001.1, on the reverse strand, counting down.
CGGATCGAGCCAGGTCGCGCTGCCCGAAAGCGTCAGGCCCGGCGTCGGGCGCAGCACGGTTTCCACCTCCACCCCGCGCACGCGCTCCTTGCCGGCGTTGACCAGCGCAAAACCGGTGCCGGTAAAGACGTTGGACTGAAAGCCGCTGATGGTCTGGTCGAACACGGCGATATTGGCCGTGGCCAGCCCCCATTGCGCCTTGAGGCCCAGCTCATAAACGGTGGTGCGTTCCGGCCCGGCAAAGCGGGTGGCATAGGTCTGGTTGACCTGGGCCAGGCCGGCGGCCTCCAACGCGGCCTGATCGGCCGGAAACGGGCGGCTGTCGCGCGAAAGGTTGATCGAGCTGGCCTTGAACCCGGTGGCGACGCTGGCATAGGCGTGCACATGCCGGTTGAGCATGACCGTGGCACGCGCTGTCCAGGTCAGTCGCTGGTCATGCGTGCGGCCCGGCTCCACCGCATTGGGCACGTTCACATAGGGCGGGAACAGCTGCAGGCGGCGCAGGGCGCCAAGCGGATTGGCCGCCGGGTTGTTGGCATTGGCCGCAGCGCGCCCCAACACGGCGGCATAGCCCTGGGGATCGGCCTGGGCAAAGGCCGCGATCGCCGCCGGGCTCTGCGGATTCACGCCACGCGCGCGAAAACCGGCGGCGGCCAGCAGTTGCTGCCGGAACGGGGCATAGGCGCGACCGTCAAGGTCCACGCCGGCAAAAGCGTCGGTGGTTTCGCCGACGATTGCATAGCGCTTGGTATCGCTGGTAAAGGCAGCACCCGCCGTCAGCGTGAGCGCGCCACCGAGCTTGAGATCGCCTTGAAAAAATGCCGAGAACGCCTCGTTACGCAGGCGATAGCGTTCGTTGGAACCCTGCCCGCTGGCAAAGAAGCGGCCGGCATAGCGGGCGGGATCGCCGTCCAGGCCGCCCAGCACCTGCTCCAGCAACGGCACGCTCAATGCTCCGGCACTCGCCCCCTGCACCAGCAGGTTGGCATAGGCGCGCATGTCCCGGCCAAAGGCGATGGCATTGCGCTGGTCCAGCGCCTCGTTGAAGTAATAGACCCCGGCGAGCGCGTTGAACGGCCCGGGCAGGTCGGTCGCCAGGCGCAGTTCCTCGGTAAAGGTCGACAGCGTCAGGTCTTGGGCATTGCGCGCCAGCATCTGACCGCTGGTGAAATCGGAATCCTGGTTGGTGGCCGAGGTCAGCCGCCGCCACGCCGAAATCGCCGTCAGCTTGAACCGGCTGGCCTTGTAGTCGAGCTGACCGGAAAAGCCGTAGTTGGCGATGCGGTTGGTCGAATCGAAATTCCACCAGGCCTGATCGGCATAGATCGCATCGGGCGCATTGACCTTGCCGCCCACTGCCAAGACCGCCTGCGTCGCGGCCGAGGACTGGACATTGACCGGCGCGCAGCACACCTCGTCGATAAGGCCATAATCGCCGATCACCCGCAGCGACAGATCGTCCCCCGGCTGCCACAGCGCCTGGCCGCGCATGAACCAGCGGTTGCGGCCGTTGCTGCGCTGGCCGCTATCGGGATCGACGATAAAGCCATCGCGCCGGTTGCGCCCGGCGGCCACGCTCACCGCCAGGGTATCGGTCAAGGGACCAGTGACCAAACCCTTGAACACCTGGGCGTTATAGTTGCCATAGCTCGCCTCGAAATCCGCGCCAGGCGTGAACTGCGGCAGGCGCGTAATGATCGAGATGACCCCGGCCGACGCGTTCTTGCCGAACAGCGTGGATTGCGGGCCGCGCAAGACTTCCACCTGCTCCACATCGGGCAGATCGGCAATCTGCGCTGCCGTGCGCGAGCGATAGACGCCATCGACAAAGACCCCGACCGAGGGTTCGATTCCGCTGTTGTTGGCGCCGTTGCCAAAGCCACGGATGTAGATGTTGACGTTGGCCGGGCTCTGCAACTGCTGCATCGACAGCGAGGGCACCAGGCTGGTCAGATCCTTAAGATCGCGGATCTGTGCCCGCGCGATGGCCTCGCCGCTGGCCACGCTGACCGCCACCGGCACGTCTTCCAGGCTGGCTGCGCGCTTGGTCGCGGTGACGACGATAGTGCCATCTGCCCCCTCGCCGCTTGCGGCCACCTCGGCCGGGCCATCGCCGGCAGCATGGGCGGTGGGCGCGATGGCTAGGCCAAGCGGCAGCCAAGCGGCCGTAATCAGCAGCTTGCGGTTTACCGCAAGCCGGCGCCGCCGTGCATCATCGCTGTGTTCGCCCCGACCCTGCATGTCTTGTGGTATGCGCGCCCTGTTGACCGCGTGGCTGGCAACACCCCCCGTGTCGCGCAGCCTCGCCGCGTCCTTTTGCTAGCGCGGTTACATTCGGCCATAAACCGCAATCCGTGTCATTTCCGGGCATTTCGGCCGGATTTGGCGGCGTTTTGGCGGTACTGTTGCGCCTGCGCCACATCATCGCGGCAGGCTCTTTTGCCGCTCGCCCTTGTGGCAACGCACAATAACGAGTAAGCGCGCGCCCAAGTGCGGCCAGAACCGAGATGACGGGATGTTCCCGACACAGCGCCTGCTGCAAGCTCCAGTATCCCGGCCGCACGTTACGGTCTGTCGAAGAAAGCCTTTCATGTCACTGCCCTTGCGCAATATTGCGATCATCGCCCACGTCGACCACGGCAAGACCACGCTGGTTGACCAGCTGTTCCGCCAATCCGGCACCTTCCGCGACAACCAGCGCGTGGAAGAACGCGCGATGGATTCCAACGACCTGGAAAAGGAACGTGGGATCACCATTCTGGCCAAGTGCACCTCGGTGGAATGGACCAATCCGGCCACCAACGAGACGACGCGAATCAATATCGTCGACACCCCGGGCCACGCCGACTTCGGCGGCGAAGTGGAACGCATCCTCTCGATGGTCGATGGCGTGATCCTGCTGGTCGACAGCTCGGAAGGCGCGATGCCGCAGACCAAGTTCGTCACCGGCAAGGCGCTGGCGCTGGGCCTCAAGCCGATCGTGGTGGTCAACAAAATCGACCGTCCCGATGGCCGCCCGCAGGAAGTGCTCGACGAAGTGTTCGACCTGTTCGTCAGCCTCGATGCCAACGACGAGCAGCTTGAATTCCCCGTGCTCTACGCTTCGGGCCGCAACGGCTATGCCGGCAACGACGAAACCGTGCGCGAAGGCAACCTGCTGCCGCTGTTCGAAAAGATCGTCAGCCACGTGCCGGCCCCGTCGCTCGACGTCGATGGTCCGTTCAGCTTCCTCGCCACCCTGCTCGATCGTGACAACTTCATGGGCCGCGTGCTGACCGGCCGCGTGCAGTCGGGCACCATCAAGCTCAACCAGCCGATCCACGCGATCGATCGCGATGGCAAGGTGCTGGAAGTGGGCCGCGCTTCGAAGATCCTGTCGTTCCGCGGCCTGGAACGCGTGCCGGTGGAAGAAGCCCGCGCCGGTGACATCATCGCGCTCGCCGGCCTCGAAAAGGCGACCGTGGCCAACACCGTGGCCGATCCTTCGGTCTCGACCCCGATTGCCGCCCAACCGATCGACCCGCCGACGCTGGCGATGCGCTTTTCGGTGAACGACAGCCCGTTTGCCGGCCGCGAAGGCGACAAGGTGACGAGCCGCATGATCCGCGACCGCCTGATGCGCGAAGCGGAAACCAACGTGGCCATCCGCGTCACCGAAAGCGCCGACAAGGACAGCTTCGAAGTGGCCGGCCGCGGCGAACTGCAGCTGGGCGTGCTGATCGAAACGATGCGTCGCGAAGGCTTTGAACTGGGCATCAGCCGCCCGCGCGTGCTGTTCGGCACCGACGAGAACGGCCGAACCGAGCCGTATGAAACCGTGCTGATCGACGTGGACGACGAATTCTCGGGCACGGTCGTCGAAAAGATGCAGCGCCGCAAGGCCGAGCTGACCGACATGCGTCCCTCGGGCGCCGGCAAGACGCGCATCACTTTCTCGGCTCCGTCGCGCGGCCTGATCGGCTACCACGGCGAATTCCTGTCCGACACGCGCGGCACCGGGATCATGAACCGCCTGTTCGAAAAGTATGGCCCGCACAAGGGCGCGATCGAAGGCCGCCAGAACGGCGTGCTGATCTCGAACGCGACCGGCGAAGCGGTGGCCTATGCCCTCAACAGCCTGGAAGACCGCGGCGTGCTGTTCGTGCGCCCGCAGGACAAGGTCTATGAAGGCATGATCATCGGCGAAAACGCCAAGCCCGACGATCTCGAAGTCAACCCGATGAAGTCCAAGCAGCTGACGAACTTCCGTTCGACCGGCAAGGACGACGCGATTCGCCTCACCCCCCCGCGCATCATGACGCTGGAGCAGGCCATCGCTTATATCGACGACGATGAAATGGTCGAAGTGACCCCCCAGACGGTGCGTCTGCGCAAGGCGATCCTTGATCCCAACGAGCGCAAGAAGGCCAGCCGCAAGAAGGAAAACGCCTGATTTTGCGGCCCTTTGCGGGCCAGGCTTGATCAGCGAAAAGGGGCGCTCCGGCAACGGGGCGCCTTTTTTCATGTCTGTCATTGCCTGAACAAAGGTTTCATCGCCGGTTCAGCGCGTGTTGCATAAGGTTGCTGCAACGAACCCCGCTGCGAGCATCAGGCTCTTTTGGACAAGGCAGCGGGTTGGAGACGAGCCATGAAGCTTTTGAGCAAGGTTCTGCTGGCCGGCGCCCTGGGCGCCACCGTGATGGCCACTGCCGCCCCGGCAGAGGCCCATGGCTGGCATCGTGGTGGCGGTGGCGCCGGTCTGGCGATTGGCGCCGGTATCCTGGGCCTGGCCGTGGGTGCTGCGATCGCGTCGGACCATCCGCACCGCGGCCATGTGGTGGAAGAAGGCTATGCCCCGCCGCCCCCGCCGCCGAGCTATTACTATGAAGGCCCGGCCTATTATGGCGGCTATTATGCCCCGCCGCCGCCGCCCCCGCGGACCTATGTCTATCGCGAAGTCTATCGCAGCGGCCCGGCCTATTACGGTTATGGCGGTTATCCGCGCTGGCATCGCGGCTGGTAAACCCGCCGCCAGCATAGCGTGAAACCCTGACAGGCGCGCCCGTCGGACCAGTCCGGCGGGCGCGTTGCCATTTGGCGCCTTGGCATTTGTCGCCACCGGCCTCTCGCCATCCCGCCCCGCGCCCGCTATGGCGCCGCCATGACGAGTTCCCACCCCGTGAACCAGACCACACCTGATCCTCAGGCACTTGATCTTCGTACTATGACGGCCACTGGCCGGCTCGACGGGCTGCGCATCGCGCTGTTCAGCGGCAACTACAACTATGTCCGCGATGGCGCCAACCAGGCACTCAATCGCCTGGTCGGGCATCTTATGCGCCAGGGTGCACAAGTGCGGGTCTATTCGCCCAAGGTGGAAAATCCGGCGTTCGAGCCCACCGGCACGCTGATCGGCATTCCTGCCCTGGCCGTGCCAGGCCGCGGCGAATATCGCGTGCCGATCGCGCTGTCGGGCCGGGTGCGGCGCGATCTGGCGGCGTTCGATCCGCATGTCGTCCATGTCTCGTCGCCCGATGTTGCCGCCCACCGCGTGGTCACCTGGGCGCGCCGGCGCAGCCTGCCGGTGCTGGCCTCGGTGCACACCCGGTTCGAAACCTATTTCCGCTATTACAACATGGCCTGGCTGGAACCGGTGATCGAGGCCATGCTGCGCCGGTTCTATCGCCGCTGCGACGCGCTGGTTGCCCCGTCGGAATCCATGGCCCAGGTGCTGCGCGAGCAGCGCATGAACTATGACATCGGCATCTGGTCACGCGGGGTCGATCGCGACATCTTCACGCCCGAGAGGCGCAGCATGGAATGGCGCCGATCGCTGGGCCTGGCCGATGACGATGTGGTGATCGGCATTTTCAGCCGCCTGGTGATGGAAAAGGGGCTCGACGTCTTTTCCGACGCGATCGACGAATTGAAGCGACGCGGCGCCAAGTTCCGCGTGCTGGTGATCGGCGAAGGTCCGGCGCGCGAATGGCTGGAAACCCGCCTGCCCGACGCGGTATTCGCCGGCTTCCTGTCTGGCGCGGATCTGGGCCGGGGCGTGGCCAGCATGGACGTGTTGTTTTTCCCTTCCGTCACCGAGACGTTCGGCAATGTCACGCTCGAGGCGATGGCCTGCGCCCTGCCCGTGGTGGCGTCTGCCGCCACCGGCAGCCAGAGCCTGGTCGACGATCATGTCTCCGGCCGCCTGATCACGCCGGGCGCGGTGCATCAGTTTGCCGAAGCGCTGCGCGCCTACGTGGAAAACCCGCAGCTGCGTGCGCAGCATGGCGCGGCAGGTGAACTGCGCGCCCAGGAATTCAGCTGGGACCGCATCAACCAGGCTGTGGCCGATACCTATGTTCGCCTGGTGCGGCAGAAGCGCACGCGCAAATAGTCAGCGGCGTGCGTTCAGCGCACGATGCGATAAAGCACGCTGCCGGGCGTGCGCCGCACCGGCACCGCGCCGGCCACCGGACGCACGGCAGCCGTATCGATGATCCAGATGTAATCGAACGCCACGCGCGGCAGCTGCGCCAGGCGCTGGCTGATCGTGTTGGGCTTGGCGCAGTCATCGGGTTTGGCGAATTCGGAATCGTCGGTGGCAAATGCCCCAGCCAATGGCGCCTTTACCTGGAGCAGATGGCCGCCGGGCACCATCCATTGCTCGTTGGAAAAGGCATGGCGCCGCGCGATGGCATAGCCACCCAGATGCGTGCGCCGCTCTCGCTGCCATGGCAGGATCGATACATTGCAGCTTTCGAGCACCAGCGACGCAACGCGGCTGCCGCGCGGCACCGCATCAAGCGCCACCAGGTCTGACGCCATGGTTTGCCCGGCCAGCCATAGACTAAGGACATTGCCCAGCAGGCGCGCAACGGCAAATCCCACCCCCAGCCATGCCAGACTTGCCCAGCGCAGCCAGCCGGAATCCGGGTAGCGTGGCGAAGCCGCAACCAGCGCCACCATCAGCATGATGGGTACAAGCCGCATGTCGACCAGGCTGGCACCGATCAACGTGGCGGGCAGCAGGACATAGGCCAGGGCCAGAACCGCGCACCCCCACCACAAACCCATGGTGCCCACACGCCTGGCGCGGTCCACCCCTGTGCGGCGCAGCCCCCACCACACCAGCCCCAACAGCAACACGGCGCCCGCCACGTCCCACACGAGCCAGCGATCGCGCAGCGGCATCAACGGGTACGTGAGCTTTAGCGCGGGGTTGAAGAAATCCTCGGTCGGCCCATGTCCGCTGGGTGGCAGCGGCCAGACGATCCGCAAGATCAGCGGCGCAGCCAGGCAACTGGCCGCCAGCCCGGCATCCCAGCCAGCCCGGCACAGCACGCGCCCCCTGCCCTTGCGCGATGCATCGGGCTGCCAGCGCCGGGCAAATTCATCCATGCCGGCAAACACACACAGCAGAACCCAGGCCACCAAGTGGCACGTCCACAGCAATGCGGAAACCGGGATGAATAGCGCCCAGCGCGCCGCAATCCAGCCGCGCCGCCCCATGGCAATCCACAGCGCCAGGGCAAGGGTTGCAAGCGCCTGGCCCAAGGCAAAGTTGAGGAAGCCGAACTGCAATGGATAGCTATAGGCCAAAGGCAGCGCAAACAGCACGAGCGGCGTGATCCTGCCATGCAGGCTGCGCGCCAGGCAGAAAATCCCCAGAACCTGCAACACCGGAATGGCGACGGCCACCGCCCGCAAGGCGGGCTCAAGGCCCAGCCACGGCGCCAGCACTTCCATGACGAGATCGACCCCAAGATTGGGGATAAGGTTCCAGTGAAAGCTGTACCATCGGCTGAGGTCGGCCGAGCGACCGTGATCGACCTGCACCGCATAGTGCCCGAGATGGCCCGCCAGGTCGGTCAGCGGCACCACGGGCGGCAGGGCCAGCGGCAATGCGGCCAGCAGCATCGCGACCAGCCAGAGCCACTTGGCCTGGAGCCATTGCGTGGTGATCAGTTCATTGGAAGGAAACGCCGCGATCTCGGCCGCGTGCAACCGGGCAATGGGTTCATCGGTTACAGGCATCACTGGCAGGATCACGTACTTTCAAGTCTGCCCCGGACTTAAAGCGACGCAAACTGTCTGGCAATTCCAATCGTGTCCCCCACCAAGGCGCCGGAGCGGCCTGTTGGCCACTCCGGCGTGGTGTCATCACAGCCGCTCGATCTTGCGCGCGGCCTCGTCCAGAATGTCGGCTACCGCGAGCGCCGTGTCGTTGTCGAACGAACCGCCCGCCACGCGCTGGCGCAAGGCCAGGGCCAGGTTGGCAAAGGCGCGGCGCACCGGCGGGCTGGCTTCGCGGGCGCCGGCTTGCGCCAGGCTGGTCAGCCGATCGACGATGACCTTGAGTTCCTCGGTCTTGCCGGCCAGTTCGGCGCGGCCCGCGTCGGTCGCGGTAAACGCCTTGCGCGTGCCTTCGCCCGCTGCCTCGGCAATCAGGCCTTCGTCCACCAGCAAGGCCAGGGTGGGATAGACCACGCCCGGGCTCGGGGCATATTGCCCGCCGGTCAGGTCTTCCACGGCCTTGATCAGTTCATAGCCGTGGCGGTCCTGCTCGGCGACCAGGCTCAGCAGCAAGAGGCGCAATTCGCCCGCGGCGAACATGCGCCCACGGCCACCCCGGCCACGGCCGAACGGCCCACCGCCGCCGCGGCCGCCCCGGCCGCCACCAAACGGGCCGCCGCCGAAGGGACCACCATCAAAGGGGCCTCCACCGAAAGGACCACCTTCATCGTCAAAACGGCCGGCAAACTTGCGCACCATGCGCTCGGCGAACCGGCCGCCGCCGCAGTGGCCACCATGGCCTTCGCCAGCGCTTCCGCGCCAGCCACCGAACTTGCCCCGTGCGGGGCGTTCACTATCAAATCGCATCGTTATTCCTTTCATCACGATGCAGCTAAGATATATCTTAATAGCATCTACGCAAGACCCTGGCTAAAATTTTTCGAGAAATTTTCGCGCGCAGGCCCTATCTCGGTGCCGCATGGCCGATCTGTTTGCCCCGCCACCCCAGGAAACCCCGCGATCCCAGCCGCTTGACCACGGCCCGCTGGCCGACAGGCTGCGCCCGCGTGCGCTTGACCAGGTGATCGGCCAGGGCCACCTCACCGGCGCGGAAGGGGCGATCGGCCGCATGGTCGCCGCCGGCAAGCTCTCGTCGATGATCCTGTGGGGGCCACCGGGCACCGGCAAGACCTCGATCGCGCGCCTGCTGGCCGATGCCGTGGGCATGCGCTTCATCGCGATCAGCGCGATCTTTTCGGGCGTGGCCGATCTGAAGAAGCTGTTTGCCGAGGCCGAAGCCATGGCGCTGGCCGGGCGGCGCACGCTGCTGTTCGTGGACGAGATCCACCGCTTCAACCGCGCCCAGCAGGATGGCTTCCTGCCGGTGGTGGAAAACGGCACGATCACCCTGGTCGGTGCGACTACCGAAAACCCCAGCTTTGCGCTCAACGCCGCGCTGCTCAGCCGTGCACAAGTGCTGATCCTGCACCGCCTCGACGCCGCCGCGCTGGAAGAGCTGCTGCGCCGCGCGGAAGAGGAAACCGGCCTGGCCCTGCCGCTGACACCCCCCGCGCGCGAGGCGCTGGTCGCCTCGGCCGATGGCGATGGGCGCTTCCTGCTCAACCAGGTCGAAACGCTGCTCGATGTCGATCTGCCCGCGCCGCTCGATCCCGAAGGCCTGTCTGCCTTCCTGATGCGGCGCATGGCGGTGTACGACAAGGACCGCGATGGGCACTACAATCTCATTTCCGCCCTGCACAAATCGTTGCGCGGGTCCGATCCGCAGGCAGCGCTCTATTGGATGGCGCGCATGCTGGTCGCGGGCGAAGACCCGATGTACGTGCTGCGCCGCCTGGTGCGCTTTGCCAGCGAAGACATTGGCCTGGCCGACCCTCAGGCGCTCACTCAGTGCCTGGCCGCCAAGGATGCCTATACCTTCCTCGGCTCGCCCGAGGGGGAACTGGCGATCGTCCAGGCCTGCCTCTATTGCGCCACCGCGCCCAAATCCAACGCCGCCTACGGCGCGATGAAGGCGGCATGGAAAGCCGCGCGCGACACCGGATCGCTCAGCCCGCCGGCGCATATCCTCAACGCTCCGACCAAGCTGATGAAGGACATCGGCTATGGCAAGGGCTATGCCTATGACCATGATGCCGCCGATGGCTTCTCCGGCGCCGACTATTGGCCCGAAGAGATGGCTGCCCAGGCATTCTATCGCCCGGTCGAGCGCGGGTTCGAGCGCGAGATCGTCAAGCGGCTGGACTGGTGGGACCGCAAGCGGCGCGAGCGGCGGGGCGACGCGCCGATCGAGGACGAATGAGCCGCTTTGCCCATTTCGTGGCGATCGACTGGTCAGGCGCGGCGGGAGAGCGCCACAAGGGCATCGCTCTCGCCCACTGCACAATCGGTGACACGGCCCCCGGGCTGGTGCGCCCCGGCCACCGCTGGTCGCGGCAAGAGGTGCTCGACTGGCTGCTGCACCACCTGCCGTCGGATAGCATGGTGGGCATGGACCTGGGCCAGTCGCTGCCCTTTGCCGATTGCGGCGCGTTCTTTCCCGGCTGGGACGCGAGCCCGGCTGACGCGCGCGCGCTGTGGGCCATGGTCGATACGCTGTGCGCGGACGAGCCGCATCTGGGCGTCAACGGCTTCGTCGATGCCACCGAGCCTTCGCGCCATTTCCGCCGCCACGGCGGCCGCTGCGGCGATCGCTTTCCGGTCGGACGTGGCCGCCTGCGCGTGACCGAGCGCGCGCAAGAGGCGATGGGCTGCAAGCCATACAGCAATTTCAACCTGGTCGGCGCAGCGCAAGTGGGCAAGTCCAGCCTCTCGGGCATGCGCGTGCTGCACCGCCTGGGTGGACAGATCGCGGTCTGGCCGATCGATCCCCTGCCCCCGCAGGGCAGCGTGGTCTGCGAAATCTATACCACCATCGCCGCCATGGCAGCCGGCCGCCCTGCCAGCCGTTCCAAGATCCGCGACGGCGCCAGCCTCGACCACGCCCTCGCCACGCTGGGCAGTGCCCCCTTTGGCCACGCCGGCGCGATCGACGATCACCAGAGCGACGCCCTGATCACCGCCGCGTGGCTGCGCACCGTGGCGCACACGCCCGCCCTGTGGCACCCCGCCGCCCTCACCCCTGAAATTGCCCGCACCGAGGGCTGGACGTTCGGGGCCAGTTGAGGCTATGCGCGAAACCCACGCACCAATGCCGGCTTAGCTCAGTTGGTAGAGCACCTGCTTTGTAACCAGGGGGTCAGGGGTTCGATTCCTCTAGCCGGCACCATTTTTGCGCCCACCACATCCACCGCGTCACGCATGCCATCGTCACCCAAGAAATTTGGGATGGACGCTGTGGGGCACCTATGGTGAGCAAGGGGCATGGCAGCCCCGGAACCTGCACCCGTCTCGCTTGCGGCACTGAACGACAAGGAACGCGAGGTCCTGCGCCTGTTGACGGCGGGGCACACGGTCAAATCCATCGCGCTGCAACTGGGCCGGTCGGAAGCCTCGATCAACGAGCGGCTGCGCGATGCGCGGCGCAAGACCGGGGTGGGCAGCAGCCGCGAATTGGCGCGGATGCTGGCGGCCCAAAAAAGTTGGGACAGAAATCCTGAGCTTACCGGCCCGGGCAAGGCGCCCGATACGGCAGCGGCGCCCCGCATCGTCGGGCGCCGATGGTCGAAAGGATTGCTTGCCATGCTTACCGCACTTTCGCTTGCCGCCGCAGGCCTGCTGGTTTCCACCGGACAGGTGCTGCCGCCCCGCACCGGGGCCGTCCTGCCCGCTCCAACGGCGCAGGCGACGGCGGCCAAGGCCCCCCCTGCCCAGACTATGCCGCTGCTCGGCCGCTGGTCGCTCGATGTGACGCGGATTCCCGCCGAGGAGCGGCCGCAGAAGGTCACCATTGCCTTCGCCAAGGCCGCCGACGGCCGCTGGACAACCATGGTCGACATGATCGGTCCTGATGGCACCGCCCACAAGGCGGAATCGACCGCGGCGCTTGATGGCGTGCCCGCGCCGGTGACGGGAACGATGGATTTCATCGACACGGTATCGCTGCGCCAGCCTGCGCCCAACACGCTGGTGATGACCCTGGGCAAGAACGGCGCCCCGGTTTCTACGCGCGTCTATGCGGTCGCCAAAGACCAGCGATCGATGACTGAAACGATCATCTGGCCCGGCAATGCCATGCCCGGCCTCGAAACCACCACCTTCCACCGCGTGGAGTGATCGCCCGCAACGCGCCGCCGTTCCCGGCCGCCTTGTTGCCGCGGCTGGCCCACGATGGGTTGACGCGGGCGGCCGGGAAGGCGAGGCAAGAGGCATGAACCAGCCCCCCTCGATGCTTCACGATGGTTTTCTGCTGCTTGGCTTTGCCATGGTCTTCGTGCTGGTGTTCCGCCGGCTGGGCCTGGGGGCCACGCTGGGCTACCTGCTGGCGGGTGCCGTGGTCGGGCCGCAGGTGCTGGGCCTGGTGGGCGAGGCCGAGCAGAAGCTGGGCATTGCCGAACTCGGCATCACGCTGCTGCTGTTCCTGGTCGGGCTGGAGCTGAACCCGTCGCGGCTGTGGCGGATGAAGCGCGATATCCTCGGCCTGGGGCTGTTGCAGGTGGTGCTGTGCGGCGCGGCGATCACGGCAGTAATCAACTTCGGCACCGATTTCAGCCTGACGGCCGCCATCGCGCTGGGCCTGCCGCTGGCGCTCTCGTCCACCGCGCAGGTCTTGCCGATGCTCCAGGCCTCGGGTCGGCTGCGCACGCCGTTTGGCGAGCGGACCTTTGCCATCCTGCTGTTCCAGGATCTCTCGATCATTCCCATGATCACGCTGATCTCTGCGCTCAGCCGCAATCCGGCCGATGCCAATGGCCCGCCGGGCTGGCAACTGGGGCTTTATACCGTGCTGGCGATCGCCGGGCTGATCCTGGCCGGGCGCTATCTGATACGGCCGCTGTTCCGCCTGATCGGCAACCTGGGCGAGCGCGAGATGTTCGTGGTGGCCGCGCTGTTCACGGTCATGGCCTCGGCCGCAGTGATGGAAGCGCTGGGCCTGTCGACCGCGCTCGGCGCGTTCATCGCCGGGGTCATGCTGGCCGACAGCCCCTATCGCCACGAACTGGAAGCCGATGTCGAGCCGTTCCGCTCCATCCTGCTCGGCCTGTTCTTCCTGGCCGTGGGCATGATGCTCGATCTTCATGCCATTGCCGAGCGACCGCTGTTCGTGATCGCCATGGCGCTGTCGCTGGTGGCGGTGAAGGCAGTGGTGATCATGGGCATCGGCCTTGCCTTCCGCATGCCGTGGCGCGGCGCGCTGGCGCTGGGCCTGCTGCTGAGCCAGGGCGGCGAATTCGGCTTTGTGCTGTTTGCCCAGGCGCAGCACGCGCAGTTGATCGCGCCCGAGGCGGCCAGCCTGTTTGGCGCGATCGTGACCCTGTCGATGGCCACCACGCCGTTCCTGATGGCGCTGACCAAGCCGCTGCGCAACGATCCGCGCGCGGTGAAGGGCGAACGCCAAGGGCCCACCGGCGACGCGGCGAATGCGCTGATCGTGGGCTATGGCCGCTTTGGCCAGACCGTGGCGCAGATGCTCAACGCCAGCGGCCTGACGGTTACGCTGATCGATACCGACGTGGAAATGATCGACGTCGCCAGCAATTTCGGGGCCAAGGTCTATTTCGGTGATGGCACCCGGCTCGACCTGCTGCGCCAGGCCGGCGCGGACGAGGCCGCGCTGATCCTGTTCTGCATGGATGGCGACCAGATGGACGCTGCCGCGCTGGAAGCTGTGCAGCAGGCCTTTCCCCAGGCGGCGCTCTTCGTGCGCGCGTTCGATCGGCGCGCGGTGGTGCGGCTGCGCGGCTCCCCGGCCAAGTGGGTGATCCGCGAAGTGATGGAATCGGCGGTGAAGATGGCGCGCCTGGCCTTGGCCGAAACCGGAGTGAGCGAGGAAATCATCACCCGCGCCGAAGACATGTACCGCGCGCGCGACAAGGAGCGGCTCAAGATCCAGATCGAAGGCGGCGACCTGCGCGCCGCACGCGAACGGATCATTACCGAGCCACAGGCGCAGGAAAGCTGATTTTGCTCAGCCCTTGCGCGTCGCCTCGAACGCGTTGCGGGTCTTGAGGCTGGGATCTTCGGTCCACGGTTGTTCGGGCCAGCGATGGCGCGGATAGCGCCCCTTCATGTCCTTGACCACATCGCGCCACGATCCGCGCCAGAACGCGGGCAGATCGGCCGTGGTCTGGATCGGCCGCCCGGCCGGTGAGGTCAGCGAGAGCAGCAGCGGGCGCGGCGGCTGGCCGATGGTAGGATGGCGATCGAGGCCGAACAGTGCCTGCACCCGCAGTTCCACCGCCGGACCGCCTTCGTGGGCATAGTCGATGGCATGGCCGGACCCGGCGGGCGAGCGATAGTGCGGCGGCGCCAGCCGATCGAGCGTCTGCCGCTCGTTCCAGTCCAGCCGGTTTTCCAGCGCCTCGTGCAGCTTGCCTGCCGCGATGGCCAGATCGCGCCGCCCGGCCAGCAAGGGGGCCAGCCATTCCTCCAGATCGGCGAGCAGGGTCGCTTCGTCGAGCGCGGCCAGCCCGGCATAGCGGGCGCGGGTCAGCAGCGCTTGCGCCGCAGCGCCCAGCGGCAGCGCCGCCAGCCCTTCGCGTCGCACCACATCAAGCAGCAGCGCCGTAACCGCTGCCGGCTGTGGCGACGGATCGGGCACGCGCGCCAGCACGATCGCGCCCAGCCGCCGCTCCAGCCGGGCTTCCACCCGGCCCTCGCCGGCGTTCCATGTCAGGGTGTGGCGCTGGTCCATGCGGTGGGCCAGCCAGGTGGTGACGTCGTCCTCGTCAAGCGCCAGCGCGCTCATGATGCGGGCGCCCTTGGCCTCTCCCTGCGCATCGCCGATCACCAGCCAGCGCGCGGTGGCCAGCGGAGAGGCGGGATCAAGGCGATAGCCGCGCCCACCGGCCGAAAGCCATTCCTCTCCGCTGGCGCCGCGCGCGCGGGCGATGCGATCGGGAAAGCCTTCGGCGAGCAGCACCGCTAGCGGCGGCCTTGCGGCGTTGCGCTGGCGCCCTTCGACGGGCTCAGGGCGAACGGAACCTTGGGACATGCCCTCCCCCCCGTTCGGGCTGCGCTTGTCGAAGCCCCCCCGCGCCGCCCGTTCCGCCATATTGGCCCAGCGCGCGGCCAGCTTGCGCGAAGCATCGGCCCGCGCCCCGCGATCGCCCTGCCAGCGATCGAACCGGCGGGCGAGATCATCGCCGCTGCCGCCAAGGCCGCGTTCCTGCAAAAGCAGCGCCAGCCGTGCCGCATCCTGCGCCGCGCCATGGCGGGCGGCAAACAGCAGCATGTGCGCCAGCGCCGGCTCCATCGGCAGGCTGGCCATGGCGCGGCCGTGGGCAGTGATGCGCCCTTCCCCATCCAGCGCGCCCAAGGCGGCGAGGCTGGCCTGCGCGGCGGCCATCGCCGCAGCCGGCGGCGGATCGATCCAGGCCATCGCCGCCGGATCGCCCGCGCCCCATTGCGCCAGAGTCAGCGCCAGGGGGGCCAGATCGGCATTGAGGATTTCGGGCGGATCGAACGGCGCACGCCCGGCGTGGGCGGCTTCTTCCCACAGGCGATAGGCCACGCCCGGGCCCTGGCGCGCGGCACGCCCGGCGCGCTGCGCGGCGGCGGCCTGGCTGGCGCGGGTGGTGACCAGGCGGGTCACCCCTGCCACCTTGTCAAACTCTGCCCGGCGCGAAAGTCCCGCATCGACCACCACTGCCACGCCATCAAGCGTCAACGAGGTTTCGGCAATCGCCGTCGCCAGCACGATCCGGCGCCGGCCCTCGCGATCGCGGCGGATCGCGGCACGCTGACCTGCCGGATCGACCTGCCCGTGCAGCGGCAGCACCAGCGCGTGGGGCAGACGCTGCGCGAGGATTTCGGCCGTGCGATCGATGTCGCGCACGCCGGGCAGGAACGCCAGAATGTCGCCTGTCTCTTCGCCCCAGGCCAGGGCAATGGCATTGGCCACGGCCTGCTCGGTGCGTAACTGCGGACTGCTGCCCAGCCAGCGAATGCGCAAGGGATGGGCCTTGCCGGCGCTTTCGATCACCGCCGCCTGGCAGTTCGCATCCGCGCCCATCAGCCCGGCAAAGCGCGTGCCGTCGAGCGTGGCCGACATCACCACCACGCGCAGATCCTCGCGCAGCACGCCTTGCGCTTCCAGCGCGAGCGCCAGGCCAAGGTCGGAATCGAGATGCCGTTCGTGCGCTTCGTCAAACAGCACGGCCGAAACGCCGGTCAGTTCGGGATCGGCCAGGATCGTGGCGACAAAGATCGCCTCGGTCATCACCAGCACGCGGGTGCGTGCCGATCGCTTGCTGTCGAGCCGGGTGAGATAGCCGACCGTCTCGCCCGGCGCCTCGCCCAGCAGGTCGGCCATGCGCTCGGCCGCAGCGCGCGCCGCCACGCGGCGGGGCGACAACAGGATCACCGTGCCGGTACACCACGCCTCGCCCAGCAAGGCCGTGGCCACCGTGGTCGTCTTGCCCGCGCCCGGCGGCGCGATGAGCACGGCATTGGGGCCGGCGGCCAGGGCAGCGAGCAGTTCGGGCAAGACGGCGTGGATGGGCAGATCGGTCACCCGCCTGCCCTTATCGCCTTGGCCCGGCCTTGGCGAGGGCCGGCACAGCGTGCCACCAAGGCCCCGCTACATCACCCTTGCGCGCGCAGCTTTTCCAGTTCCTGCTGCTCGGCAAAAGCCTCGCGCAGGCGGCGGAACGGCCCGGCCATGACATATTGGTAGAACGGCGCTGTCGCGGGATCGAGCCCGGCCTTTTGCGCATAGAGCGCGACGATGGCATCGGAATCGGCGATGAAGCGGCCCGGCTCCACTTCCAGCGTGGGAAAGGTCACCTTGTCGAGATGCGGCGCCAGAGCCGCACGGATCGGCGCTTCGTCCTCGTCACCGGGCCAGAAGGCCCGCAGGTCCACGCTGTCGAGCTGCCCGGCCTCGGCCAGGAAGGCGACCGCCTTGAGGCAGAACGGGCACGAACGCTTGAGATAGAGGACGGGACGGAACGGGGTCGCAGTCATGAGCCATGCCTTTATGCGTTGGGAAACAAGCCAGTAGCGCCGAATCGGGCCAAACTTCCCATGAGGACCGATGCGACGCGGTCAGAACCATGATACCACAATGGGCAACGGTGCCCGATCGCGGCACGGCCTGCCCCGAGAGGACCCATGTTTCTTGACCTGAAAGATCCGTGGCCGCCAGCCCCACCCAATCGCCAGCCCGAACCGGCGCCCAGGCTCACCCCGCGCCGGCAGCGCATCGTGGTGGTGCTGGTGGCGATCAACCTGGTGATGATGCTGATCGGCCCGCTGGCCGGATCTTCGGTGATCGAAGGGCTGGTGCACGTATTCCGCTGAAGCGGCGCAGCACCAGGCTTCGTCACGCCCTGATCAATACCGCCGCGCCACCGCAAATTCGGCCGCTTCGCCCATCGCCGCCTTGGCCGCGCTGGCGGGGAAGCCGGCAATGGCATCGATCGCGCGCTGGGCATAATGGCGCGCCCGCTCGCGCGTGGCATTCACCGCATCATGCTTGCGAATCAAGGTGATGGCATGGGCCAGATCAGCGTCGCTGTTGCGATTGCCGGCGATGGCATCGCGCCAGAACCCGCGCTCTTCCTCGTTGCCGCGCGCATAGGCCAGGATCACCGGCAGCGTCATCTTGCCCTCGCGGAAATCGTCGCCCTGGTCCTTGCCCATTTCCGAAGCGTCGGAATCATAGTCGATCGCGTCGTCCGCCAGCTGGAACGCAATGCCCAGGTTGCGGCCATAGGCGTCGAGCGCCAGTTCGTCTGCCTCGTCCCGCTCAGCCACCACGGCGGCAATGCGGCAGGCAGCGGCGAACAGGGCGGCGGTCTTGGCGTTGATGATCGAGAGATAGCGTTCTTCGCTGGTTTCCACCTGGCGCTGCGCCACCAGCTGGTCGACCTCGCCCTCGGCAATCACGGCCGATGCGCCCGACAGGATGCGCAGCACCTTGATCGAGCCATCCTCGACCATCAGTTCAAAGCTGCGCGAGAACAGGAAATCGCCCACCAGCACGGTGGCCGGATTGCCATAGATGATGTTGGCGGCCTTCTTGCCGCGCCGCATGTCCGATCCATCAACCACGTCGTCGTGCAGCAGGGTGGCAGTGTGGATGAACTCCACCGCTGCGGCCAGCTTAAAATGGCGGCTGCCGCCATAACCCAGCAGCGCCGCCCCGGCGAGCGTGAGCATGGGGCGCATGCGCTTGCCACCGCCGGCGATGAGATGGCCGGCCAGCGCCGGGATCAACGGGATACGCGATTGCATGCGATCGAGAATCACGGCGTTGACGCTGTTCATGCCGTCGGCCACCAGCGCCATCAGCGGCGCCAGCGAGGGTTCGGCCTTGCGGGGGAGCGTATGGAGGGTAGCAGTCATTGCTGCCCGCTTGGCGCGTGGTGCACGGCTTGGCAAGTCGCAAGTTGCACGGTAGCGGCAGAGCGACACTTTTGCATACCCCACTGACAAAGGCCCGAAAGCACATGAGCGCATCCGCCGAAGGCACCGATCCGGTTCTGGCCGGCTATCGCCAGAGCATCGACAACATCGATGCCGCGATGATCCACATCCTGGCCGAACGCTTTCGCATCACCCAGGCCGTGGGTGCCTACAAGGCCGAAAAAGCCTTGCCCGCCAGCGATCCTGGCCGCGAGGAGCGCCAGATCGCGCGCCTGCGCAAGCTGGCCGAGGATGCCCGGCTCGATCCGGAATTTTCCGAAAAATTCCTGCGCTTCGTGATCGAGGAAGTGATCCGCCACCACAAGCAGGCCAAGGCCGCGCAGTAACCCGCGCGGCGGTTCCCTGCCCTAAAGGGCGCCCGCCACCATTCTCCCCTCCTCTAAAGAGGATGGGGAGGCTAGGCCCGCTTCACTCGGTGAATGGAACGCCCGGCACCTGCTTGGCGGTGCGAATGGTAAGCGAGGTCTTGACGCTGGCCACGTTGGGCGCGGGCGTCAGCTTGCTGGTCAGGAATTCCTGGAAGCTTTGCAGATCGCGGCTGACGATCTTGAGGATGAAGTCGATCTCGCCATTGAGCATGTGGCATTCGCGCACTTCGGGCAGCGTGCGCATATGCTCTTCGAACTGGCGCAGCGATTCCTCGGCCTGGCTTTTCAGGCTGACGAGGGCAAAGACCGTGATCGCGAAACCCAGCTTGGCCGGATCGAGATCGGCATGATAGCCGCGGATGACGCCGGCCTCTTCCAGCGCGCGCACGCGGCGCAGGCAGGGCGGCGCCGTAAGGCCCACGCGCTGGGCCAGTTCCACGTTGGTTACGCGGCCCTCATCCTGAAGCTCGGCCAGCAGCCGCCTGTCAATTCCGTCCAATGTCGCCATGTTCGTGTTCTTTAGCCGCTCGACCCGCAAGATTGTGCGTCACCGCTGGCAGTGAAGCTAATATTATTAGCTCATATCGCAATTGTCCTGCAATGCAACGCACCATCACCAAAGCCGGTGCATAGTGTGGAAAAACCCGCTCCACGATGAACGGATCACCATTCACCGCATGGCGGGCGGGTTCGCCACACTTTCTTAAAAACCTGACCGATAAAGGCACAAGGATGAGTTCCGAAACGGTCCGTAACCGGCTTGCCTCTCGCCAGGCATTGCCCCATGGCAGAAGACCGCACAACAGGATGCCTTGGCGCCAGAGCGATGCCTGCCGATCTTGATCCTTCCCTGACGCCTGCGCATGCCGCAACGGCTGGCGCCGCCCTGGTGGTGGACGATCGGCTGGAAACCGTGCTGCGCACCCGCGCCGCCGGGCCGGCAGGCATGCGGGTGCAGTTCCGGCAGCTTGCCGATCTGCTGGGCCGCGTGGCGCCCGATGCCTGGGCCGCGCCGCACGATGCCGCCCTTGCCCGGCTCGATGCGCTGTTCCACGAAATCGCCACGGCGCCCGGCGGCCATGAGGGCGCCCCCGCACTGCTCGCCGGCACGCCGCTCGGCCATCCCCGCCTGGTCAGCCATTTTGCCGCGCAGGCGCCGCGCCTGGCGCTGGCCGCGATCCGCGCCGCCCGGCTTGCCGAGGCAGACTGGCTCGCGCTCGTGCCGCGCCTGCCGATCCACGCGCGCGGCTTCCTGCGCCACCGCCGCGACCTGAGCCCTGCGGTCGATGCCTTGCTCGCGCGGCTGGGTATTGATGACTTTGCGCTGTCCGCGCCGGTTGATCAGATGGCTAAGGTCGATCCGATCGTGGCGCAGGCGCCGCCAGCAGAGCCGATAGAGGCCGTTCTGCCCGAATCGCCCGCCCCGTTGCTTTCTGCCAGCGCGAGCGAGGGCATCGGCGCGATCGTGCGGCGGATCGAGGCGTTCCGCCGCGACCGTGAGGCGCGCCCCACCGGTGCCGCCAGCCCCGGCGCTCCTGCCCTGGCCACTGCGGCTGATCCGCACCCGCGCCTGCCTTTTGCCGACGAGCCACCGGCCACCGCACTGCGCCCGGAAAGCATCGCCATCGCGATCGATGCGCTCGGCACGGTGGTTGCCGCCGATGCCGATTGGGCGCCGATGCTGGTCGGCCATCGCCCCTTCACCGCGCAGCCGCATGCGCCCGCGCGGCTCGATGCGCGCAGCACCCGCGCCTTTGCCGCGCGGCTGCCGATCACCGCCGGGCTGCTCATGCTCGATGGTGCGCCGGCCGTGGCGGGCGCCTGGCAATGCGATGCCGTGCCGGTGTTCACCCGCGCTGGCGGCGCCTTTGCCGGCTATCGCGCCTGCCTGCGCCGCCCGGCCGCAAGCCTGGCCAGCGCCCCGGCTGCTGCTGAGGCGCCGGTGGCCCAGGGCGCCGATCGCCTGCGCCAGACGCTGCACGAGTTGCGCACCCCGATCAATGCGATCCAGGGCTTTGCCGAAATGATCCAGCAGCAGGTATTTGGCGCCACGCCGCACCAATACCGCAGCCTGGCCGCCAGCATCGCGGCCGATGCCGCCCGCATGCTGGCCGGGTTTGAAGATCTGGAACGGCTGGCCCGGCTGGAAACCGGCGCTGCCGAGATGCCCGCGCCCGACAGCGGCATCGATCTGGCCGCGCTGGTCAGCCGGCAGTTGGCCCAGCTCGATCCGGTGATCGGCCCACGTGAAGTGCGCCTGCGCTGGCAGCCCCCGGCAGAACCGGTACGGGTTGCAGCCCCCGCGGCCGAGCTCGAACATGCGATGTGGCGCCTGCTCGCGGTAATCGCCAGCACGGCGGCGCCGGGGGAGCGCCTGGCCATCACGTTCGCCGCGCCCGTTCCCGGCGATAGCGCGCCCACAGCCGTGCGCCTCGACCTGCCATTGCCGGCAACGCTCGCCATGCGCGACGATGCCACGCTGTTTGCCGCCGATGGCGCCCGCAGCCAGGGCGGTGGCCAACAGGCCGGCGGCCTGGGCCCTGGCGGCATGATGGGCAATGGCTTTGCCCTGCGCCTGGCGGCAGCGGAATTGCGGGCCATGGGCGGTGGCTTGCGCCGCGAAGGTGCGCGGCTGCTCGCACAGTTGCCCGCTGCTGTCTCGCCGCACGATCTTGTCGGCGGCGATAGCGCCACCCCGGCGCAGGCGGGCTGACCACGGTGCCATCGCGGCTTG
The DNA here is from genome assembly GCF_013149315.1 of Novosphingobium sp. SG754. NCBI lineage: Bacteria > Pseudomonadati > Pseudomonadota > Alphaproteobacteria > Sphingomonadales > Sphingomonadaceae > Novosphingobium > Novosphingobium sp. SG754. Next base: position 473,630 of record NZ_JABGCC010000001.1, on the reverse strand, counting down.
GGGGCGAAGGCGAGCGCCAGGGCGCACCGGCGCGGATCACCCGCTCGCCCCCGCCCGATGCCCGCGTGCACTTTGCCCCTGAATTCGGGCAGCGTTTCGTCGTCACCGTCGACACCGAAGAGGAATTCGACTGGGCCAAGCCGTTCGAGCGTACCGGCCACGGCCTGAGCCATGTGCCGCGCCTCGCCAAGTTCCAGCAATTCTGCGAGGGGTTCGGTGTCGCCCCGATCTATCTGATCGACTATCCCATCGCCAGCGATCCGGCTGTGGGCATGGCGCTGGGCGATGCCGTTCGCCATGGCCGCGCCGAAATCGGGGTACAGCTGCATCCCTGGGTCAATCCGCCGCACCAGGAACAGCTGAACGTATTCAACAGCTTTGCCGGCAATCTGCCACCGGCACTGGAACGCGCCAAGCTGGTCAAGCTGCGCGACACGATCTCGGCCGCGTTTGGCCAAGCGCCCCGCATCTATCGCGCCGGGCGCTATGGCGTGGGGGCGGCCACGGCGCAGATCCTGGCCGAATCGGGCATCGCGATCGATACCTCGGTACGCAGCCATTTCGATTATTCCAGCCAGGGCGGCCCCGATTTCACCGCGCTGCCGCTGCATCCCTGGTGGGTCGATCGCCAGGGCGGGCTGATGGAATTGCCGCTGACCACGGTGTTTTCCGGGGTGTTGCGGCGCCAGGGGCCATGGCTGTTTCCCCGCCTGTGGCGCGTGCCGCGCCTGCGCGGGGCGATGGCGCGCGCCGGCTTGATGAACCGCGTGCCGTTCACGCCCGAAGGCGTCACTGCGGCCGAGGCCATCCGCTGCATCGACCTGACGCTGGCCGATGGCCTGCCGATCCTGGTGTTTTCGTTCCACAGCCCGTCGCTGCGCCCTGGGCACACGCCTTATGTGCGCGATGCCCGCCAGCTTGACCAGCTCTATGACTGGTGGCGCGTGGTGTTCACCCATCTGGCCTGCTGTGGCATCAAGCCTGCCAGTGTGTCTGACATCATGCAGGCCGCCCTGATCTGAAACCGCCATCGCGCTGCGCCGCATACGCTTTCTTGCCAAGTGCGCGGCAGCGCTTTAACGGCATGGGGCGCAACGGGGGCCCGTAGCTCAGTGGTTAGAGCTGGCCGCTCATAACGGCTAGGTCGCGGGTTCAAATCCTGCCGGGCCTACCACCACCCCGCGAGCATGGCGGCGCTGCATTTGCGACAGGCGCGCGACACGCGTGCCACAAATGACCCACGATCATCATCATTCTGCAAAACCGGCGTCATGCCCGTGCGCTATCGCGTTCCGAACGGAGGGCGCGTTCGATGGGCGAAGTGATCGGAATGGACAAGCGGCAGCGGCGTCTGGCCGTGCGGTTGGCGCGCGACGGCGCCGATCTCGTGGCAGTGCAGAAGCTGCGCTGGCAGGTCTTTTTCGATGAAATGGGCGCCCAGGCCCACGGCTTGCTCAGCCAGCTTGACGCTGATCCCTATGATGCGCTGTGCGATCATCTGCTGGTGATCGATGAAGACCAGCCCGGCACCACTGTGCCCGATGGCCAGGTCGTCGGCACCTATCGCCTGCTGCGCGAAAGCGTGGCGCGGGCGGCGGACGGGTTTTACAGCGCCGGCGAATTCGATCTTGGCCCGTTGATGGCTGGTGAAGGCCGTGTCGGCGGCGAACTGCTGGAACTGGGCCGGTCCTGCGTGCTGCCCGCATTCCGCACCAGCGCCACGATTTCCCTGCTGTGGCGCGGCATTGCCGACTATATCGCCGCCCATGACATCGGCCTGATGTTCGGCTGCGCCTCGTTTTCCGGCATCGATCCCGATGCCCATGCCGCCGCGCTCTCGTTGCTGGCCCACACCTGCCTGGCCCCGGCAGAACAGCGCCCGCAGGTGCGGCCCAATGCCCGCTGCGCCGTGCCGCTCGAACGCCTGCCGCGCGGCAGCTATGACGAACGCCGCGCGATGCTGGCGCTGCCCCCGCTGATCAAGGGCTATCTGCGTTGCGGCGCGCGCTTTGGCGATGGCGCGTTCATCGATCACGCGTTCAACACCGTCGATGTCTGCGTCGTCCTGCCGGTGGAACAGATCAGCCAGCGCTACGCCACCCGCTTCAGCGTGGCAGCATAATCCCCGGCTGCAACTTCGCGCTTGCACGCAACGCCCTGCAAACCTAAGGGCATGCTCGTGTCGGGGAGTAGCGCAGCCTGGTAGCGCATCTGCTTTGGGAGCAGAGGGTCGCAGGTTCGAATCCTGTCTCCCCGACCATTTCCATCATCTGACATCGCCAAGCCATACCGCCCCACGCCAGGGGCGGTAGCGGCGAGCATTCTTGCGTGAGGCGCACCGGCGCCATCGCGCCACGCCACGCCGCGCAAAACAGTACCAATCAACAACTGGTTCTTATTCACACCGCCAGCGCCGCCCCGCGCTGATTCGCGGTGCCATCGGCGTTTGCGCGTTTCACCCGCCGGAATGACAGCGCCGTCCGTCATTTTGGGCAACAATTTTTATATATAAATTTCATTCTCATAGAGAGAATATGAAACATATTGAAGACATTTCCAATTTTTTCCTGGATTCTCGAAGTGTGACATATAACATATGCATAACCAAATGGGGGTTTGGTAACAAAATGGGCCTCATCCCCAGACGGGAAAAGTTACGTGGCCGAACCGGGCTTCGGCGAGGGATCAGCGCGGTGCGCTGAAAAACTGGGGGAATGGGAATGAACGTGCGGCGCTTCCTTTTGATCGCCACAACCGCGATGGTCGCGATGCCGATTGCGGCGCAGGCGCAGACCGCTGCGGAAGGACCGGGCGAAACCGCTTCCAGCAGTTCGGGCGATGGTTCGGGCATCGTTGTCACCGGCATCCGCGCCAGCTTGCGCAACGCCATCGAGATCAAGCGCAACGCCAACTCGATCGTCGACGTGATCAGCGCCGAAGACGTTGGCAAGTTCCCGGATAGCAACGTGGCGGAATCGCTGTCGCGCCTGCCGGGCATCACCGTCGACCGTCAGTTTGGCGAAGGCGAGCAGCTGTCCATCGCCGGCGTGGAGCCCGCGCTCAACCGCCTGACGATCGACGGCCACTCGGTCGCCTCGGCCGACTGGGGCGGCAACCCGTCCGACCGTTCGAGCCGCAGCTTCAACTACTCGCTGCTTTCGCCTGCCATCATCAGCCAGGCCGTGGTGTACAAGACCCCCGAAGCCCGCCTCCAGGAAGGCGCCATCGGCGCCACCGTCGATGTCGTCACGCGCAAGCCACTCGATCTGGCTGCCAACACCATCCGCTTCAACGGCGGCTATGAATACAACGACCGCGCCAAGCGCGGCAGCTTCCGCGGCGGCGGCCTGTACAGCTGGAAGAACGCCGATGAAACCATCGGCATCCTGGCAGCGGTGAACTACGACAAGGAGCAGCTCAGCCGCGCCGGCGTGGCCGTGTACTGGTATCGTACCGGTCAGGCCCTGCTCGATAACGCGCCCGCCACCGCCACGGTCAACGGCAAGCCGATCTCGGCCCTGTCGGCCACCGAACGCGCCGATTTCTCCGACGCCCGCTTTGCCTCGTTCCTGGCGCGCGAATTCTTCAAGCAGGATCGCGAACGCCTGGGCTTCAACGGCGCGATCCAGCTCAAGCCGGCCGACAACCTCGTGCTGACCGCCACGGGCCTGGTCATTCGCGGCAACTACGACAACGTGTCGAATTCGATGTATACCTACGGGTATGAAGGCTCGCGCCTGGTTTCGGCCAAGTATGGCAACGGCCTGGTCACCGAAGCGACGTTCTCGGGCATTCCGGCTGGCCAGACCGGCGCCACCGGCCAGCTCGATACGCTCTATCGCCGCACCCGCATCAAAAACGACACCTACTCGCTGGCCTATGACTGGAAGCCGGAAGGCTGGGCGATCACCGGCAATGTCGGCTACACCCGCGCCTCGGGCGGCAAGGATCCCGAATACCTGCTCGATTTCCGCACCCAGCAGGGCTTCACCTCGGGCGCCAATGGCCGCAACACGATCGTCAACTGGGACCGCCCGGCCACCGATCCCACCAAGTGGCTCAGCAACTACACCGCGCTGGGCGGCGAAAACGTCACGGCCACCGATGGCCGCAAGTTCTTCGGCCGGCAGATCGGCGGCATTCCCACCCAGTCAGGCTTCACGGTCGACAAGGAATGGTACGGCGAAGCCAACTTCGTGCGCGACATCAACGTCGGCCCGTTCAACAAGCTGCTGTTCGGTGGCCGCTACAGTTCGCACCAGAACAGCAACACCACCTACAGCAACGCGATCTTCACCAACCAGAATTTCACGCTGGCTGATCTTGACTACAACGTGCTGAACTCGGGCCTTTACAATGGCCTGGGCACTTCGGGCAACGGTGCGCCCTATGTCGGCATGGACAAGGACGGGATCATCGCCACGCTCAAGAAGTATGGCAACTTCACCGACGATCGCGGCCTGTCCAAGGGCGATTACTGGCTGGTCAACGAGCGCATCAAGGCAGCCTATATCCAGGCCAACTTCGAAAGCGGCAAGCTGCGCGGCAACATCGGTGGCCGTTTCGTCAGCACCAGCGTGGAATCCAACTTCTACGCCCAAAGCGGCTCGACCGTGAACCTGGTGCAGTACAACAAGACCGACAACCGCTTCCTGCCTGCCCTCAACGTGATCTACGATGCCGGGCAGAGCGTGGTGCTGCGCGGTGCGGTCGCCAAGGTCATGGCGCGTCCGCGCTACTCCGACCTTGCCGGCTATCTCTCGCTCGATGACAGCACGCTGAGCGGCGGCGGCGGCAACCCCGACCTCAAGCCCTACCTCGCGACCAACTTCGGTCTTTCGGCCGAGTGGTACTTCGCCCCGTCCAGCTTCCTCTCGGGCGAAGTGTTCTACCGCGATATCAGCAACTACGTCGGCAACGAAACCCTCGACACCACGCTGACCAACCCGATCACCGGCCAGACCCGCACCTATGCGATCTCGCGCCCGGTCAACGGCGGCAAGGCAACCGTCACCGGTTTCTCGCTCTCGGGCAATACCAACCTGATCTGGGGCTTCGGCATCCAGGCCGCCTACACGTTTGCCGATGCAGACACGCAGGCGTCCACCGGCCTGCCGTTCCTGTCGCGCAACACGATCCAGATCTCGCCCTACTATGAAAACGGGCCGTTCCAGGCGCGGGTCAGCTACAACCGTCGCTCGAAGTACTTCTACCGCTTCGGCCGCCAGCAGTCGCAGGACTATACCGACGCCTATCGCCAGCTCGATGCGCAGATCTCGTTCGCGATCAACGATCACGTGCAGGTGACGGCCACCGCATCCAACCTGCTGGACGAAACCTATTACCAGTACAGCTCCGATCCCAAGGCGCCCACGTCGGTCTACAAGAATGGCCGCGTGTTCTCCGCCAGCGTGACCGGGCGCTTCTAAGACCCTGAAAGCCACAACCCTCCCGTGGCCCTACCCAAAATTGGGCCCGCTTCCTGAAAGGGAAGCGGGCCTTTTTTGTGGGAGATTTTTCCGGGGGCCGATCAGCCAGCGTTGAGTTCGGCTACCACGTCATAGGCATCGCCCCGGTAATAGGACTGGGTATATTCCACCGCGCGTCCATCGCCCAGGAACCCGCGCCGCTCGATCAGCAGGCCGGCGTGGCCGGTTTCCACCCCCAGGCGCCGCGCCTGCTCCCCGGGAAACGGCATCGCGCGCAGCCGTTGCAGCGCGCGCACCGGGCGGTTGCCCTCGGCTTCCAGCGCGGCATAGAGCGAATCCTTGACGGCATCGATCCCGGCCAGGCAATCGGCGGCAATGGTCGAGGTTTCGAAGGCCATCGGCACGTCATCGGCAAAGCGCAGGCGTTGGAAGCGATAGACCTGCCGCCCCGGCGACAGGCCCAGCGAGAGCGATTCCTCGGGCGTGACCAGCCCGGCCGAGCGCGACAGCCATTCGCTGCTCGGCTTGCGGCCCCGCGCCAGCATGTCTTCGGAAAACGACGAGAGCTTGGAAAAGCTCTTTTCCACGCGCGCGGCCACATAGGTGCCCGAACCACGCCGGCGCACCACCAGGCCTTCCTGCGCCAAGCCATCGATCGCCTTGCGCACGGTAATGCGCGACACGCCATATTCGAGAGCCAGATCCCGTTCGGCCGGGATCATGTCATCCTGGGTCAAGACCTTGGTCTCGATCGCCTGGCGCACCAATTGCTGAAGCTGCAAATAGAGTGGCGCGCGCAGATCTTCGCGCAATCGACCAACTCTCTGCACGAAAGACATCATGTTCGCCTCGAAACCACGCGCTCGTATTATTCGGCCAGACTAGAGTACCGACCCTTTCGAGACAACTGGCATCATAGGTTACATATTGGGCCGTACCGCCACGCAAAAGCCGCGCCAGGCGCAAAGGCCCGGCGCGGCTTGCATGCTGCGCATAATTGAAGCGCCAGCCCGGTTCAGGGCGCGGCGACGACCACCTGGCGCTGGGTGCCAAGCTTTTCGATGCCCAGTTCCACCACATCGCCCACGTCGAGGAACACCTGCGGGTTGAGGCCCAGGCCCACGCCGGCGGGCGTGCCGGTGGTGATGATATCGCCGGGCTGGAAGCTCATGAACTGCGACATGTAGCTGAGCAGGAAGGCCGGCTTGTACACCATGGTGCGGGTCGATCCGTCCTGGTAGCGCTTGCCGTTGACTTCGAGCCACATCGCCAGTTCGCCAGGATCGCCCACTTCATCGGCGGTCACCAGCCACGGGCCGATCGGGCCAAAGCTGTCGCAGCCCTTGCCCTTCATCCACTGGCCGTGGCGCTCGATCTGAAATGCCCGTTCCGACACGTCGTGGCACACGAAATAGCCGGCGATCGCGGCGCGTGCGGTGTCCTCGTCGGCATAGCTGACATGGCTGCCCACCACGAACGCCAGTTCCACTTCCCAATCGAGCTTGGTGCTGCCGCGCGGCTTGATAACCGGATCGTTCGGCCCGCAGATCGCGCTGGTCGCCTTCATGAACGCGACCGGCTCGGGCGGCACGGTAGCGCCGGTTTCGGCGGCATGGTCGGAATAGTTGAGGCCGATGCACACGAACTTGCCCACGCCGGCCACGCACGGCCCCAGGCGGCCAGGCTGCTCCACCGCCGGCAGCGTAGCGGGATCGATCGCGCGCAACTGGTCGAGCACGGCGGGCGAGAGCGTATCGCCGGCAATGTCGGCGACTACGCCGGACAGGTCACGCACCACTCCCTGGGCATCGAGCAGGCCGGGGCGTTCTGCCCCCGGGTTTCCAAAACGCAGCAACTTCATGCTTGGTCCTTTGTGTCTAGATGATCGGCCAGATTGAAAATGCGATGGGCCGCCAACCATTTCACCCCTGGCGGGGCGGCGTCCAGCGGCTTTTGCAACGGGTCCATGGTGCGCTCCCACGCATGTGAGTCAGCGCTGGCTACGCGATCTGTGGCGGGGGCATCGCCGGTGGTTTCGGTAATCATCACCAGGCGATCGACCACGCGATAGATTTCCATCACGCGCACGCCCGATCCGACAATGTCGGAAAGCACGCCAGCCGGCACGCGGCCCGGCTGGTGCCAGGCATCATAGGCGGCGGCCACACCTGCGTCTGCCAGGTCGAGCAGGAAAACCTCGCGCATGTCAGCCTCTTTCCTGTGCCACGGCGCGGGCCGCCTGTGTGCCAAACCATGCCACCACCAGGAAGCTGGCCAGCGGCACGACCATGCCGGTCTTGAGCGAATGGAGATGATCGCCGATCAGCCCGACCAGCGGCGGGAACACCGCCCCGCCAATGATCGCCATGATCAATAGCGAGGAACCCAGCTTGGTCTTGCTGCCCAGGCCAGAGACCCCCAGGGCAAAGATCGTGGGAAACATGATCGACATGAAGAAGCTCGAGAGCCCCAGCGCGATCACCGCCGTCCACCCGCTCGCCATGATAGCCACGGCACACAGCCCCGCCGCGATCACCGCAAACAGCGTGAGCAGCCGCACCGGCGGCACCCGCTTCATCAGCGCGGTGCCGGCAAAGCGCCCGGCCATGAACGCCATCAGGCTATAGCCCAGCAGATGCGCCGCCTGCATTTCGCCGATGCGCGTGGCATCCTGGGCAAAGTTGATGAAATAGCTCCAGATCGAAACCTGCGCGCCCACGTAAAAGAATTGCGCGACCACCGCCTTGCGCAGCAAGGGCGCGGCGGCAAGGCTGCCGCCCTCCCCCTGCGCCGGCTCGTCCACAGCGGGAAACCGCGTCAGCCGCACCACCAGCGCCAGGAACAGCACCAGCAGGCCAAGGCCAAGGTAGGGCAGTTGCACCGCCAACGCTTCTTGGGTGCGATAGGCCGCCACTTGCGCCGGGGCCATTGCCGCCAACTGCGCCGGCGTGCGCTCCACCCCCGAAAAGATCAGCGCCCCGCCCACGAACGGCGCCACGAACGCACCCAGCCCGTTGAAACTTTGCGCCAGATTGAGCCGCCGTGCCGCCGTGCTGGCCGGCCCCATCACCGTGATCAACGGATTAGCCGCCGTTTCCAGGAAAGCCAGGCCGGCTGCAATGATATAGAGCGCGCCCAGGAAAAAGCCGAACGCCTGGACATGCGCGGCCGGCCAGAACAGCAGCGCGCCCAGGGCATAGAGCACCAGCCCGATCAACAGCCCGTTGCGATAGCCCACGCGGTTCATCACCCACCCCGCCGGCAGGGCAAAGGTGAAATAGCCGAAATAGAACGCGGTCTGCACCAGGCCTGACTGCATCCGCGTGAGATCGAGCGCCTTTTGAAACTGCTTGATCAGGATATCGTTGAAATTGTTAGCCAGGGCCCAGAGGAAAAACATCGAGCAGACCACGGCAAAGGCCACCCGCGCGCCGCGTGCCACCAGGGGCAGTGCGCGCTGGGTGTCCGCAGATGCACGGTCGGCAGGGCCACTTTCTTCCTGCTCGCTCAAGCCGATGGTGATCGGGGCCATGGTAACCTCTCGTTGGATTATGTTCTGGTTTGCAGGGGGCGGCAGCGTCGCTGCGGGCGATCAGCTGTTGGCCCAGCCGCCATCGATGATTTGGCACTGGCCGGTGGTAAAGGCAGCGGCATCGCTGGCGAGGTAGAGCGCGAGCGCGGCGATTTCAGCCGGATCGCCAATGCGTCCCATCGGCTGGCGCGCCTTGAACGCGGCCATGGCAGCATCGAAATCGCCGGTGGCGGCAAGGCGCTGTTCCAGCGAGGGGGAATGCACGGTGCCCGGGCAAATCGCGTTGCAGCGGATGCCCTGCTGCACGAAATCGGCGGCCACCGCCTTGGTCAGCCCGACCACCGCCGCCTTGCTGGCGCCATAGGCAAAGCGATTGGGCACGCCGATCACCGATCCGGCGACAGAGGCCATGTTGATGATCGACCCGCCACCGCGCGCGATCATGCCAGGCAGCAGCGCGCGGATCAGGCGGAACATCGCCGTGACGTTGAGATCAAAGGCAAAGGCCCAGTCCTCGTCGCTGCAGTCCAGGATCGTGCCACCGTGCACCACGCCGGCGCAGTTGAACACGATGTCAAAGCCGTCTTCCTGCGCGGTAAGCGCGGTGATGGCGGCGGCATCGGTCACGTCGAGCACGGCGGTGCGGCAGCCGGGCAGCCCTTCCAGCGCGGCAGGATTGCGATCGAGTGCCAGCACATCTGCCCCGGCATCGCGAAAGGCTTCGGCACTGGCGCGGCCGATCCCCTGGCCCGCGCCAGTCACGATCGCGCGCTTGCCGGTAAGGTCGAACGGGTGATGCGTCATGTCAGGGCTCCTGCACGGTGGGCCAGCGGCAGGCATCCCGGACCGCTCGGCTCGAATTGCTTGTAGGTGAGAATGAATTCCTGGTGGCCCAGCGCTTCTGATCGGGTCTGCGCCCCGGCAGCGACGGCCACCACCTGATCAAAGATCTCGGTGCCCACCTCGTCCAGCGTGGCCTTGCCATGCAGGATGCGCCCGGCGTCCACGTCCATGTCTTCGGCCAGGCGGGCATAGGTTTCGGGATTGGCGCAAACCTTGATCACCGGGGAAACCGCCGATCCCACCACCGAACCGCGCCCGGTGGTGAACAGGATCAGGTGGCAGCCCGAGGCGATCATCTCGACGATTTCGGCATTGTCGGAAATGTTGGGAAAGCCAAAGCGCACCTCGCCATCGGGCACAACGTCCATAAGGTAAAGCCCCGGCCCGCCGGTCCGCTCGCCCGGGCGGATCAGCCCGGAAATGGGCGAGGCGCCCGACTTGGAATAGGCGCCGAGCGACTTTTCCTCCTGGGTGGTCAGCCCGCCATCGGCATTGCCGGGGGCAAAGCTGCCATAGCCCAGCGTGGCATAATAGCGGGCGGCCTTGGCCACGCAGGCCTCGATCTCGTCACCCAGTTCCGGCGTCACCGCGCGCGCGGCCATGACCTGCTCGCAGCCGATCAGCTCGCCGGTTTCCTCGAAGATGCAGGTGGCACCCTCGGCCACCAGCATATCGAAACAGCGGCCTACCGCCGGATTGGCAGTGATGCCGCTGGTGCCGTCAGACCCGCCGCAGATCGTGCCGACCACCAGTTCCGACACGGCCATCGGCACGCGCGGGGCCTGTTCGGCCGCGGCGCGCAGGCGGGCGACCGCTTCCCGGCCGGCATCGATCGTGGCGCGGGTCCCGCCGGCCTGCTGGATCACCACGGTTTCCACCGGCCGGCCGCTGGCCGCGACCTGCGCAGCCAGGGTCTGGCGGTCAAAGCCTTCGCAGCCCAGCGAAATCACCAGCACGCCGCCCACATTGGGGTGGGTGGCAATCGCCGCCATCATCTGCGCGGCATAGCTGTTGGGATAGCAGCCGGGAAAGCCGGCCAGTTGCACATCGGGATCGTCGATCGCGCTGACGATGCGCCGCGCCACATGGTGCGCGCATTCCACCAGATAGGCGACCAGCACGACATTGCGCACGCCCTTGCGCCCATCGGCACGCAGGAAACCCTGGATGGGGTGATGCTGCATCACTTGCTGCCTTTCGTGCTGGCATCGCGGCCATGGGCGGGAATGTAATCGCTCGCCAGGTTGTGGGAATGAACGTGGCCGCCGCGCGGGGTCGCTGCCTTGATGCTGCCGATCGGCGCGCCATAGCGCAGCACCTTGTCGCCCACCGCCAGGTCATGGCGGGCAATCTTGTGGCCCAGCGGCACGGCCTGGGGCAGCGGCACCCCCATGCCATCGATCGTCACGATCTCGCCCAGCGCGGCATCGCGAATACACACCAGCACATTGTCTGCCGGGTCCAGCAGCAGGAACGCTTCCTGCGCCGGCTCAACTTGTGGCGAGACCATAAAACCCAACCCCGTTGTGCAGGAAAACCTGCGCCTGTTCCGTTTCATTGAAACCCGAAAGCAGCCGGCGGCACTGCGCCAGCCAGTCGTGATAGTCCCCGGCCAGATGCAGCACCGGCCAATCGCTGCCCCAGATCACGCGATCCGGGCCAAAGCAGGCCATGACCTGATCGACATAGGGGGCGATAGCGGCATCGTCGGTCTGGCCGCCGGCTTCGGTCCACAGGCCAGACAGCTTGCACCAGACATTGCCATGGCCAGACAGCGCGGCCAGATCGCGCGCCCACGTGGCGTGGCCGTTCCCAGCAATATCCGGCTTGCCCGCATGATCGAGCGCGATGCGCAAGGTAGGATGGCGCGCGGCCAGTTCGGCGATCACCGGCAGTTGCGGCGCCCGCACCAGCGCATCGAGGCACAGCCCATGCCGGGCCATGGCATCGAGGCCATCGGCCACCTCGGCGCGCAAGATCCAGCGCGGATCGTCGAGCCCCTGCAACATCGGGCGCAAGCCCTTGAGCAGCGGTTCCTGCGCCAAAGCGGCAATCTGGACGGGCGCATCGGGCGCGGAGAGATCGGCCCAGCCGACCACGCCGCGCACCAGCGGATGATCCTGCGCCAGGCGCAGCAGCCACGCGGTTTCGGCGCGATCGGGCGCGGCTTGCACAAGTATGGTGCCCCAAACCGCTGCGTCTGCAGGAAAATCGCTCGGCAGAAAATCGCGATGAATCGGCGCGAGATCGGCCGTGGGCCAATCGGCAAACGGATTGGCCAGTGCCCAGAAATGCTGGTGGCCATCCAGGATCATGCCAGGGCGCCCTGCCCACGTTCGGCAACTGGCACTGGTGCTGCGGGATCGAGCAGCCCTTGCGCCACCAGGTCGGCCCACAGCGCCGGCGGGATCGGCGTTGCCGCCAGGGCAAGGGCGCTGTGCACCTCGGCGGCGCTGGCCAGGCCCGGCAGCACGGCGGCCACCGCCGGATGCGCCTGGGGAAAGGCCAGCGCGGCAGCCGCCAGGCTCACCCCGTGAGCCTCACAGACCGCCTCGATCCGCGCCACGCGGTCCACCACGGCGGCCGGCGCGGGGGCATAGTTGTAATAGAACGGGCCAGGGCCACGCGTGCCGCTAGCCAGGATGCCGCTGTTGAACACCCCACCCAGCAGCACTTTGGCGCCATGATCCAGGCATTGCGGCAGGAAGGTATGCAGCGCCTCCTGCTCCAGCAGGGTATAGCGGCCGGCCAGCAGGAAACGGTCCCAGCGCCCGATCGCCATGGCCGCCAGGCACACGTCCCACTCGTTCACGCCCAGCCCGATTGCGCCCACCACGCCTGCCTCGCGCAGCTGCGCCAGCGCGCGATAGCCACCCTCGGCCAGGTCGCGAAAATGGCGGGCGGCGTCTTCGCCGTGGGTCACTTCGCCAATATCGTGCACCAGCAGGATATCGATGCGGTCCAGCCCCAGCCGATCAAGGCTGTTTTCAAAGGCGCGCATCACCCCGTCATAGGAATAATCGAACCGCACGCGGTAGGGCAGCGGGTCGGCAAAGCCATGGCGTTCGGCCGCGCCTTCCAGCGAGGCATCGTATTCCAGCAGGCGGCCGACCTTGGTCGATATCACATAGTCGGCGCGCGGCTTGCCGCGCAGAAACCCGCCCAGTCGCTGTTCGGAAAGGCCCAGGCCATAATAGGGCGCGGTGTCGAACAGGCGGATGCCGCCATCCCATGCCGCAGCCAGCGTCGCGCGCGCCTGGTCATCGGGGATGGCGCGATAGAGATTGCCCAGCGCTGCGCCGCCAAATCCCAGCATCCCGCCCAAACTCCCACCGCCGCGCCATGGTGGCCAGCTCGTTCCTCTCACATACAAAAATAGCTTTCATATTTGCAAGGGCGATGTTCACCGCCCGCCTCGCGTTCACACCCGGCTGTCGGCGGTGGACAGCAGCTCGGATATCTGTCGCGCGGTTTCCACCAGGTGGCCGGTCGCCTCGTCCATGGTCTTTTGCAGATTGCCATGGTGGATGAACGGCACGGTCAGCGCCGCCGCCGCGCGATCACCGCGCATGATCGGGGCGGAAATGTCGCTGATGCCGTTCACGAACGTGCTTTGCGCCTGCGCGTGCCCTTGGGCGGCGGCGGCCTTGGCGGCCTTGACGAACGCGGCAATCTCGCCGCGATCGGTTGCAGGGGAAAGCTGTGCCAGCCAGGCCTGCTGGATATCGGCCGGCTGGTGGCCGAACAGCACCACGCCCGATACCGACCGGTGCAGCGCCAGGCGGTGGCCGATGCGCACCGAAAAGCCGATCTGCTCGTTCGATTCCATGCGCGCCACCACCACGATCTCACCCCGGGTGTGGAACACCAGATGGCACGACTGGCCAATATCCATCGCCAGCTGGCGCATGCGCGGCAGCGCCACTTCGACCAGGTTCTGCGTGGGCGGCTGGCGCATCGCCATGGTGAACAACAGATCGGTCAGGTAATAGCCGTCGTTGGCGCCGTCCTGTTCGACAAAGCCGCGCGCCTGCAGCACCTGCACCATGCGGAACATTTCCCCCTGCGAGCGGCCCAGGCGCTGGCAGATTTCGGTCATGGTCATCGCCCGGCCGGAATTGACCAGCAACTCGATCACGTCGAGCCCCTTTTCCAGCGCCGGCGCGCGATAGCGGTTGCCGGTGCCACGGCCTTCATCGTCGCCCTGCGGCATGTCCGGAATGTCATTCAACTGGAAAGATCCTCAGCCCTGTTGCGGTATCATGCGATGCTATCGCCTGGCGGCACGGCTCGGCAAGGGGCGCAGCCACACTCAGGCGTCGGCGTCGCCGCTGCCTTCGCCATGGCATGCCGGGCACGACACGCCCGCACGATAAAGTGGCGATTGCTGGCCCGCCGCATCGACCGGCCGGCCGCACGGCCCGCACAGCACATGGCTGCCCGGCTTGAGACCATGGCCGATCGCCACGCGCTCGTCGAACACGAAGCATTCGCCCTGCCACCGGCTTTCTGTCTCGGGCACCTGTTCCAGGTAATTGAGGATGCCGCCCTTCAGGTGATAGACCGCATCCACCCCTTCGCCCTTGAGAAAGGCGGTGGATTTCTCGCAGCGGATGCCGCCGGTGCAGAACATCGCCACGCGCGGCTGGCGTCCTTCACCCAGCAAGGCGTCGCGCTGTTGGCGAAACCAGGCCGGAAACTCTCGGAAACTGCGCGTTTGCGGATCGATCGCCCCGGCAAAGGTGCCCACCGCTACTTCGTAATCGTTGCGCGTGTCGATCACGATAGTGTCGGGATCGCTGATCAGCGCGTTCCAGTCGTGCGGATCGATATAGGTGCCAACGCTGGCCAGCGGATCGATCCCATCGACGCCCATGGTCACGATCTCGCGCTTGAGGCGCACTTTCATGCGGGCAAACGGCATCGTCGCGGCGGTGGAATACTTCACGTCGAGCCCGGCGCAGTGGGGCAGGCTGCGCACATGCGCCACCACGGCCGCGATCCCCGCCGCGCTGCCGGCGATCGTGCCGTTGATCCCCTCGCCCGCCAGCAGCAGCGTGCCTTTGACGCCCTGTTCATCGCACAGTTGCAGCAGCGGCGCGCGCAGCGCGGCCGGATCGGCAAAGGGGGCAAACTGATAGAGCGCGGCAACAGTGATCGGGTCCATGGCGACGCCCCCATAAACCCTTAAGCAGGGCGCTGGCTATCCCGCACTTGCCCTGGCCCCGCCTGGTGTGAAAGGGAGGCTGCCAAAGGGAGATTGCCATGCCCGACCTGGGCGCCATCGTGCACGAGATTGCCGCCGAAATGCGCAACCACCCCGAAAAGGGCACGGTGGCCGACTATATCCCGGCGCTGGCGACGGTTCCGGCCGATCGCTTCGGCATCGCCGTGGTCATGGCCGATGGCACCTGCCACATGGCCGGCGACGCGCAGGAAGCCTTTTCGATCCAGAGTATTTCCAAGGTCTTCGCCCTGACCATGGCGCTGGGCGCGGTGGGCGATGCGCTGTGGCAACGGGTGGGGCGCGAGCCTTCGGGCAGCGCGTTCAACTCGATCGTCCAGCTCGAAAGCGAGCACGGCATCCCGCGCAACCCGTTCATCAATGCCGGGGCCATCGTGGTCAGTGATATCCTGCTCGGCCGCTATGAACCGCGCGAGGCGATAGGAGAGCTGCTGCGCTTCGTGCGCGCGCTCGCCGGGGATGACAGCATCGTGGTGGATGAAGAGGTGGCGCGCGGCGAGCAGGAAACCGGCTATCGCAACATGGCCCTGGCCAATTACATGCGCGCCTTCGGCAACATCCACCACCCGGTGGAAAAGGTGCTGGGCCTCTATTTCCACCAGTGCGCCCTGGCGATGAACTGCCGCCAGCTGGCCATGGCCGGGCGCTATCTCATGGCGCGGGGCCGCAATCCCGATACCGGGCGCAGCGTGGTGTCACCCCAGCGCGCGCGGCGCATCAATGCCCTGATGCTTACCTGCGGGCACTATGACGGATCGGGCGAATTCGCATTTCGCACCGGTCTGCCCGGAAAATCGGGCGTAGGCGGCGGCATCCTGGCAATCGCGCCGGGGGTGGCCAGCATTGCCGTCTGGTCCCCCGGTCTCAACGCGCGCGGCAATTCGCTGGCCGGCACCCTGGCGCTGGAACGGCTGGTGCAGCACACTGGCTGGTCGGTCTTCGAACCCGGCCTTGGCCAGGATCAAAGCCAGAGCAGCGGGTCAGAATGAAAAGCGCAAGCCCGCAGCGCCATAGTGCTCGCCACCCTGCAGGGTCAGCTTGAACTTGGGCAAAATGGGAAAGGCCGCCAGGGCGTAGGCCCGCACCTTTTCATGCGCCAGGCGCGCGCCCAGCCCCAGTTCCGCCACGGCCGGAATGGTGAAGGTCGCCTCACCCTTGGCATAGATCGAGGTGCTGGCGCCGTCTTGCGTGGGAATGAACGCCCCCACCACCGGCCGCACGGTGAACGGGCCAAAGCCCATGCTGTAGCTCGCGCCCAGTTCGGCGCCCCATTGCCCATCGGCCTTGCCACCAGTGGCCTCAACCCCCAGCCCCTTGGCCTGTGCCAGTGCCGGGCATGCCAGCAGCGCCAAAGCCAGCGCCGCACCCATTCCATATCGTGTCATCGCAACCCCATGCTCTTGCGCCCCCGCGCTATCCCTGTGCGCCGCAGAATCGGCGGTAATAGCGCCAGCTGTCAATCACTTGGCCCGGCATTTTGCCGCACGAGGGAACCGCCCGGCGGATGGTTGCGGTTCATCTCGCCCAACTGCGGTGACGGGTGCGGGGTGGCCAGTGCCGAGCGGGAAAAGCGGATCGGCAGGGCAACGCCGGGTACCACATCGCCCTCGCCCCGCGGCATGGCCAGTTCCAGCCCGCGATGGCGCACCTGCGGATCGGCAAAGGCCTGCGCCACGGTGTTGATCGGCCCGGCCGGCACGCCTTGGCGCTCCAGGGCGGCCAGCAGATCATCGCGCGCCCACGTGACTGTCGCCGCCTCGATCGCGGCGGTGAGCGCAGCGCGATCGGCCAGCCGGCCAGGGTTGTTGGCCCAGCCCGGCTGCATAGCCAGGCCCAGCACCGCGCAAAGGCGGGCAAACTGCCCATCGTTGCCCACCGCCAGGATCAGCCAGCCATCGGCGGCCGGAAAGACCGCATAGGGCACGATGTTGGGATGGGCATTGCCCATGCGCACCGGCGCCACGCCCGAGGCCAGATAATTCATCGCCTGGTTGGCCAGAACCCCGGTCATCACGTCCATCAGCGCCATGTCGATCATCTGCCCGCGCCCGGATCGCGCGCGCTCTGCCAGCGCGGCCTGGATGGCGATCACGGCATAAAGGCCGGTCATGATATCGGCAAACGCCACGCCGATCTTTTGCGGCGGGCCATCGGGCGCGCCGGTCAGGTCCATGATCCCGCTCATGCCCTGGACGATGAAATCATAGCCGGCGCGCGCGGCATAGGGCCCGTCCTGGCCAAACCCGGTGATCGCGCAATAGACCAGCCCCGGATTGTGCGCGGCCAGGCTGGCATAATCCAGCCCGAACCGCGCCATGCCGCCCAGCTTGAAATTCTCGATCACCACATCGGCATCGGCCACCAGCGCGCGGGCCTGCGCCTGCCCCGCCGCGGTGGCAAGGTCCAGCACCAGCGAACGCTTGCCGCGGTTGGTGGCGTGGAAATAGGCCGCATCCTGGCTGCCATCGGGATTGGCGATGAACGGCGGCCCCCAGGCGCGGGTATCATCACCGCCTGCGCTTTCCACCTTGATCACCTCTGCGCCCAGGTCTGCCAGGATCTGCCCCGCCCAGGGCCCGGCCAGCACGCGCGCGAATTCGATCACGCGCAGGCCGGCGAGCGGCGGCGCCGCAGCGGCCGCGCCGGTCAAAACGCCGCGATCCCGGTAATCGCCCGGCCCAGGATCAGCGCATGCACATCGTGCGTACCTTCATAGGTATTGACCGTTTCCAGGTTCAGCATGTGGCGGATCACCTGGTATTCCCCGGAAATACCGTTGCCCCCGTGCATGTCGCGCGCCATGCGGGCGATATCGAGCGCCTTGCCCACGTTGTTACGCTTGAGGATCGAGATCACTTCGGGCGCAGCGCCGTCTTCATCCAGCATGCGGCCCAGCCGCAGCACGGCCTGAACACCCAGGGTGATTTCGGTGAGCATGTCGGCCAGCTTTTTCTGATAGAGCTGCGTGGCGGCCAGGGGGCGGCCGAACTGGTGCCGGTCCAGCCCATATTGCCGCGCGGCGGCAAAGCAGAACTCGGCCGCGCCCATCGCCCCCCAGGCAATGCCATAGCGCGCGCGGTTGAGGCAGCCGAACGGGCCTTTCAGCCCCTCCACCCCCGGCAGCAACGCCTCTTCGGGCACCAAGACCTGGTCCATCACCACTTGCCCGGTGACCGAGGCGCGCAGCGACAGCTTGCCGCCGATCTTGGGCGCCGAAAGGCCGGGCATGCCCTTTTCCAGCACGAAACCGCGAATGGCGCCGCCGTGGGCATCGCTCTTGGCCCAGATCACGAAGACATCGGCAATCGGCGCGTTTGAAATCCACGTCTTGGTGCCGCTCAGCAGATAGCCACCATCGACCTTCTGCGCGCGGGTGCGCATGCCGGCCGGGTCTGATCCGGCATCGGGCTCGGTCAGGCCAAAACAGCCGATGGCCGCGCCGCTGGCCAGCCGAGGCAGATACTTTTCCCGTTGCGCGTCAGAGCCATAGGCATGGATCGGGTGGATCACCAGGCTCGACTGCACGCTCATCATCGAACGATAGCCGGAATCGACCCGCTCCACTTCGCGCGCGGCCAGGCCGTAGGCGACATACGAGGCCCCCGCCCCGCCAAACCGTTCGGGCAGCGTCACGCCCAACAGGCCCTGCGCGCCCATTTCGGCAAAGATCTCTGGATCGGTGGTTTCGGCGGCAAAGGCATCGATCACGCGCGGTTGCAGCCGGTCCTGGGCAAAGGCGCGCGCGGCATCGCGCACCATCCGCTCGTCTGTGGTCAACTGGCTGTCCAGCCCCAGGGCATCTTCCCAATCGAAACGAACCTTGGCCATGCGCGCTCTCCTTGCGCGCAAGGTTGACAGGGCCGGTCGATCGCATCAACAGCCTTAGATGCGGTTTTCGATCGCATTTGGGAATGAAAGCTGATGCTCGATCCTGAGGCCCTTGCCGTGTTCGTGGCCGTGGCGGATCACGGCCATTTCCAGCGCGCCGCCGATACGCTCGGCATTGCCCAGTCGGTGGCCAGCAAGCGATTGCAACGGCTGGAGCACGCGCTCGGCACCCGGCTGATCGAACGCGGCAGCCGCACCGCCGTGGTCCCCACCCGCGCCGGGGCGCTGTTCCTGCCGCAGGCGCGCGCCGCCCTCGAAACCCTGGCGCGCACCGGCCGCATCGGCATGGCCCTGGCGCGGGGAGAGGCCGGGCCACTCACCGTCGGCTATGTCTTTTCTGCGGCCATGGCTGGTGTCCTGCCGCGGCTGATCACCACCCTGGCCCAGGCACTGCCGGGCATTGAGGTGATGCCCACGCTGATGGAAACCCCCGATCAGCTCAAGGCCCTGGCCGATGGGCGGATCGACCTGGCCATTGTGCGCCCGCGCCCCGCCTGGCCGGCCGATTGCCAAGAACTCGCACGCCATCGCGAAGGGCTGTTGGTGGCGATGAGCGCAGCAAGCCCGCTTGCCAGCACTGCCCCGCTGCACGCGGCCGACCTGGCCGGACAAACCTTTCTCACCCCGCAATTCCATGAAGAAGTGGGCCTGGCGCAAACCGTGACGGCACTGGCCAAGGCGGCACGCCTGCCCGCCCCGCTGATCCGTCGCACCGCCGATTTCATCACCGCCGCAAGCCTGGCCGCCGCGGGCCAGGGCGTGATCCTGGCCCCGGCGAGCCTGGCGCGGCTCAACCTCGAAGGGTTGGTGTTCCGCCCGCTGGCCGATCATGCCGGCACGGTCGATCTCGTCACCCTGGCGGGCGCGCATGTCCCACCGCAGGTCGTTGCCGCGCTGAAGCGGGACCCCGGGTCGAGCCCGGGGTGACGAAAAATATCACTGATCTAATTACTTGTCGTCACCCCGGACTTGATCCGGGGTCCCGCTAATTTACCGCCACCTAGATTCCCGAGCCCTTCCACGTGCGGCGCTCTTCGGCGGCGCGCAGCACTTCGTAGGCCAGTTGCAGCTTCTGGAATTCGGCAGCGGCCTGGGCATCACCCGGGCGAACATCGGGGTGGACTTCCTTGGCGCGGGTGCGCCAGGCCTTGCGCACGTCTTCGAACGCGGCATCGGGATCGAGGCCCAAGGCTTCCAGCGCGCGCAGTTCGTCGCGGCTGCGGCTGCCATCGCCAGGGCCGGCCCAGGCTTTCCACGACGAATCGCTATAGCCTTCGTTGGTGCGGCGCTCGGCCTGCTCGCGCGCGGCGGCTTCTTCCTTGTCGAGCCCCGCGAAATAGTCCCAGCCGGCATTGTATTCGGCGGCATGCTTTTCGCAGAAATACCAGCGGTCAGGGCTGTTGGGTGATTTCGGCGCGGGGCAATTGCCGGGCTCGTTGCAGCCGGCGCGATCGCACAGGCGCACGTTCACGGCCTCGCGCGCGCTGCCATAGCCGCGCCAGCGGGGAAAACCCCAGTCGCTTGATCGCCCTTGCCGTGCCATCGGCCTTGCCACTTTCTCCTGACGCGGATGGGGCGCCATGCACGGCCGTTGCCGCACAAGGCGCCCCCTCTAAGACGGATTCGCTCTTAACCACCGGCGGCCCCCCGGCGCAAGCTGTCCCTTACTGTACGGTGACAGTCACCGCGCGGCGGTTCTGTGCCCAGGCGGCTTCGTCAGAGCCGAGGGCGATCGGGCGTTCCTTGCCATAGCTGACTGTGCTGATGCGGCTCGCATCCACGCCCAGGCTGACCAGGTAATTCTTGGCCGCATTGGCGCGGCGTTCGCCCAGGGCGATGTTGTAATCACGGGTACCGCGTTCGTCGCAGTGCCCTTCGATGGTGACACGCTTCATCGGATAGCGGGCCAGCCACTGCGCCTGGCTCTGCAGGATCGTCTGGCTCTGCGCATCGACGTTGTAACGGTCGGTGTCGAAGTGGATCGTGTCGGACTGCACCGAGGCCACGAAATCAGCCTGGCTGCCAGCAGCCGGGCCGCTCGGCGGCGGCGGCGGGGTGGTGGTGGTCGACGAAGCCGGTGGCGGCGGCAGTTCGGCGGCCGTGCGATTCTTCGCCGAGTTCGACGAACAGGCGGCCAGCGAAATGCTGCCTGCCAAAAGCGTTACGGTAAGAAGCGTGCGTTTCATCATATTCTCCTCAGGGCGGATGAGAAAGTTTTGCACTGCACAAAACGTCGGGGGGCTGAGAAATGGTGCAGCCACCAGGCTGCACCGGTTACGGCAAGACAGGACCCCAAGCCGGGTCAGAAGCATCGACCGGGGTATTGAGCTTGCGTTCGTTGAGGCCGGTCAGATCGACCTGCCAAATGGAGGTATGGCCCGTGTTCTTTTCCGTGCGGAAGAACTGCACGATGCGGCCATTGGGAGACCAGGTGGGCGCTTCATCCTGCCAGCTGTTGGTCAGGAAGCGCATGTCGCCACCGCTCGGGTTCATCACGGCCACGCGCAGGTTGCCGCAGATGCAGGTAAACGCGATCTGGTCGCCACGCGGGCTCCATTCCGGCGTCGCCGCGCGGCCGCCGAAAAAGCTGATGCGCTTCTGGTCGGTGCCATCGGCGTTCATCACATAGACCTGCTGGCTGCCCGAGCGATCGCTTTCAAACACGATGCGCTTGCCATCGGGGCTGTAGGAACCACCCACGTTGATGCCCGGCGTATTGGTCAGCCGCACCGGCTCACCGCCGGTGGCGGGGATGCGATAGATATCGGTGTTGCCGCCGATCGCCATGGAGAACAGCAAAGACTTGCCATCGGGCGACCAGCGCGGCGCGAACGTGGGGTTGCGGCTTTGCAGCACGAGATGCTGCGTGCCCGATCCGATATCATAGACATAGATGCGCGGATTGCCGTTGAGATACGACAGATAGGCAATCTGCTGGTAATCGGGCGAATAGCGCGGGGTCAGCGCGGTGGCCTGGCCATTGGTGATGAAGCGGTGGTTGGCGCCATCGGAATCCATGATCGCCAGCTGCTTGCGCCGGTGATCCTTGGGCCCAGTTTCGGCGATATAGGCGATCTTGCTGTCAAAGAACGGGCTCTCGCCCGACAGGCGCGAATAGACCATGTCGGCGCACTTGTGCGCGGCGCGGCGCCAATCGCCGGGCTGGACGACATAGCCCTGGCGCGCCAGTTCGCTGCCCAGCCCCACGTCATAGAGATAGCAGCCAACCGTCAGCCGGCCATCGGCGGCGGCGCGCACAAAGCCCTGCACCAGCATTTCGGCAGAGCGCGCACGCCAGCCGCTGAAATTGGGGGCGGCCACTTCCTGATAGCCGATGCCTGGCAGCGCATCGGGGCCGGTCGGCTTGAACAGGCCATTGTTCTTGAGGTCATTATAGACCACCCGCGCCAGGTTCTTGCCCAGCGCGGCCGTGTTGCCACCATCGGCCGCCGTTGGCACGGCGTTGTCGGTGGGGAACGCCGGAATGGCCACGCCCAGATCCTGCCAGGCGCCCTCGCCGGTAACCGAGCCGGTCAAGCCGCCATCATCGGGCGCGGCGGTGGTGGGCGCCGCCTGCGGCGCGTTTGAGGCTGGCAGGGTTTGTTGCTGGGCGAGAGCGGAGCCGGCACCCAGGCCAGCCAGCAAGACACCAAGAAGAGCGGATGAAATACGCTTCATTGTGACAGCTTCCAGTCAAAGCGAAACGCGGAAACGCGCTTCCAGCTGTTGTAGTACTGCGGCGGCAAATTGAACGGCGCGGCCAGTTCCACCGCACGGATCGCCAGTTCGGCATGGCGGTGGGCCTGGGCGCGATTGGCGTCGGTAATCCCGCTTTGCGATACGATCACCGGCTTTCCGGCCAACGACCCGTCGGGATTGAGGTTCCAGGCCACCACGGTGACGAGCTTGTCCACCTCGACGCCAGATGGCCCTTGCCAGTGCGGCTTGATTTGGCGTGACAGCGCCATGCCCAACGACGCGCGCACGTCAGGTCCGGCGGTCTGCGCGGGGGGATTGCGCGAGGCACCCGGGTTGCTGTTGCTCGGCAACCCGGCGAGGAAATCCTTGCCGATGCGATCGCCACCCTGGGGCGCCTTGCGCGGCGGGGTGGGCGCTGGTTTGTCACGGCCCGGGGCGTGCTCGGCCTGGCGCGGCGCCGGCTTTGCCGGCGTATGCACCGGCGCTGGCCGTGCTGGGGCCGGACGCGCGGGCGCAGGCTTGGGCGGCGCCGGCCGGGCCTGCGGGCGCGGCTCTGGCCGGGGTTGCGGGCGCGGTTCCGGGCGGGGCTCATGCCGCACCACCGGCTGCGGTTTGGGTTGGGGCTTGGGCGGCGCAGGCCGGGGCGGCTCGGGCCTGGGCTGCGGCCGTTCCACCGGCGCGGGCGGCGGAGGGGCAGGCTGAACCTTTTCCACCGGCGCGGGCGGCGCGGTTTCCGGTTCGGCGGCTTGCTGCTGCTCGCCCAGCGCGGGCGCCACGTCGGGCGCGGTCTGGGCATTGGGCTCGGGCGAGGTGGCCTTGTCGGCCACCTCATCGGCGATCGTCACCACCATGCGCTGGGGCGGCGGCTTGATCGACTTGCCCGGCGGCGAGAGCGTCAGCGCGGCAATCAGCGCCGCGTGGGCCACCACCGCCACGCCCAGTGCCAGCTTTTCTTCCCGGCGCAAACCCGCGGGAGATTGGTCAAGAGGATCGCGCGTGGCCATGGGCGTCAGGGCTGACCCTGCGCCGCTGCGGCGGCGGCTGGGGCTGCGGGCGCCGGAGCAGCCGGTTCACCGCCACCGCCCACGCCATTGCTGACCAGCGAAATCTGCTTGAAACCCGCCGCGTTCAATTCGCCCATCACCGCGATCACGCGGCCATAATCTAGCGCCTTGTCGGCCCGCAGCGTCACCAGCGGCGCCTCGCCATTGGGCCGCTGCACGGCAGCCAGCCGGTCGGCCAGTTCACCTGGGGCCAGTTCCTGGTCATCCAGGAACAGGCGGCCCTGGCCGTCCATGCTCACCGTGATCTCGTTCTTCTTTTCCTGCAGCGCCTCGGCCTTGCTGTCAGGCAGGTCGATCGGCACGCCGGCGGTGAGCATCGGCGCGGTGACCATGAAGATGATCAGCAAGACCAGCATCACGTCGACCAGCGGCGTCACGTTGATTTCGGCCATCGGGGCCCCACGCGACCGGCGCCGCCGCCCCCCGCCTCCGCCGCTGCTCTGGCCCAGGTTCATGGCCATGGCTTACTGCTCCAGTTCGCGGCTCAAGGTGGCGTGGAACCGGTCGGCAAAGCGGAACAGGCGCGCTTCAAAGCGGTTCACCGTGTTGCTGAAGCGGTTGTAGGCGATGACCGAGGGGATCGCCGCGACCAGGCCGATCGCCGTGGCAAACAGCGCTTCGGAAATACCCGGCGCCACCACCGCGAGCGAGGAATTGGCCTGCGCCCCGATGTTGAAGAAGCTGTCCATGATGCCCCACACCGTGCCGAACAGACCCACGAACGGCGCGACCGAACCGACCGTGGCAAGGAAGTTCAAGCGGCCCGACAGGCGGTCGGTCTCGGCCGCCACGGCGCTGTCCATCGCCACTTGCAGGCGCTGGCGCGTGCCTTCGCGGTCGACATTCTTGCCGGCGGTGGAGCGGCGCCATTCGGCCAGCGCGGCGGTCACCACGCGGGCGGCGGGCACGTCGCCCTTGCCGTTTTCCTTGTGATAAGCATCGATATCGCGCGCTTCCCAGAAACCCTGCTCGTAGCGGGTGGAGCGACGCGACGCGCCGGCCATGCGCAGGCTGAACGACACGATGATCATCCACACCCACACGCTGGCGAGAACCAGCGCGCTCATCACGAGCTGCACGACGATATCGGCATGCAGGAACAGGGCAACAGGATTAAGCCGGGTAGGAGCGCCGGCAGTCACGCTTGCTGCGGCGGCTAGAAGGGCCAAAGTCATGGGAAGGCTTTCTCAAGGTCCATTGCTGGATCGATCAGGGCGGCAAAGGCATCGCGCCAGGACGGCGGCAGACGGCGTGGTCGTCCGCCTGGCGTGACAAAGGCGACGCGAACCCGCGCGGCGCACAAAAGGCTCTGGTGCCTGAACGCCTGCTGAAGCAGCGTGCAGCTGGCACCTTGCAGTGCAGAAAGGCGCGATTCGACCACGATGCCATCGTCCAGGCGGGCCGGGCTGGCATAGCGCAGGGCCATGTCGGCCACGGCAAAGGCGCCCTCGCCCGCTTCGTGGGCGGCGCGCTGATCAATGCCGATCAGGCGCAACAGATCGGATCGCGCGCGTTCGAACCAGCGCAAGTAATTGGCATGATAGACAACGCCGGAAAGATCGGTGTCTTCGTAATAGACGCGCACGCCCAGGCGATGGACCGTGCCGTTAAGACAACCAGAGGGAATTTCCGGGCCGATCATAGGCGAAACGTGCCTGCCTTGCGACGGAATGACACGATTGTGTTACCCTATCTTGCTGCGGTGCGAAAGGATTAACGCGCCAGCATCGGGCCAAGCGGCACACCGCCGAACAGATGCACGTGCAGATGCGGCACTTCCTGCCCGCCATGGCCGCCAACATTGCCCAGCAGGCGATAGCCTGGCTCGACCAGGCCCAGATCACGCGCCACCTTGCCCACCGCGCGCACGAAACCGGCGATCAGATCGGCCGGGGCATGGGCGGAAAAATCGTCCCAGCTGACATAAGGGCCCTTGGGAATGACCAGCACATGCACCGGCGCCTGGGGCGCAATATCATGGAATGCCAGGGCAAAATCGTCTTCATAGACCTTGCTGGAAGGGATTTCCCCGCGCAGAATCTTCGCAAAGACGTTCTGATCATCATAGGGCAGCGTGGCATCGATCGGCATGGGACAGTGCTTTCGCTAAGAGACTGGGAATCAAGGCCTTCACGCTGGTGAAAAGTTCACAGCAGCGAAGCGACCCTCAATCGCGCGGACGCGCGGCCTTTTCGGCGAGGCCCGACAGGCCTTCGCGGCGATCAAGCTCGGCCAGCACGCGGGCCAGCGGCACATCGCGTGCACCAAGCAGCACCATGAGGTGGAACAAGAGGTCGGCTGCCTCGCCCACCAGTTCATCGGCGCTGCCCGAAAGCGCGGCGATCACCGTTTCCACGCCTTCTTCGCCCACTTTCTGCGCGATCTTGCCCAGCCCCTTGGCATGGAGGCGCGCAACATAGCTGGCATCGGGATCGGCGCTGCGGCGGGCGGCGATGGTCGCCTCGAGGCGGGCAAGCGTGCTCTGGTCCATGGCACGCGGCATGGAACGGCGCGGGCCGAGGGTCAAGCCTCTTGCCCCGCCCCTCCACCAGCCTGCGGCTGGTCCCCCTCCCCATGCCATGGGGAGGATCAGATCCCCCCGCCTGACGGAGGGGCAGAGGTGCTCAGCCCCGCGCGGGCAATCCCGCAGCACGCAACGCGGCGTGGGCCTGGGCGATGGAATAGGTGCCGAAGTGGAAGATTGAGGCGGCCAGGACCGCGCTGGCATGGCCCTTGGTCACGCCATCGACCAGGTGATCGAGCGTGCCCACACCGCCGCTGGCAATGACCGGAACCGGTACGGCATCGGCAATCGCGCGGGTCAATTCCAGGTCATAGCCGGCCTTGGTGCCATCGCCGTCCATCGAGGTGACAAGCAGTTCGCCTGCACCCAGGCTGGCCAGCCGCTCGGCATGGACCAGAGCATCAATGCCTGTGCCCTTGCGCCCACCATGGGTGAAGATTTCCCACTTGCCCGGCCCCACGCGCCGCGCATCGACCGAGCCGACCACGCATTGCGCGCCGAATTTCTCGGCAATCTCGCGCACCAGTTCGGGCCGGGCCACCGCCGCGCTGTTGACCGCCACCTTGTCGGCGCCGGCCAGCAACAGCGCGCGGGCATCCTCCACCGCGCGCACGCCGCCGCCCACGGTCAAGGGCATGAAGCACACCTCGGCCGTGCGGGCGACCACATCGAGCAGCGTGCCGCGCCCTTCGTGCGTGGCGGAAATATCAAGGAAGCACAGCTCGTCAGCACCGGCCGCGTCATAGGCGCGGGCCTGTTCCACCGGGTCGCCGGCATCGCGCAGGTCGACGAAGTTGACGCCCTTGACCACGCGGCCTTCGGCCACATCGAGGCAGGGAATGACACGGACGCGGACGGTCATGACACAGGCGCCTTTCGTTGGTGCAAGTCTTTAGCGTTCCGCGATCTGGATCGCGGCGGCCAGATCGAGCCGCCCGTCATAGAGCGCGCGGCCGGTGATCACGCCTTCGATGCCATCGGCTTCATGCACCTTGAGCATGGCGATGTCATCGATGCCTTTCACGCCGCCGCTGGCGATCACCGGCAGCCGCGTGGCGCGCGCCAGGTTGACCGTCGCCTCGATGTTGCAACCCTTGAGCAGGCCATCGCGGCCCACGTCGGTGAACAGGAGCGAGGCGACGCCGGCATCCTCGAACCGGCGGGCCATGTCGGCGATCGACACGTCGGACACATCGGCCCAGCCAGCCGTGGCGACCATGCCATCGCGCGCGTCCACCGCCACGACGATGCCGCCGGGATAGGCCTTGGCCATGTCCTTGACGAACTGCGGGTCTTTCAGCGCGGCGGTGCCGATCACCACGCGCGAGACGCCCAGATCGAACCAGCCGTCGACCGCGCGGGCATTGCGGATGCCGCCACCCAGCTGAACATGGCCGGGAAAGGCCTTGAGAATGCTTTCCACCGCGCGGGCATTGCGCGCCTCGCCCGCGAATGCGCCATCAAGATCGACCACGTGCAGGTATTGCGAACCCGCCTGGGCAAACAGCCCGGCCTGATGCGCGGGATCATCGCCATAGACGGTGGCACGATCCATATCGCCTTCTGCAAGGCGGACGACCTGACCTCCCTTGAGGTCGATGGCGGGAAATACGATCATGGCCGCGCGCCTAGCATCGCACGCCGCCATGTCCAACGGGTTTTGCGTGGCTCACGCTTGGTGCCGGGGCGGTTTGAGAGATTGAGGGGAATGGAACGGAACAGCTTTCTCCCCTCCTCTTCAGAGGAGGGGTTGGGGGTGGTGCCATGCCGTGCGCAACGCATCCACCACCCCCCGACCCCCTCCTCCGAAAAGGAGGGGGATCAGGCACTTTTTCGCCAGACCGTGTGCGCACCTTACCCCAACGCATTCTTGGGTACATGGGTGATGCGGCAGGCCAAGTCCGCCTCGCCCGAGGCGATGATGAAGCGATCGCCCTGGTCGATTACCCCGGTGGTGAAGACCACATCGCGCAGATAGAGCAGGTCTTCGAGCGGTTGGGTCAGTGCCGGTTCGGGCTCGAGCAGCGGCACCTCTCCTTCGGCCAGGATGCGGGTGGGATCGGCTTCGTCGAGCAGCGACCAGAACGTGCGGTAGATGCCGACGATCTCCTTCGGCTCCACCCCGTGCCACAGGCTGAGCCAGCCGCGCTGGCCCGCCACCTCCGTCAGGATCGGCGGCGCGCCGCCACCCATCCGGGCCGTGGCCGGGCGATCGACACGCGGGCGGATATGCGGGGCGAGGTGCGGCTTCCAGTGCCGGCCATCGGGCGATGTCGCCAGGTTGATCGACGGGCCGGCGCGGAACGGGCTGCCCGGCGGATAGGCGAACCACAGATCGCCCAAGGGCCGTGTCTGGGCCCAATAGGCCCCATCGACCAGGCCTTCGAAAATCAGCATGTCCTTATTCTGGTGATCGAGCACCAGGCCCTCGAACGTCCAGTCGAGGCCATTGGCAGAGCTGTAGAGCGTGGTGGAATGCCGTTCTGGGCTGACCGAGCAGGTGGTCATCAGGTATTGCCCGTCGGCGACGCGGGAAATGCGGGCGTCTTCCACGCCATAGCAGGCCCACGGGCCGGCCGGCGCGATCGCCTTGTCATAATGGATCGCCACAATTTCCATGGCATCGGGCGTCATTTCCACTGGCAGCAGCCACGATAGCGAGGTGAGCGCCATGACTTTCCAGCCGCCGCCGGGCACCATGAACTTGCGCGGATCGCGGGTGTCGGCCAGTTCCAGCGGCCAGGCATCCAGCACGAAGCGCCCGAACGGCTGCCCGCCGACCAGCCGGCCATCGCCATCCCAACGGATCGCGTGCACCTTGCCATCGCGGATCGGCTCGCGCAGCGCCTCGGCCACGCGCACCATGAGGAGGACGTTGCCATTGGGCAGCGTGGTCATGCCGGGGTTGAACGCCCCCAGCACAAAGGTTTCCGCATCGAAATGGCCCGCCAGCGGCGAGCGCGACAGATCGATGACGTGAGGGGTAATGACCAGTCGGTCGTGGGGAAATTTCATTCTTCGTTGACCCTGGGAACAATGACCATCTGCTGCACGACGGTGCGGCGCGGCTGGGTGAGGAAATAGTGGATGCCCACGGCGATATCTTCGGCGCGAAGCATCTTCTCTTCGGCGATCATCGCGCGCTGCTTGTCGGCCGGGATATCGGGATATTGGAAATCGGTGCCGACCAGGCCCGGCTCGACCAGGCCGACCCGCACGCCCTTGCCGCCCATTTCGCGGCGCAGCGCCTCGGCAAAACCGGCGATGCCGGCTTTCATCCCGGCATAGACGGTGGAATGGCCACCAAGGACGTGCGCGCTCATCGAGCCGACCAGCACGATGTCGCCATTCTTGCCCGACAAGGCTGCGGCTGCCCGCCAGGCCGAGACGAGATAGGCGGTGAAATCGGCCGCGATGGCATAGCGCAGCGCCGCCTCGTCCATCTCGGTCAGTCCTGAGGCCGGCACCGCCGCGTTGATGACCGCGACGTCGATCCCGCCCATTGCCTGCTCGGCGGCGCCGAAAAAGCGATCGACCGCGCCTTCATGCGCCAGATCCAGCGCCAGGCCGTCGATCGTGCCGCCAGCATTGCGCCCGGCGGCAAGGCAATCGCCCAGGTGCTCAGGATCGCGTCCGCAGGTAAAGATTTGCGCGCCTTCACCGGCCAGCAAAAGTGCCGTGGCGCGCCCAATGCCGGTGGTGCCGCCAGTGATGGCGATGCGCCGTCCGGTCAACGGGGTTTGCGCGGTATGCCCCGCTGCCCCGCCGGTTGCCGCGTAACCTGTTGCCATGATGCGTCCTTTTCCTGCCGGTGTCAGGAAAGGGAAAGCCTCGCGGCGCGGCTGGTTCCGCGCCCTGCCCCTTTGGCGGGGCCATGCGCCTCAGGCTTTTGGGATCAGGGCTGCCAGCCGAGGAAGCGGGACAACAGGCCAAGGCCATAGGCCTGGCTCTTCTCGGGGTGGAACTGCACGCCCAGGATATTGTCGCGCGCCACGGCCGCGACCAGGCCGCCGCCGTGATCGGTTATGGCCGCCACGTCGGCGCCGTCGTCGGCCGCGAAGTGGTAGGAATGCAGGAAATAGGCTTCCCCACCCCGGATCAGGCTGGCGCCATCGCCGTGGTGCATCGGCGACACATCGTTCCAGCCCATGTGCGGCACCTTGATCGCCGGATCGGTCCGCTCGATCAGGCGCACCTCGCCCGCGATCCAGTCGAGCCCCTCGGTCACGCCATGCTCCACCCCACGCGAGGCGAGCAATTGCATGCCCACGCAGATGCCCAGGAACGGCACGGCATCGGCGAGCACACGCTCTTCCAGCGCGTCGATCATGCCGGTCACGCCGCGCAGCGCCGTGGCACAAGCGCGATAGGCACCCACACCGGGCAAGACGATGCGATCGGCGCGGCGCACCACATCAGGATCGGCGGTGACGATGACGTTTTCCGCGCCAGCCACTTTCAGCGCATTGGCGACAGAGCGCAGGTTGCCGGCGCCATAGTCGATCAGGGCCAGCCGTTCAGCCACCGAGCATGCCCTTGGTCGACGGCACCGCATCGGCCTTGCGCGGATCGATGGCGATGGCCTGTGCCATGGCGCGGGCAAAGCCCTTGTAGATGCCTTCGATGATATGGTGGTTGTTGGAGCCATAGAGGCACTCGATGTGCAGCGTGATGCCGGCGGCCTGCGAGATCGACTGGAACCAGTGCTCGAACATCTCGGTGTCCATCGTGCCCAGGCGCGGCTGGCTGAACGCGGCCTTCCACACCAGGATCGGGCGGCCGGAAATATCCAGCGCGACACGGGCCAGCGCCTCGTCCATCGGGGCATAGGTCGAACCGTAGCGGGTGATGCCCTTCTTGTCGCCCAGCGCCTGGCCGATCGCCTGGCCCAGCGCGATCGCGCTGTCTTCCACGGTGTGGTGCTCGTCCACGTGAAGATCGCCCTTCACGAACAGCGTCACATCGATCAGCGAATGGCGCGAGAACTGCTCGATCATGTGATCGAGAAAGCCGATCCCGGTGTTCACGTCATAGACCCCGGTGCCATCCAGGTTGACGCTGACCTTGATATCGGTTTCGGCGGTGGTGCGGGTGATCGATCCGGTGCGCATGGGCCATGCCTATACGCCCGGATATGCGAGAATCAATCACTCCCTCTTGACCCGCGCCCGTGCCAGCGCCAGTTGTGCTGCATATGAGCGAAACGCCCGACAGCCTGATCCCCTATGACGAAATCGTGCAGGAAGCCCTGCGCGCCGTGGTAGGCCGCGTCCTGGGCCAGGTGGAGGCATCCGGCGGGATGCTTCCCGGCCAGCACCATTTCTACATCACGTTCCGCACCGGGGCACCGGGGGTATCGATCCCCAACCGGCTGAAAGAACGCTTTCCCGACGAGATGACCATCGTGCTCCAGAACAAGTTCTGGGACCTGAAGGTCGAGGAAGATACCTTCTCTGTCGGGTTGAGCTTCAACCAGGTGCCGTCAACGCTGGTCATCCCGTTCCGCGCGATCACGGCCTTTGTCGATCCCGCGGTGGATTTCGGCCTGCAGTTCCAGGCGGCCGACGAGATGGACGATGACATCCACGAGGACGCGGAAAACGATTCTTCCGCCAACCCCGGGGAAACTTCCGACAAGCCCGCCGTTGAACGCAGCGACGACGGCTCGAATGTCGTCACGGTCGATTTCGGCCGCAAGAAGTAACCGCCTGCGCCAGACCTGATCCCGGCCCAGTCCGATCGCGTTTGCCGCAGGCCATCAAGGTACACGGGGCACCCGCACATGGTTTCCAAGGGCAAAGCGGCGAAGTCGGAACAGGATATCAACGAGGACGGCACCCAGGCCGTGCCGGCCAAGGCAGAACCCGCCAAGGCTGCGCCGACCCAGGCTGGGCCGGCCAAGGACGATCAGCCGCTCAACAGCCCGTTGACCACCCTGATCCTGACCGACATCGCGATGAGCGCGGGCAGCGCCCTGCTGGCCCGCGGCGTTGCCGGCAAGGGCCTGGCTGGCCGCGTGCTGGGCAAGGCATTGCCGGTGCGCACGCCCGGCGGGCTGATCCGCGGCCCCTCGCTGGTGGGTAGCCTGGTTGGCACCGCGATCGCCCGCGTCGCCACACGTTCGGTGCCCGGCGCGATCGTGGTGGGCGGCGGCCTGGTCGCCAAGGCGCTTTACGATCGCCGCAAGACCCGCCGCGCCCGCGCCGCGGTGAAAGCCAAGCCGCGCTGATCCCGCAGCGCCTGCCCCTTTGCGGCAGAGCCTGGCAAACCTTCCCAGCGCCACAAACTGCGGCTTGACCGGCAGGGCGGCCATGGTCCATCTGCGACCATGGCCGACAGCGCATTGCCCCCCACCCTGCCCGTTTCCCGTGCCGATGCACTGCATCGTCGCGGCCTCATGCTGATCCTGTCTTCGCCATCGGGCGCGGGCAAGACGACGATCGCCAAGCGCCTGCTGGCGCACGATTCGCAGATCGAGGCATCGGTTTCGGCCACCACGCGCCCGATCCGCCCCGGCGAGGTGGATGGCAAGGATTACCACTTCGTCGACCGCGCCACGTTCGATGCCATGGTCGAAGCCAACGAATTCTATGAATGGGCCGAAGTCTTCGGTAATTGCTATGGCACGCCCAAGGCCCATATCCGCGCCCGCCTCAAGGAAGGCGGCGACACCCTGTTCGACATCGACTGGCAGGGCACGCAGCAGCTCTATCAAAAGGCCGAGGCCGACGTGGTGCGCGTGTTCATCCTGCCGCCGAGCATCGAGGAACTGCGCCGCCGCCTGACCGGGCGCGGCACCGACAGCGCCGAAGTGATCGCCGCGCGCATGGCCCGCGCCCAGGCCGAAATCAGCCACTGGGACGGCTATGACTATGTCGTGGTCAACGACGATATCGATGCCTGCTATACCCAGATCTGCCAGATCCTGGCGGCCGAACGCCTCAAGCGCGCGCGCCAGACCGGTCTGATCGGCTTTGTCCGCGAATTGACCCGGCACTGATCGCGTGGCGGCCGTGGAGATCGAGCCATCGCCGCCAAGCCATCGCCGGATGTGGTGGGCCTGGACTCTCCTTGCCCTGATTCTGGCCGGGCTGGCCTTGCTGGGCTGGGGCTATTGGGTGGAAACCTGGCCGCCGCTGGTGCGCCGCGCGGTGATCGTGTTCGATACCCCGGCCATGGCCGGCCGCAAGATCGACGTGGCGCTGGTTTCCGATATCCATGTCGGCAGCCACGGGATGAGCGCCGCCCGGCTGGACCGCGTGGTGGACCAGATCATGGCGCAGCACCCCGATGCCATCCTGCTGGCCGGCGATTTCGTCAATGGTGACCGGCGCAACGATCCGGCGGTGCATCTGGATTTGCTGCCCGAGGCACTGGCGCGCCTGCATGCCCCGCTGGGCGTCTATGCCGTGCTGGGCAATCATGACGAATGGACCGATCCGCACGCGGTTACCGCGCTGCTGCGCCGCGCCGGGATCACCGTGCTCAACAACCAGAGCCAGGGCGTGGGGCCGATCACGCTGCTGGGCCTGGCCGATACGCCCCGTGCCCGGCTGATCGCCGCGCCGCTGCTGCCCGCCGCGCGCGCCGCGGGCAAACCGGTGATCGTGGTGGAGCATGTGCCGCGCGTGATCCCCGGCGTGCCGTTGATCCTGGCCGGCCACACCCATTGCGGCCAGATTCACCTGCCCGGCATCAGCATCGCGGGCAACCCCATCACCGGCAATCGCTATTACGATGCGCGGTTTCGCTGTGGCATCGTGCACTGGCAGGACCAGATCGTGTTGATCGGCAGCGGCGTGGGATCGGGCAGCTTTCCCTTGCGCATCGGCACGCGGCCCGATTTCTGGATGATCACCCTTACCGGGCGTTGACCGGCCGCGCATTTGCGCGAATGAACCAGCGCAGCCGCGACGCGATCCGCCGGCGCCACGAAGAGGACCACCGATGAAAGCTGCCGTTCTCGAACAAGCGGGCCAGCCGCTGACCCTGGCCGATCTGGTGGTTGACCGGCCCGGCCCGCATGAAGTGCTGATCCGCACGGTGGCTTGCGGCCTGTGCCATTCCGACCTGCACTTCATCGACGGCGCCTATCCCCACGCGCTGCCCGCCGTGCCGGGGCACGAGGCCGCCGGCATTGTCGAGGCCGTGGGCGAGGAAGTGCGGCGGGTGAAGAAGGGTGATCGCGTGGTCACCTGCCTTTCGGCCTTTTGCGGCACCTGCGAATTCTGCCTGTCGGGCCGCATGGCGCTGTGCCTGGGCAGCGGCACCCGCCGCCCGCGCGGCGCGGCGCCGCGCCTCGCCCGGCCAGACGGCACACCGGTGCAGCAGATGCTCAACCTGTCGGCGCTGGCCGAAATGATGCTGGTGCACGAAAACGCCTGCGTCGCCATCCGGCCCGACATGCCGCTCGATCGCGCGGCGCTG
Source organism: Novosphingobium sp. SG754 (assembly GCF_013149315.1). Lineage (NCBI taxonomy): Bacteria > Pseudomonadati > Pseudomonadota > Alphaproteobacteria > Sphingomonadales > Sphingomonadaceae > Novosphingobium > Novosphingobium sp. SG754. The sequence continues at coordinate 438,979 of NZ_JABGCC010000001.1, read as the reverse complement.
TTGGGCTGCGCGGTCACCACCGGGGCTGGTGCGGTGTTCAATGCCTGCAAGCCGACGCCGGGTGACAGCGTGGCGGTGATCGGCTGCGGCGGCGTGGGCCTGGCGGCCGTGAACGCCGCGCGCATTGCCGGGGCCGGCCGCATCATCGCCGCCGACCCTTCACCCGAAAAGCGCGCGCTGGCGCAGGAAATGGGCGCGACCGACACGATCGACCCCAGTGCCGACGATGCCGCCGGCGCGATAATGGAACTGACGCGCGGCGGCGTGGAACATGCGATCGAGGCCGTGGGCCGCCCGGCCTCGGCCGATCTGGCGGTGCAGGTCTTGCGCCGGGGTGGCACGGCCACGATCCTGGGCATGATGCCGCTCGATCACAAGGTCGGCCTTTCGGCGATGGACCTGCTGTCGGGCAAGACGCTGCAAGGCGGGCTGATGGGCATGAACCGCTTTCCGATCGACCTGCCGCGCCTGGTCGATTTCTACCTCGGTGGACAGCTCAAGCTCGATACCATGCTGACCGCGCGGATCACGCTCGATCAGGTCAACGATGGCTTTGCCGCGCTGCGCCGGGGCGATGGCGCCCGCGCGGTGGTGCTGTTCGACGGCGCGTAGTTCCGCTTAAGGCCGCTTTCACGCCGGCTTGGCCGGCGCGGCGCTAATCCCGGTGGCATCGCTGTGCCACGAGGGAAACCGCCGATGCCCGCCATTTGCCACCGTGCCCGCCTGCCGGGCGCTGCCCTGCTTGCCGCAACGGCCCTGGCAGCCGCCCCGCCGGCGCTGGCAGGAGAGGCACCGCCGGCCGATGGCCTGGCCATCTCTGGACAGATCCGCCTGCGTTATGAAGCGATCGATGGCCAGGCGCGGCCCAACGCCAACCGCACCGACCAGCTGATCAACACCCGCGCCACGATCAAGGCCGCGTGGACCAAGGGCCCGTGGCAGGTGGTGGGCGAGTTGTGGGACGCGCGCGTGTTCAACGACAATCCCGGCACGCCGATCACCACCGGAGAGATCAACGCTTTCGAGCTGGTGCAAGGCTATGTCGGGCTGGACCTGCCCGGCCGCCTCGGCAAGGGCAGCAAGCTCAATGTCAGAGTGGGGCGCGAAACGCTCAACATCGGATCGCGCCGCCTGATCGCGGCCGACGATTATCGCAACACCATCAACAGCTATACCGGCCTTCATGCCGAGGCCCAATGGCCCAGCGGATGGCGCGCGTCACTCGTCTTCACCCTGCCCGACCAGCGCCTGCCGCTGGACCGGCGCGGCATGCATGTCCACCGCTTTGCCTGGGACCATGAGGGCTTTGACCTGATGCTGTGGGGCGGCTTTGTCGGCAAGGTGATCTCGGCCAAGGGGGCGCCGGTCACCTTAATCGAGGCCGGACTGCTGCACCTTGGCGAACGCGACCGGCCCGATACCCCGACGCGCGACCGCTCGCTCAACACCTCCAGCCTGCGCCTGGCGGCAGAGCCCGCGCCGGCGCACCTGGATTACGAGCTGGAAGGCAATTACCAGTGGGGCGAGGAAGCCATGGTCATGGCGCCCAATGCGCCGCTGCTGCCCGTCAGCGCCAGCAACCTGCACGTGCGCCTGGGCTATACCTTTGCCGACAGGGCGAAAACGCATCTGACGGCAGAGCTGGACTTTGCCACTGGCGATACGCCCGGCGGCACGATCACCCGCTATGATCCGCTCTACGCCACGCGGCGCAACGATTTCGCCCCGGCCGGGCTCTATAACGTGCCCTATCGCGCCAACATCATCGCCCCCGGATTGCGGCTGGAAGGCGCGCCATCCAAGCGGTTTGACTATCTGCTGACGTGGCACCCGATGTGGCTGGCCAATGCGCACGATATGTTTGGCAGTTCGGGCGTGCGCGATGCGGCGGGCACCAGCGGCAGGTTTGCCGGGCACCAGTTCGATTCCCGGCTGCGCTATTGGGCGGTGCCCCGCCGGCTGCGCCTGGAATTCGATGGGGTCTATCTGGCCAAAGGTGGCTTCATGCAGACCGCGCCCAATGCGCAGCCGGGGCAATCCACCACCTATGGTTCGTTCAACGTGACCGCGTTCTATTGAACGGGATCAGTGCTTGCCGCTGTTGCGGGCGATGAAGGCCGCCGTGGCATCGTGGAAGCCCTTGAGCGAGGCCTCGTTGGCATAGACCATGTGGCCCGACGGGTAATAGGCAAAGCTGATGTTGCCCTGCAGCGATTGCGGCATGGGCAGGTGGCGCGTCTCGAACAGCCCTTCGAAATAGGGCGTGGCGAGATCGTAATAGCCGCCGGCCAGCAGCACCTTGAGCTGCGGGTTCTGCTTCATCGCGTTGGCCAGGTCAGGCATCACGTTGAGCGGGCCGCTTTCCGACCGGCTGCCATCGGGCAAGCGGTGGGCCATGTCCCATTCGGTCAGCCCGGCAAACGGCTTGTAGGTCGCCTGCGTGGCATAGTGCAGGCTGTCGCGCGCATAGGCGTTGAAGGCCGAGATATAGGCCGAACTGATCGCCGCGCTCTGCGGGTCATAGCCGGCTTCCTTGGCCGTGGGATCGAGCGTCGGGCCCGAAAAACGCGAATCGAGGCGGCCGGTGGTCAGGCCCTGCTCTTCCTGCAGGTGCTGCATCACCTGGCCCACGTTGAGCCGCAGGTTGGAGCGCAGCCAGTATTCGGCGGGAATGCCGGTATAGCCAGCCAGGCGCTTGGCCATGTCCTGGCGCTGGGCGTCGGGCAGCGTGCTGCCCTGCATCAGGGCCATGGCATAGTCGGTGGTGGCAAAGTGCTCCACCTCGCGCAGGAAGGTTTCCAGGTCGGCTGGGCGCGTGCCGGGCAGGCGGTTATGATACCATGCCGTCGCCGCCACGGTCGGCAGGCTCACCACATAGGCGCTGTCCACGCCCGGATTGTGTTCCGGGCCATCGGCCGAGAGATCGAAGTTGAGGATCGCCGAAAGCAGGACAACCCCGTTGAAATCGATCGAATCGTCCGATTGCAGCGCGTTGACCAGGGCCGAAGCGCGCGGCGTGCCATAACTTTCGCCCAGCAGGAACTTGGGCGAATTCCAGCGGCCATGGTCCGACAGGAACGCCTTGATGAATTCGCGGAAGGCATGGACATCCTGGTCCACGCCCCAGAACGCCTTTTCCTTGTTCTTGCCGGCAATGCGCGACCAGCCAGCGCCCGGTGCATCGATGAACACCAGATCCGATGCGTCGAGCAGGCTATAGGCGTTGTCCACCAGGTTATAGGGTGCCGGCGGAGTGTGGCTGTCGTTGGCAGTGATCACCCGGCGCGGACCGAATGCGCCCATGTGCAGCCAGACCGTGGCCGAACCGGGGCCGCCGTTGAACAGGAACGTGATCGGCCGATCGGCCGAGGGCGCGCCCTTCTTGAAATAGGCGGTGTAGAACATCGAGGCCTCGGCCGGCGCGTCCTTGGCGTCATCCTTGGTCTTGCCGGCTGCGGCGGTCTCGCGCCAATCGGTATCGTCCCAATCGGCCTGGTGCACCACCACGGTGCCGGCTTCGGCGGTGTAGTCGATCTTCTGGCCGCCCACCGTCACCATGCCAGACGAGAGCACCTTGCGCGGCTTGAAGAAGCGCGTGGTGGTGGCACTGTCGGGATCGGGCACGCCATCGGGATCGTTGCGCGCGGCATCAGACCTGGCGTCCTTGTCGGCCTTGTCCGCCTTGGCGGCGTCATCAGGCTTGGCCAGGGCCAGCGCGGGGTTGAGAGCAAGCAGGGATACGGCAGCGGCAAGCGACAGGGCGGAGCGCAAGGGTGAATTCCTTTACAGGCGAAACCGGTTTGGCGGCCGCATCGAACGCGCGCGGGCGCGATGGTGTCAAGCAAAGGTTCCCACCCGTTCGACGAACGACAAACCCGCGCCGATCAGCGTTATACTGTATCCATTCGGCCGCCTTGGGGGCAGACCGCTGTGGTCTTCAGCCCCTGCCGATCTGCGCGTTGGTCAGGTTGGCAGTAAAGGCCGGCGAAATCCGCCGCTCCATCGCGCGGCAGGCGTCCGCATGGGCGATCAAGGCCTTGCTCGCCCGCTCCAGCACGCGCGGATGCAATGGCTCCGCGCCCGAAAGCAGCGCGGCCATGCCCAGTTCGCTTTCCCCGATCGCCTGGCCAGCGGCCTTGATCCCGCCGAGCAGGTCCACCGCCCTGGCAAACAGCGCGCGTTGGGCAAGCGGGTCCATGGGCTTTTGGGCGTTGGGCTGGCTCATGCCCGCACTGTGCGCGATGGCGTGCGCGGGGGGAAGTGGCGACGTGCGGTTGTGCCCGGAAATGTGTGCTCATCAGCAAGCGGGACCCCGGATCAAGTCCGGGGTGACGAACGCGATAGCATCAATTTACAACGTCACCCCGGGCTTGACCCGGGGTCCCGCTTTTCCTTGGGAAACAGTCACACCAGAAACCGAAACAGATCGTCCCACCCTGGATTGGCCGTTTCAACCAGCGCAAACTTCCAGTCCCGGCGCCAGCGCTTCAACCGCTTTTCATGGGCGATGCAGGCGTCGATCGGCTCTCCGCGCTCGGCCCAAACCAGCCGATGCAAACCGTAGCGCGCGCAGAAGTCTGATCCGGCGCCATTGCGATGCTGATCGATCCGTTTTGCGAGGTCCGCTGTCACGCCAATGTAGAGCGTGCCGCGATAGCGATCGGCCATCATATAGACCCAGCCGCCATAGGTTTCGCGATCCATGGGCGGATCGTCGCGCAGACACATGCGGAGCGTCAACGCACGTTGCGGCCGATTTCGAAGGAAAGCCGGACCCCGGATCAAGTCCGGGGTGACGTTAAACTGACGTTACATGGTTCGTCACCCCGGACTTGATCCGGGGTCCCGCTTGTTCGGGATTTAGCGCGCGGCTTTGCACCACCCCCAACCCCCTCCTCTGAAGAGGAGGGGGCTTTTTGCTAGTCTCAGGCCGCTTCGGCCTTCTTGTCGGCGTGTTCCAGGTTGAGCATTTCGGCCAGCAGGAACGCCAGTTCGATCGACTGCGCGGCATTGAGGCGCGGGTCGCAGTGGGTGTGGTAGCGGTCGGCCAGGCTTTCCTGGGTGATCGCCACGGCGCCGCCGGTGCATTCGGTCACATCGCGGCCGGTCATCTCGATATGGATGCCGCCCGCATGCGTGCCTTCGGCGCGGTGCACGGCGAAGAAGCCCTTCACTTCGGCCAGGATGCGGTCGAACGGCCGCGTCTTGTAGCCGTTGTCGGCCTTGATCACGTTGCCGTGCATCGGGTCGCAGCTCCACACCACCGGGTGCCCTTCGCGCTTCACCGCGCGCACCAGTGCGGGCAGGCCGGCTTCCACCTTGTCGTGGCCATAGCGGCTGATCAGGGTGATGCGGCCGGCTTCACGCGCGGGATTGAGCGTGTCGAGCATGCGCAGCAGCGCGTCGGGCGTCAGGCTGGGGCCGCACTTCATGCCGATCGGATTGCCCACGCCGCGCAGGAATTCGACATGGGCCGAACCTTCGAAACGGGTGCGATCGCCGATCCACAGCATGTGCGCGCTGGTATCGTACCAGTCACCGGTCAGCGAATCCTGCCGCGTCATCGCCTCTTCATACTGCAGCAGCAGCGCTTCGTGGCTGGTATAGAAGCTGGTGCCCTGCAGTTGCGGGACATTCGACGGGTTGACGCCGCAGGCCTCCATGAAGTCCAGCGCTTCGCCGATCTTGTCGGCCATTTCGCCAAACTTGGTGGCCCAAGGGCTCTTGGCGATATGGTCGAGCGTCCAGCCGTGCACCTGGCGCAGGTTGGCATAGCCGCCGCCGGCAAAGGCGCGCAGCAGGTTGAGCGTTGCGGCCGCCTGGCTATAGGCGCGCAGCATGCGGTCAGGATCGGGGATGCGCTGTTCGGGCGTGAAATCGATCCCGTTGATGTTGTCACCCAGATAGCTGGGCAGTTCCACATCACCCTGGCGTTCCACCGGCGAGGAGCGCGGCTTGGCGAACTGGCCGGCCATGCGGCCAACCTTCACCACCGGCTGCTTGCTGGCAAAGGTGAGGACCACGGCCATCTGCAACAGCACCCGGAACGTGTCGCGGATGTTGTTGGGATGAAATTCGGCAAAGCTTTCGGCGCAGTCCCCGCCCTGGAGCAGAAAACCCTTGCCCGCCGCCACCTGGGCCAGATCGGCCTTGAGCGCGCGTGCCTCGCCGGCAAAGACCAGCGGCGGAAAGCTGCCAAGGGTGCCTTCCACCGCGTTCAGCTTGTCCGCGTCGGGATAGACCGGCAGATGCCGCGCCTCTTGATCCCGCCAGCTCTTTGCATTCCAGTTCTGTGCCACTGTCCTCATTCCTTTCAAGACCGGCGGACATAGGCGCACGCGCGCAGGATTGCAAAGAAAGCCTTTCGCATAGTGTGATCGACATTTTGTTGCGTGGGGGGAAGAAAAACACCTCCTCCGGCGGCGTGCGGCCGCCACCTCCCCCCGCTTTGCGGAGGGAGGATCCTGCACGTTATTTCTTGGCTTCGGGGACCACTTCGACGCGCCATGAGCGATCGTGCTGGAGATAGCGCGCGGCGAGCGCCTGCATCGCCTGGGGCGTGGTCTTGCTGTAATCTACCAGGATCGAGCGGATATCGTCGAACTTGCCCGGCTCCTGCGCTCCGCCTTCCAGCAGCGACATATAGAAGGCGTTGCCGGTGCTGGCGCGGGTGATCAGCTGCTTGAGCGGCTCGGTCACGCGCTCGATTTCATCGGGCGTGGGCGGCGCGGCCACCAGATCGGCGGCGATCTTGTCCGTCGCGGTAAAGAACGCGGGGAGATCCTGCGGCCGCAGTTGCACTGTCGCGCCGAGATAACCGCCCGAGGGCAGATCCATCGGCCAGACCGATTCAACCTGCGGGGCATAGGACGCGCCGATCTTTTCGCGCATCTCGTCGAACAGGCGGTTGTTGACAATCTGCGCCAGGATTTCGAGCTGGCGCGATTCGTGCACGCCGGTGCGCCCGCCGCCGGTGGGCCAGGCCACCATGGCTGCGGCCGTATTGGCATCGCCCGTGTGGGTCAGCACCACCGGGGTTTCATTGTGCGCGGGCAAATGCGGATCGAGCGGCGGCGGGTTGGCCGCGGTGCGGGCCGGCAGCGCACCGAACGTGGCGTTGAGCGCATCGAGCGCCTGCTGCCGCGTGAAATCGCCGAACATATCCACCTCGATCGGGCCCTGCGCCAGCAGGGGTTCCCACACGCGGCGGAAATCGGCAGGCGTCACAGTATCGAGCGCGGCCGGATCGGGCACCTTGTAGCGCGGGTCCTTGTCCTTGAGCAGCCAGCCCATGTCCCGCTGCAACACTGCCTGGGGCGAAGAGCCACTGGCGGCATATTGCAGCTTGGCCGCTGCCACCGCGCGCAGGATCGGGTTGGTATCCCAGCGCGGCTCGGCCAGCTTGGCGGCAAAGAGGTAGAGCTGGTCCTTGAGATCGGACGGGCGGGTGTCGGCCGAAAACTCGAACGCGGTATCGTCAAGCTTGAAATTGAGGTTGAACTTGCGGCCCGTGGCCAGCTCGTCCAGCGCGTTGCGGTCCACCTTGCCAAAGCCGGTTTCCATCAGCGCCATATCGCCCAGCGAGGCATAGACCGCATCCTTGGGCGCGATCGCGGCAAGGCCGCCGCCAAAGCGAATGCGGATGATGATCCGCCCCGGTTCGGCATCATTGGCCCACAGCAACGCCTTGACCCCGTTCGACAGGGTGAGCCGCTCGATCCCCAGCACGCCGGTGGGCTGCGCCTGGGCGACGGTGCCCGGCGTGCCGATCGGCGGCAACTGGGCAAAGGTCAGCTTGTCGGTCGGCAGGCGGACGCTGCCGGTTGGCACCGGCTTGGCAATGAGCGCGGCGCGCACATCGGCCGCCGTCGCGCCGATATCGCGCGGCGTGGTCAGCATGCCGCGCACGACCGTGCCCTTGAACAGCGCGCGGGTATGCGCCAGCACGGCCTGCGGGGTGAACAGCGGCACCGACTTCTTGAAGATGGTATAGACCGTCTCGGGGTTGGCCACCGTCTCGCGGATATCGACCGCCTGGGTGATATCGTCGGCCAGGTCCGATCCGGCCTGGGTGCGCTGGGTTTCGACCGGCACCTTGAACGACAGGTCGAACTCGGCCACCTCGCGATCGATATCGGCCTGCGAGGGCGGCGAGGCCAGTGCATCGTCGATCACCGAACGCACATCGGCCACGGCGGCCTTCCAGTCATCACCCAGCGGCGTGACCGACACCAGCGTGGTATCAGCCGAACGGGCATAGTTCTGCTGGTCGATCGAGGCCGACAGGAAGCTGCCACCGGCGCGCGCACGCACGGCCAGGCGGCGGTTGATCAGGGCCATGGCCAGGCGGTCGATCATCAGCCCCTGGTTATAGGCGATGGTATCGGCATGGCGCTTCCACGGCCGCACGACGGCATAGTTGAACTGCATCGGCGCGCTGGGTTCCACCACCACGCGGGCACCATCCACGGGATTGGCGGGATTTGCCCCCTTGGGCGCCACCGGCTTGCCGAAATCGATCGGCGCGGGCTTGGGGCCATTGCCGGTCCACGGGCCGAACCACTTGGTGATCTGCGCCAGCATCGCCTGGGGATCGGCGTCACCGGCCACGACGATGATCGTGTTGTCGGGGCGATACCACTTGTCGTGGAAGGCCTTGATGCTTTCGGGCGTGGCCGCCTGCAGCGTTTCAACCTTGCCGATCGGCGAACGCGTGGCAGCAGGCTGGCCGGCAAAGAACAACTCGCGCGTGGCGTCCATCACGCGGGTCTGCGGGCCGGAACGCTCGCGCATTTCGGCCAGCACGATCGGCACTTCGGTTTTCACCCCCTGCGGCGTGAAGATCGGCGCGGCGATCATGCCCGACAACAGCTTGAAGGTTTCATCCAGCTTGGCCGGCGTGGCATCGGGCAGGTCGAGCTTGTAGACGGTTTGCGTGCCGCTGGTTTCGGCATTGGTATCGCTGCCGAACGTGGCGCCCAGGCGCTGCCAGGTGGGGATCGCCTCACCCGATTTGAGATACTTGGAATCGCGGAACGTGAGGTGTTCGATCAGGTGGGCAAAGCCCTGCTGGGCATCGGTTTCATAAAACGACCCGGCATCGACCAGCACGCGCACGGAGACCTGGTCGGGTGGCACGCCATTGTGGCGCACGGCATAGCGCAGGCCATTGGGCAGGCGGCCAAAGATCCATTCCTTGTCCTGCGGCACGTCGCTGCCGACGTAGAGCCAGTTCTGCGCCGTGTTGTCCACGGCCGTCGCCGCCGGGGCGGCTCTGGCCTGCGCCGCTGCCGGAATGCCGGCGGGCGCCGTGGTGGCGAGCAGGGAAAGAACGAGAAAAGCGAAGCGCCGCGAGCGCCAGGTGTTCGATCGCATTTCCCATCTATAGGGAGGGGGTTTGTGAAGGGCCAGTGAATAGACCGGCCCTTCACCACGTTCATATCGCTTAATTACGCCATTACGGCTTGGGCGTGGTGGCGGGGGCCGGCGTGGCAGGCTGCCCATCGGCGCCCGGCTGGCCTGCAGCGGCGGCAGCGGCGCGCATCTTTTCGACGTCGGCGGCGGTCTTGTAATCGACCAGCTCCACCTGGAATACGAGATCGGCATCGGCCGGGATGGTCTCGCCCGCGCCTTGCGCGCCATAGCCCAGCGTGGCCGGCACGCAGAACCGCCAGGTGCTGCCCTTGGCCATCAGTTGCAGGCCTTCGGAAAAGCCGGGGATCACCCCTTCGACCGGAAAGGCAGCGGCGGTGTTCTGGTCGAACACGCGGCCATCGGCGGCAAGATAGCCGATATAGTTGACCAGCACATAATCGCCCTTGGCCGGATGGGCGGCATCGGCCGACGGCTTGAGCGTCAGCGTGCCCAGGCCCGAAGCGGTCTTGGCGCTGCACTGGCGCTGGCCAGCGGGCACCACCGGCATCAGCGGCACCGGCAGGATGGCGGTGGACAGCGCGGCCGCAGCCGAGCGAGCAGCCGGAACCGCCGCCCGCTTGACCGGGGCAGCGGCAACCGGTGCAGCCAGCGCCGAGGCGGCGAGCACAGCAGACGAAACAAGCATGGCGAAGCGCGCGGCGCGCGAAGGAGCAGTGATCATGGCCCGGTTCATAGCAGCCAGGCAGGCCCATTCCAGCGAAATACATGGCCGATGCTGACCCGCCAGCCCTTCTCGCCCCTTGACCCCTGCCCCCCCGGTCCTAAATGCAACAATCATGTTCATCGAAACCGAAACCACGCCGAATCCGGCCACGCTCAAGTTCCTGCCGGGCGAACGGGTCATGACCAGCGGCTCGCGGTCGTTCACCTCGCCCGAAGAGGCAGAGGTCTCGCCGCTGGCGCAGGCGCTGTTTTCGCTGGGCGACGTGACCGAAGTTCTGTTCGGCCAGGAATTCGTGGCGGTGACCATTGCGCCGGGCGCGCAATGGGCCGATGCCAAGCCGCAGGTGCTGGCGATCCTGCTCGATCATTTCGTGTCGCAGGCGCCGCTCTTTGCCGCTGGCAGCGCGGCAGGGATCATGGTGCCCGACGAGGACGAGGATTTCGGCGATGATCCGGCCGACGCCGATATCGTCGACCAGATCAAGGACCTGATCGAAACCCGCGTGCGCCCGGCCGTGGCCAACGATGGCGGCGATATCATCTACAGGGGCTTTCGCGAAGGCGTGGTCTATCTCAAGATGCAGGGCGCCTGCTCGGGCTGTCCTTCGTCGACCGCCACGCTCAAGCACGGCATCGAAAGCCTGCTCAAGCACTATGTGCCCGAAGTGACCGAAGTGCGCGCGGCCTGATCGGAACGGGACTCGTCGTGCCCCAGGCTGCCCCTTTTTCCCGCCGCCGCCTGGTGATCGATAGCGCCACGGAAAGCTGTTCGGTCGCCCTCTACGAAGACGACGCGCTGATCGCGGGCGAATGCCTGATGCTCGGCCGCGGCCATGCCGAACGGCTGGTGCCGATGATTGCTGCGCTGCCTGACAAGGGCCGCGCCGCCACGATCCTGGTCGACAGCGGGCCGGGCAGCTTTACCGGCATTCGCGTGGGGCTGGCCGCGGCGCGCGCCCTGGCGCTTGCCTGGAATGCCCAGGTGCTGGGCTATCAGAGCCTGGAACTGGTGGCAGCCATGGCGCGCGCGCAGCAGGGCGGGCCGGCGCCGCAACCGGTCGACGTGGTGATGACCGGCGGCCACGGGGAATGGTTCTTCCGCCCGTTCGACGCGGCCGGCCGGCCCACCGCGCCGCTTGCCTCGCTATCACCCGACCTGGCGCTGGCGCGACTGACCGCGCCGCTGGTGGCCGGCAGCCAGGCCGCTGCCTGCGCCGCCGCGCGGCCAGATGGACACAACCCCGTGCAGGTCTGCCCGCTGTGGCCCGATGCCCGCAGCGCCCATCTGCTCGATTCATCAGCCCTTACCGATGGCGCCGCGCCTGCCTATGGTCGCGCGCCGGACGCCCGGTTGCCGGGCGGCGCCTTGCCGGCGTGATGGAGCAGATCGAGGATCTCGACCGCATCATGGCCGTGATGACCACGGCCTTTCCGCCCGACTATGGCGAGGCATGGAACCGCCGCCAGGTGGGCGACGCGCTGCTGATCGGGCGCACCCGCTATGGCCTGATCGGTGCCGATGGCGGCGAGCATCCCCAAGACCTCGCCTCGACTGCCGGGTTCTTCTTGTCGCGCAGTATATTCGACGAAGAAGAACTGCTGCTCTTCGCTGTTGCACCGCAATATCGGCGGCAGGGTCTGGGCGACTCGCTGCTAGCACGATTCATCGCCCAGGCGCGCAGTTTGGGCATGGGGCGGTTGTTTCTGGAGATGCGCGAAGGCAATCCTGCCGGGAACCTCTACCGCAAACACGGATTCCAACCCATTGGAATTAGGCCCGGTTACTATCGCAGCACCACTGGCGAAAGGATTGCGGCAATTAGCCAGGAACTTAAACTGTGATTTGAAATTCCGGCAAATCAGCTGTTTATGAAATTTCGGTCATTTTATCGAATACCGCATCTTCCCGCGGTTGTTTATCGAATATAAAAGCGTATAGACAACCGACGCTCCCGACAAAGCGGGATGTCGTCTAAAAACGTGTCGCACAGCAACATAGAACGAAAGCCGGATCGCAATGAGTGATATCGAAAACGATATGCGTGAAACCCTGATCACGCTGACGTCGGACATCGTGGCCGCCCACGTGAGCAACAACAGCGTTGCGGTGGGTGATCTTCCGGTGCTCATTTCCAATGTCTATTCGGCGCTCGCCGGGCTCAAGCCGTCTGAACCGGTGGCAGAACCCGCTCCCGAACCGGCAGTATCGATCCGCGCTTCGGTCAAGAATGACCACATCGTTTGCCTGGAAGACGGCAAGAAGCTCAAGATGCTCAAGCGCCATCTTGCCACCCGCTACAACATGACGCCCGAACAGTATCGCGCACGCTGGAACCTGCCGGCCGACTATCCGATGGTCGCCCCGGCCTATGCCGAAAAGCGCCGTGAACTGGCCAAGAAGATCGGCCTGGGCCGCAAGCCCGCCGCTGCCCCCGCCAAGCGCGGTCGCGGCAAGGCTGCCGCATCGGCCTGATCAGGCGCGCTGGCGCATAGGGAGCAATCCCGGCGCGCCGCACCTGCATATTCGGCCCGGCAGGCGCTATGCTTGCCGGGCCTTTGCATGCCCGATCGGCGTGATGCCGTGGGCCTTGGCCGGGTCATCCACAGCGCCGTAGCCTCCCCGTGGGGTTTCACCGCGTCTGGCCGGTTAACAAGCCACGCCAATTCGCCTATATTGGGCACTGACCTTTCCAGAATGACGAGAACAGCGTGCACCGAGTGATCGATCTCGAAGCCCTTTGCGCCGAACGCGGCCTGCGGATTACCGACCAGCGCCGCGTGATTGCGCAAGTGCTGTCGGAAAGCAGCGACCACCCCGACGTGGAAAAGTTGCACGAACGCGCCGCGGCGCGCGACCCGCGCATCTCGATCGCCACGGTCTATCGCACCGTGCGCCTGTTCGAGGAGGCCGGCATTCTCGATCGCCACGATTTCGGCGATGGCCGCGCCCGCTATGAAGCCACGCCCGAAGCGCACCACGACCACCTGATCGACGTGGAAACCGGGCGAGTGATCGAATTCGTCGATCCCGAACTCGAACAGTTGCAGCGCCAGATTGCGGAAAAGCTGGGCTATCGCCTGGTCGATCACCGCATGGAACTCTACGGCGTCAAGCTCGGCCGGGAAAGCTGAGCACCACCATGGTCCGCCAGCGCAGCGTCGGCCCCGAGCGCGATGCCCCGATCAGCCTGCTGGGCAAGTTCCGCGTGTTCTGGCGCGCGGTGGGCATTCTGCTCGCCCTGCTGATCTGCGTGCCGCTGCACTATGTGTGGCGCACGGTGCACTATGGCTCGCCGCTGCCGCGCGTGTTCCTTTATCTGGCGGCACGCCTGTGTGGCGCGCGCGTGCGGGTTCACGGCACGCCGCTGCGCCGCGACGTGTTCTACATCAGCAACCACCTGTCGTGGGTGGATATTCTGGCCCTTGGCGGCGCCAGCGGCACGGCCTTTGTGTCCAAGTCTGAAATCGGCCAGGCGCCGGTGGTGGGCTGGCTGTCCCGCCTCAACCGCACGGTCTTCGTCAGCCGCGAAGATCGGCTGGGCGTGGCCGACCAGATCAACCGCCTGCGCGAGGCATTGGCCGACAACTGGGCCATCACCGTCTTTCCCGAAGGCACCACCACCGACGGTCAGTCGCTGCTGCCGTTCAAGACATCGATGCTGCGCGTGCTGGAGCCGCCGCCACCGGGCGTCCTGGTGCAGCCGGTCGTGCTCGATTACGGCGCCGTGGCGGAATGGATCGGCTGGATCGGCACCGAGGGCGGCATCGCCAATGCCTTGCGCATCCTGGCGCGGCGCGGTTCTTTCCGGCTCGACATCCACTTCCTCGATCCGTTCGACCCGCGCGATTGCCCTGGCCGCAAGGCCATCGCCGCGCAGGCCCGCAACCGCATCGTGCCGGCGATGGAACGCAACCTCGGCAAGCCGCTGCGCCCCTTCCACCTCGACGTGCCGCAAGTGGGCTATACCCGCAGCAAGGAAGACCGCGCCGCCTAGGGCGCTACTATCACGCGTACGTCCACGCTCACGCCGCCTTCGGGCAATGGCGCAAGCGTGACCTGCTGCACGATCAGGCCCTGCCCGCGCAGGGATTCCAGCCAGGCGAGCACCGCACTGCTCGATCCCTGACCGACCAGCCGCACCGATGCCCCCTGCGCCTCTGCCGGAGCGAGGCTGACCCCGCCCTGCCCCGCCAATGCCACCAGGCGGCCAGGATCGATCTTGGTTGGCGCGCCCGCGCCGTCGTCCAGATCGGCAAGCTGGCGCAGCAGGTGCGCGCTGCGTTGCGCGGCTGCCTGATGCTGCGCGCGGGCCGCCTGCCAGGCCTGGGCCAGCGGTACCAGCACGCCCTGCGCCAGGGCGAGAGCCATGGCCAGGCCAACCGCCAGGCTGACCATGCCGCGTTCGCGCGCGGTCAGTGTGGCGAGCCACGCCTGCACCCGCGCCATCATGGCGCCCGCATCGTGATAGTGGCGACAATGCCCGCGCCATCGCGCACCGGTGCCGGTGGCTGGGCCAGGCGCCAGCCATCGCGCTGCAAGGCCAGCAGCACCGCATCGACCGGCGCGGTCTCCCGCGCCGCGAGGGTGAACCGCAAGCTACCCTGCGCCGTGTGCTGCAGGCCGGCGAGGCGCACCCCCGGCGCTGCCCGCAGCGCCTGCCACAACGCGGCAGTGGGCGGCGCCCAGCCATCGGCGCCGGCCTGCGCCCGCAGGCGCGCCGCATTGACCACCTGTTCTGCGCTGGCCAGATCGCTGACGGCGGGAAAGCGCGCGCGCACTTGTGCCACGCTGGTCGCCGCGATCCGCGCCGCATCCACGCGCCAGCGCATGATCTGCGCCACGGGCACGGCCAGCGCCAGCACGCTGACCAGCACTGCCAGGCGCGCCAGCCGGCGCACTGGCCAGGCGGCCTGCCCCGCCGCGCCGCCCTGCATGTCGAGCCAGGGCGCTGCATGTGCCTGCAGCAAGCGCGGGCCGAGGTCTCGCTCTGCCCAATCCACCACCCGGGCGCCATCGGGCACGAGCGCCTGCCACAGCGGCGCTTCGGCAACAAAGGCCGCCTGGTCGGTGCGCGCCAGCACCATTCCGCGCCCCAGGCTGGCGCGGTGGACCGTGCCCGCTGGCGGCGGCGGCAGCAGCAATCCGGCTGGCAGCAATGCATCGGCATCGCGGCCAGTCAACGCTACAACCTGCGCCTGCCAGGCGGCCAGGATCTGCTGCGCAACCAGCGTGGCCACGACCTGCCCATCGTCCCGGCCCGCAACCGCCGTGCTGCCGGGCGCCAGGGCATGATCCTGCGCTGCCAGCCGCGCCACGGCCAAGGCCTGGTCGGCGGTGGCGGTTTCCTGCGCCCCAAGGGCCAGCACGGGTGCCTGCGCGGCGGGCACCAGCGCGGTGATGCGGCCGCGCCAGCCGGCCAGGTCTTGCCCAGGCGACAGAGCGTCGATGCGCCCATCGGCCACGCACCATGCGGCAACCGGCGGCCCGCCGGTTTCGGCCAGCAACAGGATCAGGCCGTGATCCGGCACCTCAGCCGCCCTGCCCCTGCGCCACGATATCGGCATTGGCGCCACTGCCGCCGGGCTGCCCATCGGCACCCAGCGACATAAGCGCAAACGGCGCGCCATCGCGGCCAGGCACACGATAGAGATAGGGCCGGCCCCAGGGGTCTTTGGGCAAGCGCTGGATATAGCCCCCCTTGCGCCAGGTTTCCGGCACGGCAAGATCGGGCGGCGCCTCACGCAGCGCAGCCAGCCCCTGCGCCTGGCTGGGATAGCTGCCCTGGTCCAGCCGGAACATCTCCAGCGCCTGCTCCAGCGTGGCGATATCGCTTTGCGCCTTCACCGCCATGGCGCGATCCTGGCTGGGCATCACGTTGATCAGCACGACCGTAGTCAGCAGGCCCAGGATGAAGATCACCACCATCAATTCCACCAGGCTGAACCCGTTGGGCGCGGGGCGACGGGGGTGAGCATGCACGACAGCCATGGGTCAATTTCCAACAAGGGTTTGCAATTGCAGGATCGGCAGCAGGATCGCGAGGATGATCAGCGCCACGATCGCGCCCATCACCACAATGATCGCTGGCTCCAGCAGAGCGAGCGCGGTGGCCGCCGTGGCCTCGAACGCGCGATCCAGCGCTTCGGCCGCGCTTTCCAGCAGGGGGCCAAGCTGGCCCGATGCCTCGCCACTAGCAGCCATGGCTATGAGCAGCGGCGGAAACAGCCCGGCCTGGCTGAGCCCTGCGGCGAGCGAGCCGCCCTCGCGCACGCCCTGTGCCACTTGCGCCAGCGCCCGGGCGTGGCTGTGATTGGCCGCCGTACGCGCAGACAGGCGCAAGCCTTCGAGCAGCGGCAGGCGCGCCGCGATCATCGTCGCCAGCGTGCGCGCCAAGGCAGCGGCCTGAGCATCGCGCCACAGCGGCCCGAGCACGGGCAGGCGCAACAGCGCATGATCCACCCGCGCGCGAAACGGCAGCCATGCCAGCGCGCGGACAAACGCCAGCCCGCCCAGCACGATCGCCAGCAGCATGGCCCAGCCCCAGGTGGCGAGAAAGCCCGACACCGCGATGACCGCGCGCGTCAGCCATGGCAGTTGCCGGCTGGCCGCGTCGAACTGCTCCACCACGCGCGGCACCACGGCTACCATCAGGCCGGTAACCACCGCCACGGCCACCGCTGCCAGGGCCAGGGGATAGGCCAGCGCACCCGCCAGGCGCGCGCGCACCTGCGCCTGCCGCTCGGCCAGATCGGCCAGGCGCGTGGCGATCTGCGGCAGGCGGCCAGCGCTTTCCCCCGCGCCGATCATCGCGCGATAGACCGGCGGAAACGCGCGCGGCGCGCGGCCCATCGCCTCGGCCAGGCCCAGCCCCTCGCACACCCCGGCGTGGACTGCGCCGATCACCGCGCCTTCCCGCGTGGCGCCGGCCTGGCGCAGCATCGTGCGCAGCGCCTCTTCCACCGGGCTGACAGCCACGAGCGCGGCCAGTTGCCGAGTGAGCAGCGCGCGCCGGGCCAGGCCCAGCCGCAGCCGGGCAATCGGCCGCACGTCGCGCGGCTGTGCAGGATCGACGCGCAGCACATGCCAGCCACGCGCCGCCAGGTTCTGCCGCGCGGCCGCCGGATCGGGCGCGGCCAGGCGGCCCTGCCGCTCGCGCCCCTTGCGATCGAGCGCGCGATAGGTGAACGCCGTGCGGCTCATCCCTGGTCCTGCCGCAGGATGCGCGCGGCCTCTGCCGCGCCAACCATGCCGGCCAGGACCAAGGCCCGCGCCGCATCGGCCAGGCGCGGGTTGGTCGCAAAGGCATGGGCAACAAGCGCGTCCTCGCCGGCGTCATCGTGAATCAGGCGGCGCAGGCTGTCATCGGCCCACAGCGCCTCGAACACGCCGACGCGGCCTTGGTGCCCGCTGTCGCCACAAGCCGCGCAGCCCGGGGTATCGCTCACCATCGTGCCGATGGCCAGGCCCAGCGCCGCCGCCAGATGCGGCGCCACTGGCGCGGGGGCGCGGCATTGCGGGCACAGCCGCCGCACCAGCCGCTGCGCCAGCACGGCGCGCAGCGTGGCCGCCAGCAGGAACGGCTCCACCCCCATGTCGCGCAGGCGAGTCACCGCGCCAACCGCATCGTTGGTATGCACCGTTGCCAGCACGAGATGCCCGGTCAGCGCAGCCTGCACGGCAATCTGCGCGGTTTCGGCATCGCGAATTTCGCCGACCATCACCACGTCAGGGTCTTGCCGCAAGATCGCCCGCAACCCAGCCGCGAACGTGAGGCCCAGGCGCGGATTGACCTGGGTTTGCCCCACGCCATCGACGGCATATTCCACCGGGTCTTCGACAGTAAGAATATTGCGTGCGCCATCGCGCAGCAGGCCAAGCGCGGCATAGAGCGTGGTGGTCTTGCCCGAACCGGTGGGCCCGGTGACCAGCACGATGCCATTGGGCTGGGCCAGCGCGCGGCGCAGCACGGCATCGGCCGCCGCGTCCAGCCCGAGCGCCGCCAGATCGATGCCGGCGCGCGCCTTGTCGAGCAGGCGCAGCACGACCCGCTCTCCCGCGCGCGAGGGCAGTGTGGACACGCGCACGTCAACCAGCCGACCGGCAAGATCGAGTGCCATGCGCCCGTCCTGCGGCAGGCGCCGTTCGGCAATGTCGAGGCGGGCCATCACCTTGATGCGGCTGGCCAGCAGCGGCGCCACCCGGGCGGGCAAACGCAGCATTTCTGCCAATTGCCCATCGCGGCGCAGGCGTACGACCAGCGCCGGTTCATAGGGTTCCAGATGGATATCCGACGCCCCCTGGCGTAGCCCTTCGGCCAGCAGGCCATTGATCAGGCGAATTACCGGGGCATCGTCGGTGCTGCCCAAGAGGTCTTCGGCGCTGGGCAGATCGAGTGCCGGCAGCGCGGCATCGTCGCGCGCCAGCGCATCGGCGGCGGCCATGGTGCCATCGGCATAGATCTGCGCCAGCAGTGCCTCGAACGCAGGGGGCGGCACGCGGCGCCAGCTGGCGATCGGCCCGCCCAGGCGCCGCACATCGAGCAGGGCCAATGCGCTGGCCCCTTCGCGCAGGACCACGGCCAGACCGCCTGGCTCACGCCCTTCCACCAGCAGGCCCAGGGTGCGGGCCGCAGCGTAATCGGGGCGCCAGGTGGCGGTGTCCTCCACCGGGGTCACGGCTGCACCCCGGTTTGGGCTGCCGCCGGATCGGGCGGACGGATCACCGTGTCGCTGGCCCGGCTTGGTGCCGGCCTTGCCGTTCCCAGGTAATCGCGGACCAGTTCATCGATCGACGGTTCCTGCCCCGGGGCATAGGCCACCTGCGCGCCGCGCACGGCATCCATGCGCCGCGCCGTCAGCGCTGCGCGCCCTGCCCCGTCGCGCAGGATGGTGGGGCGGATGAACACCATCAGGTTGGTTTTCACATGGCTTTTGCTGCGCGAGCGGAACAGTTCGCCCAGTAGTGGCACGTCGCCCAGCAGCGGCACCTTTTCCAGGGTGCGCCGCTCGGCATCGTCGAGCAGGCCGCCCAGCGCGATGATCTCGCCATCCCCAACCGTCACCGTGGTGCGGATTTCGCGCTTGTTGACCACCAGTTCGCTGTTGCTGGACGAGACCGGCCCGGCCACCGAACTGACCTGCTGCCGCAGATCGAGCCGCACGGCATTGCCCGCGTTGATCTGCGGCGTCACGTCCAGCTCTATCCCCACGTTCTCGCGCTGGATCGTGCGGAATGCGCCGGCCAGCGAATTGGACAGCGCCTCGCCGGTGGCCACCGGGACTTCCTTGCCAAACAGGATCGATGCCGGAACGTTGTTGTTGGTGACGATATGCGGGGTGGACAGCACGTTGGACTTGCTGTCGGCCCGCACGGCATCGATCAGGGTGCCGAAAAAACCCGATCCGCCCAGGCTGGTGGCCCAACCGGCGATGCCGCTGCGCGCGGCAAGCGCAGCCTGCGCGGCATTCTGGCGCAGGAGATCGGCGGTGCCGCCCGACGTGCTGGTGGTGACAGTGGCGCCATTAATCACCGTGGTCGTCTGGTCCAGACGATCGGCATAGAGGCCGCCGGCCAGATCGAGGATATTGGCCGCGCCGTTGGAAAAGCTGGTGACGGCAAAGGGCGCATCCTTTCCACCGATGAGCATCTGCACACCCAGTTTTTGCGCCACATCGTCAGACACTTCGACGATGATCGCCTCAACCAGCACCTGCTGCTGCGGCAGATCGAGCGCGTGAACCAGATCGGCCAGGCGGCGCTGTTCATCGGCCGGGGCGGCAATGATCACGGCGTTGGCGCCGGGATAGCGGGTGATCGTGGCGGTGCCGCGCCCGCCATCGAGGCGGATCGGCCCATTGCCCAGGCCGCTGGTGGTACCGCCGGAGGGATTGGCCGCCACGCTCGGCTCTTGCCCCGGCGCACTGGCGCTGCCCGCAGCGGCGCTGGCCCCAGCGCTGCCCATATTGCCCAGCGACACCGGCGCGGCCGATCCGGCGCTTGCCTCCCCCCCAGTGCCGCCCACCAGCCGTTCGAGCACGGGCACGAGCAGCGCGGCATCGGCATGATCGAGCCAGATCACGCGGATCGCGCCGCCCTGGCCAGCGCGCGCATCAAGGCGCCGTGCCACGTCGGCGAGCCGCGCCAGGGTGACCGCATCGCCGCGCAGCACCACGGCATTGGCGCTGTCCACGGCCACCACGCTGGCCGGGCTGCGCCCGCCTTCGCCTGCGGCCACCAGTTGGGCCAGGGCGCTTGCCACCTCGCGCGCGCCGGCATGGGCCAGATCGAGCGTGAGCACGGCGGCGCGGTCCTGGTCAATCTGGCGTACCAAGGCGCGAATGCGAGCGAGGTTGTCGGCATAATCGACCACGACCAGCGAATTGCCCGCCTTGTTGGCCGTGAGCGCGCCGTCCTTGCTGACCAGCGGGCGCAGTGTATCGAGCGCCTGAACCGCATCGGCAGCGCGCAGGCGCACGATTTCGGTGACCATCTGGTTGCGCGCTGCCATGCCCCGCCCGGCAGGCGCGGCGGTGGGCTGGCTGGCCGCACCCTCCACCGGCTGGATGCGAAACGCGCCGTTGCCGGTGGGGACGGCAACCAGGCCGTTGGCACGCAGCGTGGCCAGGAACACCTCGAAATATTCGCTGGCGCTCAAGGTCCGCTCACTCGCCACGCTAACTTTGCCGGCAACCCGCGCGTCGACGATGAACGTGCGGCCAGTCACTTCGGCGGCATCGGCGATGAAGGCGCGCATATCCGCTTCGCGCACGTTGAGGCGATACTGCGCCTGCGCTGCCAGCGGCCAGGCCAGCGCGAGCGCTAGTGCGGCGAGCCTGGGCAAGCCCTCACACTTCAAAAGCCGCCCCATCATTGTCCCCCGCCGGCCGGGCCAAGCGAGAGCGCCAGATCGTGCCCGGCGCGGCGCACCGTTACCGCCACGGCCTGACCGGCCGCCAGCATGGCCTCGATCTGCCGGGCATCGCGCGCGTCGCGCACGGGCTTGCCACGCAGCGCCACGATCCGGTCTCCCGGCAAAAGGCCCAGGGACTGCGCCTCGCCCACTGCGCCAGACGCTACCAAACCTGGCGCGCCGTGCGCGGCATCGGCAAGGCGGAAGTGGGGCGCCGGCGGCTTGCCGCCGGTGCTGTCAGCCGGCCGGCCATCCTGCCCCGCGAGGCGCAGCACCAGCGTGCCCCTAGCGCGCTGCAGCACTACATGATCGA
Source organism: Novosphingobium sp. SG754 (assembly GCF_013149315.1). Classification (NCBI taxonomy): domain Bacteria; kingdom Pseudomonadati; phylum Pseudomonadota; class Alphaproteobacteria; order Sphingomonadales; family Sphingomonadaceae; genus Novosphingobium; species Novosphingobium sp. SG754. Next base: position 417,658 of record NZ_JABGCC010000001.1, on the reverse strand, counting down.
ACGCCACCTGCACCAGCCGCACGCCAGGCGCGATGTCCGCCCCCTGCGGCACCGCGCGCTGCACCCCGTCGGCGCCGGCCAGGATCGCGCCGCCGCCCTGCCCATCGGCTGTGGATCGCGTGCCGAGCAGAGTGAACGGCAGCGCAGCACCCGCCGCACCGCCCCCGCCACCGCCATCTGGCACATCGCGCGCAAATGGATCGAATTGGGCAAAAAGCGCGGCGCGTGCCGGGGCGTCAAGCACCACCAGGCCGGCGCTATTACCCGCCGTCGCCGGCGTGAGCGGCGCCAAGAGTACCCAGCCGAGCATGGCAAGCAGCGCCGCCACACTGCCCAGGAGCGCCACTTCGGCAAGGAGCGCGGCCAGCGGTGGTCTGCCAAAGCGCGGTGAGGCTATGCGCCAGCGCCAGTCTGGCCAGCGCCACAAGGCCTGCCCAGCCAACGATGCCGATCCCGCCATGCCCTGCGCCTGCTTGCCCATTGTCTGCCCCACCCATTGCCGCAGCCAGGGTAAGCCACAGGCCCGCGCGCAGGATGCGCGAAAGGCTCGATTTCGGTGGCTCTAGCCGCTAGGCCAAGGGCATGCCCGCCTGGTTTCCATCTTCCTGGCACCGCGCCCTGTTGCGGCTGGCCCATCGGCTGCGCGTGGCCTGGTGGCGCTGGCGCCGCGTGCCGGTGCCCGGCTGCATGGTAGTGGCACGCAATGCGCATGGGCAGGTGCTGCTGGTGCGGCACAGCTATCACCACAGCCATGCCTGGATGCTGCCCGGCGGCGGCCTGGCGCGCGGGGAAAGCCCGGTGGCAACCGCCGCGCGCGAACTGGCCGAGGAAACCGGCTGCACGCTGCACGACGCGGTGCATTTTACCGATCACCTGCGCGATCGCGGCGGCTGGCTCAACCAGATCGCCCTGGTCGCCGGAACCGCGCTGGGCAGTCCGCGCGCCGATGGACGCGAACTGCTCGACGCCGCATTCTTTCCCGTCGCGGCTTTGCCCGAGACCACCAGCCCCGCCACGCGCGAGATGATTGCCTTGTGGCAGGATCACGCGCGCCGGCAGCAGCGATAGGCATCAAAATGGCAGCTGCGCCTGCCCCGGCGGCGCGGCAACAGCGGCTGGCTGGCCCGGCTCGTCCAGTGCCGAGAGCGTTACCCCCATCAGCCGCACCGGCTGTGGCAGGGGCAAGACCTGGTCGAGCAGGCCGCGCGCCACGTCGGCCAGGGCATCGCGGCTCGCCACCGGCGTTGCCAGCGACCGGGCACGACTCATCGCCGTAAAGTCCTTGAACTTCAGCTTGAGCGTCACGGTGCGGCCGGTCACGTCGGCCCGCGCCACGCGGTCCCACGCCAGGTCGATGATCGTCTCCAGCGTTTCGCGCAGGACCGAACCCGAAGACAGGTCACGATCGAACGTGCGCTCTGCCCCCACGGATTTGCGCGGGCGATCGGCGGTCACCGCGCGCAGATCGATCCCCCGCGCCGCGCGATAGAGGTAATCGGCCTGGGCGCCAAAATGCTGGCGCAAGGTGGCCAGGCTTTGCGCGCGCAGGTCTGCCCCGGTGGCAATGCCCAGCGCCGCCATCTTTTCCGCGCCGCGCGGCCCCACCCCATGAAACCGGGCTACCGGCAGGTCGGCGACGAAGGCCGCACCCTCACCCGGGCGGATCACGCACAGGCCATCGGGCTTGTTCTGGTCACTCGCCAGCTTGGCCAGGAACTTGTTGTAGGACACCCCGGCGCTGGCGGTCAGCCCGGTCTGCGCGCGGATGCGCTGGCGAATGAGTTCGGCGATGCGCGTGGCCGATCCGATCCCGCGCAAGTCACGCGTGACATCGAGATAGGCCTCGTCGAGCGACAGCGGCTCCACATCGGGGGTGTAATCCAGGAAGATCGCGCGAATCTGTTGCGACACCATGCGATAGACATCGAAGCGCGGGCGCCGAATGATCAGATCGGGGCACAGTTGCACCGCGCGTGCCGAGGGCATGGCCGAACGCACACCAAACCGGCGCGCCTCATAGCTGGCCGCGGCCACCACCCCGCGCGCGGCATTGCCGCCCACGGCTACGGGCTTGCCGCGCAGCTCGGGCGCGTCGCGCTGCTCCACGCTGGCATAGAAGGCATCCATGTCGACATGGATGATCTTGCGCAGGCCCGGCGCCTCATCGGCATCGGGCACGGGAAAAGGGGGCGGAGGCGGGGATTCGGACATCGGCATGAATGCGGCGTCCGTCATGCCACAAACAACGGTCAAGGGCTCCAACAAAACCTTGGATTGCCGCGCCCTGCCTGCCATAGGATCGTTATGCAACCTGACTATCCAGCCCAACGGCGCCCGATCAAGGCGCTGGGTGGGCGCGAATTCATTGCCATGATGGCGCTGCTCATGGCGCTTCAGGCGCTGGCCATCGATGCCATGCTGCCTGGGCTCGGGCAAATCGCCGCAGACCTGGGCGTCAGCGATCCCAATCGCCGCCAGCTGGTGGTGGGGATATTCCTGGTTTCGGCCGGCGTGGGCGCGCTGGTGCCTGGCGCGCTGGCCGATCGCCATGGCCGGCGCCCGGTGCTGCTGGTCACGATCGTGCTCTATGTCGCGCTGGCGCTGGGCTGCGCCATGGCGCCTGATTTCGATACCCTGCTGGTGCTGCGCGCGCTGCATGCGGTGTCGAGTGCCGGCGTGGCGGTGCTGCCGGCCGCGATCGTGCGCGATCGCTTTGCCGGAGACCAGATGGCACGCACCCTCTCGACCGTCTCCACCGTGTTCATGGTCGTGCCGATGCTGGCGCCCAGTGTGGGGCAATTCGTGCTGCTGTTTGCCGGCTGGCGCTGGATCTTCGGGGTGCTGGCGGTGCTGGCAACGATCATGGGCGTGTGGGTGTTCATGCGCCTGCCCGAAACGCTCGACCCGGCCAACCGCCAGCCGATCATGCCGATGACCATCGCGCGCAACATGGCCCATTCGGCGATCGAGCGGTCTTCGGCCGGCTATGTCCTGGGGGCAGCGCTCGTTTTCGGGGCGATGTTCGGATACATCAACTGCTCGCAGCAACTGGTGGCCGAACACTTTGGCGCGGGCCGTTATTTCCCGCTGATCTTTGGCGCCACGGCGCTGTCGCTATCGTTCTCCAATTTCTTCAACGCCCGCATCGTCGAACGTTTTGGCGCGCGGCGCGTGTCGCAGACGGCGCTGCTGGCGTGCATCTGCCTCAGCCTGTTGCAGGTGCATTTCGCCTTCAGCCCGCACCAGACGCTGCTGCGCTTCATGCCGGTGATGGCCGCCAACATTTGCGCCATGGGCTTTATCGGCGCCAATTTCAGCTCGATCGCGCTGCAGCCCTTTGCCCGCACCGCAGGCGCGGCCAGTTCGATGCAGATGTTCATGCGCACGCTGATCGGCTCGCTGATCGGCATCGCGATCGGCCAGGTCTATGACGGCACGGCGCGGCCCCTGTCGCTGGCATTCGTCACCTGCGGGCTGCTCTCGCTGTGCCTCGTGCTCTATTCCGAGCGCGGCCGCCTGTTCCGCCGCCTCATTCCGCCGGGCGGGGAGCGGGTGCTGGTAGACGTGCACTGACCGGCGGTTAGGCGACGGCGCGGCCCATCGCGGCCAGGGCCACGTCGGCACGTTCCGGCCGGGCAAAGTGGTAGCCCTGCATCAGCCGGATGCCGAGCGCGCGGGCCGTGGCGACCTGCGCTTCATCCTCCACGCCTTCGATCATGCACTCGATGCCCAGTTGCCAGGCAAACGAGACGATCGTGCCCACGATCGCCCGCGCGCCCGGATCGCTGGACAGCGCGGCGGCCAGCCCGCGATCGATCTTGACCATGTCGAGCGGCAGATCGCGCAATTGCGACAGGCTTGACCAGCCCGCCCCGAAATCATCGAGCGCGAGGCGGAAACCCGCCGCCCGGAACGCCTCGAGCTGGGCGTGGGCGCGGCGCGGATCGGCGATCAGCGCCGCTTCGGTCACTTCCAGCATGAAGCGCGCCGGATCGGCACCGGCATCGTGCACCAGCCGGGCAAGGGAGTCGACCGCGCCCTCGCGCGTTACATCGCGCGGGGTCAGGTTGATCGCCACCGTCAGCCCCTGGCGCCAGGCATCGCATTCGGCCAGCGTCCGGCCCATCACCGCCTGAGTCAGTTCGCCGGTGCGGCCCGTCGCCGCGGCCAGATCGATGAACTCGCCCGGTGCCAGCCAGGTCTGCCCATCGGGCGACCAGCGGGCAAAAGCTTCGAACCCGACGACCGCCAGGCTGTCGACATCATAATAGGGCTGGTAGAGCAGGCGCAGCCGATCATCCAACAGGCAATCGTTGAACTGGCGAGTCATCGCGCTGCGCTGCTGCAGGGCGGTTTCGTCGTCCGGGCCGAACAGCACGATGGCGCCCTCGCCCCGCTTCTTGGCCTTGTAGAGCGCAGCGTCGGCGCGTTCCAGGCAGGCGCCCACGCTGGGCCCGCGCACGCGATGAAGGCCGGTGGAAGCGTGCAGGCGCAGGCTGACTCCGTTGTGGAGCACCGGCGCGCGCACCGACTGCGCCAGGTCTTGCGCGGCAGCGGTAACGCCAGTGGCATCGAGCCGGCCGTCGAACAGGATCGCGAATTCATCGCCGCCCAGGCGCCCATGCGCGAGGACGCCGGAAATCGCACCGATGCGCGTGGCCACCGCGCGCAGCACATCGTCACCGGCCGCATGGCCATAGGTGTCGTTGACGTGCTTGAACCCGTCGAGATCGAGCAGGGCCAGCCACGGGGCCGCCAATTCATGCCGGCCCACATCCTGATCCAACCGCGCCAGGATTGCCCGGCGGTTGAGCGCCCCGGTCAAGGCATCGCGTGAAGCCTGTTCGAAATTCCTTTCCGCCAGCCGCGCCGCCAGGCGTTCGCGCCGCGCCAATTGCTGGCGTGACAACTCCAGCCGCACGAAATCGGCATGGAAGCCAAATGTCATGGCCAGCACGGTGAGATTGGCCATGACCAGCAGCAGGACCACCGGCCACAGGTGCGTGCCATCCACCACGAGATAGACGGTGCAAGCCGGCACGGTGGAGGCAAAGACCAGCCGCAGCGCCGCCGCCGGAGCATGCGCCAAGCCGAGCACCCCTGCCACGGAAATTACCGAGAGCAACACGCAGAGCAATGCGCGCTGCGCCTCGCCGCCGACACAATAGAGATAGAGGGCCCACAGCACCGCAAACAGCACCGAAAGGCCCACGCTGGTTGGCAGCGCATCGAGATCCTTGCGCCGCAGCGCCAGAGGCCGGCGCTCCACTTGCACAGGCAGCCAGTGCCAGCCGCGCTCTGCCACGAACACCATCATGACAACGCCCGGCACCAGCACCGGCCACGGCACGGTGCCGGCCACCCGCATGATCACCAGCCCGACCGCCAGCAACGCCAGCAACGACAGCAGTGGCAGGCGGCGGGAGAGATTGTGCGTATAGGCCGCGACCATCGCCTCACCGCGGTACGCGCGCCGGTGGGCCCCATCCATGATCGCGCCCAGCAGCGCCCCTATCACCCGGCTGCGGGCGCGCAGGCGCGGACGCAGCGGCAAGGATTCGGCCGCGATGGCAGCGACCATCCCAACCTGTTCCGCCTGAGGGTTTCCACTAAGGGGTTCCATCTCGCGGGCATAGGACCCAGGCGGTTAACAGGTGGTATGCGTCGGCGTTTCAACGGTTTGTTACAGCAGGTTGTCTGCCAACGCTGTCACGCCGGGATCGCGCGGATTCAGGTCTCCGCCAGGGCCGCAACCAGGGCCTTGACCTTTTTTTGGCGCCACTGCGGCAAAGGAGCGACCAGCCAATAGCCGCGCCGGCTGTTCTCCACCTCACCCAGGGCGACGACGCGGCCGGTCGAGAGGGCATATTCGGCCAGGAGCAGCGGCACGCGCGCCTTGCCCAGGCCCGCCGCAGCTGCGCTGATCGCAGTGCCGGCGTCGCCCACGGAAAACGCCACTTCGCGCCCCTCACCCGCTGGCACCGGATCACCGGGCCAGCCGATCCAGGCGCCATCGCCGTTTTCGCCGCTCACCTCGGCAAAGCCGGGCGCGGCGACGATCACGGTTTGCGGCGCGCCGAGCGGAATGCCTTCGAGTTCGCCCGGCCCTTCGGCCCAGCGCACGGCCAGATCGAGATTGGCCTCGGTAAAATCGATATCGCCATCGCCGCCGACCAGCGAAAAGCGCAATGCCGGGTTTTCGGCACGAAACGCGGCCAGCCGCTGGCTGAACCAGGCGGCAAAGAAATCACGCGGGCAGGCAATGGTATAGACGTGGCTGGATTGCCCCGCCTGCATCGCCTGCACGCCTTCTTCAAAGCGCAGGAAGCCCTCGCGGATGGCATCGAGGCCGGCCGCAGCCTCGTCGGTCAGTTCCAGCCCCTTGGATGTGCGGCGAAACAGCACGACGCCGAGCAGGTCTTCCAGCGCGCGGATCTGCTGGCCCACGGCGGCGGGCGTCACCGCCAACTCGTCGGCCGCGCGGGTGAACGACAGGTGGCGTGCGGCCGCGTCGAGCACGCGCAGCCCGTTGAGCGGGAGATGGGTCCGCTTCATTGGTGGTATCGCCCTTCGCTTGGCGGTCAGTTGGCCGTGGCCGGGGCGGCCAGCGGAAAGAACGGAATGGCCACGTCGAACACGCTGCCATCGTCGCGGCGCATGGTATAGTGCCCCTCCATGCTGCCGGTGGGCGTGCCGAGCGGGCAGCCCGAGACATAGTCATGCGCCTGGCCCGGCAGCAGGCGGGGCTGTTCGCCCACCACGCCTTCGCCATCGACAAAGCTGACATGGCCGCGCCCATCGGTGATGCGCCAATGCCGGGTGATCAACTGGGCCGGCTCGGCCGAATCATTCTCGATGCGGATGTGATAGACCCAGAACCACTTGCCGGCCGCCACGCGCGATTGCTCCGGCAGAAAATTGACCGCCACCCGGACGGTCATTCCCTGCGTGATCGCGGCATGCTGGAATAGCTGCTTCATCCTTGGCAACCTAACGCACTTGCGCCTTTGTTCCAATGCCCGAAATGGACTTTCCCGGCAGGACGCTTGCCCTGGGCGACGCCACGCGGCACAGGCAGGCAGGTGATGGATGACGCAACGCCGCCTTCGCTTCCCGATGCCAGGCCAGTGCCGCAGATCGTCTGCGCGGTGCTGGCGCATGGCGAAACCGGCGCGGTGGTGCGCCTGCTGGGCAGCGAGACGGGCCTGGTCGCAGCCTATGTTGCCGGCGCGCGGGGCCGCACGCTGCGGCCCGTGCTGATCCCGGGCAACCTGGTGGCGGCAGACCTGGTGCGGCGCAGCGAAAGCCGCCTGCCCACCGCGCGGGTGGAACTGGTCACCAGCCGTGGCCCCTGGCTGGGCGAACCGCTGGCCAGCGCCGGCATCGCCTGGGCCTGCGCGCTGACCGCCGCCGCCCTGCCCGAAGGCCTGCCCCTGCCCGCGATCCACGGCGCATTGGCCGCGCTGCTCGATGCCATCTGCCTGGCGCCGTCGGCGCGCGGTTGGGCGCGGGCGCTGGCCGGCTATGAAGCGCTGCTGCTGCGCGAGGCGGGCCATGGCCTGGCCCCGGCGCGCGCCGCCACGGCGGATTGGCCCGGCCTGCTCGCCCTGCTCGATGCCCAGGGGCCGGCGATCGCAAGCCAACTGCTTGCCGAACGACGGCGCGATGTTATGGCGGCCCGCGCGATTCTGCTCGACAGGCTGAAGCGCATCGGATCGGATTGAAAAGGCCTATACCATGAAAATTGCGGTTTTGCCCGGTGACGGCATCGGCCCCGAAGTGACGCGTGAAGCGGTTCGCGTGATCGAGGCGCTCGACCTTGGCATCGCGATGGACGAAGCGCTGGTGGGCGGCTGCGCCTACAAGGCCAAGGGTCACCCGCTGCCGGCCGAAACGCTCGACCTGGCGCGCGCGTCCGACGCCATCCTGTTTGGCGCGGTGGGCGATCCCGATTGCGATGCACTGGAACGCCACCTGCGCCCCGAACAGGCGATCCTGGGCCTGCGCAAGGAACTGACCCTGTTTGCCAACCTGCGCCCGGCCAAGGTCTTTGCCGGCCTGGAAAGCCATTCGGCGCTACGCCCGGAAGTGGCCGGCGCGATCGACCTGCTGATCGTGCGGGAATTGAACGGCGACGTCTATTTTGGCGAAAAGGGTTTTCGCCAGAACGCCAAGGGCGAGCGCGAAGGCTATGACATCATGTCGTACAGCGAAAGCGAAGTGCGCCGCATCGCCCACGTCGCGTTCCGCGCAGCCATGGGTCGGGGCAAGCGCCTGTGCTCGGTGGACAAGGCCAACGTGCTGGAAACCTCGCAGCTGTGGCGCGACGTGATCGTGGAGGTGGCCAAGGACTATCCGCAGGTCGAACTCGAACACATGTATGTCGACAATGCCGCAATGCAGCTGGTGCGCGCGCCCGGCAAGTTCGACGTGGTGGTTACCGGCAACCTGTTCGGCGATATCCTGTCTGACCAGGCGAGCATGTGCGTGGGCTCGATCGGCCTGCTCGCCTCGGCCTCGCTGGGTGAACGCCAGACCGCGCACGGCACCTTTGGCCTCTATGAGCCGATCCACGGTTCGGCGCCCGATATCGCCGGCAAGGGGCTGGCCAACCCGATGGCGACGATCCTGTCGGCCGCCATGCTGCTGCGCCATTCGCTGGGCCTGGCCCAGGCAGCAGACCGGATCGAGGCGGCCGTGGCAGCCGTGCTGGCCGATGGCGTGCTGGGCGGAGACCTGGGCGGAACGGCCGGGACTGCGGAAATTGGTGACGCGGTGCTCGCAAAGCTGTAAGCGCGCGCCCCATGTTGCAACTGGCAGTCATTCTCCCGACCTATAACGAGAGCAAGAACATTGCCTCGATGGTCGAACGGCTCGACAAGGCGCTTGCCGGCATCGCCTGGGAAGCGATCTTCGTTGATGATAACAGCCCCGATGGCACCGCCAATGTGGCGCGGGCCATCGGCCGCACCGATCCGCGCATCCGGGTGATCGAACGGATCGGGCGCCGGGGCCTGGCCTCTGCCGCGATCGAGGGGATGTGCGCCAGCGCCGCCCCCATCGTCGCGGTGATGGACAGCGACCATCAGCACGATCCGGCGCTGCTGCCGCAGATGCTGGCGGCGATCACCAGCGGCGAATGCGATGTGGCCTATGCCTCGCGCTTTGCCGAAGGCGCCAGCACCGAAGCCTGGGGCCGGCCCGACCGGGTCAAGGCATCCGGCTTGGCCAATGCCATCGCCCGCAAGGTGACGGGCGTGCAGTTGTCTGACCCGATGAGCGGGTTCTTCATGCTGCCGGCCGCCACCCTGCGCGCCGATGCGCATCGCCTGTCGGGCGTGGGCTTCAAGATCCTGCTCGACATTCTCGCCACGGTTGACGCGCCGTTGCGGGTAAAGGAATTTCCGCTGAACTTCGCCGCACGGGCCGAAGGCGAATCGAAACTGGATCGGACCGTAGTGTTTGAATTTCTCATCGGCCTTTACGACAAGTGGCTTGGCCGCATCATTCCCACCCGCTTTGCCCTGTTCGGCACGGTGGGGGCGCTGGGTGCGCTAGTCCACCTGGCCGTGCTCTATGTGGTGCTACACCTGTTCGGCCGGGAATTGGCGCTGAGCCACTATCCCAAGGAAACCGCGTTCATCGTTGGCCAGACCCTGGCGGCGATCACGGCGATGACCTTCAATTTCGTGCTCAACAACGAACTCACCTATGCCGACAAGCGCCTGCGCGGCTTCTTCCCGCTGGCGCGCGGCTGGCTCAAGTTTGCCGCGACCTGCGCGTTCGGCATGCTTGCCAATATCGGCGTATCCACCGCCCTTGTGCGCGTGGGCTTCCACCCGATCTCGGCCGCGCTGGTCGGCATCGTGCTGGCATCGGTGTGGAACTTCGCGCTGTCGAACAAGTTCGTCTGGGGCAAGTATGGCTGATGAAACCGGTGCCCGTGTGCTGCCCCGCCTGCAGATTGCGATCGTGGCGGCAACGGGCATCTGGACCATCTATTGCCTGCTGACTTCACCCTATCCCTATTATGCGCCGCTGCAGAATGGCCCGACACTGGCCATTCTGGGCGGCGTTTTCATGTGGGCGTGGCGACGCCCGCAGCCGACATCGGCCCTGGCGTGCCTTTGCGGCTTTCTCGCGCTGCATGCACTGGGCGGCAAATACATCTATTCCTACGTGCCCTATGAACACTGGGCGCAGGGTCTGGGCCTGCCTAGCCCCAACCACCTGCTCGGCCTGCCGCGCAATTCCTATGATCGGCTGGTGCACTTTTCGTTCGGCCTGCTGATGGTCCACCCCATTCGCCAGGCGCTGATGCGGCAAGGCGGCGTTGGGCCGCGCCTGTCGCTCTATGTCGCGGTGGAGTTTGTGATGGCCGGAAGCTGCGTTTACGAGATTTTCGAATGGCTGCTCACCGTGTTCCTCGCTGGCCAGGACGCCGACGCCTATAACGGGCAGCAGGGCGATCTGTGGGACTCGCAAAAGGACATGGCCTGCGCCTGCGTGGGGGCGATTGTGGCGGCCGCGCTCATCGCCGCGCGGCGCCTGGCATCGAAGCCCCGTGCCGTCAGGACACAACGCCCATCATGACTTCCACACCGGCAGCCAGGTGAACAGCCGGAACGACTTGACGCCGGGCAGTGGCAGGGCGGCCAGGATCGGGAAGAAATAGACGAAGCCGACCAGCGTCAGCGCCACGCTGGCCCAGGTCGGCCAGCGCAATCCGCGCCGCCACAACTGCGCCAGCACCAGGGCGAGAGCGGCATCGAGGAACACCGCGGCGAGCTGGTAGTGGTAATAGAACTGCACCGGCTTGCCATTGATCGCCCAGAAGAACAGCGCGCCCACATAAAGCAGTGCCGCCATGCCCGAGAGCGCGGAGAGCCGGTCGCGCCCGGTGGGCCACCACCGCCCCGGCAGGGCCAGGCCGCGCCGCAGCAGCGCCTGCACCCCATCGGCCGCGCACCACAGCAGCGCGGGCAGGCCCGCCCACATGCTGTAGGGATTGCCGATCATCAGCACACCGCGCTGCGCGCCGTCCCACTTTTCATAGAAGAACCAGATCGGCCGCGCGTTGAACATCCACTGGTACCAGTGGCTCATATAGCGGTGCGGCTTCACCACGCTGTCCTGCAGTTTCAGCATGGTCTGCTGCCATTCGATCAGGTGCCACGGGCTGAGTGGGTTGATCTGGTAGAACATCGCCGGAATGAAGGTGGCGAAATAGACCAGCACCGGCCAGATCCCCAGCCACAGTGCCGCCTCTGCCAGGCACACGCCCGGCACCGGCCCACCCTGGCGCCCGATCAGCCAGGCCAGGCCCCGCCGCAGACCGGTGACGTCGGCGCTGGCCTGCCAGCGGGCCCAGGCATACCACAGGCCGGGAAAGACCATTAGGGGCACGCCGGTCCACTTGCCGCCCATCGACAGGCCCATGAACAGGCCGGCCAAGACCAGGTGCACGCGCGCGCCGCGCCGGGCCGCCAGCGCCCACTGCCAGAACGCCAGCGCCAGCGAAGCGGCCATCGCCATGTCGAGAATGGCAATGCGCGCCAGCACGAACCAGATGAAGTTGGTGGCCATGAACAGCGCGAACAGCACGGTGCCGCGCGCCGAGAGACTGGCCCACCAGAACGCGCGAATCGCGGCGTAAAGCCCGATCACGCCATAAAGCGCGTTGAAGAACCGCCAGCCAAAGGGGTTGTCACCCCAAGTCATCATGCCCAGCGCGATCAGTTCCTTACCCAGCAAGGGGTGTTCGGGATTGAGCCGGCTGGACAGGGCGATGAGGTGGCGGGCTGCCGGCAGGTAATGCACTTCATCGAACATGATCTTGGATGGCGTGCCCAGGCGCCAGAAGACCAGCACGGCAAAACAGGCCACGATCGCCAGCACGGCGCGGATCGGATCGGGTTCGGATGCGCGCGGGGGCAGCGGAATGGGCTGGGTCATTGACCGGGCGCGATACGCCAAATGGCCCCGCCGGTGCAATGGCCCCTGCCCCTGCAACGCCTTGCATGGTCGGGCCGGCCAAACTAAGGCTGCGGGCCATGAAACGCACCACCGGACAAGACCGCTCGATCACCCAATCCTGGCGCCCGGCCACCAAGGCCGTGCGCGGTGGCACCTGGCGTTCGGAAATGGGCGAAACGTCCGAGGCGCTGTTCCTGACCTCGGGCTATGCCTATGACGATGCGGCCACGGTGGCCGCGCGCTTTGCCGGTGAACAACCGGGCATGACCTATTCCCGCCTGCAGAATCCCACCGTGGCCATGCTGGAAGAGCGCATTGCCCTGATGGAAGGGGCGCAAGCCTGCCGCACCCAGGCCAGCGGGATGGCCGCGATGACCACGGCCCTGCTCTGCCAGCTTTCCGCCGGAGACCATATCGTGGCGGCCAAGGCCGCATTCGGTTCGTGCCGCTGGCTGGTGGAAAGCCTGCTGCCGCGCTTTGGCGTGGAAGGCACCCTGATCGACGCGACCGACAATGCCGCGTGGGAAGCGGCGATCCGGCCCAACACCAAGGTGTTCTTCTTTGAAAGCCCGGCCAACCCGACCATGGGCATCGTCGACATGGGCTATGTCTGCGCGCTGGCCAAGGCCCATGGCATCACCACCGTGGTCGACAATGCCTTTGCCACCTATGCCCTGCAGCGCCCGATGGAATTCGGCGCCGACGTGGTGGCCTATTCAGCCACCAAGATGATGGACGGCCAAGGGCGCGTGCTGGCCGGCGCGGTATGCTGCAGCCAGGATTTCATCGACAACGTGCTGTTGCCGTTCCAGCGCAACACCGGGCCCAACTGCGCCCCGTTCAACGCCTGGGTCGTGCTCAAGGGCCTGGAAACGCTGGACCTGCGCATCCAGCGGCAGAGCCAGAATGCCCAGAAGGTGGCCGAATTCGTCGAAGCGCGCGTGCCGACGATCCTTTACCCCGGCCTCAAGAGCCATCCCCAGCATGATCTGGCGATGCGCCAGATGAGCGCGGGCGGCACGATCTTCTCGATCGTGCTGGATGGCGGCCGCAGCCAGGCCCATGGCCTGCTCGACGCGCTCAAGCTGATCGATATCTCCAACAACATCGGGGATTCGCGCTCGCTGATGTGCCACCCTGCCACCACCACCCACCACGGCGTGGGCCCCGAAGGCCGCGCCGACATGGGCGTGGGCGAAGGCATGCTGCGCCTCAACGTCGGCCTGGAAGACCCGGACGATCTGATCGAGGATCTCGACCAGGCGCTCAGGGCGGTGGGGCTGTGATCAACCCTTTTTTCCCTGTCCCATCGGCCGTTTGACATGCTGACGTTGCCGCCTAAGGTGCCCGCCAACGGGGCTTTGGACCGGAGCGAAAACGTGCTGGCGGAAGCCCACCTTTCTGCCATCGTGCAATCATCGAACGATGCCATCATCAGCAAGGCGCTGGATGGCACCGTTCTCACGTGGAACCCGGCGGCCACCCGCATCTTCGGCTTTTCCGAAGCAGAGATGGTGGGTCAGTCGATACGCCGCGTGATCCCGGCCGATCGCCAGGCCGAAGAAGACGACATCATCGCCCGCATTGCGCGGGGCGAACAGGTGCAGAGCTTCGAGACCATCCGCCAGCGCAAGGACGGCAGCCAGTTCCACGTCTCGCTGACCGTGTCGCCGATCCTGGCCGCCGATGGCACGGTGGTGGGCGCCAGCAAGATCGCCCGCGACGTGACCCGGCGCCACGCTGCGCTTACTGCCCTGGCCGAGCGCGAACACCGTCTGCAGATGCTGGCCGACAACATCTCGCAGTTGACCTGGGTCACCGATCCGCACGGCACCCTGCTGTGGTTCAACAAGCGCTGGTACGATTACACCGGGCTGAGCGAGGACCAGTGCGTGGGGCAGCGCCGGCTTTCGGTGCACCATCCCGATCATCTGGAACGCGTCGTCTCGAAATTCTACGGCGATATCGCTGCCGGCCGCGAATGGGAGGATACCTATCCCTTGCGCGGGCGCGATGGCAGCTATCGCTGGTTTCTTTCGCGGGCCAAGCCCATTCGCGACGAGACCGGTCGTATCGTCAACTGGTTCGGCACCAACACCGACGTGACCGAGATGCTGGAGAAGGAAGAGCAGATCCGCCTTCTCCTGATGGAAGTGAACCACCGGTCGAAGAACATGCTGGCGGTGGTCCAGGCGCTGGCGCGCCGCTCGGGCGGGGGCGACCCGGAATTCCTGCGCCGCTTTGAAAACCGCCTGTCGAGCCTGTCGGCCAATCAGGACTTGCTGGTGAAGCGCGGCTGGCAGCACATTCCCATGGCCGAGTTGGTCGACGCGCAACTGGCGATCCTCGATCGCGACAGCCGCGCGCTGGTCAAGGTCTGTGGGCCAGACATGCTGCTCTCGCCGCGCACGGCCGAAATCGTCGGCATGGCGCTGCACGAATTGGCGACCAATGCGCTCAAATATGGCGCGCTGTCACAGCCCGGTGGGCAGGTGTGGCTCTATTGGGAGGATCGCGCCGACCGGTTCGTGGTGGAATGGCGCGAACGCGGCGGGCCACGGGTGACTCCGCCGGAAAATTCAGGGTTTGGCACCACGTTGATCCGGCATATCCCTTCGCGCAGCCTCAAGGCAGAGGTGACGCTGGACTATGCGCCCGATGGGCTGGCCTGGCACCTGGATTGCGACGCTACGCTGGCGCGCACGCTCACGTCCTGATCCAGCCCTTACCTGGCTGGCGTGGCAGCGGCACGCTGGGCGCGCCACTGCCTTGCGCGGTCAGGCCTGGTCGGTGGTGCCGGAGTTGCCGGCAAGGCGCGCTTCGAGCGCGGCGATGCGGGCCTTGAGCGCTTCTGCCTCTTCACGCGCGGTGGCGGCCATTTCCTTGACCGCGGCAAATTCCTCGCGGGTGACATAGTCAAAGCCGCCGAAAACCTCGCGCGCCTTTTCCCGGGCGGTTTCGCCCGCTTCGCGGCCCAGCCCGGCCAGCGTACCGGCGGCGCTGTTCAGCACCTTGACGAAATCGGCGATCATCGGGTTTTCGGTCTGCATGGCGGCCCATCCTGGGGTTGAACGTCTTGCCGCCTACATGGTGTGGACGCCGACGAACCGCAAGCGCCCAATGCAGTTATCCCTGCTGGAAATCGATGTGCACGGCGGCCGGTGCTGGCGCCATTGCCCCATCGGCACCAGGATTGGCCTGGATAAACTGGAAATTGAGAAACGCGGCAAAGCATACCCAGGCAAGATAGGGCGCCAAAAGCCAGCCCGCCGCAGGCCGCACCCGCCAGAACAGATAGAGCGTGAGCGCCACCAGCGGGATCAGCGCCAAGATGATTCCCTGCGCCACGACCATGCGATGCAGTGCAAAGAACACCGGACTCCACGACAGGTTGAGCAGCAGTTGCACGATGAACGCCACCACGGCCACCGGCCGCCCCGGCGCGCCACGCGCGGCCAGGACCATGGCGAGCGCCAGCCCCATGGCAAGGTACAGCACGCTCCAGACGATGCCAAAGGTTACCGGCGGCGGAAAGATCGCCGGCTTGACCAGCGCGGCAAACCACGGGTTGTCAGGCCCGCTGCCAGCCGAGCGGCCGGACAGGAAACCCAGCCCCAGCACCAGGGGAATGGTGAACAGCGACCAGCGCACGAGGCTGGCGCGAAGCTGCGCGGGTGAAGCAAGGTAACGCATGGTGTGGTTTTACGTCTGCCTCAAGCAAATGGTTCCGGAAGATGCCCGGCCCCGTGAACGGTATGGCAAGTGTCGTCGCTCTAGGCAATTGGCGAGGGAATCTCATTCCGAAACGCATTTATAAGGAATTCTACGTTGCCCTCTGGCCCGGTGATCGGGCTCTCGACAATGCCTTCCACCGTCCATCCGCCCCTTTCGAGCCAATCGCGCACTTCGGCGCAGACGCGGGCATGCAGCGCGGGATCGCGCACCACCCCGCCCTTGCCCACTTCGGCCCGGCCCACTTCGAATTGCGGCTTGATCAGCGCAACCAGCCGGGTGGGCCGCGCCGCCAGCGCCAGTGGCACTTCCAGCACCTTGGCGAGAGCAATGAAGCTGGCATCGCACACCACCCAGGTGGCCGGCCGGTCGATATGCGCGGGCGTCAGGATACGCGCGCTGGTTTGCTCCAGAACGGTGACACGCGGGTCCTGGCGCAGCTTCCACGCCAGCTGGTTGGTGCCCGAATCCACCGCAAAGACATGGGCTGCGCCCTTTTGCAGGAGCACATCGGTAAAGCCGCCGGTGGAACTGCCGATGTCCATCGCGACGACCCCGGCGGGATCGAGGCCGAAATGGTCGATCGCATGGGCAAGCTTGATCCCGCCGCGCGACACCCAGGGATGATCGCGGCCGCGCACCTCGATCTGCGCATCGGCGGGCACGGTCTGCCCGGCCTTGGCCACCTTGGCTTGGCCAACATATACCAGCCCGGCCAGGATCAGGGCCTGGGCGCGGGCACGGCTTTCCGCCAGGCCGCGTTCGACCAGCAACTGGTCGATGCGCTGCTTGGACGCAGGTTTGGCACGCGGTGCCGGATCGGGCGAGGGCGTTCGGGTTGTGGTCACGCCCGCTTCCTTCCATAAGCCGGGCATGAAGATCAACCGCGCCGCCCGGCAAGGGCGCAATTCTCCGCCGCGAAATTCCCTCTGGGCCGGGCTTGGCGCCACCACGCTGGCCATGTTGGCCGCTGGCTGCGCCTCACAAGCGGTGATTCCGCCTGCCCCGGTGCGCCCTGCCCCCGCGGCGCCGCCACCATCAGCCCCGCCGCTCATGGCCAGTGCGCCGGCCGATTGGCGCGATCTGCCGCAAACGCCGGGCACCTGGCGCTATGCCAATGGCCTGGCGCAGTTCGGCCAGCCCGGTGTGGGCGCGGTCTTTGCCATGGAATGCCGCCAGGGCCAGGTCACCCTGCGCATTACCGGCGCCGCCAGCCAGCCGGTGCCCGCCACGATCACCACAACCAGCCAGCAGCGCGCGATGAGCGCGGTGCCGCTCGATACGCAGACCCTGGCGATCACCCTGCCCGCGCGCGACAACCTGCTCGATGCCATGGCGTTCAGCCGGGGGCGTTTCATGGTCGATGTGAACGGCTTGCCGGCGCTGGTCTTGCCCGCATGGGCAGAAGTGGGCCGCGTGGTTGAGGATTGCCGCTGAAACCCCAGCAAATGCTGGGCTTTCGCGCCGACCACACCCTTCCGGGCACAGGCGCGAAGCGACGATTTTGACGGCAAAATAAATGAATGCAAGTCTTGTTGTTTGGCCCCCGATTGCGCACATAGATCACAAGGTTGGTGAGCGGACCTGAAACCCTCCCGGCCCAGCTGTTCGGAACGCCCCGGGCAGCGACTTTGGCTCAACAGCGCGAAAGGAGGTGATCCGATGTCTCATGGTTCAGCAGAGAGGTCGGCATTCCGCAGCCCGAGGCATTATCGCTGATTTCCAGCACAGCGATAAAGGCTTCGTGAGCGGCACTTCCGGCCGCTGACCATGCGAAGGGCCGCTTCGGATTGCCGAGGCGGCCCTTCACATTTATTTCTTTTTCCTTGCGTTAAACGCAACAATCGTTCAACGGGCGAATCACCGATTCCCTATCTTCAAGGATGATTGTGCCATGGCGACCACCGCCGCGCCTGCGTTGCGCTTTACCCGCGTTCCCCATCCCGCACCCGCTGCGGCCGATGTGCGCGCGCAGGTACTGGCCAATCCCGGCTTTGGCACCAAGTTTTCCGATCACATGGTCTCGATCGACTGGTCGGAAAGCGAAGGCTGGCACAACGCGCAGATCCTGCCCTATGGCCCGATCGCGCTCGATCCGGCGGCCGCTGTGCTGCACTATGCCCAGGAAATCTTTGAAGGCTTGAAGGCCTATCGCCTGGCCGATGGCGGTATCGCCCTGTTCCGCCCGGAAGCCAACGCCGCGCGCTTCAATGCCTCGGCGCGCCGCCTGGCCATGGCCGAAATCCCCGAAGACCTGTTCATCGCCGCAGTTGAGCAACTGGTGCTGACCGACCAGGACTGGTTCCCCACGGTCGAAGGCGGCTCGCTCTACCTGCGCCCGTTCATGTTCGCGTCCGAAGCATTCCTGGGCGTGCGCCCGGCCAAGGCCTATCGCTTTATGGTGATCGCCAGCCCCGCCGGCAACTATTTCAAGTCGGGCTCGCCCGCCGTGTCGATCTGGGTGAGCGACTATACCCGCGCGGCGCCGGGCGGCACGGGCGCAGCCAAGTGCGGTGGCAACTATGCCGCCAGCCTGGTGCCCACCGCCGAAGCCTTTGCGCGCGGCCATGACCAGGTGCTGTTCCTCGATGCGGCCGAGCACAAGTGGATCGAGGAACTGGGCGGCATGAACCTGTTCTTCGCGTTCGACGATGGCTCGATCGTCACCCCGCCGCTGGGCGGCACGATCCTGCCCGGCATCACTCGCGAAAGCCTGATCGCCCTGGCGCGCGAGGAAGGCCTGACGGTGCGCGAGGAACGCTATAGCCTCGACCAGTGGCGCGCCGATGCCGCATCGGGCAAGCTGGTGGAAACCTTTGCCTGTGGCACAGCCGCGGTGGTGACCCCGGTGGGCAAAGTGGCCGATCACAACGGCGAATTCACCATCAGTTCGGGCGGCCCCGGCCAGCTGACGCAAAAGCTGCGCCAGCGCCTGGTCTCGATCCAGCGCGGTGAAGCGACCGACAGCCACGGCTGGGTCAAGAAGATCGCCTGATCGCGCTTGCCGCCGCGCCAGCCCCCGCTTATCCCCCACGGAAACGGCGGGGGATGCGCGTGGCGAAATTGACACTGGAACAAGGGCTTTTCCGGCTCAACCGGCTGACAGCCGTGCTATCCTGGCTGTTGCCGGTAAGCGGCGTGATGATGGCCATTGCCCTGGTTGGCACCAGCACAGTGGATGGCATGCGGGCGTTGCCCTCGGTCATGGCCCCGGCGGCCATCCTTGGGGTGATCGCCGCGCTGCTTGCCATCATCCTTGCCAGCATGTGGCTGTCGCGCGCCAATGCCAACTTGCGCGCGGCTGGCCGCAACCTGAAACACGGGGCTGTCATGGCCTGGCTGTGGACCTTCGTGCCGGTGGCCGGGCTGTTCAAGCCCTATGACGTGATGCGCGAGATCTGGCGCGAAAGCGTGCTGCACGATGGCCAGATCACCGGGCAGGATACAGCCACGCTGCCGCAATGGTGGGGCGCCTGGCTGGTGGCGATGATCGGGATGAACCTGAGCAACCGCGCCGGGATCGAGGCCACCGAGTTTGGCCGTTTCGTGCTGGTGCCGGTGGTGGCCGTGGCGGGTTTCGCGGCGTGCATCTTGCTACGCAGCCTGGTGCGCACGGTGAACCACGCCCAGGCCAGCCTGGCGCAGGCCACCGTCTTTGCCTGACCACGCCGGCCGCATGTACTGAACTAAGGGACGGCTCGCCCACATCGGCAATCGCGCCGATAGGCTGGACATGGCCGATACCCCCATCTTCCCCGTCACACACGCCGCAGCACTCGAACGCCTGGCGCAGTTCGTGCCGAATGCCGGGGTGGACTATGCCAGGCGGCGCAATTTCGACCAGGGACCAGGCCATCACGACGCCGTCTCGCGCTTGTCGGCCGCGCTGCGCCGCCGCGTGCTGAGCGAGGCGGACGTGGTCGACGCGGTGGTGGCGGCCCATGGCCCCGATGCGGCGGCCAGCTTCATCAGCGAGGTGTTCTGGCGCACCTATTGGAAAGGCTGGCTGGAACAGCGCCCGGCGATCTGGACACGCTATCTGGCCGGGCGTGATGCGGCACGGCAGGCGCTGCGCCGCGATACCGATCTGGCTGAGCGCCATGGCGATGCCGTGGCCGGCCATACCGGCATCGACGCATTCGACCATTGGATGGGCGAACTGGCGCAGACCGGGTACCTGCACAACTGGGCGCGCATGCAGGTCGCCTCGATCTGGATCTTTACCCTGGGCCTGCCGTGGGAACTGGGCGCAGCGCATTTCCTCGACCAGTTGGGCGATGGCGATCCGGCATCCAACACATTGTCGTGGCGCTGGGTGGCTGGCCTGCACACGGCCGGCAAGGCCTATCTGGCCGATGCCGAACGGATCACGGCCATGACCGGCGGCCGCTTTGCCCCCAAGGGCCTGGCCAGCACGGCCACGATCCCGGCCGAAGCGCCGCCGCCCGCCGCGGCGCCCTGGCGCGCGCCGCTTGCTCCCCATTCGGGCAGAGCGACGCTGGTGTGGATCACGCCCGAAGATGCGGGGCTTGAGCAGGAACCGGCGCTATCGCGCCTGCCAGTGCGCGGCGTGGTCGCCTGCCGCAGCCATGCCGGCGACGCTGCCGATGCCGCCGCGCTGGACGATGCCCTGGCGCGCGCGGCGGCGCAATGGCAGGTGCCGGCGCAATGGATCGAGAGCCCGGCCGATCTGGCCGAAGCCGCGCGCGACTTTGGAACCAGCCAGATCGTGACCGGTTTCGTCCCTGTCGGCCCGCTGGCTGATGCCCTGCCCGCCATCCGCGCGCTGGTGGAAAGCGAGGGCCTGGCCCTGGCCGAACATCTGCGCGCCTGGGACAACACCGTATGGCCGCACTGCCGGCGCGGTTTCTTTGCCCTGAAACAGGAGATTCCCGCCTTGCTGCCTCTGTTGCTGAAAGAACCGGCGTGAGCGATTCGGCAGGGCGCAAGGTGCCGAGCGGGCGCTTGTCACGGCTGGCCGCCTTTGGCCAACTGGCTGGCGGCCTCGCCGGCGGCGTCGTGGCCGAAGGCGCCCGCCGCCTGGCGCGCGGCGAGCGCCCGCAGTTGAGCGATCTGGTGCTGACCCCGGCCAATGCCATGCGCGTGACCGAGCAACTCTCGCGCCTGCGCGGCGCAGCGATGAAGCTGGGCCAGATGCTGTCGCTCGATGCCGGAGACATGCTGCCCGCCGAATTGACCGCCATCCTGGCGCGGCTGCGCGATTCGGCGCACCACATGCCCCCGGCGCAGCTGCAACAGGTGCTCAACGCCGAATGGAGGCCGGACTGGCGCCGCCGCTTTGTCCATTTCGATCCGCGCCCGCTGGCCGCCGCCTCGATCGGGCAAGTGCACCGCGCGCGGCTGCCCGATGGACGCGAACTTGCGATCAAGGTGCAATATCCCGGCGTTGCCGCCAGCATCGATGCCGATGTTGACAACGTGGCGACGCTGCTGCGCCTGTCCAACCTCTTGCCCAGCTCGCTCGACATCGCGCCGCTGCTGGAAGAGGCCAAGCGCCAGCTGCACGAAGAGGCCGACTATGTGCGCGAGGCCGCGCAGATGCGCCACTATCGCGAGTTGCTGGCTGGTGACCCGCAGTTCCTGGTGCCTGCCCCCGTCGATGCGCTGACCACCACCCGCGTGCTGGCGATGGACTATGTGGCGGGGCGTGCGATCGATACCTTGGCGCAGGCGCCGCAGGAACAGCGCGACGCGATGCTGACCGCGCTGCTCAACCTGACGCTGCACGAGCTGTTCGTGTTCGGTTACATGCAGACCGACCCGAACTTTGCCAATTATCGCTGGCAACCCGAAACCGGCAAGCTGGTGCTGCTCGATTTCGGGGCGGCGCGGCCGGTACCGGCGGAAACCGCAGCCGCCTATCGCGCCGTGCTAGCAGCGGGCCTGGCCGAAGATCCCCAGGCACTGCGCGACGCGATCCTGGCGGTAGGGTTCGTTTCCCCCACCCTGCTGCAGCGGCACGGCGAGCGCATCGATGCGATGATCGCCGTGCTGATGGCGCATCTCTCGCGCCCCGGGCCGCTCGATTTTTCCGACCGTGCCTTTGTCGAAGACCTGCGCCGCATCGGCCGCCCGATCGCCGAGGACCGCAGCGCCTGGCACGTGCCGCCGGTGCAAACCCTGCTGGTGCAGCGCAAGGTCAGCGGCACGGCGCTGCTGGCCGTTCGCATGCGCGCGCGCGTGCCGATCCGCGACCTGGCGGCAGAGGCCATCGGCGCGCAACCCGACGCGAACTGAATCCAGCTATGCCGGGCAAACGCCCGGCGTGGCCCCCGAAAGCTGCATGGTGCGGGTGCGGGCCGCTGCTTCGGTCGGGGATATCTGCCGGGCGGCCCCGCTTTGCCCGTCGATCAGCAGCGCGGCGTGGCATTCGTCTGCCGGCATGGCATGGCCATCGCGCGGAAAAGTCAGCAGCATGCTGTCATGCCCATCGCGATAGAGCACGCGCATCACCGGGGTTTCGTGGCGGTTGGCGGCGCGGTGGGCCGGGGCATCGCTGCAGGCCGGCAACCACAGCAGCAGTCCCAGAGCCAGAACAAGGCGCACTGGCCGCGCGGTGCCGCTAATCTTCCACCACCTTGAGCAGGCGGCGTTCGAGCGGCGAAAGCACGCCGGCCAGTTCGTGCCCGCGCTTGAGCACCTGGCCCGCCTCGCCATAAAGCGCCCACATGCCCTGGCGACCGCGCAGCGCGGGGCGTTTCTCGATGCGGGCGGTGGGTCGCTCTGCCGTGCGGCGAAAGACCGAGAAACTGGCCGCTTCCCGGCCAAAATCCATCGCGTAATCGCGCCACAGGCCGGCCGCTACCATGCGGCCATAGAGATCGAGAATGCGCAGCAGTTCGAGCCGATCGAACGCCACCTGCGGCACCGGGCGCGCAGCCAGAGGCACCACGGGCACCAGCGGCACCACGTTGCCGGGCAAGTCGCCCGGTCCTTTGCCTGGCGCGCTCAGAGCTTCACCGCGCGATCGGCAAGCAGTTCGGCAACCTGCGCCTTGAGCGCGGCAACCTCGGCCTCCAGCGCTTCGACACGCGCGACATCGGCCGCGTCGCAAGGCTCATCGCACGGCGTGCCATAGGGCACGAAATCGCGCAGCCAGGTTTCCATCGAGACGTGGGTGGGCCGTGACTTGATGCCGACCATGGTGACACCGGCGGGCACGTCTTCGGTGACCACGGCATTGGCGCCCACGCGCGCGCCGGGGCCCACGGTGATTGGCCCCAGGATCTGCGCGCCCGAGCCGACGATCACGCCATCGGCCAGGGTGGGATGGCGCTTGCCGGCAATGCCATTGGCCGGGTTGGTGCCACCCAGCGTGACGCATTGGTAGATCGTGACGTCGTCACCGATCTGCGCGGTTTCACCGATCACGGTAAAGCCATGGTCGATGAACAGATGACGGCCGATGGTGGCGCCGGGGTGAATGTCGATCGCGGTAAGGAAGCGCGAGAGGTGATTGACCAGCCGGGCGGCAAAGAACATCCGCCCTTCGAACAGCCAGTGCGCCACGCGGTGCAGCCCCACGGCCAAAAGGCCGGGATAGAGCAGGATTTCCCACCGCGAGCGCGGTGCCGGGTCGCGGGCGCGGATGGAATCCAGGTATGCAATCAGGCCTGAAACCATCGCCTCTTATCCCTTATCCCGACAGGATCGGTCAATCCGCCCCCTGCACCTGCGCCAGGGCATCGCGCACCAGCGATATGGTGACGGGCGCCTTGCGCTCAAGGCTGAGCCGGTCGATTGTTTCCACCAGCGTCTCGGCGGCAGCGTGGCTGCGCTCGATCCGCGGCAGCAGGAACGCCAGCGCGGCATCGCCCAGCGCCAGGCCACGCCGCGCGGCATGCTCTTCCAGCAGCTGGATCAGCAGTTCCTCGTCCGGCGGGGGAATCGTCAGCGCCATCGATCCACCCAGGCGCGAGCCGAGATCGGGCAGCGTCACCCGCCACTGGCCCGGCCCGGCATCGTTGATCAACAGCAGCGGGCGGCCGCTGGCCTGGGCGCGGTTCCAGGCGTGGAACACCTCGTCCTCGGGCAGGCGATCGGCGCCATCGAGCGCATCACCCAGGTCAGAGGCCACAAACCAGCGCGCCAGCAGGCTTTTGCCCGAGCGCGCGGGGCCAGACAGGATGCAGCTGCGATAGGGCCAGTCATGGCCGGCCATCAGGCCATCGATCACCGGCTGCAGCGAGGGGCCGACCACGATGTTTTCGGCGCCGTTAGCTGGCGAAAGCGGAAGGGCAATCTGGCTTGTCATGGCGGTCATATAGGGAGGCGGGAACGGGAAGGGAACGGCAAGAGCGCCCCCCGCCACGCGAAACAGGCGCGAATCTGGGGGTTACCCTGTGGATCGCGGTGCCGCAGGTGGGGATAAACGGCTATTTCCGAATCGATAGCGCGTTAGCGCCGGTGGTTACCTTCCACCCTTGCGCGCGCAGGGCCGCCGCCAGCGCATCAAGATCGCCGGCATACGTGACGCGCAGGACCGAGGTGCCGCCCATCGCCACGCTGCTGGTGGCCACGCCCTGCACGCCAGCCACGCCGCGCACCGCCGCCATGCCGGCATCGAGTGCGGCGGCATCGGCCGTGGCGACCTGCACGGTGACCGTGGCGGCAGGCGCTGCCGGGGCAGCGCCGACCGCTGCCGGGGCGCCGGGCTGGGCCACCGTACCGGGCGCCGTCTGCTGCACCGGGCCGAGCGAATCGAGGATCTGGTTGATCAGCTTGGCATCGAACTGCGGCGCCATATTGAGCGAGGGATCGGGCGAAAGCTGCCCCTGCTGCAACGCGCCGGTATAGAGCGCATCGAGGCGGTGCACCGCATCGGCCAGCATCAGCGGCAGTTGTTCGTCGCTGGGGGCGGTCAGTTCGAACTGGCCGATGAAGCGGTTGTCAGGCCCATGGCGCGCGGTGAAGGTGCCGTGGATCGGCCCGCCGGGAAATTCGCGGGTGAGCCGCGCGATCGGCATGATCACGTCGGCCGCGCCAAATTCATCGAGCACCAGGCGCCACCAGTTGCGGCTGCGCCGCGACAGCTGCCCCTCGGTGAGCAGCAGCGAATCGGCACCACCGCCATTGGGGCGCACGTAATCGATCGCGCTTTCCCCGGTGTGGAATTCGGCCCAGGCGCGCTGCCACGGCGTGCGCGTTTCATAGACCGAGGCCACGCCGCCTTCATAGAGCACGGGAATGATCAGCAGCGGGGCCGACCGCGCAATCTGGCCATGCATGCCGAGATAGCCGCCGGTGCGGGCGCGATCGAACGTCACGCCCAGCCGCGCGATATAGCGGTGCGGGCCGATCTGTTCCTGTTCCACCACCACGGCCGCGACCATCGCGTCGAGCGTGCCAGCATCGAGCGCCGGCGCGGTGCCGCCGCCAAGCCCGTTGGTTTTCCAAAGCTTTTGCCAGGCAAGCTTTTCCGCTTCCTGCCAGCCCTTGGCACGGGCGTCGGCGGCAGAGCTGCCCGATACGTTGACCTCGATCCCGCTCACCTCGAAATCGCCGGTGCTGGCGATCGGCGCGATGCCGCGATCGCCCTCGATCTGGGCCATGATCGCCGGCCCGGCCAGGACACCGGCCACGGCCAGCGCCGCAGCCCCGGCGCCAAATGCCAGCCACGAGCGGGAAAAACGGGTCGAGCGGGACAGGCGCAGAACGGCCAAGGGAACTCCGGACAAAGGGTGCCGGGCGCTTTTGCCCAAAGGCAAGTGGAAATCCAAGCCGGAAACGGCTAGGCGCCGATCATCATGGCCAACGACACCTCCAAGCCCCAGAGCTATTCCTACGAACAGGCAGGCGTGAACATCGCCGCCGGCAACGCATTGGTGAAGGCCATCGGCCCGCTCGCCAAGGCCACCGCACGCCCCGGCGCAGACGCCGAACTGGGCGGATTCGGCGGCTTTTTCGATCTCAAGGCGGCGGGATACAAAGACCCGCTGCTGGTGGCCGGCAACGATGGCGTGGGCACCAAGGTCAAGCTGGCGATCGACCATGACCGCCACGATGCAATCGGCATCGACCTGGTCGCGATGTGCGTCAACGATCTGATCGTGCAGGGCGCCGAGCCGCTGTTCTTCCTCGATTACTTCGCCACCGGCCGGCTCGACAACGGCGTGGCGCAGCGAGTCGTGGCGGGCATTGCCGATGGCTGCAAGCTGGCTGGCTGCGCGCTGATCGGTGGCGAAACCGCCGAAATGCCCGGCATGTATGCCGATGGCGACTATGACCTTGCGGGCTTCTGCGTGGGCGCGGTGGAACGCGGCGAACAGCTGACCGGCGACAAGGTGGCCGCGGGCAACGTGCTGCTCGGCCTGGCATCGTCGGGCGTGCATTCCAACGGCTATTCGCTGGTGCGCCGCCTCGCCGCCGACAAGGGCTGGAAGCTCGATCGCCCTGCCCTGTTCGACAACGAACGCCTGCTGATCGACGTGCTGATCGAGCCGACGCGCATCTATGTAAAGACGCTGCTGCCGTTCATCCGTTCGGGCCGGATCAATGCCCTGGCGCATATCACCGGCGGCGGCCTCCTCGAAAACGTGCCGCGCGTGCTGCCCAAGGGCCTGCATGCGCGGATCGATGCCGACAGCTGGGAACAGCCGCGCCTGATGGCGTTCCTCCAGGCGCAGGGCCACATCGAGCCGGGCGAAATGGCGCGCACGTTCAACTGCGGCATCGGCATGGTGCTGGCAGTGGAAGCGAGCGAGGCAGAAAGCCTGGCTGCCGATCTCGCGGCGGCAGGCGAAACCGTGTTCACCATCGGCACGGTGGTGGAAGGCGACAAGGGCTGCACCGTGTTCGGCAGCGCCGAGGCATGGTCTGCCCGCGCGCCATGGGAAGCGGTGCATATCGGCTGAGGGCTGTGCGGGGCTTCGACAAGCTCAGCCCGAATGGGGTAGATGTCGTTTCTCCCCTACCCCACACTCCGTTCGGCCTGAGCTTGTCGAAGGCCGCAGCGCCAACTCAGCGTGCCAAGGAATGAGCAAAGTGGCCAAGGCAAAGGTAGCGGTCTTCATTTCGGGCAGCGGCACCAACATGGCCGCCCTGCTCTATGCCAGCCGCGCCCAGGATTGCCCGTACGAGATCGTGCTGGTGCTATCCAACGATCCGGCGGCCAAGGGCCTGGCCCTGGCTGCGGCAGAGGGCGTGGCCACCTTTGCCCTGCCGCACAAGGGCATCCCCCGCGCAGACCATGACGCGCTGATGGAAGCACAAGTGCTGGCCGCCGGCGCGCGCTATATCGCGCTGGCTGGCTACATGCGCATCCTCTCGCCCGAATTCGTGGCGCGCTGGGACGGGCGCATGCTCAATATCCACCCCTCGCTACTGCCGCTTTACAAGGGCCTGCACACGCACGAACGCGCGATCGCGGCGGGTGACAGCCATGGCGGTTGCACCGTGCACCTGGTCACGCCCGAACTGGACGACGGGCCGATCCTGGGCCAGACGCCGGTGGCGATCCTGCCCGGCGACACCCCCGAAATCCTGGCCGCGCGCGTGCTGTTTGCCGAGCACCAGCTCTATTCCCGTTGCCTCGAACGCCTGGTGACGCGCGAGACCAGCCCCGAATGGCTGACGGCGCAAGTGCGTGCCCGCGCCATGGCCCTGCCCGAGGCCGATGAAGTGAGCAGCCATGGCATGGCCTGCTTTGGCGTGACCAAGGGCAAGAAGTTTGCCTATGTCAGCGCCGATCACCATGGTGACGGGCGCGTGGCGCTGCTGGTCAAGATCAGCGGGATCGAGGAACAGGCGCAACTGATCGAGAACGATCCCGACCGGTTTTCCCGCCCGGCCTATTTCGGCGACGGCTGGATCGCCATCCGCCTCGATACCGGCGCAGTGGATTGGGACGATATCGCCGCCTGGTTGCAGCGTAGCTGGATGGCCATCGCGCCGCGCCGGCTGGCGGCCATGCTGGAGTTTTGAGACCGATGGCCGCCGATCCCATGCGCCGGGTCTATATCCACGTCGGCCTGCAATCGTTTGTTGAATCGAGCGGCGGACTGTTCATCGCTGGCTTCCTGGTCAGCCAGGGCTTTTCCAACGGCATGGCCCTGGCCGCTTTTGCCGGCACGCTGCTGGCGCGCTTTGCCCTGCGCGGGCTGGTCCTGCCGCTGGCGTGGCGAGCAGGCCTGCGCACCGTGGTGCTGGCAGGCGTGCTGGTGCGGGTGGTCAGCTTCCTGCTGCTGCCGCTGGTGCCCGGCGTTGGGCCGGTGCCAGCGGCCGGCATGCTGGCGCTGTTCATCCTCGTGACGGGCCTGGGCAGCGTGCTCTATTGGACCGGCTGGCACAGCTTTGTCTCGGCGCTGGCCGATAGCGACCGTGGCGGCCGGCAGGTCTCGATCCAGCAGGCCACCACCGCCGTGGTCGGCATCGTCGCCCCCCTGGTGGGCGGCGTGCTGGTCGACCGCGCCGGGCCGATGATCGGTTTTGGCACGATCGCGCTGGTGCAGCTCGCGGCCGTGCTGCCGCTGATCGGCGCGCCCAATCCGCATGTCGCGCGCGAGGCGATGCTGGATCGCCAACTCACCGCCTTTGCCCGCCGGCTCTACCTGTCGGAAGGGTTTCACGCCGGCTGCGCCACGGTGATCTGGAATCTGGCGCTGTTCGTCACGCTGGGCCAGCACTTCGATGCCTTTGGCGGGGCGATTGCCGTGGCCGGCGTTGCGGCGGCGGCCGGCAGCCTGCTGATCGGCCACCTGATCGACGGCGGACGGCCGCTCCATTCGCTGGCGCTGGCCTATGGCGCGGCAATCCTGGCGCTGGTGGCCAAGGCGCTGGCCTTTGCCACGCCGCTCGCCGCAGTGGGCGCCACGGCGCTGGGCGCGCTGGTCACGCCGATGGCGGCCACCGCCATGCTTGCCCCGCTCTATGCCATGGCACGGGCCTCGTCGTGCACTTTGCGCTTCAACATGGCCACCGAGGGTGGCTGGGACCTGGGCTGCTCGCTCGCCTGCCTGATCGCGGCGGGACTGCTGGAAGCAGGTGCGGGCTTTCGCCTGCCCATCCTGCTGGGCCTGATCGCGGTGGCGGCGATCTGGCGCATGCTGGCGCTGTGGTATGGCCGCCAGGGCGTAACCGCCTGATCGTGCAGCGCCGGCGCTGGACAAACCCGCGCCGGGGTGGAACGTAGGCGGCGCATGACCGCGTACCACTGGATATTCCTGGCCCTTGCCACCGTGGCAGAAGTGGTCACGCTCTTGCGGGTGATCCTGCGGCCCCACCGCGATCCGGCCGCGCGCCTCGCGTGGCTGGTCGCGGTCATGGTGCTGCCGGGCCTGGGCATTCCTGCCTATATCCTGTGGGGCGATACGCGCCTGATCCGCCGCCGCCGGCTGCACGGCCTGGCGATCGAGGCGGCCCTGCCCCGCCCGCCGGTCGATCCCGGCGGCGCGGCCATGGTCGCGGCCAGCCCGTGGCAGCCGCCCTTCGCCCTGGCAGCTGCGATCAACGGCCTGGCCCCCACCACCGGCAACCGCGCCACGATCGCGCCCGATAACCGCGCCGCGATTGCCGGCATGATCGCCGATATCGACGGCGCGCAGGCCAGCGTGCACGTGTGCTTTTACATCTGGCTTGATGATGACAGCGGCGTCGCGCTGGCCCAGGCGCTGATCCGCGCGGCCCAGCGCGGCGTGGCAGTGCGCGTGCTGGCCGATGCACTGGGGTCGCGCCGCTTCCTGCGCTCGGCCCATTGGGCGGCGATGCGCCAGGCCGGCGTCGATGCGCGCGAGGCGCTGCCGGTAGGCAACCTGGTGTGGACGATGATCCGCGGCCGGGTGGACCTGCGCAACCATCGCAAGGCGATGATCGTGGACAACGCCATCGCCTGGTGCGGCAGCCAGAACGCCGCCGATCCCGAATTCCGCATCAAGCCACGCTTTGCCCCATGGGTTGACGTGATGACCCGCTGGAACGGCCCGATCGCCCGCCACTGGCAATTCCTGTTCGCGGCCGACTGGATGGCCGAAGGCGGCGACGATCTGTCTGCGCTGCTCACCGCCCCGCTGCCGTTGTGCGGCGAAGGGGTGGTGGCGCAGGGCATCGGCACCGGGCCGACCGTGGCCTATGGCGCGATGAACGCCTGCTTTGCCGCGCTGATCCACGCCGCCCGCCGCAGCCTGACGATCACCACGCCCTATTTCGTGCCGGGCGAACAAGTCTTGACCGCGCTGGTCAGCGCCGCCCGGCGCGGCGTTGCCGTGACGCTGATCGTGCCACGCCGCAACGACAGCCGGTTCGTGGCCGCCGCCAGCCGCAGCTATTATCCATCGCTGCTGGAAGCGGGCGTGGAAATCTTCGAATTCCTTCCGGGCCTGCTGCACGCCAAGACCATGGTGGCTGACGACAATGCCGGCATCATCGGTTCGGCCAATCTCGACCGCCGCAGCTTCGAGCTGAATTTCGAGAACAACATCCTCTTCGCCGATGCCACCCTGGCACGCGACCTTGCCGCGCGGCAGCAGCAATGGCTGGAACAGTGCCTGGCGATCACCCCGGCAATGGCGGCGCGCACCACGCTGATCAAGCGACTGTGGCGCAATACCCTGGCAATGATGAGCCCGCTGTTGTGAAGCCCATGAAAAAGGGCCGGAAAGCGCGCTGCTTTCCGGCCCTTTTCAAGCGGTGATCCGGTGGGATCAGCCGACGATTTCTTCGGGCTTGAAGAAGAAGGCGATTTCGATCGCGGCGTTTTCTTCCGAGTCCGAACCATGGACGGTGTTGGCTTCGATCGATTCGGCCAGTTCCTTGCGGATCGTGCCGGCATCGGCGTTGGCCGGGTTGGTGGCGCCCATGATGTCGCGGTTGCGCTTCACGGCGTCTTCGCCTTCGAGCACCTGCACCACGACCGGGCCGCTGGTCATGAACGAGACCAGGTCACCGAAGAAGGGGCGTTCGCGGTGCACGCCGTAAAAGCCTTCGGCCTGTTCCTTGGTCATCTGGATGCGCTTGGAAGCAACGACGCGCAGGCCGGCTTCTTCCAGCATCTTGGTGACCGCGCCGGTCAGATTGCGGCGGGTGGCGTCGGGCTTGATGATCGAGAAGGTGCGGGTAACCGCCATGATGCGTTCCTTAGCGAAAGAAGAATGCTGGTTTTGTTGGGCGCGCCCCTAGCGGGAAAGGGGCGCAACCGCAAGGCACGCCGGCAATCTTACGGGCCTTCGCGCCATTTCCCGCCATCCTGGCGCCAATATTTGCGCTCCACGCCTTCGCGCTGGCCCAAAAGGCGCCAGGTGGCGCGCGCGTCGTCGATGCGATCGGGCGGGAACAGCAGAAACACGCGGGCCGCCTCGCTCTCGCGCCAGCCACCATCAGCCAGCGCCAGGAACTGCGCGCCATTGGCGGGCGAGACCGTGGTGGACAGCAGGATCGGCTGGCGCGCATCGTGCGGTCCGCCGGCCTGGCCATTGGCCAGGAAGGTATCGGGCAGCCGCGTCCACAGCGCCTCGCCAATGCGATCAAGCTGGCCCTTGTCTTCGGATACCACCAGCAGGCGCTCGCCCGCACCGAGCGTGTTGCGCGCGATCAGCGGCAAGACCAGTTCGGCCGGATCGCGGGACAGCTGGTAGAAATCGACGCGCATGGGGTTCCTTCTTGGCTTGCGCTTGGCTTCGCACCACCCCCAACCCCCTCCTCTGAAGAGGAGGGGGCTAAGAGAAGCGCTGTTTTCCCCCTCCTCTTCAGAGGAGGGGATAGGGGCTGGTGAAGGCCTAAACCGCCCCAGCCCCACCCTTGCCGCGCCGGCAGCGGTCGGAACAATACTTCACATTGTCCCAGTCCCGCTCCCATTTCTTGCGCCAGGTGAACGGCAGGCCACATGCGGCGCAGGTCTTGCTTGGCAGGTCAGACTTGCGCCGCATCTTGGGCATGGCTCTTAGCCTTCCAGCACGTCGCGCACGTAGCGGTCGAGCAGGCGCACGCCAAAGCCGGTGGCGCCCTTGTCGTGGGTGGCGCCGGCCTTGTCGATCCACACCGTGCCAGCGATGTCGAGGTGGGCCCAGGCCACGCCCTTGTCGATGAAGCGGGCCAGGAACTGCGCCGCCGTGATCGAACCACCACCGCGCGGGCCAACATTCTTCATGTCGGCAATCGGGCTGTCGATCAGCTTGTCATAGGCCGGGCCGATCGGCATGCGCCACAGCATGTCACCCACCGCCTTGCCGGCCGCGTCGAGCTGGCTGGCGAGGAGATCATCGTTGGCAAACATGCCGGCATGCTCGTGGCCCAGCGAAATGATGATGGCGCCGGTCAGCGTCGCCAGATCGACGATCGTGGCGGGCTGATATTCCTTTTGCACCCAGGTGAGCGCATCGCACAGCACCAGGCGGCCTTCGGCATCGGTGTTGATCACTTCGATGGTCTGGCCATTCATGCTCTTAACCACGTCACCGGGGCGCTGGGCATTGCCATCGGGCATGTTTTCCACCAGGCCGCACACGCCGATCACGTCGGCTGCGGCATTGCGCCGCGCCAGGGTGAGCATGGTGCCGGCAACGGTGGCCGCGCCGCCCATGTCCCACTTCATGTCTTCCATGCCGGCAGCCGGCTTGATGCTGATCCCGCCGGTGTCAAAGCACACGCCCTTGCCAACGAAGGCGGTAGGCTTGGTGCCAGCCTTGCCCTTCCAGCGCATGGCGAGCAGGCGCGGCGTCTTGACCGAGCCCTGCGCCACGCCGAGCAGCGCGCCCATGCCGAGTTCGGCCATCTGCTTTTCATCAAGCACGACGATTTCGACGCCGGTGCCGGCCAGGCGTTCCTGACAGCGGGCGACGAAGCTTTCGGGATAGATCACGTTGGCCGGCTCGGTCACCAGCTCGCGGGTGAATTCCACGCCTTCGGCCACGGCGCTTTCCACCGCCCACACGGCCTCGGTACCTTCGGGCGCGGAAATCGCCACGATGGTCTTGAGCGAGGGCTTCTGCTCGTCCTTGAGGCGGGTGCGATAGACCAGGTACTGCCAGGCGCGCAGCCGGGCGGCCAGCAGGACAGCAGCCGCTTCATTGGCGGAGAGGCCGCTGTCGGCAAAATCGATCGCCAGGGCTTCTTCGCCCGAGGTGAGATACTTGGCCGCGAGCGCGCCGGCGGCACGCTCCAGCGCGGCGCGGCGATCGGCCGGCGCGGCGCCGGCGGCAAGATCACCCGCGCCGGCAAAGGCGAGGCGCGCCAGGCCTGCGGGGCCATCGACAAAGGCTTCGAACGTCTGCCCCACCTTGCCCGCAAAGCGGGCTGCAGCGGCGCCTTGCGCCACCAGGGCGGGCGTGCCTTCAGGCAGCGGCCCTTCGCCCACGATCCGGCCCACCAGGCGCGGCAGATCGGTTCGGCCCGGGGCAAATACGATGTTCATCAGCAAACTCCTGTCCGAAAGCGGCAACACGTTGCCCACAAGGGAAACCGCGCCGCAATTGTGGGTTTGCAGTTACGACCGACCAGTGCGATAGGCAACCGCATGTCCCCCGTTACGCCGCTTTCCGCCGCCTTCTCCGCTCGAAATCGGCGCCAGTTTTCCCATTGCCTGTCGCTGGGCAGCGCCCGGCATGCCCTGTTGACCGGGGCCATGGGCCTTGGCGCGAGTGTCTGGGCCATGCCGGCCCTGGCACAAGATGCCCCTGTGGGCATGGCACCGGTGACGGAAAAGGCGCCCGCGCCGGTAACGCCGCCCAATGCCGTGGCCGAAGACACCAACGCCGGCAGCGTGATCGCCGCCCCTGCTGGTACGGCCACGGGCAGCGATGCCGCGCAGGGTGATGCGACGAAAACCAACGCCGCCCAGAGCGACCAGGTGCGGTTCGAGGCCGACAAGCTGCAATATGCCAGCGATCCCGACGTGGTCACCGCCACCGGCAATGTCGTGCTGCGGCGCGATGAGCAGACCGTGCGCGCCGATGCCGTGACGTGGAATCGCAAGACCGGCAAGATCGAGGCAACCGGCAACATTCGCGCGGTCGATGAAGGCGGCAACGTGCTCTATACCGACAAGGTAGAGCTGACCGACGAGTTGAAGGCCGGCGCCATGCAGGATCTGCTGGTGGTGCTGCGCGAAGGTGGGCGATTGGCCGCACGCGAGGGCACGCGCGATGCCAACGGCAACCTTACCCTGCACGATGCCGCCTTTTCCGGCTGCGCCGTGGAAAACGAGGATGGCTGCCCCAAGAAGCCGAGCTGGGAAGTTACCGCTGTCAAGGTAACGTGGAACCAGACAACCAAGAAGGTCCATTATTCCGGCGCCACCTTGCGCGTCTTTGGCATTCCGCTGCTGCCGTTGCCCGGGCTGACCCACACCAGCGATTTTCGCGCCGAAACCGGCCTGTTGATCCCCGATATCCGCTCCACCGCGGCCAACGGCGTAGAATTTGCCGATACGTTCTATTGGCGCCTGGGCGACAACAAGGACCTGGAGATCGCCGGCCACCTCTATACCGGTGCGCTGCCGATGATCTCGGGCACCTATCGCCAGCTTACCAGCTTGGGCGCGTTCCAGATCACCGGCTACCTCACGCGCTCTTCGGCCATTCCGGTCTATTCGGCGATCGATGCCGGTTCGGGCGTGGGCACCAGCCAGTGGCGCGGCTATCTCGAGGCCAACGGCAAGCTGCAGTTCGACGAGAACTGGAGCCTGACCGCCTATGGCCGCTATGCCAGCGACCGCACGTTCCTGCGCCGTTACGACATCAGCCGCGATGACCGGCTGCGCTCGTCGATCAACCTAGAACGCATTGGCGACGACAGCTATTTCAGCCTGGCCGGCTGGGCGGTGCAGACGCTGCGCGTGGGTGACAACCAAGGCCAGGTCCCGCTCGCCCTGCCCGCGCTTGACTGGCGCTATCGCATCGCCACGCCGGGCATTGGCGGGCACCTGGAACTGGAAGCCAATACCCTGGCGATCAGCCGCTCTGCCGGGCAGGACACCCAGCGCGCCTTTGCCCGCGCGCAGTGGGATCTGCGCACGGTAACAGGGCTTGGCCAGGAAGTGACATTTACCGCGATGATGCGCGGCGACGTGTATCACAGCGATGCCAATGCGCTGACCACGGTGGATATCTATCGCGGCGTGTCGGGCTGGCAGGCGCGCGGCATCGCCACGGCGGCGGTGGACGTGAAGTGGCCGCTGGTCGGCGCGCTGTTCGGCGGAACGCAGGTGCTGACCCCGCGGGTGCAGCTGGTGGCCACGCCGCACGTGCGCAACACCTCGATCCCCAACGAGGATTCGCGCGCCGCAGACCTGGATGATTCCAACCTCTTCTCGCTCAACCGCTTCAACGGCTATGACCGTTATGAAGACGGCGTGCGCGTGACCTATGGCTTTGACTGGCAGCTGACGCGGCCAGGCTGGCGCATTTCCTCCACCGTGGGGCAAAGCTATCGCCTGTCGGACGAGCAGAGCCTGCTGCCGCCGGGCACCGGGTTGACCGATCGCTTTTCCGATATCGTCGGGCGTACCGACTTGCGGATCAAGGACATCATCCAGTTCACCCACCGCTATCGCCTGGACAAAGACAGCTTCGTCCTGCGCCGCAACGAAATCGATGCGACGGTCGGCGATCACCGGACCTATGCCGAAATCGGCTATCTGCGCCTCAACCGCGATATCCCGATCACGTTCGAAGACCTGCGTGATCGCGAGGAACTGCGCGCCGCGGCGCGGGTGGGCTTTGCCCGCTATTTCTCGGTCTTCGCCTCGGGCGTGGTCAACCTGACGACCAAGGCCAGCGATCCGGTCTATGGTTCAGACGGGTTCCAGATGCTGCGCCACCGCCTGGGCGTGGCCTATACCGACGATTGCTTTGACCTGTCGATCACCTGGAAGCGCGACTACGTGACGACCGGTGACGCCACGGCCGGTAACTCGTTCCTGTTCAGCGTATCGCTGCGCGGGCTGGGCTCGCGCTAAAATTAAAGGCAGATTTCCATCACCAAAAGCTCCCCTCCTCTTCAGAGGAGGGGTTGGGGGTGGTGGAAACCTTAAGCCGTCACCGCACAGACGCCTCAACGCCGCGCGTTGTATTCCAGCTGCGCGTTGGTCAGCTGGAAGCCGATCAGATGCTCGAACGTGGCCGAGGCGATGGCCTTCTTCACTTCAGGCAGCGAGAGCGGATCGATCGCCGCATCGGCCTGGCCGGCGCGGCGCTTGCGCGACAGGCGGGCGCGCACATCGGCGGGCAGGCTGGCGGCGGCGCGATCGACGCTGGCGCCGGCCTTGGCATGGCCAGTGGCGCGATCCTGGCCATCGGCAAAATCGATCGCCACCGTGCCGAGGCGCTTGGCCACCACGGCCGTGCCACCACGCATCACCACCGAGAAATAGGGCAGTTCGACATGGCGCGCCCCGCGCGTGTCGGTGCGGCGCGCCTCGACATCGAAGGTCGCCTCGCTGGTGACGGGATCGGCCGCCTCGGCGCAGGTGGAACGCAGGTTGGTGATCGCGGCCACCAGATCGATCGCCTGCGAATCGGTGCGGGCCGGATCGGTGAACACGGTCACGTCGCCGGTCATTTCAGGGATTTCCACCGTCGGGCATGCCGTGCGCAGCGCAGTCACGCCCACGCCATCTTCCACCACCAGTTCGCCCTTGTTCTTGGCACAGCCCGTCAGGGCACCGGCCAGCAGCCCGGCCAGCAACGGTGTGCCGATCACGGCCTTGGCAAGCG
This sequence comes from Novosphingobium sp. SG754, assembly GCF_013149315.1. Taxonomy (NCBI): domain Bacteria; kingdom Pseudomonadati; phylum Pseudomonadota; class Alphaproteobacteria; order Sphingomonadales; family Sphingomonadaceae; genus Novosphingobium; species Novosphingobium sp. SG754. The sequence continues at coordinate 381,287 of NZ_JABGCC010000001.1, read as the reverse complement.
AGAGACGGCGGCTCTTGGCGATCATCAGGGCAACTTCCTTAAGGCGCAAACAGGGGCAGCACAGGCGCCGCCCGATCTGAAACAGCAGCGGATGCAGCGCATCCTCTACCCACCCCTTGGCGCTTGGGCAATGGCGCTGCCTGGGCGACGGCGATGTTTTGCTGCATCTTTTAAACGCGGCGTTGTTTTACGAGTGGGCCCTGCGCTGCTAAGGACGGGCCCATGAACGCCAGCTTTCCGGATTCCGCCGCCGCCGCCACCCTGCCCGAAACGGGCCTGCCGCCGCTGCACCTTCTGATTGCCGCCCCGCGCGGCTTCTGCGCCGGGGTGGACCGTGCGATCGAGATCGTGGAGCGGGCGATCGAACGCTATGGCGCGCCGGTCTATGTGCGCCACGAAATCGTCCACAACCGCTTCGTGGTCGATACGCTCAAGGCCAAGGGCGCCGTGTTCGTGGAGGAACTGGACGAAGTGCCCGATGGCAAGCCGGTGGTCTTTTCCGCCCACGGCGTGCCCAAGGTGGTGCCGATGGCCGCGACCGAGCGCGGGCTCGACTGGCTGGACGCGACCTGCCCGCTGGTGAGCAAGGTGCACCGCCAGGCCGAACGCAAGGTGGAAGCCGGGCGCCACATCCTGTTCGTGGGCCACAAGGGCCATCCCGAGGTAATCGGCACGATGGGCCAGGTGCCCGAAGGCGCGATGACCCTGGTCGAAACGGTGGAAGACGTGGCCCGGCTAGATTTCCCGGCCGACCAGCGCCTGGCGTTCCTGACGCAGACCACCCTGTCGGTGGACGATACCGCCGAGATCATCGCCGCGCTCAAGGCGCGCTTTCCCAGCATCGTCGGCCCCCGCGCCGAAGACATCTGCTATGCCACTTCCAACCGCCAGGCGGCGGTCAAGGCCATTGCGCCGCGCTGCCAGCTGGTGCTGGTGATCGGCGCGCCCAACAGCTCGAACTCGCTGCGGCTGGTCGAGGTGGCCGAACGCGAAGGGTCCAAGGCCCGCCTGATCCAGCGCGCCAGCGAAATCGATCCGGCCTGGCTGGAAGGGGTCACCTCGCTGGGGCTGACGGCCGGCGCCTCGGCCCCCGAAGTGCTGGTGCGCGAAGTGGTGGCCAAGCTTGGCACCTGGCGCCAGGTTCACGAAGAGCCGGTGACCACCACCGAGGAACACATGGTGTTCAAACTGCCCCGCCAGTTGATGAGCTGAAAGACCCCATCATGGCTGTCTATACCCACCTCGGCGCGGAGGACATGGCCGCGCTGCTCGCCCCCTATCACCTGGGCAATCTGGTTTCCGCCAAGGGCATTGCCGAAGGCGTTTCCAACAGCAACTGGCTGATCGAAACCGCGCAAGAGCCTGGCAAGGCCAAGCGCTTCATTCTCACCATGTACGAATTCCGCATCGAGATCAGCGATCTGCCCTATTTCCTCGGGCTGCTCGATCACCTGGCGGCCAAGGGCTGCCCGGTGCCGCGCTCGATCCACGATAGCGCAGGCCATCTCTATCGCGTTGTCGATACCCCGCGTGGGGAACGTGCGCTGGCGCTGATCGAGTTCCTGCCCGGCGTTTCGCTGCACGAGCCCACGCCCGGCCAGGCGCGCGCAGTGGGCGCGGCGCTGGCCACGCTGCACGGCGCAGCGGCCGATTACCCGGCCACGCGCGCCAATGGCATGGGCCTTGCTGAATGGCAGCGGCTCGCCGATGCCTGCGGGCCGCAGGGCCTGGCCAGCATCGATCCCGCGCTGGCCAGCCTGGTGGCGCAGCACCTGCCCCGCCTGGCCGCGCAATGGCCACAAGACCTGCCCACCGGCGTGATCCATGCCGATCTCTTTCCCGACAACGTACTGATGCAGGGGGAAACGGTCACTGGCCTGATCGACTTCTATTTCGCCTGCAACGACGTGATCGCCTATGATCTGGCGGTGACGCATGCCGCCTGGTGTTTCGATGCGGCGGGCGTGGCGTTCCGCGCCGATCTTTCGGCGGCGCTGCTCGAAGGCTATGCCAGCGTGCGCCCCCTGTCTGAGGCAGAACGGGCGGCGCTGCCCGTGCTGGCGCAAGGGGCGGCGATGCGCTTTGCCATGAGCCGCGCCTACGACTGGCTCAACACCCCGGCCGATGCCCTGGTGACGCGGAAAGACCCGATGGCCTTTGCCCGCCGGCTGCAATTCTATGCCGATCCGGCCAATGGCGGAGTGTTCGCACTGTGAAGCAGGTCGATATCTTCACCGACGGCGCCTGCAAGGGCAACCCCGGCAAGGGTGGCTGGGGCGCGCTGCTGCGCATGGGCGAGCACGAAAAGGAGCTGGTCGGTTCCGAGCGCGAGACGACCAACAACCGCATGGAAATGATGGGCGCGATCCGCGCGCTGGAAGCGCTGACCCAGCCCTGCCAGGTGACGCTGCACACCGACAGCAAGTATGTGCTCGACGGCATCACCAAGTGGATCTTTGGCTGGCAGAAGCGTGGCTGGAAAACGGCCGACAACAAGCCGGTCAAGAACGAAGACCTGTGGCGCGCACTGGTAGCCGCTGCCCGCCCGCACAAGATCGAGTGGGTATGGGTCAAGGGTCACGACGGCCATCCCGAAAACGAGCGGGTGGACAAACTGGCCAGCGACGCGGCCAAGGCCGCCTGATTCATCGCGGACCTGATCCATTCCGGGACTCAGCTGCGGTCCATCCGGTTTGGCGGCATGTCGCTTCATGGTAAACTGCCGCGCACAGGCCGCCTTGGCGCCGGCCGATCGCGGGGGATGTTCGATGGTGTGCCAGTTCACGGTCAACCGTGCGGGGTGGGTGCTGGCGGCTGCCAGCCTGATGGCGGCGGCAGCATCACCAGCCTTGGCGCGGCACCAACCACCGCCACCGGTCACCACGCCGGCAACGCCCTCCGCGATGGTTCCCTATGGCCCAGGGCCAGGCCCGTGCAGCGTGCCCGGCATCGATGGCGGCGAACCGCAACGGCACGGCTGGCCGCCGCCATGCGAGGCGATGCCTGCTCCGGCCTCTCCCGGCCCTGGCTATTATGCACCGGGCTATCCACCCCAGGCCTATTCCGCGCCAGGCTATGCCGGACAAGTGCCGGTCTATACCGGCAGCTGAATCGCGCCGCCGGGCTATTACGTGGCAGGGGTGGTCATGGTGCCAGTGCCGCTACCGCGTACCGGGGGCTGCCAGCCTTGTGGCGAAACCCGCACCGTGACCACCACGCGCACGGTGGATGTGGCCGTTCGCCCAGCGCGCCGGGTGCCGCCACGCCATCCCCCGCTGCATGACAAGCGAGTGAGGGAAAAGCGCATCAAGGAATAGAGCGCAAACGCCGCGTTAACTGCATGAGATAACCATGCTGCGCCGGCCCGCTTCAAGCCAGGGCAAGACCAGCGGGTGACAAACGTTCCGGTGCATAGCGGGCCGGATCGAGCTGTTCGGTCATCGCATCGGCCGGCTGGCCCAGCAATTGCTGCGCGGCCAGGCGCGCGGCGGCGGGCGCGGTCTGGATGCCAAAGCCGCCCTGCCCGGCAAACCAGAACAGGCCCGGCACGCCAGGGTCAAAGCCATAGACCGGCGCACGATCGGGGGCAAAGCTGCGCAGCCCGGCCCAGCGCCGCTCCACTGCGGCGATGCGCCAATCCACCACCTGTTCCAGCCGATCGATCGCCAGCGCCACGTCGATTTCTTCGGGCGCGACATCGTGCGCTACATCGGGCGTTTCATCGTGCGGCGAAAGCCACAGCCGATCGCCCGATGGCTTGAAATAGAAGTCTCCGGCCAGCCCGAAGGTGAGTGGCAGTGTGGCCGGCACGGGTGGATCGACACGCAGCTGCGTGATCGTGCGGCGCAGCGGCGCGATGCCCAGGGGGGCCGCCCCGGCGAGCGTGGCGACCTCATCGGCCCAGGCCCCGGCGGCGTTGACCACCATCGTGGCGCGCGCCTGCCCCCCGCGCCACGCCAGGCGCCAGCCGGCCCCCTCATGTACCAGCGAATCGATACGCGCACGCAGGCGGACGACGGTTCCGGTGCGGCGCGCCAGGGCCAGGTAGTGCTGGTGCAGCCCGGCCACGTCGATATCGGCGCAGCCCGGCTGCCAGGCCCCCAGGCACCATTGCTCGCGCAGGCCGGGCACCAGCGCGATCATGCCGGCGCGATCGATCATGTCCACCGTAGCGCCGAGCGCGCCATAGTCGGCCACGAAGGTTTCCAGCGCGGCGCGATCCTCTGTCCGCCCGATCACCAGGGAGCCGCGCGGCTGCAGAAAGCCGTGCTGTGCCAGGTAATCGCCCGAGGCGAGGGTGAGCGGCACCACCGCCGGCCCGCCATATATCTCGTCCCAGAACGCGGCAGAGCGGCCGGTGGTGTGGTAGCCTGGGCTGTCCTCCGCCTCGACCAGCAGGACGCGGGCATGGGGCGCGCATTCGGCGGCGATGCTTGCCCCGGCCATGCCGGCGCCGATGATCGCGATGTCGAACTCGTCCATGGTCGCGCCCCTGCCTGCCCTATTCCGCCATGGCGGCCGTATCCTGCCGCTGCGGGGCTTCTCGTTCGAGGAATTCATCGATCGAGGCAAGCGCCCGATCGCGCACGGCATCACATTCGCGCAGCAGTTCGTGCCGCGCCTCACGCCCCCAGGCCACCAATTGGGCCTTGGGCAGGCGCTGCGCGGCGCGGGCGATGGCTGGCCACGACACCAGCGCATCGTGGCGCGTGGCGAGCAGCAGCAACGGCGTAGTCACCGCCTCCAGCACGCCGGGCGCATCGAGGCGGTCAAACGATTCGCTGCTTTTCTGCAGCCAGCGCCAACTCGCCGGCCCCAGCGCCAGCCAGGGCCGCTGTGCCCGCCACCATTGTTCGTCGGCATAGCGGGTTTCATCGTGCGTCAGGAGGTTGGCACGCAGCGCGGCCCGCGCGCCGGGCTTCTCGCTGCTTTTCCACGCCGGGCGCGCCGGGTCGCCCAGGCGAACCATCAGCGCGGCATAAATGCGCTGCACCGCGCGCGGCAGCACGGTGGCGAATCCGAGCATCGGCGCGCTCAATACCACGGCCTCGGGGCCGATTCGCTGCTCGGCCAATGTGCGCAACACCAGGTGGCCACCCATCGAATGGCCGATCACCACATGCGGCCCCGGCGTTTGCGCGCGCCAGATTTGGTAAAGATGGGCAAGGTCATCCACCCAGACCGAAAAATCGGCGATGTCACCCACCGGTGGCCCGCTTTGCGGCCCGGCAGAGCCAGCCTGGCCGCGCCAGTCAGCGGCGGTTACGCACCAGTCCTTAGATGCCCAGTAATCGAACGTTTCCAAATACTTTTCATAAAAGTCCCCGCGCCCGGGCAGGAACAGGATCGATCCCCTGCGCGGGCCATCGCCGCGTCGCCAGTCGATCCGGCGGATGGCGGTGCCATCGCTGGCGGACCAGGTCGATTCGTTGGCGCCGGCGGGGATCTCGCGCCCACCGATGCCCTTCCAGACATGCTTAACCATTGCTTGCGACGCCCTGTTTCACGCCCGATCCCGCCGCTTGGCTTGGTTACCGTTTGGTAAGTGATTTTCCGGTATCCCCACATCATCGAGGGGGATTTCCATGGTTTACGGATTGGCCGGAGTGTTGGCAATCGCGCTGCTGATCGCAGCCTTTACCGACCTGCGCCGCAGACAGATCGACAACTGGCTCAACGCCGCGATCGCGGCGCTGGCCCCGGTCTATTGGTGGGCCTGCGGGCTGCACCTGTGGCCCGATGTCGTGCTGCAACTGGGCGTGGCGCTGGCCGCTTTCGTGGTGCTGGCGGGGCTGTTTGCCCTGCGCATGATGGGCGGCGGCGATGTCAAGCTGCTCACCGCGCTGGCGCTGTGGCTGCGCCCGGTGCTGTTTGCCAAGCTGCTGCTGATCATGGCCCTGGTGGGCGGCCTGCTCACCGTGGGGATGGGCATGTGGCACCTGATGCGGCGCCGCAAGGACCGGCTGAAGATCCCCTATGGCGTGGCGATCGCCACGGCGGGGCTGTGTGTTCTTGGCACCACTTATGGCGCGGGCATTCACGCGCTCGCTGCGGGCTAAGGCCAACTTAACCAATTTGTCGGATGGCTGCGCGCTATTCTGTAAGGGCGGGATAAACTGGCGATGGACAAGAAGAAGCTACTGTTGTTGGGGGCCTCGCTGGTGCTGGGCATTCCATCGGCCTTGTTCGGCCTCGGCCTCATTCGTGGCTCGGGTTCGCCCCAGGCGATCGCTGCGGCCAAGGTGGAAATGGGTTCCAAGGTCCTGGTGGCCCAGCGCGCCCTGCCCGTCGGCACGATCATCACCGCCGATTCGATTGGCTTCAAGGCCTGGCCCAAGGAAATGGTGCAGGACGCCTATTTCGTGGAAGGCGAGGCCGACATGCAGAAGATGCTCGGCACCGTGGTGCGCAACCCGATCACCGCCGGCGAACCGATTACGCAGGGTTCGCTGGTGGCACCGGGCGATCGCGGCTTCCTCGCCGCCGCGCTTGGGCCTGGCATGCGCGCCGTCACCATTCCGGTTTCCGCCCGCACCGGTGTTGCCGGCTTCGTCTTTCCCGGCGACCATATCGACCTGGTGCTGACCCAGACCGTCAAGGGCAACGATCCGCAGCCGCTCAAGGCATCGGAAACCATCATCCGCAACCTGCGCGTGCTCGCCACCGACCAGTCCGCCACGCAGGAACAGATCGAGGGCAAGACCAAGGTCAAGGCGTTCAGCACCGTCACCGTGGAAGTGACGCCCAAGATCGCGGAAAAGATCGCCGTGGCGCAGACCATCGGCACGCTCAGCCTCTCGCTGCGCTCGCTCGCCGACAATTCGGCCGAGCTGGAGCAGGCGATCGCCTCGGGCGATGTCAAGGTTCCGGCCGGGGCCACGCCGCAGGACGAGGAAAAGCTGCTCAAGCAGGCGCTGGCCCACCCGCTCGATGGCGGCACCAGCTTTGCCACGGGTGGCGATGTCTCGCGCTTCCAGCGCAAGTCGATGCCGCCGATGGGTGGCGCTGGCGGTGGCGGCGGCTTTACCGCGCCGCCCGCCCCAGCACCCGTGGCGGCCATGGCCGGCCCGGCCGTGCCGCCGCGCCCGCGCGGCCCGGTGGTCAACATCACGCGCGGCAAGGACACTGTCACCGTCAGCGTGGGAGCGCAGTGAGATGAGCACGACTGCCACCATCTGCCCGCCCATTCCCTTCCGGCATCGCGCCAAAGGCCAAGCCATGTCCCACCGCTTCGTTTCCGCGCTGCGCACCGCCATGATCGTCGTCGCGCCGCTTGCCGCGCCCCTTGCTGTCGCTGCCTTGGCCCCTGCGGCCCAGGCGCAGAGCGTCACCAGCCCGGCCCGCGCCATCGCGGTGGGCCTCGGCCGGGGTGAACTGATCACCCTGCCCTCGCGCATGGCCGATGTGTTTGTCGCCGATGAAAAGATCGCCGACGTGCAGGTGAAATCGACCAACCAGCTCTATGTCTTTGGCAAGGGCCCGGGCGAAACCACCGTCTATGCCAGCGACGCCAAGGGCAACGTGATCTGGTCAGCCAACGTGCGCGTAGGCACGAATATCGACAGCATCGACCAGATGCTCCACCTCGCCATGCCCGACGCCAAGGTGCAGACTGCCACGATGAACAACACCGTGCTGCTGACCGGCACGGTGGGAGCCCCCGAAGATGCGGCCGAGGCCGAGCGCCTGGTCAAGGCCTTCGTGGGCGAAAAGATGCAGGTGATCAGCCGTCTCAAGATGGCCACGCCCCTGCAGGTCATGCTCCAGGTGCGGATTGCCGAAGTCAGCCGCACGCTGACCCGCGCGATCGGCATGAACTGGGCCACGGCCGATGCCACCAGCGGCTTCAAGTTCGGCGTGGGCCAGGGCAACGCGTTCACCCAGTATGTCGCCGGCGGGCCACTACTGGCTGGCGGCAACGTGGCGATGAATGCCACGACCACGGTGGTCAACTCGGCCACGACAGGCACGCGCCTGGTCGGCAACGGCAAGCTGTTTGGCATGGATGTGCTGGGCGCGCTGGATCTGGGCGAAACGATCGGCCTGTCCAACACCCTGGCCGAGCCGAACCTTACCGCGCTGTCGGGTGAAACGGCCGAATTCCTGGCCGGCGGCGAATTTCCCATCCCGCTTTCGCAGGGCCTGGGCACCACCAGCATCGAATACAAGAAGTATGGTGTGAGCCTGTCCTACACGCCCACCGTACTGGCCAATGGCCGCATCTCGCTGCGCGTGCGGCCGGAAGTCTCCGAACTCACCACTGACGGCGCGATCACGCTCAGCGGCTTTTCCATCCCTGCGCTCAAGGTGCGCCGCGCCGAAACCACGGTGGAACTGGGATCGGGACAAAGCTTCATGATCGCCGGGCTGCTGAGCAATTCGGCCCAGAACACGATCACCAAGCTGCCGGGCGCTGGCGACCTGCCGATCCTGGGCTCGCTGTTCCGCTCCACCTCGTTCAAGAAGGGCGAGACCGAACTGGTGATCGTGGTTACCCCGTATCTGGTCAACCCGGTGGACGCCAAGGATATCAAGCTGCCCACCGATGGCTTCCGCGCCGCCGATGCCGTGCAGCAACTGCTGGGCAACCAGGAAACCGTACCGTCCAAGGGCGAAGGTCGCCCGATGCCGACCGAACGCGAAGGTACCGTGCAAGGCGGCCCGGCGCCTAAGGTGGGCGACGCCAGCGGCGCCCAGCCCGAAAAGAACAAGCAGGCCAAGGCCGATACCAAGCCCGGCTTCAACCTGTGACCGCCTACGCGACAAGGAACCAGACCATGTCCACCACGCGCAATCGCATCGGCCCTGTGGCCCTGGCCCTCGCCCTCACCACGGCACTCGCCGGCTGCGTCGGCGGCCAGCCGACCAACCGCTCGCTCAACAGCGTGCATCAGCCGGTGGTCGAACGCACCAGCTATACGCTGGACATCAATACGCTGCCCGGTGGCGGCGTGTCGGTCAGCGAACAGCGCCGCATGGCCGGATGGTTCGACTCGCTTGATCTCGGCTATGGCGACAAAGTGGCGCTGGATGATCCCGCCCGCGATCCGGCCACGCACGATGCCGTGCAGTCGGTGCTTGCCGGCCACGGCATGAGCCTGGCCGAAGGCGCGCCGATCACGGCTGGCAGCGTGGCGCCGGGCATCGCGCGCCTGGTAATCATGCGCACCACCGCTGCCGTGCCGGGTTGCCCGGATTGGTCCACCCACAACGATGGCAATGGCAACAACGCCACCTCGACCAACTATGGCTGCGCGGTCAACTCCAACCTGGCCGCGATGGTGGCCAACAAGGAAGACCTGGTGCATGGCCAGTCTGACGACGGCCGCACCACGGTGATGACCTCGAACAAGGCGATCCAGGCCTACCGCGACAATGCACCCTCCGGCATGGGGGGCGCCACCGTCAAGAAGGTCACCACCTCCACTTCAGCGGCGAGCAACTGACATGAGCGCACCCTGGAAATCCGGCAATCGCGACCTGTTCGCAGCATTCCTGTGCGACGATGCGGCGCTCGACGTGGCGCGCGCCGTGGCGGCCGACATGGGCTGGGCGCCGGAAAAATGCGCGCGCGGCGGCCTGCGCAATGCCGTGCAATCGCTCTCGATCACCGCCAGCCCGGCCATCCTGATGGTCGATCTGTCGGAAAGCGGCGATCCCCTCAACGATATCAATGCCCTGGCCGAAGTGTGCGAACCCGGCACGGTGGTTATCGCGGTGGGCCAGGTCAACGATGTGCGGCTCTATCGCGATCTGATCGCTTCGGGCATCCAGGATTACCTGCTCAAGCCGCTGTCAGTCGCCCAGGTGCGCGACGCGCTGAGCCAGGCGCAGGCGATCTTCAATGCGCCCAAGAACCAGGATGGCAGCGCGGCCAAGCGCCACGTGACCACTGCGGTTGTCGGCACCCGCGGCGGGGCCGGCGCCTCCACCATCGCCACTTCGCTGGCCTGGTCGTTTGGCGCCGATTTCAAGCTGTCGACCGCGCTGCTCGATCTTGACGTGCACTTCGGCACCGGCGCACTCACGCTCGATCTCGAGCCCGGTCGTGGCCTGACCGACGCGATCGACAGCCCCAGCCGCATCGACGGGCTGTTCATCGAACGCGCGATGATCCGGGCCAACGACAACCTGGCGATCCTTTCGGCCGAAGCGCCGATCACCGCGCCGCTGATGACCGATGGCAGCGCCTTCGTGCAGTTGCAGGAGGAATTCCGCCAGGCGTTCGAGATGACCGTGATCGACATGCCGCGCAACATGCTGATCAACTTCCCGCACTTGCTGGCCGATGTGAACGCGGTGGCACTGGTCACCGAATTGACCCTGGCCGGCGCGCGCGATGCGATCCGCCTGCTGGCCTGGCTCAAGTCCAACGCCAGCCACGCCCATGTCTATGTGGTGGCCAACAAGGTGCACCAGGGCGTGGGCGAAATCAGCCGGGCCGATTTCGAATCCTCGATCGAGCGCAAGCTGGGTTTCCAGGTGCCGTTCGATGCCAAGGCGGCGGCCAATGCCGCCAAGCTGGGGCAGACGTTCATCGGCGCCAACCGCTCGACCAAGGCGGCGCTGGCGATCAAGGACGTGGCGCAGGCCATTTCCAGCCTTGCCGCCGATACCGACGCCAGCCCGGCGGACAAGCCCAAGGCCAAGTCCACCTCGCTCCTGGGCAAGTTCGATCTCAAGAAGATGTTGCCGGCAAAGGGCAAGGCCAAGACTGGCGCCCCAGTCTAAAGCTGGCCAGGTCTGACGCTTTACGCCCCGTGCCACGCCGTCACCGCGCGATGCAGTTTACGGTTTCCTTCAGGTAGGCAGGTTCCCCGATGCTCAATCCCCAGCTGATCTTGCTCTTTGGCGGGCTTGGTATCGCGCTGCTGCTGGCCGTGGCGGCGTTCAGCGGGCCGAGTGCCGGCAAGGAAGGTGCACGCCGCCTGCAACAGGTGCGCTTCCGCCATTCGGATAGCGCGGTCGACAAGGTGGAAGCGCAGTATCGCAAGGCGATCGCCTCGCGCACGCCCCGCGCCTATCGCGTTGCCGGCTCTGCCTCGCGCACAGAGGCGCTGGCCCTGCGCCTGCACCGCACCGGCAAGGGCTGGACCCTGTCGCAATATCTCTATGCCTCGCTGGGCCTGGGGCTGGGGATCGCCGCGCTGATCTTCCTCAAGTCTGGCTCGCTGCTTCTCGCGATACCGGCCGGCGTTCTGGTCGGCGCGGGGCTGCCGCACATGGTGGTGAACCGCGCGATTACCAAGCGCGCCAACGCCTTTGTCACCCGCTTTCCCGATGCGCTGGAACTGCTCGTGCGCGGCCTGCGCTCTGGCCTGCCGATCACCGAAACGCTGGGCGTCGTCGCCAGCGAACTGCCCGGCCCGGTGGGGGAAGAATTCAAGCTGGTGACCGACCGCATCAAGGTGGGCAAGACCATGGAAGAGGCGCTGCAGGATACCGCCGACCGCCTCGACATGGCCGAGTTCAGCTTTTTCTGCATTACTCTGGCGATCCAGCGCGAAACCGGTGGCAACCTGGCCGAAACCCTCGCCAACCTGGCTGACGTGCTGCGCAAGCGTGCGCAGATGAAGCTCAAGATCAAGGCGATGAGTTCGGAATCCAAGGCTTCGGCCTATATCGTCGGCGCCCTGCCGTTCATCGTCTTTGCCCTGATCTACTGGATCAACCCGGTCTACATGGGCAAGTTCTTCGTCGACGAGCGCCTGATCATCGCCGGCCTGGGCGGGCTGTGCTGGCTGGGCCTGGGCGCCTTCATCATGGCCAAGATGGTCAGCTTCGAGATCTGAGCCAAGGAACGCGCTGATGCAACCGAACCCCGCACCCACGCTGCTTGGCATCAATGTCGTCCATGCCGGCTCGATCATGCTGATGATCGCGGCCGCGGCGATGATCCTGGCGATTTATGCCGCGATCACCGTACGCGATCCCATGGCCAAGCGGGTCAAGGCGCTGAGCGAGCGACGCGAACAGCTCAAGGCCGGGATCATCAACTCGGCCGCGCGCAAGCGCCATTCGATCGTGCGCCGCAACCAGACCACCGACACGATCCGCGGCGTGCTGGAAAAGCTGCGCGTGCTGCAAGACAGCCAGTTGGCCGTGGTGCAGCAGAAGCTGGCCCAGGCCGGCATCCGCAAGAAGGAATGGGCCGTCGCGGTGATCTTTGGCCGCATGATCGGCCCGATCGTGCTGGGCGGCCTCGCTATCCTGTGGATCTATGTGCTGCAGTTCTTTCCCGAATGGGGCGCGTTCAAGCGCTTCATGGGTTTCGCGGTCATGGTCATCTTCGGCTACAAGGCGCCCGATATCTGGATCGCCAACCTGGTGTCCAAGCGCACCCATGCCATCCGCAAGGGCCTGCCCGATGCGCTGGACCTGCTGGTGATCTGCGCCGAGGCCGGCCTTACCGTGGACGCTGCCTTTGGCCGCGTGGCGCGCGAGCTGGGCCGCGCCTATCCCGAGCTGGGCGATGAATTCGCACTCACCGCGATCGAGCTGTCGTTCCTCACCGAACGGCGCCAGGCCTTTGAAAACCTTGCCTATCGCGTGAACCTCGATTCGGTGAAGGGCGTGACTACCACCATGGTCCAGACCGAACGCTATGGTACGCCGCTGGCCTCCGCCCTGCGCGTGCTGTCGGCCGAATTCCGCAACGAACGCATGATGCGCGCCGAGGAAAAGGCCGCCCGCCTGCCCGCGATCATGACCGTGCCGCTGATCCTGTTCATCCTGCCCACGCTGTTCATCGTCATCCTGGGCCCGGCGGCCTGCGCGATCAGCGACCAGTTCATCAATCGCAAGCCCGGGCCGTAAGGCTTTGGGCGGGGGGCTTGGTGCCGGGCTTCGCACCACCCCCAAACCCCCTCCTCTGAAGAGGAGGGGGCTTTTATTGTCAGTGCTTTAACTCCCCATCCTCTTTAGAGGAGGGGGTCGGGGGGTGGTGCTGGGCCTGACACTGTACCGCCAAACCTCAAGCAGGAACGCGCACGGCCTGCTCGATCGCACCAAACAGGCTGCGCCCGGCACTGTTGCGGGCTTCGACGCGCAGGGTTTCGCCCGGCCCCAGCGGATCGCCGGGCAGCGGCGCCGACAGGCTGACCAGGGTTCCGGCGGCGAGCGCGCGTTCGGCGGCAAGGCCGGCAATGGTGTCGCCCAGGGTGGGCGGCAGGATCACGTCCTGGGTGTGGCTGCCCCGCGTCACCTTGAGCGGCACGGCCAACGCGCCATCCACCCACGCTTCCGCCAGCGCCGAGGGCGTGACGAAGACCGGCGAGAAATGCCCCGTGGCCCCTGGCGCGCTCTGCACGGCAACCGCGTGGGCCAGGCCGACCAGACGCACCCGGCCCAAGGCCTCGGCCGCGCTGGCGCCTTGCGGCACATCGGCCGTCATCGCCACCAGGCCCACCGCCGAGGCACCGGGCCGGCGCAGCGGATCGCGCGCGCCCATCAGCCCGTCGCCAGGCTGGTGGCGCAGGGCATCGGCCGAATCGGTCCAATGAAACGTACGCGGCAGGGGCGCGGCCGCCTCGCGTTCGTGAAAGCGTTTGCGCGGGATCGCCCCGTGCGCGAGTTCGATGCTCAGGCTTTCGAGAAGATCGGCGTGGCGGTGCCATTCGTCCAGCAGCCGCTGCATCGTCGGCACCACATGATCGGCGTCGGCATACCAGGCGAGATCGTCGGACACCACGATCAGGCGCCCATCGCGCCCCTGCGGCAACGATGCCAGTTTCATGTTCACCTCTCCTGTTTCAGCTGCGACGATATTATCCCGGTTCTATTCTGGTATGGTTTTTGTCTTGAACGTTACTTGGCGCGCGCTTCGAACCGCCGCACCGCGCCCAGCAGCTTGTCGAGCAGGGCACGCAGCTTCTCCGTTTCGCGCGGGGTCAGTGCGGAGAATATTTCCTCGTAAATTTCAAGCGCTTGCGGCCAAATCTGGGCATGGATGGCGCGGCCTTCGGCGGTAAGTTCGAGATGGTGGGAGCGTCCATCGGCCACATTGGGGCTGCGCTGCAGCAGGTTGCGATCCTCCAGCACCTTGCACGCGCGGTTGACGGCAACCTTGTCCATCTGGGTGGCGCGCACCAGGTCGCGCTGGGTCAGCGGGCCGGCATCGCCGAGCACCGCCATGACCCGCCATTCCGAGATTTTGAGCCCGAATTGCATACGATATTCGTTGGCAATGGCCTGGCTCACCGCACCAGAGGTGATGGCCATGCGATAAGGCACGAATTCGGCAAGACGGGTCTGGGTTCCGGGCATGGTTTCGTATCTACGGAAACCAGCGGCAATGGCAATAACGATATTTCTCTTTAATCGCTATGAACTCTTGCAATCGTGCAAGACAAGCTATCGCAGCGCAACTTTCGATACGCGCTGCGATGCAACAGGATCACAGACCGCAGCCGCGTGTCGGCTATGTCTTGAGCGCCCTGCCCGCCACCGCACCCAGCCTGGCGACCAGCACGGGATCGCGCTGCGCCGGCGCCGTCATGATCGCGCCGTCGAGCGCGCGGTCGATCGGACTGGGCGTGCGCAGCTGCGGCAAAAGACCGGCCAGCGCCACGACAGTGGCCTTCGCCGTTGCGGCATTGCCGCGCATCACCGACAGCACCTGGGCAACGTCAACATGATCGCCATCGCGCCAGGCATCGTAATCGGTGACCATGCCGATCAGGGCATAGGGCAGCTCTGCCTCGCGCGCGAGGCGCGCCTCGGGCATCGCGGTCATGCCGATCACGTCGGCACCCCATTGGCGGTAGAGGCGGCTTTCCGCGCGGGTGGAAAACTGCGGCCCCTGCATCGCCAGATAGCAGCCACCCCGGTGCACGCTGGCCCCGGCGGCCTGGGCCGCATCGGCAAGAAGGCCCGACAGGCGCGCACAGACCGGATCGGCGAGCGAGACATGGGCCACCAGCCCTTCCCCGAAAAAGCTTTGCGGGCGGCCATGGGTGCGATCGATGAACTGGTCCACCGCCACGAAGCTGCCCGGTGCCAGCTCTTCGCGCAGCGAGCCGATCGCGGAAATGGCGACAAGGTCGGTCACCCCGCAGCGCTTCATCACGTCGATGTTGGCGCGGTGGTTGATGGCTTCGGGGGAAATCCGGTGCCCGGCGCCGTGGCGCGCCAGGAACACGAATTCCTGCCCGCCGATGCGCCCCAGCGTAACCGGCCCGGATGGCGCGCCAAACGGCGATTGCACCGCGATTTCCTGCACATCGTCCAGCACCGAAAGATCATAGATCCCCGAGCCGCCGATCACCCCGATGCGCCAGCGCGCGCCCGGCGCCTGGGTTTCCCGTTCAGTCTGCAAGAATGCCTGCCATGATGAAATCAACCGTGTGTTCGCGATAGCGGTCGCGCAGCTGTTCGGTCAACGAATCCTGGCCAAAGCAGTGGCGCAGCACCAGCCGTGCGGAAAAGAACCGGTCGGCCGCGCCGCTGACGGTGAAATAGAACATCTGCGGATCGATCGGGCGGAACACCCCGCTTTTCACCCCTTCGCCGATCAGCTGGTCATAGGCGCGGCTAAGCGGGCGCAGGTACTTGTCGGCGATACGCCGCGCTTCGACATCGTCGCTATCGCGCACCAGGCGCATGAGCAGGCGGTTGAGATAGGGGTAGCGGTAATAGGTATCGATGCAGCAGGAAATGTGGTGGCGCAGCTTGTCCTGCGGGGCCATGTCGCCCTTGGCCACCAGGGCGTCGACCGAGCGGACGATCTCGGCCATGTCGCGATCGAGCAAAGCGGTGAGCAGCCCGGCCTTGTTGCCGAAGTAATACTTCACCAGCGCCGAATTGAGGCCCGAGCGCAGCGAGAGTTCGGACAGCGAGATATCGACCAGGTCGCCCTCGCGCATCACCGCAGAGGCCGCCGCCAGCAGCAGATCGCGTGCGCCGCCCGGTGCAGCGGCCGCATCAGGCGGCGGCGCAGCATGGTCGTGCGCGGTCTGTGGTCCTGCGTTGGTCATGTCGCCGTGGTCCTCTTCAACCGATCGATTAGGCGGCGTGGCCAGCCAGGGTCAAGCTACTTGCAAACAACGCTTCAGCCACTACCGCAGCACCCATGGACGAAGCAGCCTTCATCACCGCATTGCGCGCCCTGGCGCCAGACCCTGCCGCGCGCGGGCTGGACGATGACGTGGCGGTGATCGCGCTGGGCGGGGAGCATCTCGTGCTCACCCACGACATGATGGTGGAAGGCGTGCACTGGCTGCCCGGCCAGGACCCGGCCGACGTGGCGTGGAAACTGGTGGCGACCAACCTGTCCGATCTGGCGGCCAAGGGCGCGGCGCCGCTCGGCGTGCTGCTGGGCTATGGCCTGGGCGGCGGCGAAGAGCGGTTCCTGGCCGGGCTGGCGCAGGCGCTGGCGGCGTTTGCCGTGCCGCTGCTGGGCGGAGACACCGTGCGGCGGGTCGGCCCGGCGGCCCATGGCCTTACTGCGCTGGGCCGCGCCACGCATTGCCCGGTGCCCACGCGCAGCGGCGCACAGGTGGGCGACAGGCTGTGGGTCACCGGCAGCCTGGGCGATGCCATGCTGGGGTTCGAGGCGCTGCGTGACGGGCGCGAGGGGCGCATTGGCCGCGATACCACGCGCTTTGCCCGCCCGGTGCCGCGCCTGGCCGAAGGGCGGGCGCTGGCCCCCCTGGTTGGCGCGATGATGGACGTGTCGGACGGGCTGCTGCTCGATGCGACGCGCATGGCCCGTGCCAGCGGCGTGACCCTGGCAATCGACAGCGCCGCCTGCCCCGTGCCGCCAGACCTTCCCTCTGCCCGCCGGCAAGAGGCGCTGTCATGGGGTGATGACTACGAACTGCTGTTCACCCTGCCAGCGGGCACCACGCCCCCCTGCCCGGCCACCTGCATCGGCGAGGCGCGGACCGCTGGCCCCATGCCCTTGCTGCTGGATGGCGCCTGCCCGCAAGGGCCGCTGGGCTATGAACACCGCGGCTGAAACCTAGCAGCACACAACAGCCGCTCGGTGGCACAATACCGCTTGCGGGCGGCGGCAAATGATTTAGCTTCCATTTCGTTCCCAGCCAAAGTGCGGGGACATGGTGTACCTGGCACGCAAAAGACAAGCCGGGGCACGGGAAGTTAGGGGGATGCCATCGTGAACCTTGTCGTAACCGCAATCGGGTTGGGGTTACTGGCTGTGCTTTATGGCTTCATTACCAGCCGTCAGGTGCTGGGAAGCCCGGCCGGAAACCAGAAAATGCAAGACATTGCCGGCGCTATCCAGGAAGGGGCGCAGGCCTATCTCAAACGCCAGTACGGCACCATCGCCTTGGTGGGCGTGGTCGTGGCCGCCATCGTTTCGATGACGCTGCACCCGCTGCCGGCGCTGGGCTTTGTCATTGGGGCCGTGCTTTCGGGCGTGGCTGGCTTCATCGGCATGAACGTGTCGGTGCGGGCCAACGTGCGCACCGCCGCTGCCGCGCAAAGCGGCCTGCAACAAGGCCTTACCCTGGCGTTCCGCGCCGGGGCGATCACCGGCATGCTGGTGGCGGGCCTGGCCCTGCTCGCGATCGCGGGCTTCTTCTGGTATCTGGTGTTCGTGGCCGGTTATGAACCGGGCGATCGCACCGTGGTCACGTCACTCACCACGCTGGCGCTGGGCGCCTCGCTGGTGTCGATCTTTGCCCGGCTGGGCGGCGGCATCTTCACCAAGGCGGCCGACGTGGGCGCCGATCTGGTCGGCAAGGTGGAAGCCGGCATCCCCGAGGATGATCCGCGCAACCCGGCGGTGATTGCCGACAACGTGGGCGACAACGTGGGCGATTGCGCCGGCATGGCCGCCGACCTGTTCGAAACCTATGTCGTCACCGTGGGCGCCACGATGGTGCTGACGGCGCTGCTGATCAAGGGCGTGGGCGATCTGCTGCTGCCGCTGATGTCGCTGCCCCTGCTGATCGGCGGGGTCTGCATCGTCACCTCGATCATCGGCACCTATTTCGTCAAGCTCGGTCGCAGCAACAACATCATGGGCGCGATGTACAAGGGCTTCCTGGTCACGGCCCTGCTGTCGATCCCGGCGATCTGGTTCGCCACGCAAGCGGCGCTGGGCAGCATGGAAGCGCCGATCGGCGACCAGGGCTTTACCGGCCGCACGCTGTTCTATTGCGCGCTGGTTGGCCTGGCGATCACCGGGCTGATCATCTGGATCACCGAATACTACACCGGCACCGGCTATCGCCCTGTGCGATCGATCGCCAAGGCATCGGTCACCGGCCACGGCACCAACGTGATCCAGGGCCTGGCCGTCAGCCTGGAAGCCACGGCCCTGCCCACGCTGGTGATCTGCGCGGGTATCATCGTCGCCTATCAGCTCGCCGGACTGATCGGCATTGCCTATGCCGCGACGGCAATGCTGGCGCTGGCCGGCATGGTCGTGGCGCTCGACGCCTATGGCCCGGTAACCGATAATGCCGGCGGCATTGCCGAAATGGCCGGCCTGGAAGACACCGTGCGCGAACGCACCGATGCGCTCGACGCGGTGGGCAACACCACCAAGGCCGTCACCAAGGGCTATGCCATCGGTTCGGCCGGGCTTGCCGCCCTGGTGCTGTTTGCCGCCTATACCACTGACCTGCGCGAGTTCTTCCCGGATCTGAATGTCGATTTCAGCCTGGAGAACCCCTATGTCATCGTCGGGCTGCTGCTGGGCGCGCTGCTGCCCTATCTGTTCGGCGCGATGGGGATGACCGCCGTGGGCCGCGCCGCTGGCGACGTGGTGGTGGACGTGCGCGAGCAGTTCGCCGCCGATCCGGGCATCATGGCCGGCACCAGCCGCCCGGACTATGCCCGCACGGTGGACCTGGTCACGCGGGCGGCGATCAAGGAGATGATCCTGCCCTCGCTGCTGCCGGTGCTGGCGCCGATCGCGGTCTATTTCGTGATCATGGCGGTGGCAGGGCAGGCCAATGCCTTTGCCGCGCTGGGCGCGCTACTGCTGGGCGTGATCGTGGGCGGGCTGTTCGTGGCCCTGTCGATGACATCGGGCGGCGGGGCGTGGGACAACGCCAAGAAGTATATCGAGGATGGCCATTACGGCGGCAAGGGTTCCGACGCGCACAAGGCGGCGGTGACCGGTGACACCGTGGGCGATCCTTACAAGGACACGGCTGGCCCGGCCGTGAACCCGATGATCAAGATCACCAATATCGTTGCCCTGCTGCTGCTGGCCGCCCTGGCCAGCCACGCGGCAGGCTGAACCGGCTTCCGTGGGCTGCCGGCATACTGGACCGGTGGCCCACGGCAGACACGCGGAAAAGCGGGGAAAACCCCGCCCGCATGGGCCCGAGGTTGGGGAGGAGAAGGACAGGCCCCGTCTGGCCGCAAGGCTGGGCGGGGCCTGTTTCCTGGCCCGGGTGGTTCATCACCTGCCCCTGGTTTCATATTTGTGACGAGCCGCCGCGATGCGTTGACCTTGGCGGAACGCCTGGAATAGGCGCGCGATCATGCTGCACCCGCTCTCTTCCACCCTGATGTCCGATTCCAATGATCCTGCCGCGACGGCCGCCGGCCTTGTCCGGCTGCTGACGGTTCAGCCCGAGGCCGGCGCCGATCTCTTTACCGGGCCGCGCAAGCCCGGGGGCGTGGGCCGCGTATTCGGCGGGCAGATCGTGGCGCAGGCGCTTGCCGCCGCACAGGCCACCGTCGCCGCCGATCGGCCGGTGCATTCGCTGCATGCCTATTTCCTGCGCCCAGGCAGCGAAGATGCCGACACGCGCTATACCGTGATGCGCGATCTCGATGGCGGCAACTTTGCCAACCGCCGCGTGGTGGCAAGCCAGGGCGACGCGCCGATCTTCACCATGACGGCATCGTTCCACCGCCGTAGCGAGGCCGGCGAGGGCCTTGCCCTGCAGCACGGCCTGCCGATGCCTTCGGTGCCCAGCCCCGATGACCTGCCGAGCGAGGCGGACCTGCTCACGATCTATGCCGATCGCCTGTCAGAGCAGCGCCGCGCCCTGCTGTCGCGGCCGCGCGCGATCGAGATGCGCCCGGCCGAACCGCTCAACTGGCTGCGCGAAACCCCGGCCGAACCGGTGGCGCACACCTGGCTGCGTTGCGTGGCGCCGATGCCCGATGATCCGGCGCTGCACCGCGCGGTGATCGCCTATGTCAGCGACATGACCTTGCTCGGCACCAGCCTGCTGCCCCACGGCATCAGCGGCAAGGCCGGCAGCGCCCAGGTTGCCAGCCTTGACCATGTGCTGTGGTTCCACGCCGATGCCCGCGCCGATCAATGGCTGCTCTATGCCTGCGACAGCCCTTGGGCCGGGAACATGCGCGGTTTCAGCCGTGGCCGCATCTTTACCCAGGATGGCCGCCTGGTGGCCGAAACCGCGCAAGAAGGCCTGGTGCGCCGCCGCGCCTGAACCGTCGCCGCGCTATTTGCCGGGCCGCGGCGCTGCGGGGCTGGCCATTGCGATGGTCGCCGCGCCGGCAGCGGCCGGCGGGGCGGGCGTGGTGCCAGGCCTGGTAGGCTGGCCGACCAGGGCGCAGGCCATGCGCTCCATTTCCGGGTGGGCCACCATGGCCGTTGCCACAAAGCGCAGCGTGGCGCCGGTGATGTCGGCCGTCACCGTCTTGATCGCCCGGTCGATCGCGGTGCAGGCCTGCAGGTTGGTGGCGCCGCCGCCATAGCGATTGGCCACGAGCGTGGCATAGCTATCGAACGCGCGCTTGTCGGCAAAGCCGTGGGCCGGGCTGATATAGCCACGAATGGCCTTGTCGGCCGCCGCAAACACGCCCTGGTGCACGATCATCATGCGCGAAAAGCTGGTTTCCACATCCATGCCGTGGCTTTTGCAACGCAGCGACACGGTCATCATCATCGTTTGGAACTGATGAAACCGCGCGGCTTCGAACGTCGGGCTATCGAGGCAAGAGGCCGGTGGCGAGATCGGCGGCGGCGCGGCGGCCTGGACCAGCGGGGCACGGCAAAGGGCGAGCAGCATCACGCCTCGGGTCGCCAGGGCAAAGGGCACGCGTCGCATCATTTGGCCACTCCGCAAGACGTGATCGGAACCGCCATCAGCGCGTCGAACTGGCGCACCAGCGCCTGTTGCGCCTGAAAGGCAGCGTCGGCTATCGACTTGTAATCGCGTGCTTCCTTGGCCAGCGCGTTGCGCATGTCGGCATCGCCTGCGGCCATCGCGTCATAGCGGGCCTGGATCGATTGCAGATAGGCGATGGCCTTGCCGTTGTTGGCCTCGGCCGCTTCGCCGGCAGGGCGATAGGTTTGCGCGTGGAAGGCGTTGCGTTCCTCGGCACTGCAAAAACGGGCGGGCAGGACGACCGCCGGCACCGTTTCCAGATGGGGCCGACCGGCTGTAATGTCCTGCGGTGCCGGGGCGGCAGCCTGGGCTGCAGCAGAGGCAGCTGCGGCCGGTGCCGCGGGGGTTTCCTGCGCGGCGGCCAGGCTCGCCAGCAGGCTGGCGGCGGCGGTTTCGTTGGGCCCGGCCTGCGCGGTGGCAGCGACCGCAGCGGTTGGGGCAGCTGCGGGCGGCGGGGTGACTGCGGCCGGCGCGGCGGCAACCGGCACTGGCGCGGCAATCGCCGGCGCAGGCGGCGTAGCCGGCGCTGCCGCCGGGCTACTGGTCGCCCCGCGCCGCAGCGCTGCGGCCTTTACCTTGGCCAGTAGGGCAAAGGTACCGTTGGGAAACTGCTGCAGATAGGCATCGTACATCTCGGGATCGCTGCTGGTCGATACCGAGCGCCAGAATTCCAGTTCGAGCGTCTTGTCGGAAACGGCCGCATCCTGCGCCAGGGCCGCCGCAGTGCCCAGCGGCAGCGCCCCCAGCGCCAAGGCACCCAAGGCCGCCACGCGCAGCACCAGCCGGCCAACCGGCCGCCGCCCCGCACCGACACCCGGCACCACGACTTGTCCCCACTCCTTACGGTGCGACGCGCCAACCTGCGGCGCGCGCCCAACCCCCTGCTTCATCGTACCCCCCAGGCAGCGACGGACCACCCTGCCGGTCGGTCCTGCTCCACCACGTCCCCTGGTGGGCTGCCGATCCTTGCCACATTACGCTGACTATCCCTGTCATGCCGCAAGCTATGTGCAGAGACGTTGCCTAACACGGTTATCGAGCATTAAGGGTGTTTTCGTCATCCCCTATTTGAGGGAAACCGCAAATAACCACTGCGGTACTTCACGCTGGCACAACACCAGCACGACAATTGTCTGATAATTTCCACAAATGCCCCTGGGGCAGCTGTTTACGCCCCGGGATGATAGAAATCATAGATGGTTTGCGCCACCGCGGCGCTGACCCCGGGCGCACGCATGAGGTCTTCGAGCGAGGCGGCGCGCACTTTGCCGGCGGTGCCAAAATGCAACAGCAGCGCACGCTTGCGCGCCGGACCGATTCCCGGAATCTCGTCGAGCGGGCTGGCGGTGATCGCCCGGCTGCGCTTGGCGCGGTGCGCACCAATGGCGAATCGGTGCGCCTCGTCGCGCAGTTGCTGCAAGTAGAACAGCACCGGGGAATTGAGCGGCAGCAGCTTTTCCCGGCCGTCGGGAAAGTGGAAATGCTCGCGCCCGGCATTGCGATCGGGCCCCTTGGATACCGCAATCAGCGGCACATCCTCAATGCCCAGTTCTTCCAGTGTCTCGCGCACGGCCGTCATCTGGCCCTTGCCGCCATCGATCAGCACCAGATCGGGCCAGGTGCCGCCCTGGCGATCGGGGTCTTCCTCCTGCACGCGGCCAAAGCGGCGCGCCATGACTTCGCGCATCATGGCAAAGTCATCCCCCGGCCGGGTTTCGGCGCGCTTGATGTTGAACTTGCGATACTGGCCCTTCTGAAAGCCTTCCGGCCCGGCCACGACCATGCCACCCAGCGCATTGGTGCCCTGGATATGGCTGTTGTCGTAAACCTCGATGCGCTGCGGCACATCGGGCAGTTCCAGGAATTCGGCCAGTTCGCGCAGGATCTTGGCCTTGGTGCCGGTTTCCGCCAGCCGCCGATCGAGCGCCTCCACCGCATTGCGGCTGGCCTGCTCCATCAGCCGGCGCCGGTCGCCACGCTGCGGCACGGTGATCTCCACCTTGCCGCCCGCACCTTCGTGCAGGGCCTCGGCCAGCAACTCCGCCTCGGGCAGGATGCGATCGACCATGATCAGGCGCGGCGGCGGCACTTCCTCGTAGAACTGCGCCAGGAAGCTGGTCATCACCTCGGCCTCTTCCAGCCCCTCGGTGTGGGTGGGGAAGAACGCGCGGTGGCCCCAGTTCTGCCCGCCCCGGATGAAGAAGGCCTGGATCGCGATCTGCCCGCCTTTGCTGGCCATGGCAAAGACATCGCCATTGCCGACGCCTTCGGCATTGATCGCCTGGCTGCCCTGGATGAACGTGGCCGCGCGCAAGCGGTCGCGCAGCATGGCCGCGCGTTCGAAGTCCAGATTCTCGGCTGCCTCGCTCATCTGGGTTTCGATCTCGCGCTGCACCGCGCCCGATTTGCCGCCGAGGAAATCCTTCGCTTGGCGCACCAGTTCGGCATAGTCCGCCTCGGCAATGCGATCGACGCACGGGGCACTGCAGCGCTTGATCTGATAGAGCAGGCAGGGCCGATCGCGCCGCGCCATGAAGCCATCGTTGCAACTGCGCAGCAGGAACAGCTTTTGCAGCGCATTGATCGTGGTGTTGACCGAGCCGGCGCTGGCAAAGGGCCCATAGTAATTGCCCTTGGCCTTGCGCGCGCCGCGATGCTTCATAATCCGCGGAAACGCGTGATCGGCCCGCAACAGGATGAAGGGAAACGACTTATCGTCGCGCAGCAGCACGTTGTAAGGCGGGCGATAGCGCTTGATCAGCTGCGCTTCGAGCAGCAGCGCCTCGGCCTCGGAATTGGTCGTCACGATCGTCATCGACCGCGTCTGGCTGACCATGCGGCGCAGGCGGTTGGGCAGCCGATCGACCTGGGTGTAATTGGCCACGCGATTTTTCAGCGCGCGCGCCTTGCCCACATAGAGCACGTCGCCGCGCGCATCGAGCATGCGATAGACGCCGGGCTTGGGCTTCAGCGTGCGGACAACGTCGCGGATGGTCTCCACGCCGCGTTCCAGATCGGGCTGGTCGGTGCCGCGCATCGTGCTGATTGCGGCGTCTTCATGGAAACGCTCGGTATCACGGTCGGGCGGGGAAGATGCGCTCTTGCGGGCCATCCCTGCCAGATAGTGGCTGTTACCCCGTTTGGGGAGAGCCCGAAAGGATGCCGATCGTGGACAAGTATCATCCGTATATCTACGTAGATGATTGCAGATGATACCTTTACCATGCCGGGGTAAACGTGGCAGCCATGGTGAATGCCCCCGTCACCGGTGATAGTGCAACGCGCGGCCGCCGCGCGGATGCACGGGCAAGGCTCAACATTCCCGGGCGCCTGATCTTGCGCCGTGGCGTGTGCCCCTGCCTGGTGGAAGACCTGTCGCGCACCGGGGCGCGCCTGGTCCTGCAATGCCCGCCGGCGCTGGGCGAAACCGGGGTGCTGGAAATCAACCGCCTCGAAGGGTTCGGCGCCGCCGTGTGGATCAGGGGCGGCCATTGCGGCTTTCACTTTGACGAGCCACTGGCGCTGGAACAGGTGATCGCCCTGCGCCAGTTCGCCGATCATTTCAGCGAACACCGCCGCGAACAGGAACGCACCGCGGCGCGGGAATTCGTCCAGGGCCGGCGGTTCGTCTAGGCCCTCAGAACATCTTGCGGAATTCCAGCTTGAACACCCGCCCGGTGGGATCGAGATAGCCAGCCTGATAGCGCAGCGGAATCGCGCCGGTCTGGTCGGTCACCTTCTGCTGGGCATCGAACACGTTGTTCACCGCCAGAGAAAGCCGTGCATTCTTGAGGAACGGCACGGCCTTGACCACGCCGGGGCGGCGGCCAAGATCGGCAAACAGGCGCAAGTTGAACTTGGCGATGGGGTGGAAATCCAGGCTGGTCGTGCCTGAATCCGCGTGGGCCGATCCGGTGTAGGTGCCGGTCAGGCGCACGCCAAAGCTGCGATAGAAGCCGCCGCCTTCCAGCTCGATACTGTGCCGCGCTACCCCCGTGCTCGACAGCGCGCTGCCGCCCAGCAGATCGTAGACCGTCCCGCCCGGCGTCAGCTGCACCCGGTTCATCAGCATGATCGTGTGGGTCAGCGACAGGTTCCAGCGCCCGCGCCCGTCGAAGCCGCCCGGACCACCGGGGCCACCGGGCCCGCCAGGACCGCCGGGGCCGCCCGGACCACCATGCCCGCCACGTCCACCGCCACCCATGCGTGGCCCACCCGGCCCCATCATGCCCCGCATGCCGCGCTGGCGCACCAGATTGGGATCGGGCGTGCCAAAACTGCCCGCCAGGTTGATGCCATAGCGGAAGCTTTCGCTTTCCTGGCGCGCGTACGTCACCGGGCTTTCGTCGACCGACACGATATCGCCTGCGGCATTGCGCGTGACGCGCCCGGGATAGGCCGCTTCCACCTCGGCCGTCAGCAGGGGGAAGCTGTTGCTGGTGTTGAAACTGCGGTTGTGGAAATATTCCACCACGAAGGTCGAATTGGTCAGGAACGGCAAGGTCCAGTTGCCGGCCAGCTTCACGTCGCGCTGGCGCTCCTTGAGCAGGTCGCGGTTGCCCCCGCTGGTCACCGTAGCCAGCACCGTCTGGCCCTTGATGAAATCATAGATCGCCACGTTCTGGGTGGTGGTCGTTGGCGCGCCCAGTTGCGTCAACGAGGGCGCGGTCTCGGCACCGATGAACGTGCCGGTGAAGCTCAACTTGTCGGTGGGGCGCCAGGTCAGCCCAGCGCCATAATCATAGAGCGCGCCAAAGTCCGACAGCGTGTGCGCCTCGGCATTCATGTTGAGCGACAGGTTGCCGAGGAAACCGCCGAAGTTCTCGCGCTTGCTGGTGATCGGCACGTCGAGGCTGAAACCCAGCTGCGCGTCGCCACGCTTGAGATCAATCGCCCCGTTGGCGGTGCGCGTATCGGTACTGTGGATGCCGGAATAGGCAAAGCCGGTCTTGACTGTAAGCGAGGTTGCCCCGCCCGGCAGGCGGAACGGCTGGCCGTTGGCCGTCGCCAGCGAGGTCAGGCTGTCGGTGCGGCTCAGCGCGCGATCGGCCCCGCCAGCGATGATCGCGCCGCTGGGCAGCGCGCCCGTGGCGCTCAGGCTGCCATCGTCGACCAGCGTTTGCAGGCCCGAAAGATCAGCCGAGCGGTCGATCCGGGTATCGGTGGTGACATGGCTGCCGTCGGCCGTCACCGATAGCTGCCAGGCGCCGATGCCGGTGTTGAGCCCGGCGCCGGCCGAGAGCGTGGTAGTATAGGTGCGCGTGGTCAGCGGCTCGGGCGCGGTGGTGGTGCGCGTCACGCTGTTGCCGCTGTCGGGATCGGTCAGCGTCACGGTGTTGAGGCCGTTCCAGCTGCGGCTGTAATCACGTTGCGCCAGCGCGTTGAGCGTCAACCCGGTGCCCAGTCCGATCGGCTTGGACCAGGTGGCATTCAACGCGGCGCTATCGGCCTTGGCCTGCAGCGTACGGTAATCGGCCTGGTTGGGGTCGCCCGCCACGGTGCTGTTGCCGCCCGTGCCGGTGCCTGTGGCCGCGCTGGCCTGGCTGATGCCGCGCTCGGCTTCGGTGATCGCGCTTTGCGTCGATACCGTGCCAGTCACGTTGATGCGGGCCTTGTTGGCGATCTTGGCCAGCGTGGCTTCCTCGCTCAACCCGGCATAGCTGCCGTTGCCCGGCACGCTGGCCTCGGTTTCGCTGCTGATGCTCTTGTAGTGGTCTTTGAGGATGAAGTTGACCACGCGCTGATCGGGGCGATAGCCGTATTTCAGCGCCACTTCCTCGGGCAGGACTTCCACCCGGCGGATCGCCTCGGGCGGCAGCCCACGCATTTCGCGGAAGTTGGAAATGCGCATGCCATTGAGCAGGATCACCGGCCCGTCGCTGCTGCGCCCGCGCCCGGAATCGGTCTGCGGTGCCAGCACGGTCAGCAGATCCTGGATCGAATTGACGCCATAGGCGGCGATTTCGTCTTCATCCAGCGTCACGATCGGGGGCTGCTGCGCCTGCACCACGCCCTTGATCGGCGCGGCGTTGACCAGGATTTCACCGGTCACGTCGTCCACGCCGTCACCGTTGGCATCCACGCCCAACTGGCCCTGGGTATTGACCATCTGCTGGCCGCTGCCGCCAGCGGTTGCGCCGGTGGTGCCATCGGCCTCAGGGGCAGGAGCGGGCGCCTGCGCAGCCTGGTCTGCGGCCAAGGCCCGCTCACCCCCGCAAACGGCAAGCGCGGAAACGGCACACAGCAAGGCAAGACGAACAGACACGCGCAACAAACCCCATCATGGCTTCGAGGCGATCCTGCTGGCGCGCCTGACAAATTGAAACAACACACAAATCGTATCAATTTGTCGTCCAGCGCGGATGAACATCGGCTGGCCGGGCGCGGTGCCGATGCCCGGATCACCACTGGAACCTGGCTGCAAATGCGGGGCTTTTCTTTTGCCGGCCGGAACGCTATGGGCGCCACGCGCGTCGTTTTATCGCGACCCCCTCGATCATGGCTATGCAGCTTGCGCCACGTCGGTGCCGGTTGTCTTTCCGGCCATTCAAGACAAAAGGCTACTGACCCCGCCGATGGCGAAAGAAGAACTCCTCGAGATGCGCGGCACGGTGGTGGAACTGCTGCCCAATGCCATGTTCCGCGTGCGTCTGGAAAACGATCACGAGATCCTGGGCCACACCGCCGGCAAGATGCGCAAGAACCGCATCCGCGTGCTGGTGGGCGACGAAGTGCTGGTGGAACTCACCCCTTACGATCTGACCAAGGGGCGCATCACCTACCGCTTCATGCCTGGCCGAGGCGGCCCCGGCCAGTACTGATGCCCGGGCCTGTACCGTTGCCGGGCTCGTTCTGATGACTGCGACTGTGCCGCCGCTGGTGCTGGCCTCGGCCAGCCCGCGCCGGCGTGATCTGATCGCGCGCCTGGGGCTGGTGCCCGATCGCATTATCGCCACCGACATCGATGAAAGCCCGCTGCCGGGTGAGACGCCGCGTGTCCACGCCGTGCGCCTGGCTGCGAAAAAGGCCCGCGCGGCGGCGGCACTCGCGCCCGATGGCGCCATCCTTTCGGGCGATACCGTGGTCGGCGCCGGGCGTCGCATCCTGCCCAAGGCCGAGGACGAGGCCACCGCGCGCCACTGCCTGGCGCTGCTGTCGGGCCGCCGCCACCGCGTTTTCTCCGCCGTTGCCCTGCTGATGCCCGATGGCACGCTGCGCGAAGCGTTGAGCGAAACCATCGTGCGCTTCAAGCGCCTCTCCGAAGCTGAGATCGACGCCTATATCGCCGGCGGCGAATGGCACGGCAAGGCCGGCGGCTATGCCATCCAGGGCAGCGCCGAAGGCTTCTGCGCCTGGCTGGCCGGCAGCCATTCGGGCGTGATCGGCCTGCCCCTGTTCGAAACCCGGCGCCTGCTGGTGGCCGCCGGCCTCTTGGCCTGAGCACGCCATGACCGCCACCTGGCTGGTGGAAGAAGGCATTGGCGAAACCCGCGCCGCCCTGGTCGATGGTGCGCAGATCCTGGCTGCGCGCCTTGCATGGCCGGGCGGGCTTGCCGTGGGCCTGGTAGCGCCCGCGCGCGTCGCCAGCCGCCTTGCCGGCACGCGGCGCGGCACGGTCCAGTTTGCCGACGGCGCCGTTGCCCTGGTCGATGGCCTGACGCCCGACCTGCACGAGGGCGCCAGCGGCCTGTTCCGCGTCACGCGCGCCGCCATTGCCGAAAAGGGCCGCACCAAGCTGCCGATGGCGCGCCCTGCTGCCCCTGGTGAAGAGGCCTGCCCTGCCCCCACCCTGGCGCAGCAACTGGCCGCCACCGGCCAGCCCGTGCGCCTGATCCACGCCACCGATCCCGCGCTCGACCAGGCCGGCTGGGATGACCTGGTGGACGAGGCGATGAGCGGCGAGATCGCCTTCGCGCGCGGCGCCCTGTGCATCAGCCCGACCCCGGCGATGACCCTGATCGATATTGACGGCAGCCCGCCGCTCACCGCCCTTGCCCTTGCCGCAGTGCCGGCCATCGCCGCCGCGATCATGCGCATGGATATCGGCGGGTCGATCGGCATCGATTTCCCCACGCTGGGTGAAAAGCGCGATCGCCAAGCGGTAGATGCGGCACTGGCGCAAGAACTGACGGACCGCGGCGCACAGACCGGCTGGCGTGGTGAGCGCACGGCCATGAACGGCTATGGCTTCGTCCAGCTGGTCAGCCGGCTGGAGCGCCCGTCGCTGCCCGCGCTGTTTGCCCGCCACCCCTTGGGCGCGGCGGCACGGCAATTGCTGCGCCGCGCGGAAAAGGTGCGCGATCCCGGCGCCTTGCTGCTGACCTGCCACCCCGCCCTGGCGCGTGCCGTGCTGCCCGCCTGGCAGGATGAACTGGCCCGCCGCACAGGCCGCATGCTGCACTGGTCGCTCGACGAAACCCTTGCGCCCACCGCCGGATTTGCCCAGGCCATCACCCCATGACCACCACCCCCAAGCGCTGCCCCATCTGCGGCAAACCGCGCAGCGATGCACACAAGCCATTCTGCTCTGCCCGCTGCCGCGACCGCGACCTGATGCGCTGGCTGGAAGACGGCTATGCCCTGCCCGGCCCGCCCGCCGACGCCGAAGAGGAAGGCCCGGATTGAAGCGCGGCGAGCCCGGGTCCAAAAAACCGATTGTGGAAAAATAGATGCAATTGAGGGCTGGACAACCTCGGGCCACCTCGCCATAGGGCGCTTCACCAAACGCAAGGCGCCGGCCAAACGGCCCGCCAGCGCGGCAAGCCCGGGTAGCTCAGTTGGTAGAGCACGTGACTGAAAATCACGGTGTCGGCGGTTCGATTCCGTCCCCGGGCACCATTGCCCCTTCCAGACCTATTCGCTGATATCCATAAGTGTCCGAAAAACCCTAGCGTTTTCGACGTTCAGGGCACTTTGCGCGTCCTGCATCGTCCATTGACGTTCCCCCAAAGCCGGATTTTTGTGTGGTAAGATTGTGGGACGAGCCCATATGTCGAACTCACATCGACTTACGGCGTTAAAAATCAGCAACTTGACCCAGCCCGGCCGCTACGGCGACGGCAAAAGCCTGATGTTGCTGGTTCAGGCCTCGGGCCACAAATCCTGGGTGCTTCGCCTCACCTCCAACGGCAAGCGTCGCGATTTCGGGCTGGGCGGTTATCCCGGCACCAGGGCTCCAGCCACGTTGACCTCGGGGAGGTGCGCCAGAATGGCATCGAATTCGGGACGGTCCAGCCAGTCCGGGCTGACGGCCAGATGACGCAGGGTGTGATCGGGATCGATGCGGCTGGGTCATTTCATAGCTTTGGGTACCCAGCGTGGCGCCAATCCAAGGGGGTGCCAGGCGCGACCGAGGGCTGGTCTTCGGGAAAGAACGTGATGCCCAGTTGCCGCGCCAGGGCATAGTCTGGGTCGGCCAACGTGGCATAGCGCAAGCCATGCCGCTCGGTCGGACCAAGGTCGACCGGGTTCTGTGCACTGACGGCATAGAGCGTAATGCCAGTCGCCTGTAATGCCGGCCACAGCGTGGCATCGTAATAGGGCAGCGCCAAAAACTAGGGGCTACTCATTTCTCACCTTGGGAATCCCAAAAATTTATTTTTCTGCCAACGTAGTGCTAGGCGGCGTGGACAAATTCCACAACGCCACGGCTGGAGGCAAAAACCGCCAGTTTAAGTAGGCGAGGAAGCGGAATGTCGGGAATATTGCGCGACGAGCCGACGCGGAAATGGCGGTTTTTGGTCCAGCCCGGCAGGGGTTGCGTAATTTGTACAAGCCGCCAAGTCCGATCGACTATCAGCGCAGCATGCGAAACCGGATCGCCTGCCCCCCGCCCCGCGCCAGATCAAGCGCAAGGGTGTCTCGCGCCGTAACCGTTTGCCGGCGGATCGCAACCTTTTCGGGTGCGGTGCGCCAGTCCGCGCCCGGGCCATCAGCATAGATCGTCGCTTCATACCGCGCGCCGGCGTCGAGGAAATCGAGCGGGACGGTCAGCCTGCGGGCGGTATCGTTGGTGATCGCGCCCAGATACCAATCCGGGCTGTGCCGATCGCGCCGGGCAACGACCGCATATTCGCCAATCGCGCCCTGCAGCGTGCGGCTTTCCTCCCAATCGGTCGGGACATCGTGGATAAAGCGAAAGGCATCGGCGTGCTCGTCATAATGCTCGGGCAGGTCAACCGCCATCTGCACCGGGCTGTACAACACGACATAGAGCGCCAGCTGGTTGGCCAGCGTGGACGGCACGCGGTTGTCAGGCCGGTTGGCGCGATAATCGAAATGGACCACGCCGGGCGTGTAATCGAACGGGCCGGAAAGTAGCCGCGTGAACGGCAGGATGGTGGTATGGTCGGGTGCATTGCCGCCATCGGGGCTGCCGCCGTTATACTCTTGCCCCCGCGCGCCTTCGCGGCTCATCAGATTGGGCCAGGTGCGGCGCAGACCGGTATCCTTGACCGGTTCATGCGGGAAGATGGCGATATGATGCCGTGCCGCTGCGGCGACGACCGTTTGCAGGCTCTGCACCGCGTATTGGCTGTCGGGCCATTCGGTCTGGTCGAGCCGCGTGCCGACGTAGCCCAGCTTGATCGCCCGCACGCCATAGCGATCGTAGTAATCCAGCGCGGGCTCAAGCTGGCTGAGATAGTCCTTCACCTGCGCGCCGGTTTCGTGATGGCCGATCAGGTCCACCCCCTTGGCGCGGGCATAGGCGGATACTTCGGCCATATCGAAAGCCGGTTGGGCACGGTCGAACACGAAACGCGAATGGCCGTTCTTCCACCATTCCGGCACGTCCCAACCCACGTTCCAGCCTTCGACCAGCACGCCGGCAATGCCATGCTGCGCCGCCCAATCGATATAGGATTTGGCCCGCGCGGTGGTGGCCCCCAGCTTTGGCCCCGGCTCCCAGGTCAACAGCCCGGTGTGCATGGCCCAGAAGATGCCGATGTATTTTTCGGGCTTCACCCAGGATACGTCACCCAGGCGGTTGGGCTCGTTGAGATTGAGGACAATCGTCGAATCCGCCAGATGCGCCGCGTCGGGCGCCACCATCACCACCCGCCACGGGGTTACCGCTCCACCATGCGTCCGCGCCCGATCGCCATTGGACCAAGGCGAGAGATCGGCCTTGAGAGTGCGGCTGTTTTCATCAGGCATTCGCAGGTTCATCGACGGGAAATCGACCAACGCCGCCTCGTGCACCGCCAGGGCAACGCCATCGCCTTCGAGGGTCAGCGGCGTCTGCGCGGTCTGGATCGCGGACAGCGCCGAGCGGCTGTATTCGTACTCGCTGTATTTCTCGCGATAGGCCGGGATCGACCAGGCGCGGTAATTCTGCGCGAAGTGGAACTCGGTCTCCTCATCGCTGATCACCAGCGGCTGCTGCGCCGAGCCTGGCAGGGTATAGCGGAAACCGAAGCCATCATCGAACACGCGGATCTCGACGCCCAGCTTGCGGCCGTCTGGCGCGGCAAGCGTGGCAACCAGGCCGCGATAGTGCTCACGCATCTGCCGGCGTTCGCCCCATGGCTGGGTCCAGGGCCGGTCGAGTTCGGTCGCCCGGCTCGCCACCAGCGCGAGGTCATGATCGATCGGCGCGGCATCCTTGAACCGGAAGCCGAGCCGCGAGCGATCGAGGATCGGCTTGCCGTTGTACCGCGCACGGTACACCGCCTCGCCCTGGTCGACCGCCAGATCAACCACAATCCGGCCATCGGGCGAGGTGACCGTCTGCCACTCCTGCCCCAGGGCAGGAGTGGCCACGACCAGCGCCGCGATCCCGGCGATCATGCCAAGCCGCTGTTCCATCAGAAGTTATACGTCAGGCTGGCGCGAACGCGGCGGCCAAAGATCGGGCGACCCTGGAACGCCGTTTCCTGCACCCCGACGATGGAGCCGGCGCGCGGATTGCCCTCGGTCAAGCCAACGGTGTTGAACAGGTTGGTCGCCACCACCTGGGCCTGAAGCGCGTCGGTGATCTTCCAGTTCGCACCCAGCCGCACCTCGGTATAGTGCGGCAGGACGATGGTATTGGCCACGTCGACATAACGCTTGCCGGTGTAGGCCGCCTCCCCAAAGATGTTCACCCGGTCGCGCAGCAGATGCAGCGTTGGCCGGATCGAGAACTGCACCTCTGGCTGGCGCACGATCTGGTTGCCGCTAAAATCGAACGGGCCGTTCGCGTCCTGTCCGGCAAAGCTGGTATAGGTGATCTTCTGGTAATTGCCGCTGGCTGCCAGTTCGAAGAAATCGGCCGGACGCAGCGAAAGTTCGACCTCGATACC
Source organism: Novosphingobium sp. SG754 (assembly GCF_013149315.1). Lineage (NCBI taxonomy): Bacteria > Pseudomonadati > Pseudomonadota > Alphaproteobacteria > Sphingomonadales > Sphingomonadaceae > Novosphingobium > Novosphingobium sp. SG754. Next base: position 347,935 of record NZ_JABGCC010000001.1, on the reverse strand, counting down.
GCGCGATTCCGCCGCTGCCTTCTGGTTGATGGTCTGCGCCTGGCCATTCGGCCCGGCAACGGTCGTCTGGAAGGCGACGTTGGGAAACCGGTTATAGAACAGCGTGACAAAGGCCGAGAACGGCCGCGTTGCGTATTTCACGCCGCCTTCGACCAGGTCGATACGGTTTTCCACCGGCACGCCGCCAAACCACTGAACGAACTCCGGCGTCACGCGGAAGCTGCGGCTATAGCGGGCAAAGGCCGCAACGCGCTTGCTGAACTCATAATTGGCGCCAGCAGAAAAGGCCCATTGCCCGGTCTTGAACCGATATTGCGTGTTGGCGCCGGTGAAGACCAGCACGTTGTCATCGGCAATGGTCGAGGGATCACCCAGGTTGGCGCTGGTGGTCTGCGCAATCGTGCCTTCCTTGGCGACGTGGTGATACCGCGCCCCCAGATCGATGCGCAGCTTGTTGGTAACCTGCCAGGCATCGGTCAGGTACAGCGCATTGACCGTCACATCATCATGGAAACGCTGCAAATTGCTGTGCAGATTGAGCAGCCCGTCCTTGGTCAGCGCCACGGTTTGCTGCCCCGCGGCGTTGAGCCCGACCACGTCGAAATAGCGCGGACGGTTGACGCCTTCGACCAGGATATCGTTCCAGTTCCAGTTTTGCGTCTGGTTGAAATGGCTGAAGTAATAGCCAGCGGTCAGGGTATGCTGGCCCATGCCGGTGTCGAGCTTTTTGGTGATGGTCAGATCGTTGATCACGTTCTTGACGTTCACCACGGTGTTGAAAATGCTCTCGGTCAGGGCAAGCTGATTGCCCAGCGCCGATGCCTCCACCGTCTGGCCATTGCTGGCATCGCGATAGACGGCCGATACCGTATCGGGCCGTGCGGCCTGCAAGCGAGTCAGTGCGTTCGCCAGAAAACCCTGGCTGGTGGCGACGCCGGAACTGAACAGTCCGTTGAAATCAACCGTGCCAGACGTGTAGCGCGCGCGGTCGTTGATCTCCCAGCCATCGCCCAGCGGCTTGTTGAAGATGGCGGTAAAGGTGTCGGTATTGGTGTGGATGCCTTGGGTGAGATCGACATTTTTGTCGAACACGCCATTGCCATCGGGCACGGTCAGCCGGCCAAAGGCATTGTTGACCAGCGTTCCCGTGCCGGCATCAAGGCCCGGCAGGCCCTGGCTGGGGCTGGCCAGCGGAATGGCGGTATAGAAGATGTTCTTGTCGTTGAGCTTGCGATAGCTGACGAACAGCGAGCCGCTATCGACAAAGTCATACTGCAGACCAACGCGGAACTGGCCACCCTTGTTGCCGGTAAAGCCGGGGTCCCTGAGGCCATTGTCCTCGCGATAGAAGCCGCCGATCGCAAACGACAGGCGATCGGTCAGCGGGCCCGAGACATTGGCATCGAGACGATAATGATCCCAATCGCCGATCTCGCTCTTGACCATGCCCTGGAATGTGCGGGTCGGGCGCTTGGTCAATACGTTGACCACGCCGCCCGGGGCATTCGACGCGGTGATTGAGGCCGAGCCGCCGCGCACGATCTGGAGCGAGTCGATCGTGGCATCCACGCGGAAGAACTCGTCGGCGTTGGTAAAGGCCCCCGCCCCTTCCTCCCAAACCGGCAGGCCATCTTCGAGCAGCGGCAGATAGCGATAGTTGTCGGCCGGCAGACCGCGCGAATAGACGTTGTTGCCAACTTCCCCGCCCGAGCTTTCGACATAGATACCCGGCGTCGAGGCGATAAGATCGGCAATCCCGAGCGGCGCCTTCTGCGCGATCGCCTGCGGATCGATGGTGGTGATGGCGTACGATGTTTCGAACTTGCGGGTGCCCGTGCGCGTACCGGTCACGATGATCTCGTTGAGACCAAGGTCGCTGCCCTGTGCCGCGCCAGCGGCGGGCGCGTCGGCGGCAGCGGCAGACTGGGTTGCCGAAGACTGAGTTGGTGAAGACGGGGCGGATTGCGCCAGCGCGGGAGTCATCGGCCCCATCCACGCAACCGAAGCCATCAATGCCAAACGACATGCACGCATGATAATCCCCTCCTAGACGCCTCTGCTGGGCGGCACACCTGATGCGAGGGAAAGTGACCCGACTTGCAAACTTATGCAAATATTTTCTGCAAACGATTGCAATTTACATGGCGAGGTACATACTATCCGATTTTATGATAATTTTTCCAGCGTCTTATGCATGAACATCATCATTATTTTGCACAAACGATAGACGCTCAGCGCCCGCAGGATTCCCGAATCATCAAGTTCGTCGGCAACCGCTCCGACTTGGCGCGATGGCCGTCGACAATGCGCAGCAGTTTGGCCACCAGCAGATTGCCCGCCTTGATCACATCCTGCCGGATGGTGGTGAGCCCCGGCGTCGACAGCGCGGCTGCGTCGATATCGTCATAGCCAATTACCGCCACATCATCGGGCACGCGGATGCCCCGCTGCCGCAGCGTCTGGATCGCGCCAAGCGCCACCAGGTCAGATGCGGCAACGATCGCATCGAATGCGATGCCCCGCTCGAGCAGATTGTCGACCGCTTCTGCGCCTTCAAACTGCCCGGCCGTCGGCGTCTGCACCATGTCGGGATCAAACGGCACATCGTGCGCAGCCAGTGCCGCGCGATAGCCGTCGAGCCGGATCGCGATCTGCGAAAACGGCGTGCGGGCGGCGGGAATGGGGGGCATCGCACCGATAAAGGCGATGCGCCGCCGCCCTTTGCGCAACAGATGCGCCGTGGCCTGGAAACCGCCTTCGTGATTGTCGCTGCCGATCGAGCAATAGCTTTGCCCTGCCACTTCCACGCCCCAGGCCACCAGCGGCTTGCCCATGGCGGCATAGCGGTTGAGCGTATCGTGAAACTGCGACTGGCCCAGGAAGATCGTCCCGGCATAGGCGCTCTGGTCCAAAAACTGCGCCAGCGTGGCATCGTCATAGGGTGTTTGCCACACGATCGAGACATCGCGCCGCCGCTCGCGCAGCGCAGTGCCAACCCCGCCGATCAGCGCCAGTTCGAACGGGTTGGCCAACTGGCTGCCGTGCGCGGTTGCCACCGGCACGACCAGGCAGATCTGCTCCGACAGCGATGTTTGATGCCGGCGCACCCGCTGCGGCACGTGAACATAGCCCAGCCGGTCAGCGGTGCTCAGCACACGCTCGCGCGTCTCTTCGCTGATCGCGCTGTGCCCGGTCAGCACGCGGGATACGGTCGCCACCGATACACCTGCTTCTGCGGCAACACCGCCCAGCGTTGGCCCGCCGCGCTTTACCCGCGCCATGATCTGCTCTGCTTTTGCATTAGCTTGCACTACGCTGTGGCATCGCGCTCGTCCATGCCTGACAGACACAGGCTCAGCAGCGCACCAGCGGCCATCAGCCCTCCGGCCAGGGGCAGCACCGGCCAGGCCATTCCGCCGAGCAGATGCGCGATGACCCAGCCCATGCTCACCCCGGCAAACAGCTGCGGCACCACGATGAAGATGTTCATCACCCCGATGAACATGCCCGCCGTCGCACTTGATACCGCCCGCCCAGCCAGCACGAACGGCGCGCTGAGGATCGAGGCATAGGCGATGCCGATCAGGACCGCGCAACCGATCAGCCCGGCAGGATGGGTGAGCAACGCCAAACCACTCAGCCCCGCTGCCCCCAGCGCCAGCGCCGCGGCATGCACACGGGTGACGCCAAAGCGGCGGAACAGCCTGGGCAGCAGGAAGGCAAACACCCCGGCAACGCCGTTGTAGGTGCCGAACAGCACGCCCACGAAGTCTGCCCCTTTGCCATAGGCCGCGTCGAATGGCGACGTGGCACCATAAAGCTGCGCGGCGACCACCGGCGTGGCATAGACCCACAGCAGATAGAGCCCGAACCAGCTGAAAAACTGGATCACCGCCACGGGCCGCAGCGCATGCCACAGCGCGGCGACTTCCGCTTTGCGGCCCATCGTGGCCGCCGCTTTGTCATCCCCCGCGCCACTGCCCGGGGGTTCCTGCACCCGCGCCACAGTCCAGCCCACCGACAGCGCCACGGCGATTGCAGCGGCAACGAACGCCACCCGGATCGAGGGTGCGGTCTGGCCCGGCAGCGCAACATTGGACCAGCCGCCCCAGGCCAGCAGGATCGGTGCGCAGGCGCCCGCCAGCGCGCCCAGCCCGATGAAAACGGTCTGCATCGCATAGCCGCGTGCGTGTTCGTCGGGCGGCAATGTGTCGGCCACCAGCGCGCGATAGGGCGCATGCAGCGCGTTCATCGCCGCTTCGAGCATCCACACCGCCGCCACCGCCACCACCAGCGATGCCGCCAGCGGCAAGGCGGCCAGTGCCGCGATCACCACCAGCGCCGACAGCAGGATATAGGGCCGCCGCCGCCCGAACCGCGTGGGCGCCCGATCGCTCAGCGCGCCAACCACCGGCTGCACCAGCAACCCGGTCACTGGCCCGGCCAACCACAGGATGGCCAGTTGATCGACCGACGCGCCCAGACCCTGGAAAACCCGGCTCAGGCTGGCGCTCTGGATACCGAACGCGATCTGCAGCCCGAAATACCCGACGCTGAGATCGATTGCCCGCACCCGCACGATCGGCCCCACACTCTGCGATCCGTGACACGATCGCCATCGATATGCCATTGGGCCGATCATAGTGGACCCAGGCCTTGAAGCTACCGCTATTCGGTGGAAAGCCGAGCAACCGTTCAATCCAAGCCCAGGCTGGCGCTGTCCATCAGGCTGGCGGCGAGTTCGGCACGGGCAGCGGCGTGGCGGTATTGGGCGTCGATCTGGCGCAGTTGTGCGTCGGCGGCGGCTTCCTCGCGCAGGTTCACCGGCAGGAAATCGCTCGCGCCCAGGGCAAAGCGGCGGCGTTCGGCTTCGGCCATGCGGCGGGCCAGGCCTGCCTCGTCGCCGGCCAGCGTGGCCAGGCGCTCCGCCCCGCTGACCTGCACACGCAGGCTGGCAAGATCGGCGGTGATCTGCTGCTCGGCCAGGCGCAGGCGGTGCGTGAGGGCATCCGCATCGGCCTGTGCCTCGGCCAGGCGGCCGCGCGCGGCGCGCTGTTCCAGCGGCATCGACAGGCGCACCCCGAACATCACCTCGCCCGGCACGCGCGTGGGGCTGCCGCTGCCGAAATCCTTGGCCGCCTCGACCCGCAGATCGAGCCGGGGGAGCAGATCGTTGCCGGCCAGGTCACCGCGCAACCGCGCCTGCTCCGCCCGGTTCAGCAGGATCTGCAGATCGGGCCGCCCAGCCAGGACCGTGGCGGTATCCGCCAGGCGCGGCGCGACGCCTTCGGGAAAGGCCGCGGGTAGGTCTTCCGGCTGCGCCACCACCGGCTGGCCCAGATCATCGCGCCAGAACAGCGACAGCGCCTGTGCCGCTACGGCCAGATCCTGTTCCGCGCGCACCAGCAGCGCTTCGCGGCGCACGATGTTCTGGCGGTTTTCCACTGCCAGCACTGCCGGGCGCGCGCCCAGCGTCACCTGCCGCTCGATCGAGGCCTGGCGTTCGCGCGCCAGGGCCAGCAGATCGCGATATGTGCGCATGCGCAGACCGGCCGCCACCCACTGCTGATAGGCATCGGCCGCGCGGCGCTGCACGCCGATCATCACCATCGCCTGGTCCAGCCCGGCGATCTCAGCATCGGCCTGCGCCTGCGCCAGCTTGGTGCGGCGTTCATCCACCAGCCGATCGCGCAGCAGGGAAAACACGGCGCCGGCGCGCGCTTCGCCTAGAGCATTGGTCACGTTCTTGCCGTCATAGACGGCAAAGCGCCCGCTCGACACGCGATAGCCGCCATAGACCTGGCCACCATTGGTGGCGAACGGCCGGGTCAGCTTCGCCTCGGCCAGGGCATTGTCGTAATAGCCGAGCGGGCGGGCCTGCACTTCGGCATCGAAGACCATGTCGAACAGGCCTTGCGCGGCCAGCGTGCGGGCATCGGCCGCGCGCTGGCGGGCCATGGCTTCCAGCACCAGCGGCTGATGCCGGGCCGAGGCGCGCAGCACGGTATCGAGGGTGAGTTCGCCGGCCCAGGCCGCCTGGCTGCACAGCAGAGCGGCAACAGCGAGCAGTGTGCGGATCACTTTTCTTCCTCCCCGCCGTCCTTGGTGCTATCCTTGGCGGGCTTGGCCTTCTTGGCCGCGTCCTTGTCGGCCAGGCCTTTGCCGGCGCCCTTGCGCGGGCCGGTTTCCACCGGGCGCTGGAATTCCAGCGGGAAATCGTTGAGCTGGCGCCACAGTTCATAACCGACCGAGACGGTTTCCATCTGGATCCAGCCGCGCACGCGCGAACCCAGGCGGGTGAACTGGTTGCCGGGCCAGGCCGGCTTGCCCGGCATCGGTTCCACCAGCACGCGGAACAGGCCGCTGGCCTGGGCCGAAGGATCGATGCTGCGCACGCGCCCATCGAACATGCCCTGCGCCACCGAGGGCCAGCCGCTGAACTGGATCGCTGGCCAGCCTTCGAAATGCAGCCGCACCGGCTGGCCGCGCCGCACCAGCGCCACATCGCGGCCATCGACCATCAGTTCCACCACGCGCACCGCGCTTTCCGGCGCCACCGTGGCCAGCCAATCACCCGCGCTTACCAGCGTGGCACCGGCCGCCGTATTGAGCGACTGGATGCGCCCATCGCGCGGCGCGCGCACCAGCTGCGCCGACTGGCGCGTGCGGGCAATGTCGACGCGGCTGAGCTTGGCGCGCGCCTCGGCCAGCTTGGCGCCATGTTCGGCCACCTTGATCTGCGCGTTTTCAAAATCGCGCCGCGCGGCCAGGCCATCGGCCAGCAACTGCGCCGAGCGGCCAACGTCGATGCGCGCCACGGCCATGGCCTGTTCGCTGGCGCTGATCTGCGCCAGCACCTGCGCGCGCTCGGCCGCCAGGCGTTCGAGCAGGCCGGGATCGTTGTCCACCACCCGCGCGATCGGGTCACCCGCCTTTACGCTTTGCCCGTCGGTCACATACCAGCGCTCCACCCGGCCGGGCACCAACGCAGTCACCTGCTGCACCCGGTCTGCCGGATCGAGTGCAACGATCTGCCCCGTGCCGGGCGCAGTCTGCACCCAGGGCACGAACAGCAGGCCCAGCACCACCAGCGGAATGGCAATGCCGATCATCCAGGCCACCGCCACCGCGGTGCGGGGCGGGCGCAAGCTGGCCAGCGTGGAAAAGCGCGTCATGTCTTGGGCATGGCTCGCCATGGCTCAATCCTCCTTGCCGGCAGTGGGCGGGGCGACGGGTTCAACAGCGGGGCGATCAGCGCTGCGCTGCTGCGCGGTTTCGCCCAGGCGCAGCCAGGCATCGTGGGCCGGCCCGCCCGGCCGGTCGGTAAAGTGCAGCACGGTGGTGCCTTGCGGGCGCAAGGCGTTCAGCACGCGGGACAGGCGCGCCGGGTCGAGCATGTCGTAGAGCGGAGAGAGCATCAGCACGCGTGGGCTGGCGAGGATCGCGCCGGCCAGCTTGAGCAGCATGGTTTCCCCTACCGCCAGCGGCCAGCCCGAACTCGACAACATGGTATCGAGGCCCTGGGGCAAGGCGCTGACACGCTCTTCCAGCCCGACCAGCGCCAGGGCATCAAGCATCGCCCCGCCCTGCCACTGCGTATCGGCACGCCCTGATCCTGCCCGGCCCGATCCCGATAGCCGGAGATAATCGCGCACGGTCATTTCCACGATCGTCGGCCGATCGAGCACGATCACATCGGCCCGCAGCCGCACCATGTCGAAACTGCCCAGGTCTGCGCCGCCGACGCGCACCAGCCCACGCTCGGGCGTGGCCAGCCGCTTGAGCAGGGTGGCGACACTGCGCTCCACCCCAGGCGCGGCGAGCACGCCGACGTGCTCGCCGCTGTCGATCGCAAAGTCGAGGCGATGATTGCCCAGGACAACGCCCTGGAAGCGGATGGCGCCGTGGGCCGGGCCGATGGCATCGGCTGCCGGCGGCGCTTCCTGCGGCACGTCCCAGAACAGGGCGAGTTCCTCCAGGCCCGCGGCCAGGTCGTAGAACACTTCAAGATAGCCGCCGAGCTGGGCAATGCCATAGAACACGCCCGACAGGATCAGCTCGGCCGCAACCAGCTGCCCCACCGACAGCTCGCCCTGCAGGATCAGCCAGCCACCCATCGCGAGCAGCCCGGCGCTGGCCAGGGCATAGAGCAGCAAGAGGCACAGCGTCTGGCTGAAGGTGTGGCGAAAATGGCGGCGATGCGCGGCCACATAGGTGGCGGTCATCGCCTCGCTGCGGTCGATCGCAAAGCTGATGTGGCGGCCGGATTTATAGAACCCGTTGGAGGCGCCCAGGCTTTCCAGCCAATGCGCGGCGGCATGCTTGGCGTGGCTCTTGGCCACGGCGCTGTCGAGCGAGGGCAACAGCCAGGCGCGCCAGATCACCAGCACGACCAGGACCAGCACCACGTTGAACGCCAGGAAGAACGGGTGATAGAAACTCGTCACCACCAGCCCGACCAGGCTTTGCAGCACGATGGCAAAGCCGCCGATGACCAGGCTGGTCAGCGCCTTTTGCACCGTGCCCATGTCGAAGAAGCGGTTGAACAGATCGCCGTGCCGCGCATCGACGAAGAACGGGTTCTGCGCGTGGATCGCCCGCGTGGTGATCTCCGCCATCAGCCGGGCAAAGAAGCGCTGCTCGAACCGCGCCATCACCGCCACGCGTAGCGCCATCAGGGCGCCGGCCAGCAGCAGCAGGGCAAAGAGCACGAGCGCGAGCGTGAACAGCGGCGCGGGCAGTGCGATGTTGGCCACGGCGTTGATCAGCAGTTGCACCGAGATCGGCGTGGCCAGCGACAAGAGCGAGATCGCCGCGCCGAATACCAGCGCCAGGCGGATGAAAGCCTTGTCGGGCGCCATGACCAGGCTGGCCCAGCGGCGCAAGTCGCGCATGGTTGGCCGGTGGCTGTGATGGTCGCCGTGGTGGTGTGGCGAATGGGCGGCGGTATGGTCGCGGGCGTCCATGAACGGGCGGCTTTCCTTGGCGGGCTAAAGGTGTGCCCATCAAGATGACGATCGCCGCGTGATCCGCCAATACGGTGGTCACCTATCGATCCGATAGGTTTTTCCTATCGCTGGGCAATGCTCCGCAATGTCTCGGCGAGGAGCATGAGGTCGCCCGACCGACCCGCGCCGATGCGCCAGATCAGCCCGATTTCGCGATAGGGCCGCCCGCCGGCAAAGGGACGCACCACCACGTCGCCCCCCTCGGCAATTTCCTGGCGCACATAGAGTTCGGGCAAAAGGGCCAGCCCCATGCCCATTCCGGCCATCTGCCGCACCGCATCGAGGCTGGTGCCCTCGTAATCGCGCAAGACCTGCGCGCCGCAGCGTTCGGCCAGGGCTGCCACCTGTTGGCTCAGCCGGTATTCGGGTTGCATGGTCAAGAGACCGCGCCCGGCGAGATGCTCGGGCCGCACCACGCGCACCGCCGCCATGGGATCGTCGGCGGCCATCGCCAGAAACATCGGTTCACGAAACAGCCGCTCGATATGAAAGCGCGCGTCGGTGACGGGCAGTTGCAGCAGCACGGTATCATGGCGCCCATCGCCCAGATGGTCGAGCAGGGCATCGGGCAATCCTTCGCGCACGTGCACCTTGAGATCGGGATGCGTGGCGTGCAGCCGCGCCACCAGTTGCGGCAGGATATAGGGCCCGAGCGTGGGCGAGACGCCCAGGCGCAGCGTGCCGGCCAGTTCGCCCTGGCGATGGCGCCGGGCGAGATCGGCAAAGCCTTCGGCCTCGGTCAGCACGCGCCGCGCCGCCGCCACCGCCTCGCGGCCCAGCGGTGTCAGCACCATGCGCCCGCCCCGTTCGGCCACAGCGCCACCCAGCAAGCCTTCCAGCAGGTGGATCTGTTGCGAGAACGAGGGCTGCGACACACCCATCGCCGCCGCGCCCCGGGTGAAATTGCCGCAATCGGCCAAGGCAACCAGGCAGCGCAACTGCCGCAGGCTGGGCCAGGCCAGGCTTTCGGTCATGGCTCAAGCGCTCCCTTCCATCGCCTTGCGCACTCTAGCCGACTTTGCTGCCGGAACCCAAGCCCCGCAAACACTGTCTATAAATATGATAATTGCGCGAAATGCAACTGCAACGCCGTTATTCGCATTTGTCAGCCCCAGCGATCTGGCCCATCTAGAGCGGGCCTTTCAGGCATCCTCTCCCAAACTTTCCAAGGCCGGTCGCAAGATCGGCCTTTTTTTTGCCCGCTTCACCGCCATGATGATCGTTAACAGCGGCGAAGCGATGGGCAGATCACCGCGTCGTGCAGCTTGGGCAGGACAGCGGGAAGTCCGCCCTGCTTTCCCCATGCGTCACTTGCACAGAACGCATCGGCTTGTTCCGGGGCTTATTCCGGCGCGATCGGTCGACGCTCCAACCGGGCCACGGCGTGGCGCACCACCTTTTGCAGCGCGGGCGCGGAAAAGAACCCGCCCGGAATCAGGCAGCGCTCGATCAGCACGCGGCGAAACGCGGCAAACGTGGTGGCGTCGGGCGGCACCGGGTTGGTCCAGAACGCGTCGAGCCCGTCCTGATAGGTGATATCGGGCATGTCATAGACCGCGTGGCCCAGCGCCACGACGGGGATGCCCTCGGCCAGGGCCAGGGTACCGCTCGTGCTGTTGATCGTGACCACGCCCAGCGCCCTGCGGGTCACCGGCACGATATCGCCCATGCTCAGGTAATCGACCCGGTCAGCCACGCCGAACAGGCGCGCCAGGTCGGCCGTCTCCTGCTGCCAATCGCGCACCCCATTGTCGAGCGGATGCTCCTTGACCACCAGCCGCACATCGGCCGGGGCGTTGGCGGCAAAGGATTCGAGGATCAGCCGCAGCGCGTCGGCAATGCCGGCGAACGGGGAATGCAGGCGGATCTGCGCATCGGAATCGAGTTGCAGCGGAAACAGGAAATAGCGCTCTCCCGCTGTTTCCAGGCGGTGCAGCAGGGCATCGGCCTCGCGCTGGCGCAGCTTACGGCGCGACAGCTTGCGCCACCAGCCCATCGCCTCGACCAGCGGATGCCACGGGCGATGGTTGGTCCAGTGCGGATAGTGCCACCGCGTGAACACGTCGGCGCAGTTGTAGAGCAGCCCCTCGGCCGCACGGCGGCGGAACGAGGATGGCACCTGGGCATGGGGCGGCACCGGCGGCAGCGTGGCAGCGGTGGCGCGATACCACGCTGGGTCGCTCGGCAGCCGGGAATTGCCGTTCACCCCGCCCAGTTCCAGCGTGACCCAATCGGGCCTGACATAGCCTTCCTCGAACACGTGGACCGGCACGCCGCGCTCCTTGCAGATGCCGGTGGCAGGGCGGTGATGATCGCGGCAATCGCCGAACAGCACCACGTCGGTCACGCCCTTGTCAGCCAGGAACTGCGCAAAGAATGCCGGCCAGCGCTCCAGCGAATCGCGATAGTCCACGCCGTTGGGCAGGCGCCAGAACAGCCGATCGCCGCCGTTGAAGTTGATCTTGTGCACGGTGTGCCCGGCCCGCAGCAAGGCCTTGCCCAGTTCGTGGAACAGCGGACCCATCAGGCCTTGCAGCAACAGGATCGTGCGCGGCGCCCCGTCGTGATCGGGCGTGGTATCGGCAGCCCGGACCGTGTCGGGCGCAATGGACAACTCTTGCATTCGAAAGCGATACTCCGTCGAGAAGACCCGGCGCGCCGATGACCGCCGCGGCGGCACGGCCATCTTCGCCGCCCGCCCCGGTCTTCTGCCCGAAGCGTTACCCGCGCGAATGGCCAACCACAAGTTCCCGCCGCCACACCGGATCGATTCGTCCCGGCGTGGTGGATGACAGCCGGCGCCGCCCCGGCTATGAGCCGCGCCGGCGCAGCCGGGTAAGTCCGTGACGCCGCGGATATGGAACAGGCGTGACGTTGCACAGTCATATATTTCAAGTTGTTGTCGCAGCGCTGGCGCTGGTCTGCGGCGGCGCAGCGCTCGATGCGCTGGTCCATCCGCGGCCGCGCCATGGCCTGCGCAGCGTGCCCGGGCTGGCGATCAATGCCGGCGTGCTGCTTGGCGTGTTCGGGGCGATCCTGGCGCTTTGCGGCAATCCCCTGGTGGCCTGCGCGCTCAGCCTTGGGCTGGGCGCCCTGTTCACCGTTGCCTCCAACGCCAAGAACACCATGCTGGGTGAACCGCTGCTGTTTTCCGATTTTGCCCTGATCGGTGCGGTGTTTCGCCATCCGCAGTTCTATCTCTCGGCCGTGGCGCCGTGGCAGCGCGCGGTGGCCAGCCTGGTCGCGCTCGCACTGGTCGCCCTGCTCTGCCTGCTGTTCCGGGCCGACGGGGTGATGCATCTTGCCGGCCTGGCCCTTGCCCTGGGCGCGGCCGCCATGCTCGCTATCCTGCAGGGCAGCCCAGCGTTCCGGGCCATCGCCGCCACCCCCGACCCGCATGGCGATGTGGCCCGCCATGGCCTGGTGCCGGTGCTGCTGCTCTATTGGCGGCGCTGGCGCGACACGCGCGACCCGCCGCCCTGCCCCGCGTCAGGCCGCCCGGCGCGCGACGATGCGCCCGAACTGGTGGTGGTGATCCAGTGCGAAAGCTTTGCCGATCCGGCCGATCTGTTCGATGATGCGGCGCTGGCGCTGCCCGGGCTCGACGCGGCGCGCGGCCTGGCCTGGCAGCACGGCCGCCTGCATGTCAGCGGCTTTGGCGCCTATACCATGCGCACCGAATATGGCGTGCTGTTCGGGCGGGAAGAGGCCGAACTGGGCTTTCGCCGCTTCGATCCATTCCTCACCGCACAGGGCGAAGGATCGTGGGCCTTGCCGGCCCGGCTGCACCCGGCCGGGTGGGACAGCGCGTTTCTGCACCCGCACGACATGCGCTTTTACGGGCGCGACCGCATCATGCCCGCAGGCGGCTTTGCCCGCCTGGTGGGAGAGACGCACTTCGCCCCGCCCGCGCCGGATCAGGGCCGCTATGTGACCGATGCCGCAATGACCGACGTGATCCTCGACACGTTGCAGGCCGCCAGCGCGCCGACGCTGCTCTATGCCGTGACGATCGAGAATCACGGCCCCTGGGCAGGCGATGGCCAGGAAGAACTGGTGCCGGGTTATATGCGCCTGGTCCGCAACAGCGATGCCATGCTGGCGCGCCTGGCCGATGGCCTTGCCGCACTGGCAAGGCAACGCGGAAAGCCGGCGGCGCTGGTGTTCTTCGGCGATCACTGCCCCAGCATTCCCGGCGCCACCACGCCGGCGGGCAAGCGCCACACGCCCTTTGTCATCATGCGGTTCGACGATGCAGGGCAGCCGATGCGCGGCGATGACACTGCGGCAGACCTGACGCCTGCCGGCCTGCACCACACCATCCTCGACATGATGCTCGAACCCGCGCGCTAGCGCACCTTGCACTCAAGCCGGCGGCGCGAGCGACAGCAGCAACCGGTCGCGCCAGGCGCGTGGCAACAGCCGATCCAACCAGCGCAGCACCACGAAGGGCCAGGGCAGCACGAGGTGCGCGCGCCCCTGCTCGGCCGCGCGCACGATGCGATCGGCAACCACGTCGGGCGCCATCAGCATCGGCTTGGGACCGGGCACCTGGCGCCCGGCCGCCGTATCGATGAAACCCGGTGATACCAGCGTGACGCTTACCCCATGGCCGCGCAGCGCCAGGCGCAGTGCATCGGCAAACCGCGCCAGGCCTGCCTTGGTTCCGGCATAGGCCGTGGCAAAGGGCAAGGAATGAAACCCGGCGGCCGAACCGATCAGGACGATGCGCCCCTTGCCCCGTGCTGCCATGGCCTGGCCCATCGCGGCAGCCAGCGTGGCCGGGCCGGTGAAATTAACCAAGGCCAGCTCTGCTACCAGGCCAGGTTGCTCCACACGGTCATCAGCGGCGCGAATGTCACCGCGCCCTTGGGCAAAGACCACCATGTCGAACGGCGTGGCCGCATCGTCTGCCGCGATCGCGGCCAGGCCGGCGGCAATATCGCGCAGGTCCAGCGAACGCGTCTGCGTCACGGCTCCTGCTGCACTGCACAATGTTGCGGTATTTTGCAGGCGCGCAAGGTCTCTGCCCCACAGCACAAGCAGGGTATCGGGCCCGGCAAGACGCTGCGCGATGGCCGTGCCCAATCCCCCCGACGCCCCGACAATTAAAACCGATTTGGAGTAATTAACCACCGGTATTATGTCCTTTTTGTAACGGCTTCCGGTCATCGCAAGGAAGTAGCATTTAGCAGCATCAATGCTTGACAATGCATGGGCGATGATGTCCAGCATCATCAAGATGCTTTCTTCCGAAAACATACCGCAGCGCATCAGGCTGTTTCGCAGTGACGGCCTTGAGCGCCTGACGCTGATTTCGTGGCGCACGTTCGCTCTCGCCTGGGCGATGATTCTGCCCGGCATTGCCTGGGTTGCCTGGGGCACGGCCAGCCCGCTTCACGCGCTGGGTCTGATCGGTGCCGGCCTGCTGGGCTGGACGTTGTTCGAATATGCCATGCACCGCTTCCTGTTCCACTGGCATGTCAATGTCGCGGCGGTGCAGCGATTCGTGTTCCTGATCCACGGCAACCACCACGACAATCCCAACGACGGGCTGCGCGATCTCATGCCGCTGCCGGCCAGCCTGCCGGTGGCGGGCGCGTTGTGGCTGGCCGCGTGGCTGGCGATCGGACCGGCGGGCAGCTGGCTGTTCCTCGGCTTTATCAGCGGCTACGTGGTCTATGACACGCTGCACTATGCCTGCCACCAGTGGCCGATGCGCGGCCGCATCGCCATGGCGCTCAAGCGGCACCACATGCGCCACCACTTCGTGGATGGGCACGGCAACTATGCCGTCTCGGCGATCTTCTGGGATCGGGTGTTCGCCACCAGGATCAACTCGCTGAAGTGACACGGGCTTAAGTGACGCAGATGGCAGGTGATCGCCAACCTTCGCAATGGCAGCAGACCGTCAATGCCCGCGGCTGGAAAGTACCGCTGCTGGGCAAGTCGCTTTATCAGATCGGCAAGGAGCTGCGGCCCAAGATCGATGGGGTGATCATGCGCAACTCGCTGATCCCCGACGCGGCGGTGCAGGACAAGGCGTTCTTCCCCTGGATCGCGCAGCTTGAACAGCACTGGGAAGCCATTCGCGACGAAGCCCTGGCGATTCGCGCCAAGGACATCCCATCGCTTGGCGATCTGTCGTTCGACCATGGCCGCATTGCCAAGGACCGCCGCTGGCGCACGTTCTTCTTGAAGGGCTATGGCTATCGCATGGCCGCCAACGCCGCGCGCGCGCCGATCACCGCCCGCCTGATCGAAGCGATTCCCGGCCTCGTCACCGCCAATTTCTCGGTCATGGAGGCAGGCGGCCACATTCCCCGCCATTTCGGCATGACCAAGGGCATGCTGACCTACCACCTCGCGCTCAAGGCCCCGCGCGAGCGCGAGAAGTGCCGCATGAACCTCGAAGAGGGCGAGCGACTGCACGTGCTCCACTGGGAAGACGGCCAATCCTTCCTGTTCGATGACATGTTCAACCACGAGGTGTGGAACGAGACCGACGAGGATCGCTATATCCTGCTGATCCAGATCAAGCGCCCCTGCCGCTTTACCGGCAACCTCATCCAGAACATCTTCCTCAAGGCGGTGCGCCACTCGCGCTTCGTCAAGGACATCACCCGCGCAATCAACCGCCAAGCCGCCAACCGCGACAGCGAGCCGGCCTGAGTCTGCTGCGCCGGGCGAGTTTCCAGCATTGAGCGGGACCCCGGATCAAGTCCGGGGTGACGATAAGTAGATGTATTCGTTTCTTTCCTTCGTCACCCCGGACTTGATCCGGGGTCCCGCTTCTTCTTAAAGCCTCGCACTGCGGCAAAGTCTCGCACCGGCTTCAAGCTTCACACGAAGCCACCAAGGCACGAAGGAAGGATGAAAGTACACTTCTTCGTGCCTTCGTGTCTTCGTGTGAATTTTCAAGAGATCAGACCGCCGCTGCCGTTGCGCAGACTAGCCCTGCGTCACCCCGGCAGCCGCGCCAGTGCCGCGACGACGGTATCGAGGTGCTCGTCCCAGGTGGGATTGTGCCAGCCAGGGATGCGGCGCAGTTGCGCCTGGCGCATCGGCCCATCTTCGGCAAAATCCACGATGGCACGGGTCCAGGCCGGCCCGTCCAACGGATCGAGATAATCCGCCACGGGGCCGCCCACCTCGCGCAAGGCGGCGATATCGCTGCACAGCGCGGGCGTGCCTACAGCCAGTGCCTCGGCCACCGGCATGCCATAGCCTTCGGCAAATGAAGGCATCAGCAGCCCCTTGGCGCCACGCAGCACCGCCGATAGCTGGCGATCGGGACAGCCGCTCCATTCCTCGACATGGCCCTTGAGCGCGGGGCACCGCTCCAGCAGATCGACCACCTGCTCGTTCTCCCAGCCGCGCCGGCCGATGATCACCAGCTTGGGCACGCGGCCCGCTGGCAAGGTTTCGGCCAGATGCCGCCAGACATGCAGCAGCAGCAGGTGGTTCTTGCGCGGCTCGATCGTGCCCAGGCAGACGAAATAGGGGCGGCCATCGCCCGCCCATGGGGCTGCCGGCGCCATCGGCACGGTGCCGAGCAGCGCCACCGCCATCGCGATCGACCGGCCCGAGCGCGCGATCCACGGCTGCATCGCGCGCCCGGTCGCCGCTGAATTGACGATCACCAGATCAGCCAGGCTGGTTACGGTCTCGATCCGACGCTGGTGCAGCGCGGCGCCATCGGGCCGGGCATATTCGGGAAATTCCATGGGAATGAGATCGTGCACCAGGCAGGCGAAATGCGCGTTTTCCTGCGCCAGGATGCGGCGGATCTTGCCGGTCTTGGCCAGGTGGTGCGGGGAAACCTGGATATAGACCGCGCGCCGGCCCCTGCCCCGCGCCCGCCGTGGCAGCAACTGGAACAGCAAGGGCAGGTTCGATATGACCGAGCGCCGTTCGGGGCTGTTTTCCTCGCGCGACCAGCGGCGTTCCAACTCGTCGAAATAGGGCAGGATCGCATCGCGGCGAAGGCGGCCATAGAGCCCGGTGGGATGGACCGCGGCAAAGTCGAGCCCATCGCCAAAGCGCGCCAGCAGGCCGCGCACATAGGCCATTTCCACCCGATCCACCCCCGAAGGCGTCGAATAGTGCATCCGGGAAATCAGCCGGGAAACATCGAGGATCATCTGGGTCATCGTAGGGCCGCCATGATCCGCCCCTGGATGCGGCGCAAGGGGGCGATCCAGCGCAGGCGGTTGGTGGCGCGGGCGCTGGCCATACGATCGACCAGAACCTCGGGCGGGCATGGCAGGCCGGTCACCGGATCGAGATAGCGTGGATAGAGAATCAGCACGCCCGCCACCAGCGCATCGAGCGACAGCGCCCGCCCGCGCCGATCGGGCACCGGCGCCAGATCGCGCGTCAGCCCCCAGCCGGCATAGAACGGCGTGCCATGGCACACCACCGCGCGCCCGCGCATCAGCGCCTCGAACCCGGCCAGCGAGGTGAGAACATGCACGGCATCGACCGCATCGAGCAAGGGCGCCATGCCCCCACCCCGCACCACGCGATCCGCATGGGCCAGGATCGCCGCATCGGGCACGGCGCCGCGGCGATGCCCGGCATCGACATCGGGATGGGGCCGAAACCAGATTTCGGCGTCGGGTTCTGCCTGGCGCGCGCGCCGCACCAGTTCGAGATTGGAGGCAAGACCATGCCCGCCAGCCTTGACCGACATATCGTCTTCCACCTGCCCCGGCACCAGCACCAGGCGGCGGCCTGGCGCGGCCCGGGCCGGCACGCTGGCGGCGGTATCGGCGGCATACTTGCTGATCCCGGCGGCCACGATCGTGGCGCGCAGGGCGCGCGCGCGATCGAGCAGGCGCTGGGGAAAAGCGGCCGTGGCCAGCAGCGTTTCGAGGTCGCTGGGCGCCGCCGGATCGAAATGAATACCCTGCGCGTCGACCACCACCGACGAAGGCGGCACCAGGTCTACCCCCAATCCCACCGAGCGGACGAAGCCGTCCTCCACCCGCACCAGCGGCACGCCGCGCTGCCGCGCCCGCGCGATCAACTGCGGCGAAACGCGCGAGGGCCAGATCGCCACGGCGCCCTGGGCCCGCTGCGCCCGGGCCAGGGCAAGACCTGGATTGCGGAAGAAGCGCAGACGCCGCGCCGGATGCCACAGGAAGCGGCGAATCTCTGCGCGCTTCCACCAGGCCATGCCGCTCGCCACGGCAATGCCGCGATTGCCGTCGAGCGCCGCGCGCCAGGTGGCCAGAACGTCGATGGTTGCGGCCAGCCCGGCTTCCCCGCCGGTGAACGGATCGCGATAGCGCATGCTGGCGAGGGCCAGCGCCGCCCGATGGTCCAGCGCCGCGTCTCCATCGCCCGGCGCGCCAAAGCAGCCAGGCGAAAGCACGTCCACCGCCACGCCGGCACACCGCGCCAGCGCGATCCATTCATCGTCGCCATGCGCCACCAGCCGCGCGGCCCGATCGAGCACGGACCAGGGATCGAGCGTGGCGGCCTCATCGGCCACAAGCCACAACGCCTGATCCGGCGCGCGGCCGGCCAGCGCCGCCATCTCTGCCCGATCGCGCGGGCGCAAGACCACGGGCCACGGCCCCAGCGCTGCAACCGGCACGCCCCAGAAGCAGCCCCCCACCCGCGCGGCCCGGATATCGGCAAACAAGGCGCGCGCTTCCTCTATGGCCGCAGCCGAGGGCGACGAGACGCTCTCGCCGCTTACGCCAGCGTCTGCCCAGGGAAAGGGCGGCGCACGCAACAGGGGCGCTGCGCTCATGGCCGAACGTTCCAGCTTTCCACCCGCAGCGTGCCGTCGGCATCGCGGCAGATCACGCCATAGGCGCCCGTCGCCAGCTTGAGCGGGCGATCAGCCACCGCGCCGATCGCCAGCAGCGCAAACCGCGCCGCGCCATTGCTGGTTACCAGCAGTGCCGGGCCGGTGGCCGTGGCCAGGAACGCGTGCCAGGCGGCCAGGCGGCTTTCCGCATCGACCTGCCAATCGCGCGGCGCCACGCCATGCGCGTCCCAGGCGGCCAGGGCCTCGGCGCCGATGCGCGCGATCACGGCGTCCTCGCCCTGATTCTCATCCGGGCCATGGTCAATCTCGCGCAGCCAATCGCACGGTTCGGGCACCAGGGCTGGCGCATTGGGCTGACAGGCCAGGATCGCCGCCGCCGTGGCGCGGGTGCGCGCCAGGGGGGAAACCAGCGCGCGGGCAAAGTGCCAGCCTTGCGCGGCGAAGTGGCGGCCGAGCGCCGCGCCCTGTTCCTCGCCAGCGGGGGTCAGCGGCAGGTCGGTGCGCGCGCCGATGCGGCGCGGCGCTTCGCCAGTGGCAAAGGTGTTGCCATGTCGCACGATTACGAAACGGGCCCCCGCCCCGCGCAGGTCGCTGCCCATGGTCACAGCGGATAGGGATCGCCCAGCCGGGCGATCGCCGCCTCGGCCAAGGCCAGATCGGCCGGCGTATCGATGCCCGACATGGCATGAAGCGGCGGATCGACCGCGATCGTCGCAATCGTCCGTCCCGCTTCCAGAAAGCGCAATTGTTCCAGGCCCTCCAGGCGTTCGGTCGGGCTTTGCGGCGCCTGGGCAAACCATTCCAGCGCCGCCAGGCGATAACCATAGAGCCCGAGATGCTGCCAAACCGGCGACAGCGGCTCGCTGGCGCGCAGCTTGGCCTCGTCGCGCATGGCCGGCAGAATGGTCTTGGAAAACCACAAGGCGCGGCCCTGCGCGTCGCGGATGCAGGTCGTACCGCTGAACGGGGCGGTCTGCTTGTGGGCGCGCAAGCGGTCCAGCCGTGGCCAATCGAGCCGATAGACCGGCGTCGCCACGTCTGCTTCGCCGCCCCGCAATGTGGCGATCAGCCCGGCCACCACTGCTGGCGGCACGAACGGCGCATCGCCCTGCAGGTTGATGACCAGGTCTGGCCGATCGGGCCAGGCGGCGGCGGCGGCATAGGCGCGAGAAGAACCCGAATCGAGCGCGCTGTCGGTCATCGTCACGGCCGCGCCGATCGCCTGGGCATGCGCCGCGATGCGCGCGTCATCGGTGGCAACCACCACCGCGCAATTCCCCGCCAGTTCTGCCGCAGCCCTGGCCACGGCGTGCACGCGTTCGAGCAGCGTGCGGCCAGCGATGGTCAGCAACGGCTTGCCCGGCAAACGCGTGGAACCATGGCGCGCCGGCACGACGATCAGGGCAGAAGAAGGCGAGGGCATGCCTGCCGCTTATCAGGCGGCGCCGGCCCTGACGATATCGTGCATGTGGACAATGCCCACCAAGATTTCGCCTTCGACGACAAACAGCACCGACACGGCATTGTCGTTAAGCAGGCGCAGCGCATCCGATGCCAGGGTATCGGGCGCCACCCGCAGCGGATTGGGCGACATGTGCAGGCCGATTTGGTCGCTGAGGTCATAGGCCGCGATGCAGCGGCGCAGGTCGCCATCGGTAAACGCGCCGATCAGCCGGCCGGTGCCATCGACCACCGCGGTGCAGCCATAGCGCTTGCGGCTCATCTCCAGCGTGGCGTTGCTCAGCGATTCGTCGCTGGTCACGCGCGGCACCGCCTCTCCCGTGCCCATGATGTCGCTCATCACGCACAGTTGCGCACCCAGCTTGCCACCGGGGTGAAACACGCGGAAATCGGTAGGCGTGAAGCCGCGCGCCTCGATCAGCGCGACAGCCAGCGCATCGCCCAGCACGAGTTGCGTGGTGGTGGACGAGGTCGGCGCCAGTTCGTTGGGGCATGCCTCGCGCACCGGGGGCATCGACAGGCAGATATCGGCGGCCCGGCCCGCAGTGCTGTCGGGGAAAGAAGTCGCCACGATGAGCGTGACGCCATACTGGTTGCAGTAGTGAAGAATGTCGTTGAGTTCGCTGGTCTCGCCCGACCAGGTGATGGCCAGCACGACATCCTCGGGCGTGATCATGCCCAGGTCACCATGGCTCGCCTCGCCCGGGTGGAGATAGACGGCTGACGTGCCGGTAGAGCGCATGGTCGCGGCGATCTTGCGCGCGATATGCCCGCTCTTGCCCATGCCGGTCACGACGACGCGGCCACGGGTGGTGGCCAGGGCCGTGATCGCCTGCTCCACCGCCTCGCGCAGTTGCGGTGCGCGCAGGGCATCGCGCAAGGTCTCCAGCGCATCCAGTTCGATGTCGATCGTCTTCAACGCAGATGCGGCATAGCGCACGTCGATCATCTTGTTGGGCATCTCGTTCAAAGCAGGTCTCGCGTGCACGCTATGGCGGTGTGCGCAGGGGGAATTGGCTGCCATATCATCACCCACCTGTTGCCAGAATTTTCAATACCCGCCAAGGGTTGTGAAATCACTATTGTGTTCGGGCCGTGTAAACTGCATCCGATCCGGCAGTGAATTACACAATTTTTCGGCAGGCGAGCTCTCCCATATGCACCTTTGTGGCCATACGATTCGACCGCATTCTTCCCTATTCGCATTTGCGGGACCCTGCGTCATCGAAAGCGAGGAAATGACGCTTTCCATCGCCGAAACGCTTGCCGGGGTGGCGGACAGGCTTGGGCTGCTGCTCATTTTCAAGGCCTCTTTCGACAAAGCAAACCGCAGTTCCGACAAATCGTTCCGGGGTCTCGGCATCGACGAAGGATTGCGCATCCTGGAAAAGGTCCGCGCGCAGACCGGCCTTCCCGTGATCACCGACGTGCACGAGGCGGCGCAGGTGGCGCCGGTCGCCAGCGTGGTCGACGTCTTGCAGACGCCCGCCTTCCTCGCGCGGCAGACCGATTTCATCGCCGCGGTCGCCGCCAGCGGCAAGCCGGTCAACATCAAGAAGGCCCAGTTCATGGCGCCGGCCGACATGCAGCAGGTGGTCAACAAGGCCCGCAACGCCGCCAGCGCCGCCGGGCACGATCCCGACGCTTTCCTGCTGTGCGAACGCGGCACCTCGTTCGGTTACAACACCCTGGTGTCCGACATGCGCGGCCTGGCGATCATGGCCGATACCGGCTGCCCGGTGGTGTTCGATGCCACCCACTCGGTCCAGCAGCCCGGCGGCCTGGGCGAGCGCTCGGGCGGCCAGCGCGAATTCGTCCCCCTGCTCGCCCGCGCCGCCGTGGCCGCCGGCGTCGCGGGCGTGTTCATGGAAACCCACCCCGATCCGGACAAGGCCCTGTCAGACGGCCCCAACGCCCTGCCCCTCGCCGATTTCGAAGAGCTGTGGAAGCGGCTGCTGGCCATCGACGCGGTAGTGAAGCAGTCTTGATGGAAGCATCCCCGGCCAAAGCGTGGCCGGGGATGCCCGCAGGTCAGTTCTTGGCGACAGAAACCGCGCTGGTCACCGCCACCACCGGCGAGAACAACTGGCTGATCAACTGGATCACCTTGCTCGGCTGGTTCGCGCGCGCATTGCCGAAGTAGAGCACATCCTTGTTCTGCATCCGGAAGTTCTGCGCCAGGAAATAGCTGCCGGTCCGCATCATGTTGATGTGATAGACCACCGGCTTGCGCAGGCCCGGATTGGCGGGATCATCGACATAGCGGAATACAAACACTGCCGCCGGATCGCCCAGGTTTGGATTGGGGCCGCCGGCCGCCGAAATCGCCTGTGCCAAGGTCAAGGTTCCGCTGACGAAGGGAATCTGGTCCATTCTGCCTGCGGCGCCCAGCACCGAGAACGACATCGGATCATAGATCAGCGTATAACGATCGCCGGGATAGGCGCGCACATCCAGGGACGGATTGTCGAGCAGCGTGCTCAGGCGGTAATCCGCACTTTCATCGCGCCGTTTGACACGTACGATCAGATCGCTCGCCTTGCCGCGATAACCGCCCGCGAGGGCCACCACATCAGACAGCGTTTCACGGTTGGTGTCGAGCACCAGGCGGCCAGGCCTTGCAACCTCGCCACCAACAATGACGGAATTTGTGATGACCGACCGGCGCGTCACCAGAACCTGGGGGTTCTGCGAATATCCGCGCAATGCCAGGCGAATCTGCCGCTCTATTTCGACCGGCGTTTCGCCGAGCACCCGCAGCTTGCCCGCATACGGGATCGTGATGTCGCCATTATCGTCCACCCGCATTTCAGGCAGATTCTGCGCGCGTGCGCCGGTATCGATGCCGGCGCTGGCCGAAGCCCCTGAAAGACCGGTCGAATTCGAAAACAGGGTGACACCAGCCTCGTAAATCGCCACGTTCAGCACATCGCCGGGGCCGACCATGTCGGTGGGCGGCGGCGGCCGGTCCATCAATCGCATCCCGACGTCCGTGGCCTGCGGCGGAATCTGGGCAGGGCTATCCACTTCCACCAGCGAGAGGTCCATTTGCTGGTCGCTGGCCACCGCCTTGGTCACCTGGCTACCGGTCGGGCCGCTGGACGGCAGAGTGGCGCACGCTCCCAGCAGTAGCGTCGTGCTCAAAAGAAGCGAGGATTGGAGCTTCATGAAATAGTTCCGCAAAATAGGTCATGCCGCCCGTCGGCACTTCGTGTCCGAGGACGATCAGCCCCCCGTTGTCACCGGTTCAGGTCCCCTGACAGAACGGTCCTCAAGTAGCGCCCATAATCCGATTTGCCCAGTTTATCGATAGCGCGTTGCAAGCCAGTTTCGTCGATAAAACCATTGCGGAACGCAATTTCCTCGGGACTGGCGATCTTGAAACCTTGCCGCTTTTCCAGGATCCGCACATATTCTGCCGCGTCCAGCAAGCTGTCGGGTGTACCGGTATCGAGCCAGGCATAACCGCGCCCCATGATCTCGACGGACAGTTCGCCACGTTCGAGATAGACCCGGTTCACGTCGGTGATTTCCAGTTCGCCCCGCACGGAAGGCTTGAGATCGGCGGCAATATCGACGACTTGCGCATCGTAGAAATACAGCCCGGTAACCGCCCAGTTGGACTGGGGCTGCGCGGGCTTTTCCTCGATCGCAATCGCTTTCATGTCATTGTCGAATGCGACGACGCCATACCGTTCCGGATCGGATACGTGATAGGCAAAGACGCTGGCGCCCGATGTTCGCGCCTTGGCGCTGCGCAGCAGATCAGGCAGGCCATGCCCGTAAAAGATGTTATCGCCAAGAATCAAGGCCGAAGGCTGATTGCCGACGAAATCCGCACCGATCACATAAGCCTGCGCCAAGCCATCGGGACTGGGTTGTTCGGCATATTCCAGCCGCATGCCCCATTGCGCGCCATCGCCCAAAAGAGAACGAAACGCGGGAAGATCGCGGGGCGTTGAAATAATCAGCACATCCCGGATACCCGCAAGCATCAACGTGCTGAGGGGATAATAGATCATCGGCTTGTCATAGACAGCCATCAACTGCTTTGACGTAGCAAGTGTCATCGGATATAGTCGGGTTCCACTTCCACCCGCCAGAATGATACCCTTCATCTTATACGTTCCTTTTGTAATCAATCACCAGTCGGCTTTATGCAGCAAGCAAGCGTTGGACGACCCGCTCCAGTGCACCATGCCATTCAGGCAGCGTCACGCCATGCACGTTTGCAATGAGCGTGCTGTCGAGGCGGGAGTTCATGGGCCGGGCAGCTGGCGTCGGGTAATCAATTCCTTGAATGGGCCGCACGCGTGCCGACGGACCTTGCAGCGCAGCAGAGGCTGCGAAAATCGCTTCGGCCAACATTGCCCAGCTGGCTTCCCCCGCCGCCGTCATGTGAAAAATGCCGCGCAGCTCGGCATCCCGGCTGCCAACCATATTGCCCGCGACAGTCAGAATGCCATCGGCAATGTCGAGCGCGCTGGTGGGATTGCCGATCTGGTCTGCCACCACCGCGATTTCTTCGCGTTCGGCGCCTAACCGCAGCATGGTCTTCACGAAATTGCCCCCGAACGGACTATAGACCCAAGCCACGCGCAAAATGGCCGCATTGTTCGGGCAGTTTTCGGCCACCGCCTGCTCACCCGCCAGCTTGGACGCGCCATAGACACCAATGGGACCAGTTGCGTCGCATTCGCGGTAAGGGCGATCGAGCGCGCCATCAAACACATAGTCCGTGGAAAGGTGAATGACGGGCACATTCAGCCGGCTGGCGGCCGCTGCCACTGCCGCGGGGCCGAGCACATTTATCGCTTCCGCAAGTTGAGGCTCGGCCTCGGCCTTGTCGACGGCGGTATAGGCGGCGGCGGACACGATCACATCGGGCGCCACGGCCGCCAGGGCATCGCCGACCGTGTCAGGCCGTGCCAAGTCGATTTCCGGCCGAGCGAGAGGCACGATATCGTGGCCGGCCAAGGCACCGCGCTCGATCAAGCTCGATGCGACCTGCCCATAGCGGCCAGTAACGGCAATCTTCACGCGATCATCCCGGATTTTGCTGCGTCGAGCCCCAAACGCGCGCCGTCGTAGCGGTCGCGCAGCGGGCGCCACCACCATTCGTTGTCGAGATACCACCGAACCGTCTTTTCGATCCCGCTGTCAAAATTTTCCTGGGCACGCCAGCCCAATTCGTTTTCCAGCTTGGTGGCGTCGATGGCATAGCGCGCATCGTGGCCGGGGCGATCGGTGACGAAATCGATCAGCTCTTCGCGCGGGGTCGCTGCGGGGACCAGAGCATCGAGCACCGTGCAGATGCGCCGCACCACGTCGATGTTGCGGCGCTCGTTCCGGCCGCCGACGTTATAGGTTTCGCCAATCCGCCCATGGGCGATGATCATGTCGAGCGCGCGGGCATGATCATCGACGAACAACCAGTCGCGCACGTTTTCGCCCTTGCCATAAACGGGCAGCGAACGGCCATCTAGCGCATTGAGGATCGTAAGCGGGATGAGTTTTTCCGGGAAGTGATACGGGCCGTAGTTGTTCGAACAGTTTGAGACCACGATGGGCATCCCGTAAGTCCGCTCCCAGGCCTTGGCAAGGTGGTCGGAAGCCGCCTTGGACGCCGAATAGGGCGAGGACGGATCATAAGGCGTGGTTTCGGTAAACAGTCCTTCGTTACCCAGCGAGCCATAGACCTCGTCGGTAGACACATGGAGGAAGCGGAAGGCTGCCTTGGCGGCGCCATCAAGGCCGTTCCAATAGGCGCGCGCCGCTTCCAGAAGCACGAATGTGCCCACGATATTGGTCTGGATGAAGTCAGCCGCGCCGGTGATGGAGCGATCGACATGACTTTCTGCAGCTAGATGCATCACGCGATCCGGGCGAAAACTGCCGATGGCCTCGGCCATGGCCGCGCCATCCCTGATATCGGCCCGCAAAAAGCGGTGGTTGGCCCGGCCTTCCACCGCGCGCAAGGACGCTTCGCAGCCGGCGTAAGTCAGCGCATCGATGGTGAGTACTTCATAGCCTTTTTCCAAGACGAGGAAACGGACCAAGGCGGAACCGATAAATCCAGCGCCGCCAGTTACAATCACACGCATGAAGTAAATCTCCAGAATTTTTGCGACACAAGATCGACCAATGCCTCAGGCAGAAAAATAGGCCGGCAATTGGGCCAGCTTGGGCTGATTTTGGTCTTTCGAAGACAAAGTCTCGGGATCGGCGATATCCGGCCACATTACGCCGATATCTGCATCGTCCCAGGCCAGACCTCTGTCAGATTGGGCATTGTAATACGCCGTCACCTTGTAGGCGATGACCGTTCCCGGCTCGAGCGAGCAGAAGCCATGGGCAAAGCCGGGGGGAACCCACAATTGTCGTCCATTTTGCGCGCTGAGCGTCTCGCCAACCCAGTGCCCAAACGTGGGCGAGCCGACCCGGATGTCGACCGCCACGTCGAACAGCGCACCCGCCGTGCACCGCACCAGTTTGCCCTGGGCATGAGGCTCGCTCTGGAAATGCAGCCCCCGGATCGTGCCCGCCCTAGCGCTGAGCGATTCGTTGTCCTGGACAAACAGATGCTCGCCACAGGTCTGTACAAAAAGGTCCAACCTAAATGTTTCGGCGAAATAACCGCGCTCGTCACCGATCCGATTTGCGGTGAACACCTTCACGTCCGGGATTGCCAAAGTCGTAACGTGCATACCTGCTCTCTCTTACCGGAAACAACCCGAACATGTCTGGTCGAGTCAGCCCATCGCGCCTGTGCCATCACCACGATGGCCCGCTTGCGTTCATGTCGCGCAAGGCGACCACCCTACCCGCCGAGATCGACGAAACGGCCCTCTGCCATCCCGTGATTGACGTAATGGCGCAGAGGATCCATCCCCGAGGCGGCAACGTCCGCGTATTTTTCCAGATACGCCGGACCATCAAAATGCCTTTTGCCGATTAGCAGTCTGTTCAACACCCGGCGGCGCAATGCTGGCGGCAGTAGACCGCGCCATCCGCTACCGGCGTAATCCATCAGCTGATAGAGGCGACGCATCCACATGAGATCGCGATCTTTCTTGGCAGCCCGCTCCTCGACTGCACGCAATTTTCGCGCTTGCTGGCCATG
Organism: Novosphingobium sp. SG754; assembly: GCF_013149315.1. NCBI lineage: Bacteria > Pseudomonadati > Pseudomonadota > Alphaproteobacteria > Sphingomonadales > Sphingomonadaceae > Novosphingobium > Novosphingobium sp. SG754. The sequence continues at coordinate 320,559 of NZ_JABGCC010000001.1, read as the reverse complement.
TTCGGCGCGCAGCACCTCCAGCTGCTCAAGCGCGGTCGATGCCTTGGCATGATACCCGAGCGCTTCGGCCCGCAATGCGGCAATCGTTTCGTGGAGCTGGGCAGTGCGCGCCTGCTCGTCAAACAGCGCGCGCTGCTGTTCGGTGACGCGCGCCACTAGCTTTTCGATATTGGCATGAAGCGCCGCCTTGTGTTGCGCCGGAACGGTCTGGCCGACGAATGGCTCATCCTCGCGCAGCATGGTGCTGCTCGCGGGGGCGCTCCCCGGTGCCAGCGCATCGCGGACAACAGCGGCCAAGCCTGTAAGGGGGTGTTGCTCCGCGTGCCATTGCGAATGAAGATCGTGGGCCTGGGCCGCAATCTGCTCCGCGCTGCCGCGCAATGCCCTCAGACGCGCAACGCCACCGGCCAGAGCGCGATTGGTTTCATGATGATCGCGAAGCTGTTGTTCGCGAACAGCGCCGTCCCGCTTTAGATCCACGATGGTCCGTTCAGCCGCAGCGAGTGCGACCTCGACCGCCGCGAGCCGTTGCTCCAGCTTTCGCCGCTGACCGGCAAGATCGTAAACCCATTTTTCCGACTCGATCAGTTCTGCGCCGCTCTTGGCCTGGGCCGCGTGGAGTTGCTCGACCTGATCGCGCAGTGCTTCGCGCTCGGCTTCGAGCTCCCTTACACGCAGCCAAGCCTGATCCACTTCCTCCTGCCGCTGAACCAGGTGGCTTTGCAGCACCGCTGCCCGGCTGGCCAGGTCGGCATTTTCCGAACCAAGGCGCTCGCGGTCCTGATCGGCACCCGCCATGGCCGCGGCCAGATGCGTCAGCTCGTCGCTGCGCTCCTGCTCCTGTTGGCGCTTCTGCGCCAGGGCCTGTTCCAGCTGGGCAATCTGGTCGCGCAAGGCCTCGGTCGCATCTGTCTGCGCCGCCGCCTCGTCAACCTGCTGCCGCAGCCGGGCCAGAATGGCCATGTCTTCGGTGGCTTCACTGCCATGGAATACCGCCGACGATTGCCATGTCCGCACGTTGGAACACGGATATCGCTGGTAGACAAATGCAGTATTGAGGGGGTCGGCACTCGGCCCTTTGCGGAAAACCGCGACAAAATCATTCCACACGTCGGAATGGCGATGGCCGGTGAAGCTTTCGACCAGATCGACTTCAAGTCCGCATGCGCGGGCATAGTCAGCCAGGGCAAGGCCCGCATCGGGATAGAACCGCCAGTAGTCCATTGGATAGCGGTGAACCGTGCCGTTGGACGGGGCGTTCACATAAATATGTCCGCCCGGGCGGGCCGCACGGCACATCCGCAAGAACGTTTCCCAGAAACGGGGATCATGCTCGAAAACCGATGATGCCATAACCAGATCGAAACTGTCGTTTTCAACCGGATACTCGCCACCGGGGGCTATAACCATATCGACCGAGGGACCAGGTTCGAGATCGAGACCGATATAGATGGTCGTTGGTGCCGCAGCATCACGCAGACATCCGTTCACGTTCAAAGAACCTATTTCCAGGACCTTGGCATGGGCAAGATCGCAATAGGTCCGCATAACCAGTTCACCGATCCGAAATGCGGAGTCGTGCATGAGTAAAATTCTCCATCGCATGCCCAAACGCAGCGCCAAGGGGCAATTCCGCCATCGGCGGCGAATGCCCAAACCATTCCCTGCTTGCAAGCACCGCAACAGCTAACCGTGGCGATCCGGCAAGGCATCCGAAACCAAACTATATTCCGCCGCCCGCAACCGCGCGGTGACGCAGATTCCACGCCACCGTTTTGGCCACACCGTCCGCAAAAGGCGTCACCGTTTTCCATCCCAGAAGCCGTTCCGCGCGGCTTGTATCGAGAATGTTGTCTGCCGCGTCGGTCGTGCGATCGGGAACGTGCTCTCGGGCAATCTGACAGCCCAATGCCGCCTCCACGGCATCCACTACCGCCAGGATCGATACCCCCACACCACTGCCGATATTGACCACATCGTTTAAAGGCTCGCGCTCGACGGCACGCACGATCGCATCGATGGTGTCGTCGATGTACAGATAGTCACGCTGGTGCAACCCGCTGCCGAAAATGGATACCGGCTGCCCCTGCAGATAGCGCTGCATGATTGTCCCGATCAAACCCTGCCCACCAATCCCGAGCTGGCCGGGACCATATGGATTGGCCACGCGCAGGATATTATAGCCCATCCCGCTATTTCTGCTGAGCATTCTCAGATAATGCTCGCTGAACAGCTTGTTCAGGCCGTAAGAGTTTATGGGAAATGTGGGGTGACTTTCATCGATCGGCACTTTTTGCGGAATGCCATAAACTGTTCCGCCAGACGACAGAAACGTAAAAGATTTCACCCCAGAAAGAATGCAAGACTTCACAAAAATAACATGGGGAATTACATTGCTGTTTATATCAGCAACAACTTTTTCGTTTCCGACTGCGGCATTTGACGAATTTATCAGATGCACCACATGTGTAATACCGATCAGCTTCCGGTAAACATCCATGTCGTCATGAAAATCGATCAGGCGCAAATCGGCACGATTGCCAAACTCGCTTTCAAAATCCAATGGAAAATGGCGCCCGAAACAGACGACGCGCAGCCCACGGCCCACCAATGCGCGCGTCAGGTGGCGCCCGATAAAACCGTTTGCGCCAAAAATTCCTATAACATCCATGTCTTGCTCGCGACCCAAAAGCGTTCGTTTTTCAAAAACCGTTACAGGAAAAAACTACTGAATCTGTACTTTCGGCGCTGGATACATCCATTGTTGCGCTTGTCTGGTCAAACGCTGTTTCCCTGACAACGCTTACAGTTTTGTCCAGATTGGAGGCAAAGCAGGCCCAACCGGTCGGCGCCGCTGCAGCGATATGGATCGTGATGCGCCCCGCCGGGCAATCGGCGGCAAAGGCAAAGACCCCCGCCGTGCTGCCGCCGCGCTGACCGGTAACGGGGCAATTGCCCGAAATGGCGGGCGGCGCACCGGACGCGATCACGGCCGGTGTTGCCACGAAATTCTGTGCCACTTGCAATCCCGGAGTTGCGGCATCACCCACCGCGACCGTCATCGCCGCATCCGTCATGACCACTCGCCCGGCATTGGCGCGACGGGCCTGGGCATAAATGCGCCATGACGGATTTCCGGCCTGCCCGAACCACGACAGCGCATAAGCCGACGGCAGCGCAACCGCATTCGCCGCCCCGTTCACAACATCGATGGAGCGGTCGCCGAACAGAATGCCGACACGATAGCTCGCGCCATTGTTTAGAATAGACAAGGGGTTCGTGCAACTGTTCGCACTTTGCATTCCAATTCCACAGTCTACGCGCAAGTTGTTCAAAAGATGTTGCGGATTGACGTTGTACGGGTCGGCAGAAGGCGCCGGATCGGAATCATTTTGAATGGAGTTTTCGTCATTGATCAGCAACCGATATCCTCGCTTGCCGGCCGGAACATAGCCTTCCGAGTAATGCGCCCAGTGCAGATGCGGCTGCGCGCTGTCCGCCACGACCAGATCGATACTGCCGATGACATTCTCTGCCTGCCCGCTCGGGTTGTCGCTCGATCGCGCGCCAAAAAAGGCGCCATAGTTCCCCGTGGTCGAAAGGGAATAAAGCTGCACGACACCGCTGCGATCAGTGCCGGGAACGTAAGCATTCGCCCAGGTTACACCATCGCGCGCGGCGGCGCCGAACATGCCGGACTTCGCCCCAAGAGCATTGACGAGAAGCGTACTGGCAGGATCGAAGCGCGTGTCGCCCGCGGCCAGGTCTGCACGGGGATAGACTTGTTCGCCCAAAATCGCGATACGATCGGCAGTGCCGCCTTTTGCCAAACGAACCGCAGGCGTATCGGCATCTGGCGCCTGACTCTCTTTGGCGGACAATGGAGCTAGGGACGCAGCCATCGCGATGCCGGCCGACAGCTTCAATATCTTTGTGGCTGCATCAAAAAACCAGAAACCCATGCAACCCTTCCGATACTGGCCTTGAGCACCTTCGCGCTAGTCCGACGCCCGCCGCCCTGCCAGCGACATTCTGTCGATTTGAGACGAACTATGCGGTAAATGCGTTGGAGCGTGAACAGCCCCCGGATTGAAAATCTTCCAAATTGTGTAACTTTCACAGTGTGTAGGACGCGAAGCGTTAGTCCTCCCCAGCCAAGGCCCCCCTTCCCATATGCTTACAGAAAACGATTGCACGCATGCATTGACAGCCGAGCAAAAGACCAAAGCTAAAGCCGAATTCGACGAAGTTTTCTACAAGGCCAGCAATCCGGATCTGGCCTTGAGCAACGAAGATTTGCTCGAACACTATCTTCATCACGGTTGGCGCCAGGGGCGCGATCCCAATGCCCGTTTCGATACCATCGGCTATATTCTCGCCCATCCCGATGTCCTGCGGCCGGGAAACCACCCGTTCTTTCACCATCTGTTTGGCGATATCGCAGCCGCAGATGCGCGAGCCTCCGCGCCTCGCGCGCCCCTGGCAGCGCCCATCAGCACTTTTGCGCCCGCGCACGAACCGGAAGTCATCCGCAACGCGGCAGCCCCGAACGCAACCGGACACATCAGCCCGGCTGGCCAAACCGTTACGATCCTTTCGGAAGAAGACGCGTATCGCGGGTTATCCGAAGCCGATATCAGGCAATTGAAGCAGGATTTCTCGGCCGATTTCTATTTGCAGACATATCCCGACGTTCGCATCTCCGGCGCGGATCCCTTTTTCCACTACATGACTCAAGGCTGGCTGGAAGGCCGTGACCCGAGCGCTGATTTTTCGACACGGTTCTATCTGGCGCTGTATACCGACATTGCTGATTCAGGCATGAATCCGTTTGTGCACTGGTCTCTCTATGGCAAGCACGAGTTGCGAGCGACAATTCCATTTCGGCAAAAAGTTGCCAAAAAGCGCTTCTGTCCCAAAGTATCGGCAATTGTTCCGAATTACAACCATGGTCGGTTTTTGGAACAGCGACTAAATTCCATTTTGGCGCAAACTTACCAGAATATTGATATATTGGTTCTAGATGACTGCTCATCCGATAATAGCCGCGAGGTGATTGATCGTTTTTCTGAGAAATATGGCAATCGCATTCGTAAAATATACAATGTCAACAACTCTGGCGGCGTGTTCAAGCAATGGAACAAAGGCCTCGATAATGTTGACGGTGAAATTGTCTGGATTTGCGAAAGCGATGATTTCTGCGAACCCGATTTCGTAGAGAAACTGGTGCCGTTTTTCGCGGATGACAGCGTACAAATGGCGTTTGGCCGCATTCTGGAAACCGACATTGAGGGTACAGCCAATCTTTGGCTCGACACCTATCGAGAAGATGCCGAAGCGGGCATCTGGGCAGAGCAGCTCGTTCGGCCTGCCGCAGACTGGTTTGCACACGGGTTCGGCGTCAGCAATGTGATTGCCAATGTTGGTGGATGCCTGTTCCGCCGCGCCCCCATTGCCCAGCGCGTATGGGACGAGGCAGCCAGCTTCAAGGTCGTAGGCGATTGGTATCTCTATCTGCAGATTGCCGGCGGCGGGCAGATCGCCTGGCATCCCGATGCCGTATCGTATTTCCGCCGACATGGCTCGAACACATCATCCAGCTCATTCACCGGAACCAGGTTCTACAACGAACTGGAGCGAGTCATGATCGAGATGCGCAAGACTTGGACCATTCCCGACGCAACGACTATCAAATTTTATGAAAATATTGCAAAGCAATATAAATACTTCGATGTCGAGGCTACGCACGGGGTGCTCGATCTCCATTGCAATCTCGACAAGATGCTTTCAACCCGTCGGCAAAAGTCGCATATTCTTTTGGCGATGCTGGGCTTTATCCCGGGTGGCGGTGAAAATTTCCCGATACAGCTGGCCAACAGCCTGGTGGAGGCTGGATGGATCGTTTCCATTCTGGTGTTCAACTCCGAAGAGGTGAACGAGCATATGCGCCGGGCGCTCAATCCCGCAGTATCGGTGTACGATGCCGCGTGGATAACCGAATACGGTTGTGGTCGGGCGATGCGGGAATTGGGTGTGTCCCTGATACATTCCCACACGGTAGGGGCAGAAATGCACTTCTACCACATGTGGAATCTCGACCCCGCCTTGCCCTATGTCGTCACGCTCCACGGGTCTTACGAGGCTTCCGACATTCCATTCGAGAGCATGACGCGCATCACTTCGGCGATCGACCACTTCGTCTATACCGCCGACAAGAATCTGCTGCCGCTGCAAGGCCAGGACATTGCGCCTGAGCGGTTCACGAAAATGGCCAACGCGATGCCCATCGACCCACTGCCATTTCCCAAAACGCGCGCCGATCTGGGCATCGCGGAGGATGCCATCGTCTTTACGCTGGTAGCCCGGGGCATCAAACGCAAGGGCTGGCGCGCGGCCATCGAAGCGTTTGTCGCGGTTCGCAAACGCAATCCACACAGCGCGATGCACTTGTGCCTTGTTGGCGAGGGCGATGAACCCGACCGCCATCGCAAGCGTTATGGTAAAGACCCGGATATCAGTTTCCTGGGTTATCAAGCGCGTATTCACGGCCTTTACCGCCTCAGCGATGTCGCCGTCGTGCCCACACGTTTCGCGGGTGAATCCTATCCGCTGTGCATCATACAAGCCCTGCAGGTGGGAACGCCTGTCGTGGCCAGTGATGTCGGTGAAATCGAAAATATGCTCAAAGACGCACATGGCGCATGCGGCGGCATTATCGTGAAGGCGGTGCGCGACACAGCCACGTTCATCGATTCCTTTGCCGCAGCGATGGAAGCCATCCTTGACGACAGCCTTCGCGCCCGGCTTGCAGAACAGGCGCAGCACTTGGGCCGGAATTACGATATGGGCCCACTCGTCGAAAATTACGGCAAGATCTATTCGCAGGTGCTTTGCTGAACGATCGCGCCCCATTGCCCAAGCGGCGATGGGGCAGCGGTTGCCACGCGTCGCACGCCAGGCCGGCCGCCCCAGTCAGAACTGGCTATAAACCGCCAGCGCCTGCTCCACATCGGTTTGAAGCTCGGCATGGCCGTTGGACAGGAGCAACGCCTTGTTGCAGTACTGCCTGACGGCATCGTTGCTGTGCGAAGCCAATATCATGGTGCGGTCACTGCGCTTTTCGAACAGTTCGTGATGGCATTTGCGCTGAAAGTTCTGATCGCCGACCAGGATGATTTCATCGATCAGATAGCAATCGAATTCGATGGCGAGCGACAGCCCGAACGCCAACCGGGCGCGCATACCCGATGAATAGGTTTTGACCGGCATCCGCAGCTGCCGACCCAGCTCCGTGAAATCCTCAATGAAGTCGCGCATTTCCTTGTAGTCGCGGCCATATATCCGGGCGATGAATCGCGCATTGTCATAGCCGGTCAAACTTCCCTGAAATCCGCCGGCAAAACCCAGTGGCCACGATACCGTCATCGTGCGATGGACCTTTCCCGATGTCGGCATTTCTACCCCACCAATCAACTTGATCAGCGTTGTCTTGCCCGCACCGTTACGCCCCAACAGCGCAAGACGATCGCCTCGCTCCACGGTGAAATTGACGTTGTTCAGCACGCGCTTGGTTCCGCCGCCGTGCTTGTAGTTTTTGCAAAGGTTGGTGCATGTAATCATTCGACATTAATCGTTTTGCGGATGCGCCGGCATAGGAGTAGACCGATAGCGGCAGCGATCATTGAACAATACAGCGGGTTGGCGACATTGTAGTATGGCTCAACACGCTCGCCCCACAGCCCGTAGCGCATCATTTCCATGGCGTTGACGAAGGGAGACCACATCAGGTATCCGCGCAATTGCGGAGATAGCCAGGATGACATCGTGAACAGACCCGAAAAAGGGATCATCACATAGGTTGTCACCGGTATGAACTTTTCCAGTACTTCCGATGTTTCGGAAAGTGGCGCAATGATCAAGCATAGCGATAGTGTGAAAAGCGAATACAGAAACCAGCCGAATACCAAATAGCCCATATTGGCAGGTACCGGAAAAAGATCGAAAGCGATCAATATCGAGCCAATGAATACATATGCCATCATCGCGCCGATCATTTCGATCAGGAAACGCACCAGAATAAAATCAAGTATCTTGATCTGGCGATGATACATCAGGCTACCATTGGCCTGGAACAGCATCACGCAGCGGGACACGGCATGGCGAAACAACGTGATCGGAATATAGCCCGATACTACGAATGCCACCACGCTGATGCCATGCTCCTCGGAGCCCTTCATGAATCGCCAGATCAGCGCAACAAGACCGGCAAACAGTAGGGGCTCGACCATGATCCACAGAAAGCCGATGTTTTCGCGGCCGTATCGCGTGGTAAGTTCGCGGATCATCAGCGCATGGATAACCCGCTTCTGAATGCGCAAACCTCGCCGCCAACGCGCCCAGGTAATTGGTGCAGCCATCGGTCAATCTTCCGGGGCGTGCTCAAGGATGCCGACCACCAGCATCCACCCGATGAAATAGAGGCACAGCGCGCACGCCGCCACCGACAGGATGCTGAGCAGGCGCGAGGGCAGCAAAGCCTCGTCTGGTCGGTTGGGTTCGACGACACGTTCCAGATAGAATTTCTGCCGTTGCGCATCGGCGCGGGCCTGGACCAGTGCTGCGTTCGCCACCGTCAGGCTGTCGTTGGCAAACTTCTGCTCGACTAGCAAATCCTCGTAATTGCCCAGCTTGGACGCCATCGCGCCAGCACCGCCCGCAACCTGGCTGTTCTGCTGGGCAGCTTGGGCCGATAGCGCAGCGATGCGATTGCGCAGCGCCGGGATCGCCGGATTGCGTGGTGTCTGCTGCTCCATCATCGACAATTGCGCTTGCAGTGCAGCTCGCTGGGCAGTCAACTGGTTGGCAATTTCGACAACGCCGCCGGCCTGTTTGACCGGGTCGATTAGGGCGCTTTGGTTGCGATAGCGGGTCAGGTTAACAGTCGCTTCGCGGGCACGCTGGCTGGCCTGCGCCAGTTGCTGCTCGGCCTCGGCAATACCCCGGCCTTGTGCACGAGCATTGAGCCGGTTGACCATGTCTTCACTGAGCGACAACAGGATGCGATTGATCTGGTAGGCGTCGTCCGGCGTGAAGGCCTTGACTTTTACCACGGCGGTGCCGGTTTGCGCATCCAGATTGGCATCCACCATCTTGCCATAATACTTGTAAAGATTTTCGAAAGATTTTCCCGAAACAAAACTTGGGAATCTCGAAAGAAAATCACCACCCGTCGTGTATTTCTGGCGAATATCAATTCTTTTCTGTAACTCGTTCAACGCATCGCGCGAACGCACGAATTCCAGAACTTCGTTGGACTGTTCCTGCCCCGTCGAAAGCCCGGTCGTCTGAATAAGGTTTGCCAATGAGGACAGCGCAGGCCGCTTCTCGTCGGGAGACTTGATGACAAATCGCGACTCCGAGACGTAGATATCGCCGGCCACGAGCCCGTAATAGATCACGGCAAGCACAGTGGGGACGACTACAAACAGCAGAAACCAGCGGTTCTTTTTCAACCAGTGCGGTACATCGAATTTGCTCGGCGCAGGCTCTGCATCTGCAACGTGGGTCATTTCAGCGTTCATATATCCTGCATCAGACGATCGAGCCGCCGGCTGGGCCGGCTAGCACCATATTTCAGCGGTTGCTTGGTCGTAAACTCTTGATTGGCGCCGCTTGGCAACTCGCCCCAAAGGGCCCACTATCGGCGTCGAAAGCACTTGAAATATTGCCGCTATTCCTGCGTGCTTTCTCCTCGCGACAGGGCCTTTGCCGGCGTCCCCTGAGGGTGCCGGGATCGAAGTTACGGCCTAGGACATACGCAACACCAGCGCAAGCTGGGGTATAGCCGGCGGCCGCGTAAATACGACGAAACGACACCCGATTTTTCGGTTGGCACGGCTGGACCGCCCACGCGAAAAGCTGCCACGCCGCCAGCCAGTCATCGGCCTAACAGCCGCGCAAGCGCGCGGCGGGGACCGAGCCCTCCGCCCTTTTTGCGCCGCGGCAGATCCTGGCCCAGATGGCGCCCGGCGTGGACTGTGCCATCGACGATCGAAACCGGGTTGCGCACGTCGAGACGACCGAACGCCTCGTCCGAGAACGCCGGCGTATAATATATGCAGTCCGCAAAGTAGTAGTGCGTGACCTGAGACCACCGCGTGCGGTGAGGATCGGATTGCCATCCCCCGCCATGAAGAAGATTGGCAGTCCAGATTAGCGCCTGCCCCTTTCTGGCCAGAAAGGTTTGTGGCTCGACCTGGTGGGCCGCCACCAGTGCGCGCCATGCGACAGCGAACGGATCCTGGGCGGAGTCCAGTTTCGAACCATAGCCTTGGCGACCGATCAGCAGATTGTTGAGCGCCGGCCAGCGGTGCGAACCGGGCCAGTAGTGCAACGGGCCTGCTTCGGTGCCGATGTCTTCCATGGCCAGCCACACCCCGCACATGAAACGTTCGGGCAAGCTGGAAAAGTGCACCAGATCGGTATGCGCTTCCTGCTGGGTTCCGACCGGAAAATTCAACGTCTGGAATGGAAACGCGTCACGTCCGTAAAGTTTGCCGAGCAAATCGAGCACGACCTGGTTGCAGGCGATGGCCTTGACATCCTCGTCGAAGGTCCAGGCATCCTGGATACGGCGGTCGCCGCCGGCCTTGACGCTGGCGGGATCGTTCAGGTCCACCCCGACGAAGCGCGGCGCAAGGTTCGCTTTGATCCGCGCGATCCGGGAATCGAGTTCTGCATCGGGAAAGTCAATCACCGCAAAGCCGTTTGTCGCCAGCGACTGGGCGATGCGCGCTTCGTCCGCAGTCAGGTTCAGCGACGCCTGCAGGCTGGGGAACAGCGGCGATTCGATCAGCGGAATGCCGGGAAGCGGATTGGTCAAAGGGGAAGGTTCCTTGGTTCACGGCAATGCGATGCGATGGGGCGATACGATCGCATTGTCTGGGTCAAGATGATCGGGACCAAGATCGGGCCCACCTTTACACCGCCACGACGAACGTTTCGCTCGCCCGGCTCAATTGGGGATGATGGTAGGGATCAACCAGCCGTGCAGTCCCCCAAGTCTGCTGCAGGGCCGCCAGTTCTCCGGCTAAGCGGGTCGCACCGGCGGGATCGCGGTCATGCCCTCGGGACACCGATTCATGGTGCACGAGCGTGGCGCGTGGTTCGTAAAACGATTGCCAACCCTGGGCATTGAGACGCAGGCACAGATCGACATCGTTGAACGCCACCGGGAAGCTGTCTTCATCCAATCCCCCGACAGCAAGGAAACGCTGCCGCGCGACGACAAGACATGCTGCCGTCACCGCACTGACGAATTGCGGCAGATCATGACGGTGAAAATAGCCTGCCTCGCCAGGGCGGACGAAGCGGTGGGCATGTCCGGCAGCATTGCCCACACCGATGACCACTCCGGCGTGCTGGATTCTGCCATCGGGGTAAAGCAGGCGGGCGCCCACCGCGCCAATGTCCGCCCGCAAAGCCGATGTCGCCATGATTGCCAGCCAATCGGGATCGACTATCTCGATATCGTTGTTGAGCAGGCAAATCAGATCCCCACCGGCCTGTTCGACCGCCCGGTTGTTGATAGCCGAATAATTGAATGGGCCAGCGTGGTGGATGATACGATGGCGTCGTGGGTCCAGCTGGCGCAGATAGGAAAGCGTCGCTGGATCGTCACTGTCATTGTCGACGACGATCACTTCGAGGTCGCGGTAACGGGTCGCCGCGAGGCCATCGAGACAGATTCTGAGCAGATCGACGCGATTGCGGGTGGGGACGATCACAGATACTGGGGGCAGGCAGCGGGCCACGGCGGGCAGCGCAAGTGGCAATCGCGGCCGGGGCCGGCTGACGCGATGGTGGATAACCGCCGGTAGATGGGCAGGCGCAACGGCAGATTCGGCCACCACATGCGCCACCAGACGAGCAGCCCAGTCCGCATGCCGGGCCACAGCCTGAACATCCTGCGCGCTCGCCCGAACCAGGCAAGCGCCGGTCAAATAGTCGAAATTGCCAAAAAGCGGCGCATTCCAATCGGGCTTGAAATGCGGATCATGCCGCTGCCCTTGCGCGGTGACCAGATCATCGTCGGCATAGACGATGCGGGATCGGGTCTTGGCGATGGCGCGCCGATACTGCACTGCCCCGTCGGCTGCCAGAACGTCTCCAGGCCAGAGCGGCAGGAACCAGAGGTGGGCGTCCCAGGGAATGGGCAATCCCTTGTCAGACAGCACTTCGTCAAACGGTCTATCGATGATCAGGGCGTCGATCGACTGGCTTGCCAAGCAATCGAGCGTTCTGGCAAGACCGCCGGGATAATCGTTGCCCGGGCCTTGGACAAGCGCGATGATCGGCGGGTGGGCGCCAACGGCGACGGATGCCACCGGCGGGGCGCCCTGCTGCATCATCCACAGGCGATAAGATCGCGGAGACAAGCTGAGCAACGGCGCGAATTGCCCGCGCGCCCTGACGCGCTTCCCCAAAAGCCGCCATTTTGCCGCTGTGAGGAAGCGGACCGGGGCGGCCCGGAACGCGTCGAGATACACAAGCAGCCGCAGCCACCGCAGCGCGATCCGGCGCCCGGCCGGCCCTGAAAGCGATTTCCGCTTGGCGGCGCGTGAAGGCGGTCCGTCAGCCACGGCATTTGTCCAGCACGCGATCCGCGATCATGCGCAGCACACGCAGCGCGCCGCGACGCCCACCGGCAACCGCCCGCAACAAGGGCCAGAAATCGGGGCGGATCGTGCCTCTTTCATCCAATTGCCGATAGCGCGTCCAGAAATCCTCTAGCCCCAGAGCGCGGGGCATATTGAAAACCCCGTGATAGCCGAATGTTGCCAAGGGATCACCGGAACGCTCGGCCGCGAAGCAATCAGCGATGTGGCGGGGGGCAAACTGCATGCCCTGGTTTTCCAGCCAGGCGCGATTGACGCGGCCAATGGCGATGTCCTCAGGGTGGACGGAGCGAAAGGCCGGATCGCGGCACAACGCCATCAGGCGCCGGCTACGCAGCGAAAATCCACCGTTGCCAACGTCATGCCCGTCGTCGAATTGCGGCCAACTGGCGCCGATATAGTCATATTGCAGAAAATCCGGATTCCACCGTGCGCCATCGAGTACATGCCCGTCCCATTGCACGACAAGGGCATGGCTGGTGCTCACGTAATCGGGCAGACATTGGAGCACGAAGTGGGAATAGGCGGCAGAGGATCGTAACGGGGCGATCCGCTCCACGCGAATCATGGGGCATTCGGGGGCAATGTCGGCATCGGTGAACAGGACGCAATCGGCAAAATCGATCTGCACAAGGCACGCCTGCATTGCGCGCACGGTGGCGACTACGTTGACCGAGGTAACCGCGCAGAGCGTGACTTCGGGGAGACGAACCAATTCGCTAAGTGGGCGCACGCGCAAGTCTGAACCTTTATCCATGCGACAGGACAGATTGGTTGCCGCCACCTGTCTCGCTAAGGTTGCCGCATAACGTGTTGGCGTGGTTTCTCAAAACAGGATCGAACCAACCGGGTGCACCATTTAGCGCATTGGCTCCCGCTTCTGTGCAAACAGCGCCACCGCGCACGTTGTCACAAGCGGGCCGATCCAGTCGATCCACTGATCCAGTTTCGGCCATACGCGCAGGTCGAGCGGGCCCCACCAGGGCATGTTGGCGCGCAGGCCGTGGCCGAATGTCTCGATCCAGCGGTATTCGGCCTGGGCGATTTCGCGGCCCAGGAAATAAGAGGAACCGATGGCGGCCCCCAGCCACCAGCCCCCGCCGAGTCTGCGAATCAGCAGCTGGATGGCCAGGGCCGCCAACGGATGCTCGAAATAGGTCATAGGCAGGCAACGCGCGCAGCGCGCTGCAGGTCCCCGGCAATCATCACAGCAGCTTGGCAATCTCGTAGAAGATCGCGCCGACCAGGGCCGAGGCGGGAATGGTCACAAGCCAGGCAACGACCACGCGCTGCGCCACGCTCCAGCGCACGGCCGAGGCACGGCGGGCGGCGCCGACGCCGACGACGCAGCCGGTGATGGTGTGCGTGGTCGAGACCGGAATGCCAAAGGCGCTGGCTGCGAAGAGCATGATCGAGCCGCCGGCCGAGGCGCAGAAGCCCTGGTGGTGCGACAGCTTGGTGATGCGGCTGCCCATCGTTTCGATGATCTTCCACCCACCCGACAGCGTGCCCAGGCCCATGGCGATGTAGCAAGAGATCACCACCCACCCGGGTACGTGGAACGTGCCGCCCAGCATGCCCTGCGAATAGAGCAGCACGGCGATGATCCCCATCGTCTTTTGCGCGTCGTTGGCACCGTGGCCGATCGAATAGGCCGCTGCCGAGATCAGGTGCAGCTTCTTGAACGAGCCTTCGGCCGTGCGCGCTGAGGCCTTGGCAAAGAGCCACGAGGACAAAAGCATCAGCAGCATCGAGACGACCAGGCCGACCACTGGCGAGAGCACGATCGCCGAGGTGGTGGAGGTCACCCCTTTCCACACGATCGCGCTGGTGCCGGCATGCATCGTGCCCGCGCCCAGCAACCCGCCGATCAGCGCGTGGCTGGACGACGAGGGGATGCCGCGCCACCAGGTGATCACGTTCCAGGTCATCGCGCCGACCAGAGCGCCAAAGATCACCTGCGGGGTGATCACGTCCTTGTCGATGATGCCCTTGCCCACCGTTTCGGCCACTTTCAGGCCAAAGGTGAAATAGGCGGCAAAGTTGAAGAACGCGGCAAACAGCACGGCCTGGACCGGGGTGAGCAGCCGCGTGGACACCACCGTGGCAATCGAATTTGCCGCGTCGTGCAGTCCGTTGATGAAATCGAACGCCAAGGCCATGATCACCAGTGCGATGATCAGGGGCAGCGCCACGGCCACATGGTTCATGAACCCGGCTCCTTAGGCGTGGTCGATGACCAGGCCGTCGATCTCGTTGGCGACATCCTCGAAGCGGTCGACCACGCGTTCAAGATGGCTGTAGATTTCGCGGGCGACGAAGAACTGCATCGGCGCGGTCTGGCCATGGGCCTTGAACGCCTTGGACAGGCCGGCGTCGTGGATCTCGTCGGCCTTGCCTTCCAGGCGCACCAGTCGCTCGGTCAGCTCGTGCAGGCGGGCGGCATTGGCGTGGATCGAGCGCAGCAGCGGCAGCGCCTCGGCAATGACGCGCGCGCATTCCACGATGATCGCGGCCATGTCGGCCATTTCCTGCTCGAACGCCGTCACTTCATAGAGCGAGATTGCGTTCGACGTCTGGTGCATCTGGTCGATCGAATCGTCCATCGCGCTGATCAGCGAGGTGATCGCCCCGCGATCGAACGGCGTCAGGAACGTGCGGCGCACGGTCACCAGCACTTCGCGGGTGATGGCATCGGCATCGTGCTCGCGCTCGGCAATCTCGCGCACGTGATCGGCCATGCCCGGCCCGCCCTGAAGCAGGCGCGCCAAGGCATTGCTGCCGGCGATCAGGGTTTGGCCGTGCGCCTCGAACAGTTCGAAGAAGTTGCCCTGGCGCGGCAACAGGTTCTGGAACCAGTGAAACATGCCCAGTCTTTCTTTCACGCTGCCCAAGCGGCGGACAAGCGGTGCGGTGGTGGCAAGAGCCCGGAATTCCGTGGCCCGGAAGCTGCGAATCAATGCCTGCAGGTCTGGCTCGTCCACCGCGTCGGCGGCAGCAGCAAGCGAAAACCATTGGCGGGTACGTTGTTCCCCTTCGGCCCAGTGCGGCAGTTCCTCGGTCACGGCCAGGGGGAAAACCTGGACCTGGACCATCACCGACGCGCCGGAACGCAGGGTCTTGCGGTATTCGAACCGGCCGAGCGCGGCGGGGCAGATCGCCCCGATCACGCCGGCCTCCTCCTCCGCCTCGCGGGCGGCGGCGGCATGGGCGGCTTCGTTCTTGCCGAAATTGCCTTTGGGAATGACCCAGCGGCCCGTCCCGCGCGAGGTGACGAGGAGCACTTCGATGGGCGCAGAAAGGCCATCACCGATAGTGCGATAGGGCAAGGCAGCGATTTGGCGAACGGGACGCACTCCGGTTGCATAGCAAGTCTTCGCGCCCGCTAGAGGTTGCGCAGGCGAATCGTCAAGAATTGGTCATACGCACCACGCGATTAATCGCAGAGTGGAATGTGCCCTGCCGGCCCGCTCCAGCAGGGAATTGTTGCAGGACCATGGCATTGGCGGCGCCTAATGGCTAAACACGCCAGCCATGCGGGTGCTGATCGTGGAAGACAACGTGCGGCTGGCGGGGCTGATGGGCGAAGGGCTGTCGCGCGCCGGCATCGTCTGCGATCGTGCCACCAGTCTGGATGACGCCGATGCCGCATTGGCCTGCGCGCAGTTCGATGCGCTGCTGCTCGATCTGGGCCTGCCCGATGGCGATGGCCGCGCCTGGCTGGAACGCCGCCGGGCCGAGGGGCTGGCGCTGCCGGTCTTGGTGCTGACCGCGCGCAGCGGGCTGGATGATCGCATCGGCGGGCTGGACGCCGGGGCCGACGATTACCTGGTCAAGCCGGCCGAAACCGCCGAGATCGCCGCGCGGCTGCGCGCCCTGCTGCGCCGCCCTGGCCCGCGCGCCAATCCGGTGATCGAGGTGGGGCCGCTGCGCTTTGACACCGCCAGCCGCGTTGCCAGCGCCGCTGGCCAGCGGCTCGACCTCGCCCGGCGCGAGGCGGACCTACTCGAACTGCTGATGCGCGGCGCGGGCAGCGTGGTGCGGCGCAGCCAGATCGAGAACGCGCTCTATAACTTCGACGATGCGGTTTCGCCCAACGCGGTCGATGCCGCCGCCTCGCGCCTGCGCCGGCGGCTGGATGACAAGGGCCTGGGCAGCATGCTCCACACCATTCGCGGGCTGGGCTATCTGTTGCAGGATGAGCAGGGATGATCGCCGCGCTGGGCCAGGGGCGCGGCTCGATCCGCCTGCGCCTGTCGGCGGGCCTTGCCGTGATCTGCGTGTTTGCCGTGGCCACGCTGATCTTTGCGCTGTTCTGGGAATACGACATCACGCCGCAGGATCTGACCGGCGCCAACACCAGAGCCGCCTGGCGCGAGATGCGCGATCATGTACTGCTGCCGATCCTGGTGGTGATCGTGCCAACCTTGCTGGCGACCAGTTGGGTGATCAACCGCGCGCTCAGGCCGCTGGACCGTACCGCACAAAGCATCGCCCATGCCCCGGCGCGGCGCGGGCTGCGCCTGCCGCATGCCGAGCTGCCCGTGGAAGTGGCGCCTTTCGTCACCTCGATCAACGCGTTGCTCGCCCGGCTGGACGATGCTGCTGCCCAGCACGAAGCCTTTGCCGCCGATGTTGCCCATGAACTGCGCACCCCGCTGGCGATCATGGCGATGCAGCTCGACAGCCCCGAGCCCCTGGACCGCGCCCACCTGCGGCGCGAGATCGGGGCGATGCGGCGCCTGGTCGAACAGCTGCTGCTGCTGGCCCAGATCGAGGCAGAGGCCGCCACCCCGCAACCCCCGCAAAGCTTTATCCTGGCCGGCGTGGCCGAAGACGTGGTGGCCGCGCTCGCCCCGCAGATCATCACCCAGGGGCGCGAGATCGCGCTGGACGAGCCGGCCGAGATGGCCGCGACTACCGTGCAAGGCCACCGCGAGGCCGTGGCCGCCGCGCTGCGCAACCTGATCGAAAACGCCGTGCGTGTTACCCCGCCAGGCGGCCTGGTGCGGGTTGCGGCCGGGCCGGGCCGCTGCCTGCGCGTGGCAGACGAAGGCCCCGGGCTTGCTCCCGAAGCGCTGGCCCGGCTGGCGCGGCGCCATGCCCGCGCCGATCATGCCAGCCGCGATGGCGCCGGCCTGGGCCTGAGCATCGTCGAGCGGATCATGGCCGGCCATGGCGGAGAATTGGCCACCGCGCCGGAAGCGCGCACACTGATCCTGCGCTTTCCCGCGCATTTGCCTGACGAAGCCTGAGAAAACACCACCAAAACGCTACCCCGTCAGGTTTTCGTCAGGCCGGGACGATACCTGGGCCCCATGCAGAACAGGGCAAGACAACGGGCGATTCTGGGCGGCGCGGCCGCCTTGGCTGTGGCGGCGGCAGGCGCCTGGTGGATTAAGCGGGCGCCTGCCCCGGCCACGTCGCAAACCGCGCAAACGCCGGCCAGCGCGCCGGCGGCCAATGGCCTGCTCGTGGTCGATCCGGCCAAGGCGGCGGCGCTCGGCATTGCCACCGCGCCGGCCCGCGCGGCCGATCAGGCACCGCTGGCTGATCTTCCCGCGATGATCGCCCCGCCGGCCAATGCCCGCGTGGCCGTGGCTGCCACCCTGCCCGGCACCGTGCTGCGCACCCTGGTGGTCGAAGGCGACGCGGTGACGCGGGGCCAGGCCCTGGCGGTGGTCGCCAGCCGCGACGTCATGACGCTGTCAGCCGATCTCGCCCGCGCCCATGCCCGCGCCGGGGTGGCGCAATCGAGCGCGGCGCGCCTGGCGCAATTGAACCGCGAAGGCATTATCGCCGGGGCCCACGCCGATGAAGCCCGCGCCGTGGCGGCCGAAGCCGGCGCCGACGTCAGCGAAAAGGCGCGCATCCTGGCGCTGGTCGGCGCGCGCGGCAGCAGTGGCACCTATACCCTGACCGCACCCATCGCCGGCCGCGTGACCAAGGCCGATATCCAGGCCGGCATGCCGGTCGATGGCACCACGGCGCCGTTCGTGATCGACGCAGCCGGCCGCTATGAAGCAACCGCCCAATTGCCCGAACGGCTGATCGGCCAGGTGCGCGTGGGCCAGACCGTGCGCCTGCCAGTGGCCGGCGGCAGCGGCAGCGTGACCGGCATGGTCACGGCGGTGGGCAACGCGATCGATCCCGCCACCCGTTCCGCTACGCTCAAGGCACAATTGCCCGCCGATCCCGGCATCGTGGCCGGTCGGGTCGGCTCGATCACCGTGTGGGGTGCGGCCAGCGGCGGGGCGGTTGCCGTGCCCGAAGGCGCAGTGACCACGATCGGCGTGGACGAGGTGGTCTTTGTCGCCACGCCGCGTGGCTATCAGCGCCGCACCGTGCACCGCGTGGGCGCGGCCGATGGCCAGGTCATCCTCAAGGATGGCGTGCGCGCCGGCGAGGCCGTCGTCGTTCATGGCACCAGCGCCTTGAAGGCGCTGGCCGAAGCGAACTGAGCAGGCCCGCCCCATGCTGCGCAAGCTAGTCGCGCTCTCGCTCTCGTATCGCCTGCTCGTGCTCGGGCTGGCGCTGGCCGTGGCGCTCCTGGGCACCTGGGCCTTCATCGGCCTGCCGGTCGATGCCTATCCCAATATCGCGCAAACCCAGGTCAAGATCATCCTCAAGGCGCCGGGGATGACGCCCGAGGAAGTCGAAAGCCGGGTGATCACGCCGATCGAAACCGAAATGCTGGGTATTCCCGGCCAGGCTGTGCTGCGCTCTACCGCCAAATACGCGATTGCCGACGTGACCATCGATTTCGTCGACGGGACCGACATCTATTGGGCGCGCAACCAGGTGGCCGAGCGGCTTTCAGGCGTGATGGCCGATCTGCCCGGTTCGGTCAGCGGCGGCATGGCGCCGATTTCCACGCCACTGTCCGACGTGCTGATGTTCACCATCGATGGCCCCCTGTCGCTTCAGCAAAAGCGCGAGCTGCTCGACTGGACGATCCGCCCCGCGCTGCGCACCGTGCCCGGCGTGGCCGATGTCAATGCGCTGGGCGGCTTTGTCCGCACGTTCGAGGTGCGCCCCGATCCCACCGCGCTGGCCGCCGCGCACCTCTCGATCGCGCAGATCAAGGCGGCGATCGAAAGCGGCAACCGCAACGATGGCGCCGGCCGCCTGGTCACCGGCGAGGAAGCGTTGATCGTGCGCACCGTCGGCGCGATCCAGACCGAGGCTGACCTGGCCGCGCTGGTCATCGCCAATCCGCAGGGGCGCGTGCTGCGCCTGGGCGATGTGGCGCAAGTCGGTACCGGCAGCCTTACCCGCTATGGCGCGGTATCGCGCGGGGGCAAGGCCGAGACGGTCGAAGGCCTGGTGATCGCCCTGCGCGGGGCCGACGCGCAAAAGGTGGTTTCGGGGGTGAAGACCCGCCTGGCCGAACTGCAACACGCCCTGCCCGCCGGCACTACCATCCACACATTCTACGATCGCTCCGACCTGGTCAGCCGCGCGGTGTTCACTGTGGAAGAGGCGCTGGTCGAGGCGACGATCCTGGTGATCGTGTTGCTGGTGCTGTTTCTGGGCGATTGGCGCGCGGCGGCGATCGTGGCGACCACGCTGCCGATGGCTGCGCTGATCACGTTCCTGCTCATGCATCTGTTCGGGCTGTCGGCCAACCTGATGAGCCTGGGCGGCCTGGCCATCGCCATCGGCATGCTGGTCGATGGCGCGGTGGTGGTGGTGGAAAACGTAGTCGAACGGCTCGGCCAGGCCAAGAATGACAGCCTGCCCCGGCTCAACCAGGTGTTCCGCGCCACGGCCGACGTGATCGTGCCGGTCTCGGCCGGGATCGTCATCATTGCCCTGGTGTTCCTCCCGCTGCTCTCGCTCCAGGGACTGGAAGGCAAGCTGTTTGCCCCGGTGGCGCTGACCATCGTGTTCGCGCTGGTCGGCTCGCTGCTGCTGGCGCTCACCCTCGTGCCGGTGCTGGCATCGTTCGGCCTGGGCCAGGGCCACCATGGCGAGCCGTGGATCATGCGCTGGCTGGCCCCACGCTATCGCCGCCTGCTCGATGGTGCCTTTGCGCGCAAGGGTGTGGTCTATGCCCTGTCGGCCGGTGGCCTCGCCGTGGCGGTGCTGGCCTATGGCGCAGTGGGCAAGACCTTCATGCCGACGATGGATGAAGGCTCGGTCATCGTGCAGCTGACCAAGCTGCCCACGATCAACCTGGCGCAATCGACGCAGATCGACATGGCGGTGGAACGCGCGCTCAAGACCGTGCCCGAAGTGGCCGACGTGATCGCCCGCACCGGCTCTGACGAGATCGGCCTCGATCCCATGGGCCTGAATGAAACCGACAGCTTCGTGGTGCTTAAGCCGCAGTCGGAATGGCGCGGCAACAAGGATTTCGTGGTCGAGGAACAGCGCAAGGCGACCGAGGGCCTGCCCGGCGTGCAGACCACCTTCACCCAGCCGATCGAGATGCGCGTGTCCGAAATGCTCACCGGCGCGCGCGGCGATCTGGCGGTAAAAATCTTCGGGCCAGACACCCGCGTGCTGGCAGACCTGGCCACGCGCATCCAGGCAACGCTCAAGGGTGTGCGCGGCGCCACCGAAGTGCTGACCGTGGCCAACGACAATGTCGATTACCTGCAATTGAACATCGATCGCGTCGCGGCCGGGCGGCTGGGCATGCCGGTCGATCAACTCGAAGATACCCTGCGTGCCGGGGTGGAAGGGATGCCCGCCGGCATCGTCGCCGAAGGGCAGCGGCGCGTGCCGATCGTGATCCGTGGCGATGACAGCTTGCGCAGCGATCCCACCCGCTTTGCCGATATGCAGATGGTCACCCCATCGGGCAGCGTGGCGCGCGTCGCCGATATGGCACACGTCTCGCGCACGGCCGGGCCGGTCAAGCTCGACCATGAAAACGCCTCGCGCTTTGCCCTGGTCCAGGCATTCGTGTCGGGGCGCGACCTGGTCGGCTATGTCGAGGATGCCAAGGCGCAAGTGGCGAGAGCCGTGCCGCTGCCGGCCGGCTATCGCATCCAATGGGGCGGCCAGTTCGAAAACCAGCAGCGCGCCGCCGCGCGGCTGATGCTGGTCATTCCCATGGCGCTGCTGCTGATCTTTGGCGTGCTGCTGGCCACGCTGCGCTCGCTGCGCGCTTCGGGGCTGATCCTGGCGAACATTCCCTTTGCCATGGTCGGCGGGATCGTGTCGCTGTGGCTCTCGGGGGAATATCTCTCGGTGCCGGCCTCGGTCGGGTTCATCGCCCTGCTGGGCATTGCCGTGCTCAACGGGCTGGTGCTGGTCGCGTATTTCCGCCAGCTGCGGGAAGAGGGCCTGCCCATGGCAGAAGTCGTGCGCCAGGGCGCGGAACGGCGCCTGCGCCCCGTGCTGATGACCGCCAGCATCACCGCGTTCGGGCTGGTGCCGCTGCTGTTTTCCAGCGGGCCCGGCTCGGAAATCCAGCGGCCATTGGCGATCGTGGTGATCGGCGGGCTGGTCACCTCCACTCTGCTCACGCTCGTGCTGCTGCCGATCCTGTTTGCCCGCTTCGGCGAAAGCGCGGCCGAGCGTGACAACCAGACTGACCTCCCGACGGAGGCGCACCATGGCTGATCTGCTGCTCACCTTCCACTGCGCGCGCGGCGATGCCGAAGGCCTGGCGCTGGTGCTGCGCGACGCGGCCGCCGCCCCGGTGCACCGCACCGACGAAATGGTGCTGGGCCACGACTATGCCGACGCCGGCACGGGCGAGCAGGTCGAAGGCCTGCTGCGCCGCGCCGCGCTGACGCTGATCGTGGCGCAAGACCGCTGCGCCACCGTGGTCGACGCCGCGCGCGCTGCCCGCTGCCGCGCCCCGGTGCGCTGGCATGCAGTCCCCCTCCATTCCCACGGCAGGATTGCCTGATGCGCCTCTTGGCTTGCCTTCTCCTCACCGCCGCCCTGCTGCCAGCGGTCGTGCTGCCGACTGCGGCCTGGGCCGCACCGCTGCCCGAAGTGCCGCCGCCCAACCTGCCGCCCGAAGCGGTGGTGGTGGCCGCGCTGGACAACCATCCCACGGTTTCGGCCGCCGGGCGGCGCGTTTCTGCCGCGCGCGCGGCGGCCAGCGCGCTGGCCAAGGGCACCCACGAAGTGCTGGTGACCGGCACGATCCAGGCGCGCGACGTGACCAACGAGCGCCACTATGCCGAATTCGATACCCAGGTGCTGCGCCCCATCCGCCTGCCCGGCAAGGCCGCGCTCGATCGCGAAGCCGGGGTGCTGGGCGTGGACGTGGCGCACAACCGCATGGAAGACAGCCGCCACCAGGCCGCGCTGCTGCTCTCGCAGCTATGGTTCGACTGGCTGACCGCGGGCGAGTTGCACCGCGTCGATCTCGCCAATGTCGCCGTCCTCGATGAAGCGCTGGCTGCGGTTGCGCGCCGCCAGCAGTTGCGCGATGCCGCCGCGCTCGATGTGGACCAGGCCCGCGCCGCGCGCGACCAGGCACAGGGCACCGCCGCGATGAGCGCGGCCGACATGAACGAGGCGCGCGCGCTGCTGGCTGCCAACTTCCCCGACTTGCCCCTGCCCGATCAGCCACCCGCGCTGGGCGAGGTGCCCACGCCGGCCAACGACCTTGCCACGCTGCGCGACCTGGTCATCGCCCGCAGCCACGAAATCGGCGCGGCCGATCGCGAGGCGGCGCGGCTGGGCACCTTGGCGCGACGGGCAGAGCGCGATCGCACTGCCGACCCCAGCGTGGGCTTTCGCGCCTTCAGCGAACGCGGCGGGATGGAACGCGGCGGCGGCCTGGTGCTGCAGATCCCGCTGGGTGGTGGCTATCGCAAGGCCCTGGCCGAGGAAGCCGGCGCCCAGGCCAGTGCCGGCCTGCTCGACCTTGCCAATGTGCGCCGCGAAGTGGAAGCCATGGCCGATGGTGACCTCGCCAATGCGCGCGGCCGGCGCAGCGCGTGGGAAGGCATCGCGGCATCGGCCCGTTCCACCGCGCAGGCCGCCACGCGCACCGCGCGCGGGCAGCAACTGGGTGCGATCGACCTGGCCGACGCCCTGCTCGCCCGCCGCCAGGCGCACGAGGCGGCGCGCCTGGAAGTGGCCGCGCGCAGCGCCGCAATCCGCAGCCTGATCAAGCTGGAAATCGATTCCCACGTAATCTGGGCAGACGAAGACACCGACGAGCATCCAACCTAACGATTACCCGCCGCGCTGTCCCGCAACGGTGCAGCGCGTTTGCAACGTGGTTAGCGAATTTGACTCCCGCTGCCGGTCCGGCTTGGAAGAAATGGTCTGATTACCCCTGTCCCCGTGGAACCCGCCATGAACGCTTTGCCCCGCTGCCCCCACCCCGCCCTTCTCCCGCTGGCCGCCCTGCTGCTCGGCGCGGGCGCGCTGCCGGTGGCGGCGCAGACAGCGACCGTCCTGCCGGTGGTCAGCCTGGCGCCGCCGCCGGCCGGCGTGGTCGTTGCCACGCCGCGCGTCGTGCAGCACGGCGATCACCTGGCCGTGGTGGCGATGATCCGCCATGGCGTACAGACCGCCAAGGTACGCCAGGGCCAGCTTGTGGCGCGCTATCGCCTTGCCGGCGCGGCGAGCGATACCGTCGCCAGCGCGCGCTGCGATGTGCACCGCTGGCAGGAAGCCTGCACCGTGGCGCTGCCCGGGCTGACGGGCACCGGGTCGAGCGCCGCAGCGCTGGATGGCACCGCCCCGCAACAGGTGACCATCGCCTTTCAACCCCGCGCCTGATTGCCACGCCTCACCGAGATTCAGGACCAAAAGCCCGCAACTGCAAAAAATTTCCGGCTTGTTGCAGCGCGGTGACGAACCGGCACAGAGCGTCACCTGCCTGACATTCCCTCACCGTACTGGCCGCGCCAACACCAGTGAGGGAACCATTCCATGCCTATCCAGAACGCCACGCGCCGTGGTGCGCGCCTCTATGCCCTGCGCACGGCCAGTGCCATGGCGCTGTGCCTGGCAGGCGCCGCCCTGCCCGTCCTGGCGCATGCGGCCGCCGCCGAACCGGCGCCGGAGCCGGCCCCCGTGGCAGACCCCACGCTGACCAGCACGCTCGATCAGATCGTCGTCACCGCGCAAAAGCGCAAGACCGACCTGCAGAAGACGCCGATCGCCATCTCGGTGCTCAATGCCCAGGCCCTGGCCGATCGCCACATCCAGTCGCTGGTCGATCTGCAATCGGGCGGCGTGCCCAGCCTGCGCGTGGCGCCGTTCTATTCGCGCAATTCGGCGCTGATCATGAACATTCGCGGCATCGGCGTGCTGTCCGACAGCAACCAGCCCGCGCGTGACCAGGGCGTGGGCGTCTATGTCGATGGCGTCTATCTCGGCCGCGCCCAGGGCCTGGGCACCGCGCTCTATGACATCGAGAACATCGAAGTGCTCAAAGGCCCGCAAGGCACGCTGTTTGGCCGCAACACCGAAGGCGGCGCGATCAACATCGTAACGAAGAAGCCCAGCGGCGAATTCCACGCCAATGCCCTGGTCGGCGCCGGCAACTATGGCAGCTACAAGGGCGAACTGCATGTCGATCTGCCCAAGTGGGGCAACCTGGCGGCCAAGATCGATGGCGTGGTGTCGCACCGCGATGGCCTGGTCAAGAACCCCCTGGCTGGGCAGACCGATTTCAACTTCTACACCAAGCGTGGCCTGCGCGGCGAAGTGCTGTGGACGCCCACGCCCGATTTCAGCGCCGACTATGCCTATGACACGTCCTACGACGCATCGAGCCCGCTCTATGCCCAGACGGTGAGCGCCGGCACGCTCAAGCGCCCGGTGGCCTATCCGCTCGAACCCAACCGCGTGGGCGTGGCCGCCGTCGGCGTGACGCAGCAGCCCAGCGTGGGCAAGACCCATGGCCACCGCCTGCTGCTGGAATGGCACCTCGACCCGCACCTTCAGGTCAAGTCGATCGCCTCATACCGTGAACTGACCCAGTCGCAGTATGACAACGGCTCGGCCACGACCAGCGCGATCAGCGCCACCGGCAATTTCACCGGCGCCAAGTTCTCGCGCTACAGCCTGGCCCAGTTCCGTCAGAACCAGGCGAGCGAAGAGCTGCAACTGCTGGGCGATTATGACCGCGTGAAATTCGTGGCCGGCGCGATGTGGTACCAGGAAAAGGTCCAGGACAACGCCCAGGCGTTCTACACCATGGCCTTCTCCGATGCCGCCGGCAGCGCCACCACGGTGATCCCCTATGTTACCTACGATGGCATTACCATCGACCGCGCCAGCCACGTCACCACCACCAGCGTGGGCGTGTTCGGCCAGGGCACCTATACCCCCGATCTGGCTGGTGACATCTTTCACCTGACGTTGGGCGCGCGCTGGACGCACGACAAGAAGGAAGGTTCGCTGTTCACCGTCAACGGCGCCACGCCTTCGGTCAACGGCGTCACCGCGCCGCGCCTGCTCGACGCCAGCTGGTCACGCGTCGATCCGATGATCAACCTGGCGATCGATGCCAGCGAAGACGTGCATCTCTATGGCAAGTGGAGCACGGGCTACAAATCGGGTGGGGCCAACTCGCGCTCGCTCACCTATGCCCCGTTCAATCCCGAAACCGTCTCGATGTTCGAACTGGGCGCCAAGACCGAATTCTGGGACAAGCGCGCCCGCTTCAACGTGGCCGCCTACACCGGCACCTACAAGAACATCCAGCTCGATTTCAGCGCCAACTATCTGCAGTATGATGCCCAGGGCAACCTGCTCAACACCACCCGAACCACCACCGAAACCCACAATGCGCCGGGCACCGGACGCCTCAAGGGGATCGAGGCCGATTTCACGGTCAAGCCCATCCCGCAGCTGACGCTGGGCGCCAGCTATGCCTATACCAGCGTCAAGATCCCCAATACGTCGAACCCGTTTCCGCAGGCCAACGGGGTGATCATCACCACCCCGATCCCGATCTACCAGGTCTATACGCCCAAGCATGCCGCCAGCGGCACGGTGGACGTCACCCTGCCGGTGGCCGACGCGGAACTGCGCCTGCATCTCGATGCCAACTATGACAGCGGGTTCTACGCCAACTACGTCGATCCCGGCTTCAATACCGCCACGGGCGCGGTTACCCTGGCCCAGCCCAAGGGCGATGCCAGCGTGACGTTCAATGGCCGCATCGGCCTGGCTGACATTGCCCTGGGCGAAAACGGCGCCAAGATGCAGGTCTCGGTCTGGGGCCGCAACATCTTCAACGAAGAGCATATGTTCTACAAGGCGGCAAGCGCGCTGGTCGGGACCTATGGCTTCTTCAACGAAGCGCGCACCTGGGGCGTGGAAGCACAGGTGCGGTTCTGATGCGCCGCACCCGTCCTGGCGCCTGGGCTATCGGGCTGGTCCTGGCGGCCAGCCCGGCGCTCGCCGCGCAGACACTGGCCCGCGCCCATGATGCCATCGCCAGCCGCAGCGATGCCGCCACCCTGCTGGTCGATTGGCAGGCCAGCGGCCCGGTCGATGTCTATCTGGCGACCCGCCCCGATGCCCCGCTGGCCAGCGCGCGGCCCGTGGCGCGCGCGGTGCGCAGGGGCCACGCTAGAGTGCCCGCCACCGCCACACCGCGCCCCTACGTGCTGCTGCGCGACCGGTCCGATGGCCGCGTCACCACAGTCGCTGAACGCATGCTGCCCCTGGCACAGGGATCGAACTTTCGCGATCTGGGTGGCTATCCGGCTGCCGATGCCAAGACAGTGCGCTGGGGCCTGATCTATCGGTCGGGCGCCACGCCGCTGCTATCGCCGGCCGATATCGCCATGGTGCGCGGCCTGGGCCTGACCACGATGGTGGACCTGCGCTCTGACGAGGAACGCCGCCTGGCGCCCACCCGCCTGGCGGGCCAGGTTCACCAGGACGCCGTGCCCTATTCGATGATGGCGCTGTTTGCCGGCAACCACGGCAAGGTCACCGGCAATGGCGGGACGCTCTATCGCCAGTTTCCTACCCTGCTGGCGCCACAGGTGCGCCTGGTGTTCGATCGGCTCAAGGCCCATGCCGGCCCGATCGAATACAATTGCTCGGCCGGGCAGGATCGCACCGGGTTCATGACCGCGCTGATCCTCTCGGCGCTGGGCACCCCGCGCGCGGTGATCCTCCAGGACTATGACCTGTCTACCGCGCTGCGCCGCCCGGAGTGGGAAATGCCGCGGATCGATGCGGCCACCGCCGCCAGCGATCCGGTCGCCCGGCTGTTTGCCGGCTATCAGGCCAACCCGGCGATGGCCCGGCCGCAACCACTGCACGATCCCGATGGCCGCACGTTCCTCGCCAGCGCGCTGGACGAGATCGACACGCGCTATGGCTCGGTCGAAGGGTATCTGGACAAGGTGGCCGGTGTCAGCGCCGCCGATATCGCCGCGCTGCGCAAGGCCTATACCGAATAGGCCAGATCGCTGGCCGGGGGCGGCGCATGGCGCGCTGCCCCTTGCCACCAGGCCAGCCCCAAGACCAGCCAGCCGCAGCCGAGCAGCAGCGCCCAGGCGCCCATGCCCGTAAGGATCGCGGCGATCACCGCCAGACCGACCACGGGCGAGACCACGTGGAGCGCCAGGTTGCGCCGCGCCGACTTGCGGAAATGCACGAAGACGCACACGTGCAGCAGGGCAAACCCGGTCAGCGCGCCAAAGTTGACCAGCGTCGCCAGGAAATCCAGCGCATCGCGAAACGCCAGCGCCACCACCAGCGACAGGCCCGTCGTGGCCAGCATCGCCACCCAGGGCGTGTTGTGGCGCGGGTGCAGCCGGGCAAAGGCGCCGGGCACCTGGCCATCGCGCCCCATGGCATAGAGCACGCGCGCCACGCCCACCTGCATCGGCAGTGCATTGGTAAAGCCTACCATCAGCGCGGTGAACCACGCCAGCGCCGGCCGGGCCCAGGCCCCCAGCAGCATGCCCGCCACATCGTAATGGGCTGCCTCGAGGCTGGCAAAGTGCCGCCCGACCATGGCATTGCCCAGAACCCAGGTGGAAAGGCCGAAAAACACCGTGGCCAGGGCCAGCACCGCCAATATCGCCCGGCCCAGCGTGCGCCCGCTGCGATCGGCAGTATCTTCCGCCAGGGTCGATACCGCATCAAAGCCCAGGAAGCTCAGCACACAGACCGATGTGCCCGCCAGCACCCCGCGCCAGGGCAGCGGATCGGCCCAGACCGGTGCCGGCGAAAACGCCTGCTCCGGCCCCAGGAAGACAATCCCCGCGCTCACCAACAGGACGGTGATGGCAATCTGGCTGATCACGCTCACCGCATTGAACACGCTGGTCGAACGAATGCCGAACCAGTTGACCACGGTGGTGAATGCCAGCAGCGCCACGATCCAGACCGCGCGGTCAACACCCGGCATCAACTGGCCCAGCGCCACGGCCATGATCACATAGACCAGCGAGGGGATGAGCAGGTAATCGAGCAGGATCATCCAGCCGCCCATGAACCCGGCAAACGGCCCCAGCGCGGCGCGGGCAAAGCCATAGAGCGATCCTGCGTTGCGCACTTCGCGCACCATCACGGCATAGCTGGTGGCGGTGAACGCCATGCACAGCCCGCCCAAGAGATAGGACAGCGCGATCAGCCCGTGCGCCTTGCCCCAGACCACGCCCAGCGTGTTGAGCGGCGCCGATGGCGCAATCAGCGCCAGGCCATAGCCGATGAGGTGCCAGAACCCCAATCGGCCCTGCAGCCCAGTTCCCGTGCCGGCGCCATCAGCCATGGGTAAAGCCTTCCAGCACATTGGCCACGTTGGTGCCGATGTCGCCCACGGCATAGCCGCCTTCCATCACGAACAGCGTAGGCAGGCCCAGCGCCGCCACCCGCGCCCCGATGCGGGTGAAATCGGCGCTCGCCAGCTTGAAATGGCTGATCGGATCGCCGGCAAAGGTATCGACCCCCAGCGACACCACCACCGCCTGCGCGCCAAACGCCGCGATGGCCGCACAGCCTGTGTCTAGCGCGGCCAGGTAGGCCCCGGCCGCCGTGCCCCAGGGCAATGGCAGGTTGAGAGTGCACCCCTGCCCGGCGCCGCTGCCGGTCTCATCGGCAAAGCCGGCAAAGAACGGGTATTCCACCGCCGGATCGCCGTGGAGCGAGGCGAAGAACACGTCGGCGCGGTCATAGAAGATCGCCTGTGTGCCATTGCCATGGTGATAGTCGACATCGAGCACCGCCACCTTGGCCACCCCGGCATCGCGCATCGCCTGCGCCGCGATCGCGGCATTGTTGAGATAGCAAAAGCCGCCCATCGCGCGCGGGCCCGCGTGGTGGCCGGGCGGGCGGCACAGGGCAAAGGCGGCGCGCTCTCCGCCCAAGACCTCCGCCGCGCCGGTCAGCGCGCAATCGGCGCTGGCCTGAACCGCCGCCCACGTGCCAGCCGTGATCGGCACGGCGGCATCGATGCTGTAGAACCCCAGCTTGCCATCGATGTGAGCGGGCACGCGGTCTGCGCGCAGGTCGCGCGCCGGCCAGGCATAGGGCAAGGCATCGCCGATTTCGCCCAGCGCGCACCATTCGTCCCAGGCGCTGGCCAGGAAATCGACATAGTCGGCCGCGTGCACCCGCTCCACCGGCGCGCGCCCGTGCCGCACCGGCGCCACCACCGGGCCCAGCCCGCGCCCGGCCACGCTGGCGAGGATCTGCTCCACCCGCGCCGGCATTTCAAAGCAGGGCACGATCCGCCCGCGATAGAATTCGCCCGCGCCGTGATGCAGGCGATGGTCGTCGCTGTGGATTGTCAACATGGTGCCCCCGCCATGACCGCTGTGATCGCAGCATCATGGCGCAATCACCCGCGATGACAAGCGCCTATTGCTGGTAAAGGCGCCAGATCAGCGCATGGCGCACGTGGGCCACGCGCGGCTGGCGCAGCGCGGCGGGCGACCACAGCAGGTGATAGCTCAGGTGATCCTGCCCGGCGGCGGTGCCGGGAATATCGGCCAGGTCGCCGGCTTCGAGATGCGCGCGGCACAGATATTCGGGCAAAACCGTCCAGCCATGCCCGCCCATCAGCAGGCCGCGCAGGCTGCGCACGTCCAGCCCGACCATCGCCGGCGTGGTCAGTTCGGGGTTCAGGCCATTGTGGCGCAGCCAGTTGTCGATCAGCGGGTAATCAAGGCCGTAGGACAGCAGCGGCAGCCCGGCCAGGAACGTGGCAAGATCGGTCCCCGCGGCCAGCGCCGCGCGCAGCCGCGCCACCACGGCGGGCGCTGCCACGGCGCGGGTCGCCTCGTCGCGCAAATGCTCCCCGCGCAGGCGGCGGTCGGCTGCGGGAAAGCCCGAAACGCCCAGGTCTGCCTCGCCATGGATCAGCATGCGCTCGATCTCGCCCCGCGTGCCCCCGTGCAGGCGCACGCGAATGCCGCTTTCCAGCAGCGTGCCCAGCTGCGGCGCCACCACTTCCGAGAGGAAATCGGGATGCCCCACGATCTGGATCGATCCCGCCAGCAAGGCCGATCGCGCGCGGGCCTGCGCCAGGGCCGCCTCGGCCTGGTCCAGCCGATCGCCAATGTCCGATGCCAGTTCGTCGGCCGTGCCCGTGGGCACCACCCCGCGCCCGTGCCGTTCGAACAGCGGCCGGCCGATGGTTTCTTCCAGGCTGGCGATCTGCTGGGAAATGGCCGGCTGGGTCAGCCCCAGGTTGCGCGCCGCCGTGGTAAACGAGCGCTGGCGATAGACTTCGACAAAGGCGCGCAGGCGGTTGAGCGACATGACGCAATCCATAAGGAATTTTATGGATGTTGGCCACAACGCTTCTTGGCGCGGCGTCGCGTTCGCGCCTAGATGCCCTGTGCCAACGGCCAATGCCCCGGTTCTGCCGCTTGAGAGACCCGTCCATGCTCACCGATTGCCTCTATCAGGCCAGCGCCAGCGCGCATGGCGGCCGCGAAGGCCAGGTCGCGACCAGCGATGGCACGCTGCATGCCTGGCTCGATCTTCCCGCCGAACTGGGCGGCCGTGGCCATGGCAACAATCCCGAGCAGCTGTTTGCCGCCGGCTATGCCGCGTGTTTCCTCAGCACGATGAAAACACTGAAGAATCAGAACCATCCTCCGCTTCCCGGCGATGCCAGGGTTACCGCCACGGTGGGCCTGGCGCCCCGCCCCGAAGGCGGCTTTGGCCTGGGCATCACGCTGGCGGTTTCCCTGCCCGGCATGGATCCAAAACGCGCTCGTGCGTTGATGGAGGCCGCCCATGGGGCCTGCCCTTATAGCCGGGCGATCATGGGGAATGTCCCTGTCCATCTTTCGCTGGCATGATCGCCTCGATCGGCCAGCCGCTCTGGAGCAAATCCATGAAGATTCTTATGGTCCTGACCTCGCACGACGAACTTGGCAATACTGGCCACAAGACCGGCTTCTGGCTGGAAGAGTTTGCCGCGCCCTATTACGTGTTGAAGGATGCCGGGGCCGATATCGTCCTTGCCTCGCCCGCCGGCGGGCAGCCCCCGCTCGATCCGCGCAGCGATGAACCCGATGCCCAGACGCCTGCCACCGAGCGTTTCCGCGCCGATACTGCCGCGCAGCAGGCGCTGGCCCACACCACGCCGCTGGCCGATGTCGATGCCGCCGGCTTTGACGCGGTGTTCTATCCCGGCGGCCACGGCCCGCTGTGGGATCTGGCGGAAAGCCCGGTGTCCATCGCCCTGATCGAAGCCTTCGATCGCGCCGGCAAGCCGCTCGGCCTGGTGTGCCACGCCCCCGGCGCGCTCCGCCACGTCAAGGGCGCCGATGGCCGCCCGATCGTGGCCGGCCGCCCCGTCACCGGCTTTTCCAACAGCGAGGAAGAGGCCGTTGGCCTGACCCAGGTTGTGCCTTTCCTGATCGAGGATGAATTCAAGGCGCAGGGCGGCGACTATCGCAAGGGCCCGGATTGGGGCGTGTTCACGCTGGAAGACGGCAACCTGGTGACCGGGCAGAACCCGGCCAGTTCCGAAGCGGTGGCGCGCATCCTGCTGCGCCAGTTGCAAGCGGCCTGAACGAAAGCAGCCCGATCCCATGTTCCTGTTTCCCAAAGCCTGGGTGCAACCTCTGCTGTTTTCGGCCAAGACCGTGGCAGCCGGATTCCTGGCGCTGTGGATCGGGCTGTGGGTCGGGCTGCCGTTCCCGTTCTGGGCGATGACCACCGCGTTCATCGTCTCCAATCCGCTGGCCGGGGCCACCCGATCCAAGGCGATCTACCGCGTGATCGGCACGTTTGTCGGCGCGGTCTTTGCCGTGGCCGTGGTGCCGGTGCTGGTCGATACGCCGATGATCCTCTCCACCGTGCTGGCGCTGTGGGTGGGTGGCTGTCTCACCGTGTCGCTGCTCGATCGCTCGGCACGGTCCTATACTCTGATGCTCGCCGGCTATACCGCGGCGATCATCGCCTTTCCATCGGTCAACCAGCCCTATGCCGTGTTCGATACGGCAGTCGCGCGCGTTACCGAAATCACGCTGGGGATTGTTGCCGCCACGCTCACCCACAGCCTGTTCCTGCCGCAATCGGTGGCCGTGCCGCTGGGCGCGCGGCTGGAACGCTGGCTGGGCGATGCCGAAGCCTGGCTCGCCGATTGCGTGCGCAGCGCCGATGACGGCGGCGCCCCGCGCCGTGCCCCGCGCGAACAGCAGCAGCTGGCCGTCGACGTGGTCGATTGCGCGCTGATGGCCATTCACGTGCCCTATGATACCTCGCACTGGCGCGAGATGACCGGCACGCTGCGTGCGCTGCTCGAACGCATGCTCGTGCTGCTGCCGCTGCTCTCGGGCCTGTCCGACCGGCGCAGCGCCATCGCCACCGAAGATGCCTGCGCCGATCCCGATCTGGAAAGTGCCCAGGCCGCCACCCGCGCCTGGATCGCGGCGGGTTGCCCCGCGCTCGATCGCCCGGCGATCGCCGTGCCCGAAAGCATACGCCCGCAATCCTGGCACGATCTGCTCGCCACCAGCTATCGCGTGCGCCTGGCCCAGGTGGTGACGCTGCTGGCCGATTGCTGCCAGGCGCTCGACCACCTACGTGATCCGCGCCAGCCACTGCCCGCCTCGTTGCGCAGCCCGCGCGCCGCGCTGCGCCTGCACCAGGATCTGGGCCATGCCTTGATGGCCGGCATCGCTGCGTCAGTGGCCGTGATCGCCTGCTGCGCGCTGTGGATCTATTCCGGCTGGGCCGATGGCGCGGGCGCGGCAGCGATGACGGCGGTGTTCTGCTGCCTGTTTGCCGCGATGGACAATCCCATCCCGGTGATCCTGCGCTTTGGCGTGGCGATCTGCGCGGGCGTGCCACTAGCAGGCATCTACCTGTTCGAAGTGCTGCCCTATGTGCACGATTTCACCGTGATGGCACTGGTCATGGCGCCCACCCTGCTGGCGATCGCCGCGTTCATTCCCCATCCCCGCCTGGGTGGCCAGGCCACTGCCATGGCCATGGGGTTCTGCAGCGCGCTGGCCATCCAGGAAAGCTTCCACCCCGATTTCGAACGCTTTGTGAACAGCAACATCGGCCAGGTCCTGGCCGTGGTCCTGGCCGCAGGGTTCACCGCCGGCTTGCGCAACCTGGGCACCGACGTGGCGATCGCCCGCCTGCTGCGCGCGCTGCAACGCGATCTGGTGCGGCTGTCGACCACCGCCACGCCGCCCGATCCCGCGCTGGCGCTGGGCCGGGTGATCGACCAGACCGCCCTGCTGACGCAGCGCCTGGGCGCTGATCCCGCCGGGTCGCTGGCGGCGCAGGCCGCGCTGCGCGAGGTGCGCCTGGCAATCAACCTGGTGGCGATCCAGCACGCCCGCGCCGCCGCGCCGCTGCGCCAGCAGCGCGCGCTGGCCAGCCTGCTGCGCGAGGCGGCCCGCTATTTCCGCGCCTGGCGCCCCGATGCCCCGCCCCCGCCCGATGCCCGGCTGCAGCACCGCATCGATCGTGCGCTGCGCCTGATCCTCAAGGAAGGCGGCCCGGTGCGTCCGCCGCCGCTGCCCTTTGGCCACCCCGATGCGCCCGATGCGCCCCATGCCATCGCCGCGCTGATCGCCCTGCGCCGCAATCTTTTCCCCAATAGCCCCGGCCCGGTCCTGCCCCTGACAGCAGCCCCCGCCGTGGTGGAGCCACTGGCATGAACCCGCCGACGCCTGCTTTTTCCGAATACATGTTCGGCGAAGTCTTCGTGGCTTCGGCGCCGGTCACCGCCACGGTCGCGCTGATCCTGGCGCTGATCGTGCACCGCGTGCTGGTGGCGCTGCGTTTCTACCGCTGGGTCTGGCACCCGGTCTTGTTCGATACTGCCATGTTCGTGGCATTCTGGGCGCTGCTCGTGCGCTTTCCCCAGTTGATCAATGGATGGCTCTGATGTCGCTGCTCACTTCCCCCACGTTTCGCAAGACCGTCCAGATCGGCGTGACCGGCGCCATCGTCATCGTCGCGGCCATCGGCGCGCGTTCGCTGTGGCTGCATTACCAGGCCGATCCGTGGACGCGCGATGGCCGCGTGCGCGCCGATGTCGTGCAGGTGGCACCCGATGTGCAGGGCCTGGTTACCCAAGTCGCCGTGGTCAACGACCAGCCGGTGCACAAGGGTGACGTGCTATTCCAGATCGATACCGCGCGCTATGCCCTGGCCGTGCGCCAGGCCGACGATGCCATTGCCCAGGCGCGCACCGGGATCACCCGCGCCCGCGTCGCCCTGGCCGAGGCCCAGCGCGAGGCAGCGCGCAACCGTGGCCTGGGTGATCTGGTGCCGCTGGAAGTGACGCAGCAGAGCGAGACCAAGGTGGCCGATGCCCAGGCCCAGGTCGCCGCTGCCCAGGTCATGCTGGAAACCGCGCAGAGCCAGCGCGAGATGGCCCGGCTCAACCTCGATCGCGCCACCGTGCGTGCGCCGGTCGATGGCACGATTTCCGACCAGACGCTGCGCCCGGGCAACTATGTCGCGCCGGGCAAGGCGGTGATGGCGCTGGTCGACAACAGTTCGCTGCGCATCGAGGGCTATTTCGAGGAAACCAAGCTGGCCCATGTCCATGTTGGCCAGCGCGCCACCGTGCGCCTGATGGGCGAGGATCGCCTGCTCAAGGGCCATGTCACCTCGATCGCTATGGCGATCGAGGATCACGATCGCACCGGCAGCGCCTCGATGCTGCCCTCGATCAACCCCAGCTTTTCGTGGGTGCGCCTGCCCCAGCGCGTGCCGGTGCGCATCGCCCTGGATGAACGCCCGGCCAATGTCGCGCTGATCGCCGGGCGCACCGCCTCGGTCACCCTCGCGCCCGACAAGCAGGAGAACGCCCGGTGAAGCGCCTTTTCCTGATCGGTTCGGCCATGCTGGCGCTCGCTGGCTGCAAGGCCGTTGGCCCGGATTACCACGTGCCAAAGGATGCAGCGATCACGCGCCCGGCGGCGCAGGGCGCATTCCAGTCCGCCCCCGCCGCGCTGACCACGGCCGATCCGCTGCCGGCGCGCTGGTGGCATCTCTATGACGATCCCGTGCTCGATGGGCTGGAAGAACAGGCGCTGGCCGCCAATACCGATCTGCGCGTGGCCGCGGCCAACCTTGCCCGCGCGCGCGCCGTGACGGCCGTGGCCGAAGGCGGCAAGGAAGTGGATTTCGGCGTTTCGGCCGGGGCGCAGCACGCGCGCCTGTCGGGGCAGTCCTATCTGCAGAACGAGCAGTTGCCCGTTGCCGATATCGGCGATGTGGGCGCGGAAATGAGCTATCAGATCGATCTGTTCGGCCGCATCCGCCGCCAGATCGAGGCCGCCCGCGCCGATGAGGAAGCGATCGCCGCCACGCAGGATGCGGTCAAGGTCACCGTCGCGGCCGATGTGGCGCGGGCCTATGTCGGCGTCTGTGCCGCCCACGCCGCTGAAGACCTGGCACAGCGCGCGATCACCCTGCAAGGGCATCTGGTCGATATCAACCGCCGCCTGGTCTCGGCCGGGCGCAGCGCCGCTCCCGATGTTACCGCCGCGCAAGGCCGCCTGGCCCAGGCGCAGGCCGCTCTGCCCACGTATCGCGCCGCCGCGCGGGCCGCGCTCTATCGCCTGGCCGCGCTCACCGGCAAAGTGCCGGCCGATTACCCGCGCGAGGCGGAAAGCTGCCGCAGCGTGCCCGAGATGAAAACGCCGCTGCCGGTGGGCGATGGCACGGCCCTGCTGCGGCGCCGCCCCGATGTCCGCGCGGCAGAGCGGCAACTGGCCGGCGCCACGGCGCGCATCGGCGTGGCCACGGCCGATCTCTATCCCTCGATCGGCATCGGCCTGTCCGCTGGTTCCACCGGTTTCGTCAAGGATCTCGGGCTGCCGGCAGCCAATCGCTGGTCGATCGGCGGGCTGCTGCACTGGTCGATCCCCGGCGCCGGTGCCCGCGCGCGGGTCAAGGCGGCCGATGCCAGTGCCGATGCCGCGCTCGCGCATTTCGATGGCGTGGTGCTCGGCGCCTTGCGCGAAACCGAAACGGCACTCGCCACCTATGCCGAAAACCACGATCGCCATGCCGCGCTGGATGAAGCGCTGGCCTCTGCTCGCACCGCGTCGGACCAAGCCCGCCGCCTGCGCGAGGCCGGCCGCGCTGCCATCACCAGCGACATTGGTGGCCGCCAGGGCGTGATCGGTGCCGAAGCCGCCGTGCTCAATTCGCGCGTGGAACTGGCCAACGACCAGGTCAACCTGTTCCTGGCGCTCGGCGGCGGCTGGTAAAGCAGAGAAAGCGGGACCCCGGATCAAGTCCGGGGTGACGATGAATAGCCCAATACCCTTTTCGTCGCCCCGGACTTGATCCGGGGCCCCACGCAAGCCTGTCGGCTCAGGCCGCCTCGAACCCTGCCTGCAACGGCACCTGGCGCACCCGCTTGCCGGTGGCGGCAAACAGCGCGTTGGCCACCGCCGGGGCGATCACCGCCGCGGGCGGTTCACCCATGCCGCCCGGCGCGTTGTCCGTCGGCATCACATGGGTGATCACGCGCGGCGCCTCGTTCATGCGCAGCGGGCGCACGTCGTTGTAGTTGGACTGGGCGATACGGCCCTTTTCCAGCGTCACCCCGCCATAGAGCGCGGCCGACAGGGCAAAGGTCACCCCGCCTTCGATCTGCGCCTTCACCCCCAGGGGGTTGATCGCCGGGCCACAATCCACTGCCACGGTCACCTGCGGCACAGCGATCTGCTTTTGCGCATCGACCTTCACATGGGCCACCGCCGCCAGGCAGGTGTCCCAGATATGCAGCACGGCCAGGCCCAGCCCTTCGCCCTTGGGCAGCGCCTTGCCCCAGCCGGCCTCGGCGGCGGCCTTTTGCAGCACCGCCCGTGCGCGCGGATCGGTGATCTGCGCCAGGCGCCAGGCCAGCGGGTCTTGTCCGGCGGCCAGCGCCAATTCGTCGGCAAAGCTTTCGATCACGAAGGTATTGCGCAGGCCGCCCACGCCACGCCACCAGCCGGTGGGCATGGCGCTTTCCACCTGTTTGAACGTGACCAGCCGCGCTTTGGCCGGGTAGAGCGGGGCAATCGCGCCATCCACGGCGTCATCATCCACGCCGTTGAACTTGTCGCCCAGGAAGCGCGCCATCACCGCCGATCCGGCGATGCGATGCTCCCACGCGGTGACCTTGCCCGCCTGGTCCAGGCTGGCGCTGATGCGATCGGCATAGGCCGGGCGCACCATGTCGTGCTGGATATCCTCCTCGCGCGTCCACACCAGCTTGACCGGATAGGGCACCTTGGCCGCCAGGCTGACCGTGCGCTCCACCATGTCGGTTTCCAGCCGCCGGCCAAAGCCGCCACCCATCAGGAAGTTGTGCACCTGCACCTTATCTTCGGCCACGCCCGCCATGCGCGCTGCTGCCGCGCGGCAGTCGCTGGGCACTTGCGTTCCGGTCCACACCTGGACGCCCTGCGGCGTGACATGGGCGGTGCAATTGCCCGGCTCCATCGTGGCGTGGGCCAGGAACGGCTGGTGATAGAGCGCTTCCACGGTCTTGGCGGCGCCGGCACGGGCCTGGGCCAGATCGCCCTCGGCCTTGGCCGTCACGCCCGGCTTGGCCACGGCGGCATCGAGTGCCGCCACCACCTGGGCCTGGTCCAGCCCGGCATTGGCGCCCTCGTTCCAGGTCGGCGCGGCAGCCTCGAGGCCCTTCTTGGCCGTCCACAGGCTGTCAGCCGTCACGAACAGGCAGTCATCCAGCGCGATCACGTCTGCCACGCCGGGCACGGCCTTGGCCGCTGCGGCGTTGTGGCCGGCCAGCTTGCCGCCGAACACCGGCGATTGCGCCAGCGTGGCAATCTTCATGCCCGGCACTTTCACATCGATGCCAAACTGCGCGGTACCGCGCACCTTGTCCGCCGAATCGAGCCGACGGGTATCCTTGCCGATCACTTTCCAGGCCGCTCGCGGCGTGGGCGTGGCATCGGTGGGCACATGCGCGGCGGCATCGGCGACCAGCGCGGCAAAGCCCAGCCGCTTGCCCGATGCCGGGTTGACCACCGCGCCATCGGCCAGAGTCAGGCCATCGGGCATGACTTTCCACTGCCGCGCCGCCGCATCCACCAGCGCGGCGCGCGCATTGGCAGCGGCCTGGCGCAGCGGCTTCCACAGCTCGCGGATGGAGGTAGAGCCACCCGTGGTCGTATCGACCGGCGCAAAGCGGGCGCGGTCTGCCGGCGGGATCGACACCTTGACCGCGCTGGGCGCCAGGCCCAGTTCCTCGGCCACCAGCATGGTCAGCGCGGTCATGATGCCCTGGCCCATTTCGGTCTTGGGCAGCGCCAGCGACACGGCGCCATCAGGCAGCACCGCAAGATAGCCATTGGCCGCCAGCTGGGCGGCGGGCACGCTGCTCAACGCACGGTGCAGCGGCACCACCAGGGCGCTGGCCAGCACGGCCGATCCAGCCAGAAATGCGCGGCGCGAAGGGGTGGCGATCGGCGTGGTCATCGGTCTTCCCCCCTCAGGCCTTGATCGTGTCAGCGGCGCGGTGGATCGCGGCGCGGATGCGGTTATAGGTGCCGCAACGGCAGATATTGCCGCTCATCCCTTCATCGATGGCGGCATCGTCGGGCTTGGGATTGGCCTTGAGCAGCGCGGCGGCCGCCACGATCTGCCCCGGCTGGCAATAGCCGCACTGCACCACGTCCAGCTCTTCCCAGGCGGCCGCCAGGGCCTGGCCCAGCGGCTGGCCAGTCAGTCCCTCGATCGTGGTGACAGCCTTGCCGGCCACATCGGCCACGGGTGTCTGGCAGGCGAACAGGCGCTGCCCGTCCACCAGCACGCTGCACGCGCCACACAGGCCCACCCCACAACCGAATTTCACCCCGGTCACCCCGGCGATATCACGCAAGGCCCACAGCAGCGGCATGTCTTCCGCCACGGCCAGGGTGCGTTGCTTGCCATCGATTGTCAGCGAAACGGGCATATGCGGTGCTCCGGTCTAATGGGCGTGGTCTGGCGTTCGCTCCCTCGTCGTCATCCCGGACTTGATCCGGGATCCCGCTTTTTGCTCATCCAGCCCCAAAGGGCAGCGGGACCTCGGGTCAAGCCCGGGGTGACGATGATGGGGCGCATCTTACGCCATCGCGGGCATCAGTGCAGGGTCTTGAGATAGGCGATCACGTCAGCGCGCTTCTTGGCATCGGGAATGGCCACGACCATGCGCGTGCCCGGCACCAGCTTGCCCGGCGCGGTCAGGAAGGTGTCGAGCGTCTTGGGATCCCAGGTCTTGCCCGAATTCTTGAGCGCGGTGGAATAGGCAAACGCGGTGGAACCGGCCTGGCGCCCGACCACGCCCCACAGGTTGGGCGCGGCAAAGCCCTTGGCGCCGGCGGTGTTGACATGGCACATCTGGCACTGCTGCTTGAACATGGCGGCCCCGGCAGCGGCATTCTGGGCATGGGCCACAGGCGCCGTCACGGCTGCGGCCAGGCCCACCAGGGCAGAAACGAACAGAGGGATACGACGCATTATCGATCGTCCTTCAGGTGTTGATCGCGGATATCCCGGCCACGGTGTGGCAGCGGGATCGTAACGTGGGATCGAAGGCGCTCGGCCGGACAGGACCGCCACCAACCCGGCGATTGTGCACGATAGACCCGCAAAGGTCCATCGATTCAGCCATCGATTCAGGCATCAATTCAGGCGCAACGCCGGCCATATGCGCGGCTCACACCCCCAGCCGATCGCGCAGCGTGTACCACAGCGATCCCAGGGTAGAGAGCGGCGCACGAAAGCGCTGCCCGCCGGGAAAGGGCGGGTGCGGCAGGTTGGCAAACACGTCAAAGCGCGCATGCTGCCCGGCGATCGCCTCGCCCAGCAGGCGGCCCAGCAATTGCGTGGTCGTCACGCCGTGGCCGCTGTCACCATGCGAATAGAACACCTTGGGCGAAAGCCGGCCGATCTGCGGCATGCGGCTCAGCGTCATGGCAAAGGTGCCGCTCCAGGCAAACTCCAGCTTCACATCCTTGAGTTGCGGAAAGGTCTTGATCAGGCCGGGGCGGATCTTGGCTTCCACGCTGGCCGGGTCCTGCCCGCCATAGACGATGCCGCCGCCATAGAGCAGGCGCCCGTCGGCCGTGCGGCGGAAATAGTCGAGGATGTAGTTGGCATCCTCCACGCAGGCATTGCTGGGCAAGAGCTGCGCGGCCAGCTCGCCCAGCGGCTCGGTCGTCACCACCTGGCTCGACACCGGCATGATCTGCCCCGATAGCCAGGGCAGCGTCTTGCCGAGATAGGCATTGCCGCACACCACCAGGGTATCCGCGATCACTTCGCCTTGCGCGGTGACCACGCGCGGGCGCGGGCCGCTGTCATCCACTCGCGTCACGCGGCTGTGTTCGAACAGGCGGCCGCCCAGCTGCTCGAACGCGGCGGCTTCGCCCAACAGGTAGTTGAGCGGATGGAAATGCCCCCGCAGCGGATCGAGAATACCGCCGACATAGCGATCGCTCTGGACATGGGCGCGCAGGGCCTCGCGGTCGAGCACGGTGATCCCGGCATGGCCATGTGCGGCCCAGACCTGCTGCTCGTCCTCCAGCGCGCGCATCTGCCTTGCATTCAGCGCCACGCCCAGCCCGCCATCGACCAGATCGCAGGCAATGCCATAGCGCGCCACGCGGTCGCGGATGATCGCGGCGCCTTCCAACGCCACCGCGCCCAGTGCGCGCGCCACGGCTGGCCCGTGCCGCGCTTCCAGCACGTCAAGCCCGCGCGAATAGCCGTTGATCAGCTGGCCGCCATTGCGGCCCGATGCGCCCCAGCCCACGCGCTCGCTTTCGAGCACGATCACGTCGATGCCCTTTTCGGCCAGCTCCAGCGCCACCGAAAGGCCGGTGAACCCGGCCCCGATCACGCAGACCGTGGCACGCTGCGCGCCCTGCAGCACGGGGCGCTGCGGCGCCGGGTTGGCGCTGGCGGCATACCAGGTGGGCATCCCGGCATAGGGCGCCGCCTGGTGCAGGCCCGGCACCGCCATGTCCATCACAGCAATCCCAGGTAGGTATCGTATTCAAACCGGTCGATCTGGCCCAGGAACGCGGCGCGGTCCTGCTGCTTGCACGCCAGGAAGATATCGCGGAAGCGCGCGCCGAACATGCCGGCCGCGCGTTCAGAGGCGGCAAAGGCAGCCTGCGCGGCGCCCCATTCCACCGGCAGCGGCGCGCCGGCACCAGGATGCAGCGGGTCTTGCGCCGGAGGCGGCATCACCGCGTCCTCGATTCCCTGCAGCATCGCACCCAGCATCGCCGCCATGGCCACGTGTGGGTTCACGTCAGCCCCGGAAATGCGATGCTCGATCCGCGTGGCCTTGGCATCGCCCACGATCACCCGCACCGCGGCCGAGCGGTCATCGATGCCCCAGCTGGCCGAGACCGGCGCATGGGCATCGGGCCGGAAACGGCGGAACGAGTTGTAGTTGGGCGCAAACGCCAGCATCGTTTCGGGCATCGCCGCCAAGAGGCCGGCCACGGCGTGCAGCAGCATGTCGGCCGGGCCGCCCTCGGGCTTGGCCAGCACGTTCTTGCCCGCTGCATCGTTGAGGCTGGCATGGATATGCATGCCGCTGCCCGAACAATCGCCATAGGGCTTGGCCATGAACGTCGCGCCCAGCCCGTGGTGCGCCGCCAGCGCGCGCACGATGCGCTTCATCAGCACGGTATCGTCGGCCGCGGCCAGTGCATCGGCGCGGTGCAGCAGGTTCAGTTCGTATTGCCCCGGCCCCGCCTCGCTGATCACCGCGTCGGCGGGAATGCCCATGGCGTGGGCCAGCGCCATGATCTCGTCGAACAGTGCGGCATGGGCAGACAGCGCCGTGGTCGAGAGCGTGTCGTTGCGGCGCAGATTGCCATCGGGCGGCACCGGCACGCCGTTTTCCAGGCGATAGAGGTAGAACTCCAGTTCGGTCGCCACCACCGGGGTCAACCCCCGCGCGGCATAGCGCGCCAGCAGGGCCTGCAACATCCCGCGCGGATCGGCCACCACGGGGCCGCCATCCTTGTCGACCATGCCCAGGAACACCTGCGCGCTATCCTCGCCCAGCCACGGCGCCTTGCTCCAGCGCCCGGCCACCGGCCAGCACAGCCCATCGGGATCGCCCGTGCCAAACGCCAGGCCCGCGCCCGCCACGTCACAGCCCCAGGCATCAAGGGCAAAGACCGAAAGCGGCATCGGCAGGCCCTTGGCCGCCAGGGACACGGCCTTGTCGCGCACCAGCCATTTGCCCTTGGGCGCGCCGTTCACGTCGGTGAGAAAGGCTTCCACCCGGGTCACTTCAGGATGGGCGGCAAGCCAGGCGGCAAAGGACGAGGCGGTTTCTTGTGTCATGGTGTGATCACATATGAAAAGCCCGCCGCGCTGTCCAGCCCGGATCGTCGGATTGCCACGTGCTTTTCCGCCCACAACCGCTCTTTCGACGCCGGGAAATACACAGACGCCATGGCTGCCAGACCTTGCACCACGGGCCACAATGACTATTAGTGATCACACATTGCACCAGCCGGATGAACCATACGATGACCAGTGCCGCGCCCACCCTGCCCAGCCGCCTGCCGGCCCACCACGTGATCGGCGGCGCCAGCGTTGCGGCCATGTCGGGCGCCACGCTGGACACCGTCAACCCCGGCACTGGCCAGGTCATCGGCACCCTGCCGGCGGGCGATGCCAGCGATATCGACCGCGCCGTGGCCGCTGCCCGCCGCCGCTTTGAAAGCGGGCAATGGCGCGACATGAAGCCGGCCCAGCGCAAGAAGCTGATGCTGACGCTGGCCGACAAGCTGGAGGCTGCCGCCGAAGAATTTGCTGTTCTCGAAACCATCGATTCGGGCAAGCCGATCAGCGACACCCGCAATGTCGACGTGCCGCTCGCGCTCGGCACGCTGCGCTTCTATGCCGAGGCGATCGACAAGATTCATGGCGAGGTTGGTCCCACCGGCCCGG
Organism: Novosphingobium sp. SG754; assembly: GCF_013149315.1. Classification (NCBI taxonomy): domain Bacteria; kingdom Pseudomonadati; phylum Pseudomonadota; class Alphaproteobacteria; order Sphingomonadales; family Sphingomonadaceae; genus Novosphingobium; species Novosphingobium sp. SG754. The sequence goes on along the minus strand of NZ_JABGCC010000001.1, from coordinate 276,553 downwards.
ACAAGTTCAGCTATGCCGTGCACGATCCGCTGGGCGTGATCGGCGCCATCGTGCCGTGGAACTTTCCCCTGCTCATGGCCATGTGGAAAATCGCGCCGGCGATCGCCATGGGCAATTCTATGGTGGTCAAGCCATCGGAACTGTCCTCGCTCACCGCGCTGCGCTTTGCCGAACTGGCGCTCGAGGCCGGCATTCCCGAAGGCGTGCTCAATGTCGTCACCGGCACCGGCCAGGACGCGGGCGCGGCCCTCGCCCTCCACCGCGACGTGGACATGATCACGTTCACCGGCTCGGGCCCGGTCGGCCGCCAGCTCATGCGCTATTCGGCCGATAGCAATTTGAAGCGTGTCAGCCTGGAACTGGGCGGCAAGAGCCCGCATATCGTCTTTGCCGATTATCCCGACCTCGATCGCGCTGCGGCCGCTGCGGCCTGGGGCATCTTCTACAACCAGGGCCAGGTCTGCACCGCCGGATCGCGGCTTTTGGTGCAGCGTTCGATCCACGCCGAATTCGTCGAAAAGGTGCTGGCCGTGGCCCGCACCATCCGCCCCGGCGATCCGCTCGATCCGGCGACGCAACTGGGCGCGGTGATCAGTGAAAAGCAGCTGGAAGGCGTGCTCACCCGCATCGCCCGCGCACAGCAGGAAGGCGCCGCGCTGCGCCTGGGCGGCAGCCGTGCGCGCGCCGAAACCGGCGGGTTCTACCTCGATCCCACGGTGTTCGATGCGGTGAGCAACGCCAGCAGCCTGGCCCAGGAAGAGGTGTTCGGCCCAGTGCTGGCGGTGGTGCCGTTCGATACGCCCGAAGAGGCGCTCGCGCTCGCCAACGATACCGAATATGGCCTCGCCTCGGGCCTGTGGACCGGCTCGATCGATATCGCCCACGCCTTTGCCCGGCGCCTGCGCGCCGGCCTGGTCTGGGTCAACGGCTGGGACGCGTGCGACATCACCATGCCGTTTGGCGGGTTCAAGCAATCCGGCTTTGGCCGCGACCGCAGCCTGCACGCGCTGTTCAAGTATGCCGACATGAAGTCCGTCACCATTTCCACGCCCACGCTGTCCTCGCTCGGAGTGCTGCCGGCATGACGCGGCCGCTGCTGGGCGTATCGTGCTGCCTGCGAAGCGGCGGGCCAGAACCGGTGCATGGCGTAATCGACCGCTATCTGCGCGCGCCCGCCGCCCACGCCGATTGCGATGTGGTGCTGGTGCCGGCCCTGCCCGGCCTGACCGACTGGGCCGCGCTGGCAGGCCGGCTCGATGGCCTGCTGCTCACCGGCAGCCCGTCCAACATGGAGCCGTGGCGCTATGGCGCCAGCACCGGCGATGGTCCGTTCGATCCCGCGCGCGATACCACCACTCTGGCGCTGGGCGACGCCATGCTGCGCGCCGGAAAGCCGGTGTTCGGCATCTGTCGGGGCTTCCAGGAACTCAACGTGGCGTTCGGCGGCACGCTGCAAACCCTGCCCGGCGATGGCCCGGTCAGGCACCACGCCCCCGATGGCGCCAGCCTGGAAGAGATGTTTGCCCAGACCCACCCGGTCGACCTCACCCCCGGCGGCAGCCTCGCCACCGCGCTGGGCGATGCGATCACCGTCAATTCCGTGCATTACCAGGCCGTGGCCACGCTGGGCCAGGGCTTGACCGTGGAAGCGGTGGCGCCCGATGGACTGGTAGAGGCCTTTTCGGCGCAAGTCGGCGCGGCGCAGGTGCTGGCGGTGCAATGGCACCCGGAATGGGATGCCGATCGCAACCCGGCGTCGGCCTGGTTCTTTGCCCGGCTGGGCCAGGTGCTGCGCGGTGGTTGACGAAAGCCGGCGCGGGCGGGCACATTCGCGCCACAGCGATTTGCGATTGACCGGGCCGGTTCCCGCGCATAAGTGTGATCGCAGATAACGGGGTCACCCCGCAATAGCATAAACCCGACGCACACCAAAAACGGGCGTCACGCAGGCAGGCATGTTCAACCACCCGCTTCGGGCGCCGTCTTGGCGTGCGCCCGCGGCGCCCGGCGGCCCTTCGCGGGGCCGCGCAAACTGGGGAATTGCCACCGATGAGGCCAGGACGCATGAGGCCACGAACCATGGGAACCGCCCGGCGATGAGCAGCGCATCGAACACCAGCAGGCGCGCCTTCTGGGCCGTGCTGACCGCGCCGGCCGCCTGGATCACCCTGTTCTTCGTCGTACCACTCAGCGTGATCTGGGCCTACAGCTTTGGCCGCACCCTGGGGCTGACCGAAGTGGCCGTGACCGGCACGCTCGACAACTACGTGCGCGTGTTCGATCCGGTCTATCTGCTGATCTTTGCCAAGTCGCTGGTCTTTGCCGGGGTGACCACGGCGGTGTGCCTGATGATCGGCTTTCCCTATGCCCTGGCGATGACCTTTGCCAGCGATCGCGGCAAGATCCTGCTGCTGCTGGGCATCATGCTGCCGTTCTGGACCAACCTGCTGGTGCGCACCTATGCCCTGATGGCGGTGATGCGCACCGAGGGCTACATCAACGACATGTTCGGCCTGTTCGGGTTTGGCCCGGTCGAGATGCTGCACACCAACTTCGCGGTGATCGTCGGCCTGGTCTACGTGCACCTGCCCTTCATCATCCTGCCGCTCTATTCCACGCTCGATCGCATGGACCGCTCGCTGATCGAGGCCAGCCTCGATCTGGGCGCCGGGCACATCGCCACGATCTTCAAGGTGATCGTGCCGATCGCCAAGCCGGGCATCCTCTCGGCAATCATGCTCACGTTCATTCCCGCGCTCGGCTCCTACCTCACGCCCGATCTGCTCGGCGGGCCTGACAGCCAGATGATCGCCAGCGTGATCGAGCGGCAGTTCAAGCGTGCCAACGACTGGCCGTTCGGCGCTGCGCTGTCGTTCATGCTGATGTATCTCACGCTCCTGGCCATGGGCCTGCGCGCGATCCAGGATCGCCGCGCCGCTCGCGCCCGCCCGCAGGGAGACGCCTGATGGCCACTGCCTCCAAGCCGCTCGATAGCAAGCCTGGCCCGCTCGAATACAGTCGCCGCTGGCCGCTGCGCCTGTGGGTGGGCGCGGTGATCCTGTTCCTCTATCTGCCGCTGGCCAGCCTGGTGGTGTTCAGCTTCAACGACAGCCGCCGCACCATCCGCTGGGAGGGCTTCACGCTCGATTGGTACGGCACGATGTGGAACGATTCCGCGCTGATCGATGCCTTTACCAATTCGCTGACCATCGCGTTCATCTCGATGCTGTTCAGCGTGGTGCTCGGCGCGCTCACCGCGATCGCGCTGTGGCGCTTCCGCTTTCCCGGCAAGGGCCTGTTCGATGGCGCGGTAACCCTGCCGATCGTGGTGCCCGAAATCTGCATGGGCGTGGCGATGCTGGTGTTCTTCGGGCAGATCGTGCCCTGGCCGCGCGATCTGGTCTGGCCGTTCGATCTGGGCGCGATCATCATTGCCCATATCACGTTCAGCTTCCCCTTCGTGGCCGTGGTGGTCCGCGCCCGCCTCGCCAGCTTCAACCGCGAGATGGAAGAGGCCGCGCGCGATCTGGGCGCCAGCGAATTGCGCGCGCTGTGGGACGTGCTGCTGCCGCATGTGCGCCCGGCGCTGGTCTCGGGCGGGTTGCTCGCCTTCACGCTCAGCCTCGATGATTTCGTGATCACGTTCTTCACCTCGGGGCCAAACACGGTGACGTTCCCGGTCAAGATCTATTCGATGGTGCGCTTCTCCGTCACGCCAGAGGTCAACGCCGCCTCGACCGTGCTGATGCTCATCACCATCGCGCTCACCGCCATCGGCATGAAGCTGCAGGGCCGCGACCTGGCCCAGGGCCACTGATTTCACACAGGACTTTCCCATGACCCAGCCTCTCATCCAGTTCGAGAACGTGACCAAGCGGTTCGGCTCGTTCATCGCGGTGGACGATGTCAGCCTCGATATCCAACGCGGCGAATTCTTCTCGCTGCTCGGCCCCTCGGGCTGCGGCAAGACCACGCTGCTGCGCATGCTGGCGGGCCTGGAAACCCCCACCGAAGGACGCATCCTGATCGACGGCGTGGACATGAGCACCACCCCGCCCAACCGCCGCCCGGTCAACATGGTGTTCCAGTCCTACGCCGTGTTCCCGCACCTCACCGTGGCCGAAAACGTCGCCTATGGCCTCAAGATCGATCGCGTCGCCAAGGACGAGCGCGACGCCCGCGTGGCCGAGGCGCTGCGCCTGGTAAAGCTCGACGAGTTTGGCCACCGCAAGCCCGATCAGCTCTCGGGTGGGCAGCGTCAGCGCGTTGCCCTCGCCCGCGCCCTGGTGAAAAAGCCCAAGGTGCTGCTGCTGGACGAGCCGCTGTCCGCGCTCGATGCCAAGCTGCGCGATGCAATGCGCGCCGAACTGGCGCAGATCCAGCACGATGTCGGCGTCACGTTCGTGATGGTCACCCACGATCAGGACGAAGCGCTGGCCATGGCCAGCCGCTGCGCGCTGATGAACCGGGGCCGCCTGCAGCAGGTGGCCGTGCCGGGCGATCTCTATGAATATCCGGCCAATCGGTTCGTTGCCGATTTCATCGGCACGATCAACATGTTCGAAGGCCGCCTCAGCGTCGACGAGCGGGATCACGCCGCGGTGACTTCGCCCGAACTCAATGTGCCGATCTTCGTCAGCCACGGCGTGACCGGCGCGCCCGATACGCCGGTGTGGGCCGGCATCCGCCCGGAAAAGATCACGATGACCCCGGCCAGCGAAGGCCGCCCGGCCGGCCCCGACGCCTGCCCGCAAGCCAATGTCGTGGCCGGCACGATCGTGCGCTCCGCCTATCTCGGCAGCCAGACACTCTACGATGTGGAAACGTCCAGCGGCGCAACCTTCAAGGTGGCCCGCGCCAACGGCGAACGCTCGCTCGTCTCCGCCCTGCCCGTGGGCGAGGCCGTGTGGCTGAGCTGGAACACCAAGGCACCGGTCATACTGCTGGGCTGATTGCGGTATTTGGGCAGCGCGGGTAGATAGAGATTTATATTTCTATCAACGATATAGGAAAAATTGTTTCGCGCAGAGGCGCTGAGGCACAGAGATTTAAGAGCGCCTCTGCGCGAGCCAAATATGTCGGCAATCGCCCAATTTCGGCCATGCTGGCGTTTTGCACAAACAGAACAGCTGGACCCCGGATCAAGTCCGGGGTGACGAGGAATTTGAGAGAATATATGTACTTATCGTCACCCCGGACTTGATCCGGGGTCCAGCTTGATAACTTGCACCTTGGCTGCCGTCATCGCGCATGCAGCAGCTACCCACCCATCCTCGCCGCTTGCCAGCCCCCCATCGGGCCAAGCAGCGCTAGGCAACGAAGCGCGGCTGCCGTAACACCGGCGCACCATGTTGCAGCTTGCTCTCAAGGCCGCCATTTCCGGCGTGCTGATCGCCACCGCCTCCACCCTTGCCAAGCGCTATCCCGGTTTTGGCGCTCTGATCGCGTCGCTGCCGCTGGTGTCGGTGATCGGCATGATCTGGCTGTGGCACGATCGCCCCGATGCCGAAAACATGGCGGCCCACGCTGGGGCCACATTCTGGTATGTGCTGCCCTCGCTGCCGATGTTCCTGCTGATCCCGGCCCTGCTGCGCCACGGCGCCGGGTTCTGGCCGGCGCTGCTGGCTGGTTGCGCGCTGACCATTGCGCTCTACAGCCTGATGGTCTGGACCGGCCCCCGGCTGGGCCTGCCGCTGTAACGCCGTTTTCGTAAGGAGGGAGCCAACGATGCTACGCCATGCCCTGACCGCCGCCGGCCTGTTTGCCCTGCCGCTGGCCGCCGTGCCCCTGGCCGCTCTGCCAACGCCCGTGCACGCCCAGGAAGCGGTGGTAGCGGTGCCCGATCCCGAAAGCCTGTTCACCAGCCCCGATCCGGTGCTCAACCGCAACAAGCAGGCCGCACTCCATATCGTCAAAGACCTTTTGGAATGCGGGCATTGGGACAAGGCGGATCAATACCTTACCCCGGCCTATCACCAGCACAACCCGATGGTGCCCTCAGGCCGCGATACCGTGGTTCATTTCTTCACCCAGGTAGTCAAGGTCCAGCCCAAGGCATGCCCGGCGCACATGGCCACCCCGGTCGCCGCGGTCACGGCCGAGGGCGATCGCGTGGTCGTGAGCATGGTGCGCACGCTCAAGGACCCCAAGAACCCGGGCAAGACCTATACCACCACCTGGTTCGACATGTGGCGCTTTGTCGATGGCAAGGCCGATGAACACTGGGATGGCGCCACCCTGGCTGACGCAGCCCCCTGAATTCCACGCGCCAGGCCGGTGCATGGCATGCACCGGCCTGGCAGCCAAACCCCCAGTGCTTCGCTTGTCGCCCCTTGCCGCATGGGGTACAACCACAGGCAATGTTGACGCCTCGATCCATCGAGCGGGCAGGACCAACCGGCGAGGATGTGCGGGCCTATCCGCCGTCCTATTACGCCGCCACCGCGCCCATGGCCTTTGCCGGCACGGCGCTGGACCAGGATGTGCAGGCCGATGCCTGCATCATCGGCGGGGGCTACACAGGTCTGGGTGCCGCATTGCGGCTGGCAGAGGCCGGGCGATCGGTCGTTCTGCTGGAAAGCGGGCCTGTCGGCTGGGGCGCCTCGGGCCGCAATGGCGGCCAGGTCCACCTTGGCTGGAACAAGGACCAGCACTGGCTGGCACGCCACCTCGGCAGCGACGGTGCGCGCGAAATGTGGGCTATGGCCCGCCACGCGCGCGACCACCTCGATCATCTGATCGCGCACGATCCCGACCGTTGCGATTTTCGCGCCGGGCTGATCCACGCCGATCACAAGCCCGGCCTGGTGGCGCAGACCCATGCCGAGGTGCGCTTTCTGCAAGAGGCCTATGGCCACCACGCGCTCACCCCGCTCGGTCGTGACGACATTCGCGCCATGGTCGGCAGCCAGGCCTATCATGGCGGCAGCCTGGATATGGCCGGCGGCCATCTCCACCCGCTCAAGCTGGCGCTCGCCATGGCGCGCGCTGCCCGCGCGGCGGGGGCAGTGATCCATCCGCACAGCCGTTGCACCGGCATTGCGCCCGATGGCCCGCCGGGCACGGCCCAGGCCTGGCGCGTGACCACGCCCGGCGGCACGGTGCGCGCGGGTCAGGTGCTGGTGGCAACCGGCGGCTATGCCACGGGCCTGGTACCGGAGGTCGATGCCCATGTCCTGCCGATCAACAACTTCATCGCCACCACCGCGCCTCTCGGGCCAGAGCGGGCGGCTGCGCTGATCGCTGGCGGCCAGGCGGTGTCGGATTCGCGCTTCGTGGTCTATTACTTCCGCATCACGCCCGATCACCGCCTGCTGTTCGGCGGCGGGGAACGCTATTCCTGGCGGCTGCCGGCCGATATCGCCGCGTTCGTGCGGCCGCATATGCTGCGGGTCTTTCCGCAACTGGCCGATGTGGCGATCGACCATGCCTGGGGCGGCACGCTGTCGATCACCCCGCATCGCCTGCCCCATGCCGCGCAGGTTGCGGCCGGCCTGTGGTCGCTCAGCGGGTTTTCCGGGCTGGGCGTGGTGCTGGCGCCGTGGCTGGGTGGCGAAATCGGCGCGGCCATGGCCGGGCTGCCCTCGCCCGCGCTCGATCTGGTACGCCGCCTGCCCACGCCCCGCTTTCCCGGAGGCACCCTGCTGCGCTGGCCGAGCATGGCCGCCGCGATGACTTTCTTTGCCCTGCGCGACCGTCTCTGAACCCCATCTTCCAAGCGAGTGATCCCATGACTGAAGCCTTTGCCGAATGGATCCGCGAAAAACGCATCAGCGAGGTCGAGTGCCTCGTCCCCGATATCAACGGCGTGGTGCGCGGCAAGGTCTGGCCGGCCGACAAGTTCATCGCCTCGGTCGGCAATATGAGCCTGCGCCTGCCCTCCTCGGTGTTTTCCGTCACCATCACCGGTGACTACGCCGATACCGACGAGGACGATTTCCTCTACCGCGATCCCGACGTTACCCTGCTGCCCGATATCAATTCGATCTGCGTGGCCCCGGGCTTTCGCACCCCCACGGCCTTTGTCGTGGCCGATGCCCTGCACCGCGATGGCAGCGCGTTTGAAGTGGCGCCGCGCCACGTGCTCAAGCGCATGCTGGCCAAATATGCCGCGATGGGCTGGCAGATGGTCGTGGCGCCCGAACTGGAATTCTACCTTACCGAGGTCAATTCCGATCCCGATCTGCCGATCCAGCCGCCGCGCGGACGCTCGGGCCGCGCGGAAAGCTCGCCCCAGCCCTATGGCCTGGAATCGGTGACCGAATACGAAGACATCATCGAGGAAATCTACGACAATTCGGAAATCGCCTCGCTCCAGCTCGACACCATGATCCACGAAGGCGGCACGGCGCAGCTGGAAATCAATTTCAACCACGGCGATCCCGTGGCGCTGTGCGACCAGGTGGTGATCTTCAAGCGCATCGTGCGCCAGGTCGCGCTCAAGCACGGGGTCTATGCCACGTTCATGGCCAAGCCGATGGAAAGCCAGCCGGGCAGCGCCATGCACCTGCACATTTCGGCGGTGGACGCGGGCGGCAACAACCTGTTCGGCACGCAGGCCGGGCTCACGCCGGAATTCCGCTGGTTCGTCGGCGGGCTGCAACGCTACCTGCCGCAGGTCGTCCCGCTGTTTGCGCCCAACGTCAATTCCTTCCGCCGCATCCGCCCGGCCCACAGCGCGCCGATCAACGTGCAATGGGGCCTCGACAACCGCAGCTGCGGCCTGCGCATTCCCGTGAGTGGACCGCGCAGCACGCGCATCGAAAACCGCCTGCCCGGCGCCGATGCCAATCCCTATATCGCCATCGCCGCCACGCTGGCCTGCGGCTATATCGGCCTTCAGGAGCGGATCGAGCCGCTGCCGCTGATGACCCGCAACGCCTATGACGAGGAGCGGACCCTGCCGCGCAATCTCGATGCCGCGCTCAAGCAGATGATCGATTGCCAGCCGGTGATCGATCTGTTGGGCGAGCAGTTCATCAAGGCGTTCTACGAGATCAAGCTCAACGAACTGGCCGCCTATGACGAGGTGATCTCGTCATGGGAACGTGATCACCTCTTGCTCAAAGCGTGATCGGGCGCCATCCCCCCGCCGTGTCGTCACGTCGCATGGGAAATTGAACGAAGATGGTCCATTCGCGCCGCATGTTCCTGCGCCAGGCTGGCCTTGCCGGCATCGGGCTGTCGTTTACCGGCGCGCTGGGCGCCTGTTCGCGCGGCAAGCCAGCGCGGGCGCTCAATCTCTACACCTGGGATACCTACATCGGCAAAAACACCGTGGCCGATTTCACCAAGGCCGCCGGCGCTGGCGTGAACATCAGCCTGTTTGCCAACAACGACGAACTCTTTGCCAAGCTGCGCAGCGGCAACCAGGGCTATGACGTGATCGTGCCCTCGAACGACTTTGTCGAGCGCATGCACGCGGCCGGCATGTTGACCGAGCTGGACCACGCCAAAATCCCCAATCTCAAGAACATCGCGCCCCAGTTCCTCAACCCGCCGTTCGATCCCGGCCGCCGCGTATCGGTGCCCTATACCTGGATCGTTACCGGCATCGGCTATCGCAAGTCCAAGGTCGATGGCGTGCCCGACAGCTGGAAATGGGTGCTCGATTCCGATCGCTACAAGGGGCGCATCGCCCTGCTCGCCGAAGCGAGCGAGCTGTTCGAGATCGGCGCGAAATACCTGGGCCACCCGGCCAATACCAACGATCCCGCCGTGATTGCCCAGGTCAAGGCCATGCTGCTCAAGCAAAAACCCAACATCGCCGCGTTTCATGACGACAATGGCCAGGACCTGCTGCTGGCGGGCGACGTTGACCTGGTGATCGAGTACAATGGCGATATCGCCCAGGTGATGCGCGACGATCCCGACCTGGCCTTCGTCGTGCCGCGCGAAGGTGGCATCCTGGCGAGCGACGGGCTGTGCATTCCCCGCAATGCGCCCAATCCCGATCTGGCCTATGCCTTCATCGATTTCGTGCTGGGTGCCAAGGCCGGGGCCGACATTGCCCGCACCATCCGCTATCCCACGCCCAACCAGGCGGCGCTGGCGCTGATGCCCGATGATTACCGCAACAGCCAGGTGATCTTCCCGCCCGCCGCAGCGCTCGCGGCATGCGAATATTCGCGCTATCGCGGGCAAGAGATGAACAGCCGCTATGAGCAGGCGATGACCCAGGTGCGGGCGGGCTGATTAGGCCCGCCAAATCCCGCCTTTGGCCACGTTTCCCGCAAAGTTTTCCCCCAGCCGGCCAATTCCGGCGTTGCATTCCCGGCCGCTTGCCGCCACTCAGCGTGGGTTAAGCCGGGGCAATGCAGGCCCGGGATCGACGCACCATTTCGCATGCAGCCCAATTCGCATGTTGCCTGACAGGAAGTTCGGATCGCCATGAAGTCCATCACCCGGCTGCCCCAGTTCCAGATGCGCCGTGATATTCGTATGGGTCACTGGTGCGGCCGGGCCGCCCTGGCACTGGGCCTTGCCGCCACGGCCGCCCTGCCGGTGGCCGGCAGCGTAGCCCAGGCGCAAACCGCCGGCGGCGCGCCCGATGCCTCGGGCCAGCTCAACATTCCCGCCAACGTGCAGATCTTTGGCAAGAGCGATCCCAACGTGCGCCGCGCCACCGCGATCGTGAACGGCGAAATCCTCACCGGCACCGATATCGACCAGCGCCTGGCGCTGATCGTCAATGCCAACGGCGGCAAGGTTTCGGCCGAGGAACAGGAGCGCCTGCGCCTGCAGGTGCTGCGCAACCTGATCGACGAAACCCTGCAGATTCAAGAGGCCAAGTCGGCCGGCGTCGACGTTGACGATGACGAGGTCAACCAGACCTATGAGCGCGTGGCCCAGCAGAACTTCGGCCAGAACCCGGCCGCGCTCGACAAGTACCTGACCTCGATCGGCTCTTCGGCGGCCTCGCTCAAGCGGCAGATCCGTGGCGAACTGTCGTGGCAGCGCCTGCTGCGCCGCAACGTCCAGCCGTTCATCAACGTGTCTGACGGCGAAGTGCGCGAAATGATGGACCGTCTCAAGGCGGCCAAGGGCACCGAGGAATATCGCATCGGCGAAATCTATCTCTCGGCCAATGATACCAACCGCCAGCAGGTCATGGCCAACGCCAACCAGATCGTTGACCAGCTCAAGAAGGGCGGCAGCTTCGTCGCCTATGCGCGGCAGTATTCCGAAGCCTCCACCGCTGCGGTGGGTGGTGACCTTGGCTGGATTCGCCTGGCCCAGCTGCCGCAGGATCTGGCCAACGTCGCCACCTCGATGCAGCCGGGCCAGCTTGCCGGGCCGGTGGAAATTCCCGGCGGCTATTCGATCCTCTACCTGATCGACAAGCGCCAGGTGCTCACCGCCGATCCACGCGACGCGGTGCTCAGCCTCAAGCAGATGTCGCTCAGCTTCCCCAAGGGCACCACGGAAAAGGATGCTGCGGCCAAGGCCGCGACCTTTGCCGCCACCGTCAAGACCATCCACGGCTGCGGCCAGGTCGATGCGGCCGCAGCCGGCATCGGCGCCTCGGTCGTCACCAACGACCAGGTCAAGGCGCGCGACCTGCCCGCCGCGCTGCAGGATTCGATGCTCAAGCTCTCGATCGGCGAGGCGACCCCGCCGTTCGGATCGATCGAAGACGGCGTGCGCGTGCTGGTGCTGTGCGGCCGCGACGATCCCAAGGTGGCCGATGGCCCGAGCTTTGAAGAAATGCAGTCGCAGATGGAAGACGACCGCGTGAACAAGCGCGCCCAGACCTATCTGCGCGACCTGCGCCGCGATGCGGTGATTGAGTATAACTAAGGTGCTTGCCCCCACCACCCCCAACCCCCTCCTCTAAAGAGGAGGGGGCTCCGGCTCTCCCCCTCCTCTTTAGAGGAGGGGGTCGGGGGGTGGTGGAGGCCAAGTGAAACCCATAAGCCCCCCTCCCCTCCACCCGCAAAGCCCGATAGCGCAAGCCCATGAACCCCATCGCCATCTCCCAGGGTGATCCTGCCGGCATCGGCCCCGAACTGATCGCGGCCGCGTGGATCTTGCGCGGCATGGCGCAGCTGGAGCCGTTCGTGGCCGTGGGCAGCCGCCGCGTGCTGGACCAGGCCGCGCGCCATCGCGGGCTCGATGTGCCAGTGCGCGCCGTGGGCAGCCTGGAAGAGGCGGCCGCGACGTTCGGTTCCGCCCTGCCGGTGCTCGACCTGGGCGATGCTGGCTATACCCCTGGCCGGCCCACCGACGAGGGCGCGATGCTGGCGCTCGAGTCGCTCGACGCGGCCACGCAATTGACCGTGGCGGGCGAAACCTCGGCCCTGGTCACTGCACCGGTATCCAAGAGCCGGCTGGCCAGCGTTGGCTTCAACCACCCTGGGCAAACCGAATTCGTCGGCCAGGCCAGCGGCGTGGCGCCCGAAGACGCTGTGATGATGCTGGCCGGCCCTTCGCTGAAGGTGGTGCCGGTCACGGTGCATGTGCCGCTGCACGCCGTACCCGGCATGATCACTGCCGAGCTGATCACGCGGCGCAGCGCGATCACCGCGCGCGCGCTGGTGCGCGATTTCGGCATCGCCCAGCCCCGCCTCGCCGTGGCCGGGCTCAACCCCCACGCCGGCGAAGAAGGCCGCATGGGGCACGAGGACCACAGCTATATCGCCCCCGCCGTTGCCGCGCTCCAGGCCGCCGGCATTGCCGCGCACGGGCCGCTGCCGGCCGACACGATGTTCCATGCCCAGGCCCGCACGACCTATGACGTGGCCATCTGCATGTATCACGATCAGGCGCTGATCCCGTTGAAGGCGCTGGATTTCGACGATGGCGTCAATGTCACGCTGGGCCTGCCGATCATCCGCACCTCACCCGATCATGGCACCGCCTTTGGCATCGCCGGCAGCCGCCAGGCGCGCCCGGGCGCAATGATCGCGGCGATCCGCATGGCCGGGGAATGCGCCGTGCGCCGCGCTGCGGCCGGGGCATGAGCCTGCCCGATCTTCCGCCGTTGCGCGATGTGGTCAACCGCCATGGGTTGCTCGCGTCCAAGGCCCTCGGGCAGAACTTCCTGTTCGACGAGCAGTTGCTGGCGCGCATTGCCGCCATTCCCGGCAAGCTCAAGGGCGCCAACGTTCTGGAAGTGGGCCCCGGCCCCGGCGGCCTGACCCGTGCCCTGCTCCGCGCCGGCGCCAATGTCACCGCGATCGAGATGGACAAGCGCTGCCTGCCGGCCCTGACCGAACTGGCAGAGGCCTTTCCCGGTCAGTTGCGCGTGATCGAGGGCGACGCCACCAAGATCGATCCCGCCACCCTGTTCGACGGGCCCTGGCACGTGATCGCCAACCTGCCCTACAATGTCGGCACGATGCTGTTCACCGGCTGGCTTTCCGGGCAGGACTGGCCGCCGCGGTGGCTCTCGCTCACGCTGATGTTCCAGCTGGAAGTGGCAGAGCGCATCGTCGCCGCCGCTGCCAGCGATGCCTATGGCCGGCTGGCGATCCTGTCGCAGTGGCGCGCCGCGCCGCGCATTGCCATGAAAGTGCACCGCAGCGCGTTCACCCCGCCGCCAAAGGTCATGTCGGCCGTGTTGCACGTGACCCCCGCGACCATGCCCGAAGGGGTTTCGGCGCGCATGCTCGAACGCGTGACCGAGGCGGCGTTCGGCCAGCGCCGCAAGATGCTGCGGCAGTCGCTCAAGGGCGTGCCCGGCGCACTCGCTGCCCTGGAAACGCTGGGCATCGATCCCTCCCGCCGCGCCGAAACGCTGGACGTGGCCGATTTCGTGGCGATTGCCCGCACCCTGTCCTGACGAAACGGAACGAGGGCGTTCAGTTCTTGTGCTTGCGGAACAGCACCCGGTCTTCCGGGCCAAAGCCGCGCCGCCAGATCACCAGGCCATAGACGCCCAGGATCGCCGGAATGCCCAGGCTGACCTCGATCCATTCGGGCAGCAGGCGCGCCAGCATGCCCATGCCCACCGCCGGCACTGCCGCCCACAGCAGCGCCCAGCGCCAGTTGCTGATCTTCTGGCCCAGGATGCTGCCCAGCAACCGCGACTTGAGCAGCGAGGCAAGGCCCAGTGAAATGACCAGGGCCAGCGCGGCGCCCATCGCCTCTACCGTGCCGTCATAGCCCAGTTCGCGCGCGGCCACGATCAGGCCCACGGTCAGCCCGGCCTGCAGCGCGATCGTGCCCAGGCTGATCCACCAGTTGCGCAGCCGCGCGACATAGATCAGCGCCGCCTCGCTCACCACGGCAGGCGCGGCCACCACTTCGGCCGCCAGCAGCAGCGCGAGCGAGCCGGTGCCAGCCACGAAATTCGGCCCGAACAGGCCCATCACGCCCTTGCCCGGCAGGCCCAGCGCCAGGGCGATGCCAGCCTGCGCGGCGGTGATCCAGAAGCCCACCTGGCACACCTGGCGGGCGATCGCGCCCAGGTTGTTTTCGCGCAGGTTGCGGGTGATCACCGGGCCCAGGATCGGCTCGAAACTGGTCTTGAGCTTTTGCGGCAGCGTGGTGACCTGCTGCGCCACGTAATAGATGCCGACCACGGCAGCCGGCGCAAACGTGCCGAGGATGAACAGGTCAAGCTTGCGCGTGCCCCACTCCACCGCGTCGGCGCCGGCCAGCGGCAGGTTGCGGTTGGCCAGGCGCAGCAAGGCGCCCGGGCGCGGCGCCCACTGGCGGGGCAGGCCATAGCTTTTGACCAAGGGCACGAAAGCAGTGATCATCGCCGCCAGCATCGCGGCGGCATAGGCCAGGATCAGCCCGCTTTCGCGCAGTGGCAGCCACCAGGCGCCGGCCAGCCACAGGCCACCGGCGGCCAGCGATTGCGTCCACGGTTCCACCACGGCGCGGGCGCGCACGGTGGCGCCCACGTCAAAGCGATAGGCCAGCGCAGCCAATGCCACGTCGCCCAGCGCGCGCGGCAGGATCGCCATGGGCAGCAGGCGTTCCACCGGGGTGTAATCCCCGCTGGGAAACATCATGATCGGCACCAGCCACAGCAGCAGCCCGCACAGCACCGATACCAGCGTGGTCAGCAGCAGGGCATCAGCCACGGTGGTGGCACTGGCACGATCTTCCTTGGCCAGTTGCTGGGCCAGGCCGCGCTTTTGCCCGAGCGTGGCAAGCTGCGCGGCCAGTTCCACCACCAGCGTGGCCGAGGCATAGCGCCCCAGCGTGGCTGCACCATAGAGGCGCCCGGCGATGAACAGGAACGGCACGCTGGCCGCCAGGCGCAGCACGAAGCCAAAGAAATTGGTCCGCCCACCCTTGGCCAGCGCGGCGATATCGGCCTGTTCGGCCTGCGCGTCGGTCGGGTTTGCGGGAAGAGCCGGATCAGCCAAGCGGGCGTTCCGCACGCAAGGGCCGCGCCAGCAGGCTGGCGACGACATCCCGGGCAGGCGCCTGGCCACGCACCAGGGTAACGACCGCATCGACGAGCGGCATGGCAATTCCCTTCTGGCGGGCAAGATCGGCGAGCACGGGCGCGGTATACGCCCCTTCGGCCACGGTGTTGCGGCCTGACAACGCCTCAGACGCGCTTTGGCCCTCGCCCAGCGCCTTGCCCAGCGAAAAATTCCGGCTCGACGCCGATGAACAGGTCAGCACGAGATCGCCCAGCCCGGAAAGCCCGGCCAACGTTTCGGCCTGCGCACCCATGGCCAGGCCAAAGCGCTGCATTTCGGCAAAGCCCCGGCTGATCAGCGCGGCACGGGCATTCTGCCCCAGGCCGAGCCCATCGACCACGCCACAGGCGATCGCCAGCACGTTCTTCACCGCGCCGCCGATTTCGGCGCCAATCACGTCAGCCGAATAATAGGGGCGGAACGTGGGCCGCGCCACGGCCGGGGCCAGGCGCTGCCACTGCGTTTCGCCGCCGGAACAGGCCAGCGTCACCGCCGTGGGCAGGCCGGCGGCCACTTCGTGGGCAAAGGTCGGGCCAGAGAGCACCGCGACATGCGCTGCAGGCGCGGCGGCATGCGCCACCTCGGCCATCAGGCGGCCGCTGCCCGCCTCGATCCCCTTGGCGCACAGCACCAGATCGCCGGCATAATCGGGCAGGCGGGACAGCACCTGGCCCAGGAATTGCGCCGGGGTAACCCACAGCAGCACTGGCAGGGTGGCCATGGTGGCCAGATCGGTGGTGGCGGTGATCGTTTCGGCCAGTTCGGCGCCGGGCAGATAGGTGGGATTGCGCCGCTCATGGTTGATCGTGGCAACCAGGCTTTCCTCGCGCGCCCACAGCGCCACGGGGCGTCCGTCGCTGGCCAGCATCTGCGCCAGGGCCGTGCCCCAGGCGCCCGCGCCGAT
The DNA here is from genome assembly GCF_013149315.1 of Novosphingobium sp. SG754. Taxonomy (NCBI): domain Bacteria; kingdom Pseudomonadati; phylum Pseudomonadota; class Alphaproteobacteria; order Sphingomonadales; family Sphingomonadaceae; genus Novosphingobium; species Novosphingobium sp. SG754. The sequence goes on along the minus strand of NZ_JABGCC010000001.1, from coordinate 260,263 downwards.
CACGCCAATCGCTGGCGCGGTGGCAGGACCGCCGCTCATGCCTTGACCCCGGCGCCGCGCACGGGGGCGGCATTATCGTCAAGCGGCCAGCGCGGCCGGGCCGGCAGGTCGAGCGGATCGGCCTGCCCGAGGGCAAAGCGTTCTGCCCCCGCCCAGCCGATCATTGCGGCATTGTCGGTGCACAGCTTTACCGGCGGCGCTACCAGCGGCAGGCCGGCCTGCGCGGCCAGCCCTTCGAGCGCCGCGCGCAAGGCGGCATTGGCAGCAACCCCGCCGGCCACGACCAGCGCCGTCATCCCCGGCACGCACTGCGCTAGGGCGCCGCGCGTGCGATCGATCACGCAATCGATCGCCGCCTGCTGAAACGAGGCCGCCAGATCGGCCGGCGCATAGGCGCCCGAATCGCGGGCGCGCAGCACCGCGCTCTTGAGGCCAGCGAACGAGAAATGCGGCTCCCCGCTGCCCACCAGCGGGCGCGGCAGCGGCACGGCGCGGGGATCGCCCTCGCGCGCAAGGCGCTCTACCGCCGGGCCACCGGGATAGCCCAGGCCCAGCACCTTGGCCGTCTTGTCGAACGCCTCGCCCAGCGCATCATCGATCGTCGTCGCCAGGCGGCGATAGCGGCCCAGCCCCATGACTTCCAGGATCTGGCAATGCCCGCCCGAGACCAGCAGCAGGCAATAGGGATAGGCCAAGGTGGGCTCAGCCAGCCGCGGCGAGAGCGCATGCCCTTCAAGATGATTGATACCGATCAGTGGCTTGCCACTGGCCATGGCCAGCGCCTTGCCCGTCACCAGCCCGACCATCACCCCGCCGATCAGGCCCGGCCCGGCCGTGGCGGCAATGGCGTCCATGTCGTCCAGCGTCAGCCCGGCATCGGCCAGCGTGGCGGCCACCATCTGGGCGATAACATCGGCATGGGCACGGGCGGCAATTTCGGGCACAACACCGCCATAGGGCCGATGCGCGTCATCCTGCGAGGCGATGCGCTGGGCCACGATACGGGCGGCAAGCGTGGTGGCGCTGCCGTCGATAACGGCAACGGCGGTTTCGTCACACGAGGATTCTATGCCAAGGATCAGGGCCATGCGGAGCTTTCCCTTAGAGATAATCCCGTTTACGGCAAGCCACGCATGATCAACCCGTCTCACAACCCGTCGCAGGCGCCTGACAAACCATTGCGCCTTGGCACCCGCCGCTCGCCGCTGGCCATGGCACAGGCCGAGGAAACCCGCGCGCGGTTGTGCGCGGCGCACGGTTGGCCCGAAAGCGCGGTGGAGCTGTGCCCGCAGGTGGCCAGTGGCGATCGCATCCAGGACCGCCCGCTCGCCGAAATCGGCGGCAAGGCCCTGTGGACCAAGGAACTCGACGCGGCGCTGCTGCACGGCGAGATCGATTTTGCGGTCCATTCGATGAAGGATGTGGAAACCATCCGTCCGGAAGAGATCGCCATCGCCGCCGTGCTGCCGCGTGCCGATGTGCGCGATGTCCTGGTTGGTGCGGCCAGCATCGCCGCGATTCCGCCCGGCGCCAAGGTGGGCACCAGCGCGCCGCGCCGCGCCGCGCAGATGCTGCACGCCCGGCCCGATCTGGAAATCGTGTCGTTTCGCGGCAACGTGGCCACGCGCCTGGCCAAGCTGCAGGTGGGTGAAGCCGATGTGACGCTGTTGGCCGCAGCCGGGCTGCAACGTCTGGGCGAAACCGGCGTGGGCCATGTGCTGCCGGCTGAGGAATGGTTGCCCGCCCCGGCGCAAGGCGCGATCGGCATCGAATGTCTGGCCGCGCGCGCGGACGTGCGCGCGCTGCTCGCCGCGATCGACCATGGCCCGACCCATGCCGCCATCCGCGCCGAACGCGCGCTGCTGACCGGCCTTGGTGGCACGTGCCACAGCCCGATCGCGGTGCTGACCACGGCCGAGGGCGATGATCTGGTGCTGCGCGCCGCGCTGTTCAGCCCCGATGGCGCGCTGCGCGTGGAAGACAGCGCGCGCTTTGCCGCCAGCGACACCGCCACGCCGCTCGAACTCGCCCGCCGCCTGCTCGCCAGCGCGCCCGAGGGCATCGCCGCCTTTTTCCACGGCGGCTGATGCGCCCGCTGCTGGTCCTGCGGCCGCAGCCCGGCAACGCCGCGAGCGTGGCGGCTGCCCAGGCGCTGGGCCTGGAGGCACTGGGCGCGCCGCTGTTCGCGATGCAGGCGGTGGCGTGGCAGGCGCCCGATCCGGCCGGCTATGCCGCGATCCTGGCGGGCAGCGCCAATCTCTTTCGCCTGGGCGGGCCAGACCTGGCCGCCCTTGGCGCCCTGCCCGTGCTGGCCGTGGGCGCAGAAACCGCGCGCGAAGCGCAGGCCGCCGGCTTTGCCGTGGCGCAGACCGGCGAAGGAGGCCTGGCCGACGTGGCGCGGGGCTTGGCGCCAGGGCGCTATCTGCGCCTATCGGGCGCCGACCCGGTGCCGCTTGCCCTGCCGCCGGGCGTAGTGGTGGATACTGTCACGCTCTATGCCGCTCAGCCACTGCCCCTGGCGCCGGCCGCGCAGGACATGCTGCGCCGCCCTTGCGTGGTGGCGCTGCATTCGGGCGAAGCGGCGCGCCATTTTGCCGAGGAGTGCGGCCGGCTGGGCCTGGCGCGCGGCCATGTGGGCCTGGCCTGCCTGGCGCCGCGAATCGCGCAGATGGCCGGCGCCGGCTGGCAAGCCGTTGAAATTTCCGCAATGCGGCGCGATCAACCATTGCTGGCGCTGGCCCGGCAAATGTGCCAGAACCTGTGACTTCGGGGCCACGAACAAGCGAAAAAGATTGATGCAGGATACGCCATACGCACAAACAAATCCGCCGCGCCGCCGTGGCGGGGGACGGTTGCTGGTGGGGTTGGTGCTGATCGTGATCCTCGCCTTGGGCGGCGCCGGCGCCTGGCTTGCCGCCCGCGAAGGCTGGCTGCGGCTTGACCTCGGCCCGATGGCCAGTGCCAGTGGCGATGTACCCGCCGCCGTCGCCTCCGAAGCGGTCGTGGCCGCTGCCAGCAGTGCCGCCAGCGATGCCGTGCTGGCCAGCACATCGGCCAAGGTTTCCGCGCTGGAGCAGCGCCTGGCCGAACTGAACCAGCAGGCCAATGCCGCCGCCGGCCAGGCCAGCCGCGCCGAAGCGCTGCTGGTGGCCTTTGCCGCGCGCCGCGCCATCGAACGCGGCCAGCCGCTGGGCATCCTGGAAAACCAGCTGCGCGTGCGCTTTGGCGCCAGCCAGCCGGGCGCGGTGGACCGGGTGATTGCCGCCGCTGCCCACCCGGTCACGCTGGGCAACCTGTCGGAAGAGCTGGCGGGGATCGAGCCGCAGCTGATGGGCAAGACCCCGCGCGGCAATACCTGGGACTGGATTTCGGGCCAGATCGCCGGCCTGTTTGTGATCCGCCACGACGAAGGCCCCAACGCCACGCCCGAGGCGCGGGCCGATCACGCCCGCCTGGCGCTGGCCGGTGGCCGCGTCGACGCCGCGATCAGCGATGTGGAGCGCATGCCCGGCAAGGACGCCGCCACCGAATGGCTGGCCCACGCCCGCGACTGGGTGGCGGCGCAGCATGCGCTGGACCAGTTGGAAACCGCCGCGATGGTGCTGCCCGCGCCGCAGCCCTTGCCGCCGGTGGCAGCCCCTGCCGGCCAGGCCCCGGCGCAAGCCGCGCCGCAGCCCACGCCAACGCCCAGCCCAGCCCCACAGGCGGCGCAGACCGACACCGCCGCCTGAGCGGCGGCGCCGGCAGCGCTGATCAGACGATCAGCGCGCCGGTCAGGTCGCCCGGCGGCGGTCCGCCTGCGGCGATCATCGCCTTGTCCCGCTCGACCAGGCCCGGCAGGGTCTTGAGGCCAAAGCGCCGCACCAGGAAGCGCGCGATCGAGCCGGTATCATAGACAGTGTGATCGACGTGGCCGCGCCGCGCATGGGGCGAGACGATCAGCGCGGGAATGCGCGTGCCCGGCCCCCAGCGATCGCCCTTGGGCGGGGCGACATGGTCCCACCAGCCGCCGTTTTCATCGAAGGTGATGATCACCAGCATCTTGTCCCACTGCGGCGAGCGGCGCAGCGCATCGACGACCCCGGCGATATGGCGATCGCCGGCATCCACGTCGGAATAGCCGGCGTGCATGTTGAGGTTGCCCTGCGGCTTGTAGAACGTGACGGCCGGCAGCTTGCCCGCCGCGGCATCGGCCAGGAACAGGTTGGTGCGCGCGGTTTCGCCCATGCCGCCATCGCGCAGATGGCGTTCGCGCGCCGCCGTGCCGGGCGCCAGGTTGGCGAAATAGTTGAGCGGCTGGTGGTGCGGCTGGAAATTGGGGCGCGAGGGGAATGCCGCGCTGTTGGCACGCCCGGCCATCGCCTCGGCCCAGCCACCGGCGTACCACGCCCACTCCACGCCGGCTTCGGTCAGCCGATCGCCGATGTGGGCATGGGTCTGTGGCGGCAGGGTCTGCGCGGTGACCAGGGCCATCCCCGGCCGCGCCGGATCGGCCTGGTAGGTGGGCAGATAGGGCGGCAGCATGGTGTTGACCGCGCGGTGATCGGGCGTAATCGAATCCGCCACGAACTGCACCGGGCCGTCCATGGCGCTGGCTGGCGTACCGGGCTTGAGCAGCGGCCGCGGCGGATCGGTATAGGCCGGATCAAGCTTGACCACGCGGTCTTTCGCCGGGCTCTTGTCAGCGTCCGGGTAATAGGGCGGCGTGGCGGCGACCAGGTATTGGTGGTTGAGGAACGAGCCGCCGAACGCGCCCATGAAGAAATTGTCGCACAGGGTGAATTCGCGCGCCACCTGCCACAGCCGCAGGTTGGCCCGCACATCGCCATAATGGCCCATGACCAGCCCGCCGCTATCGCCCCAGGCGACAAAGCCATCGTTGCGCCCGCCGTTGATCTGCCACTGGTTGTTGTAGAAGCTGTGGATCAGGTCACGCGTCACCACGCCATGGGGCAGCGGATCGCCTTCGGGCGTCTTGAGCGCAAAGGGCGCATTGGGCAGGCCGGTGATGGCGTCTTCGTCGATATGGAACTCGGCGTGTTCCACCACCTGCTTGTCGGGCACCATGCCTTCCCAGACCTTGGGCAGGGTTTCCAGCACGCGGCCATCGCGATCGCGCTGCCGGGCCCGCTCCACCGGCACGGCGGCAAGCGGCTGCTGCAGCCCCGGAAAATCGGGGAAGAGATTGTTGAAGCTGCGGTTTTCGGCATAGATCACCACGACCGTATCGATCTTGGCGCGCAGCGCGGCATCGACCTTGGCGCGGCTTCCGGCCCCGGCGCGCGGGGCGGCAGCTGCGGCATCAACCCCGGCGGCAGCGCCGGTAATGGCAAGCCCGGCCAAAAGGCTGCGGCGATCGAGGGCGGGGCCGGCGGGCTTGTCGGATTGGTCGCTCATGCTGGGCTTTGTTCCATTGGGGGGAAGGAATCGGCCGCTGGAATAGAGACTTGGGCAGCGTCTGTCCAAGGATAGCTTGGGGCCAGATTTCCACCACCCCCAAACCCCCTCCTCTGAAGAGGAGGGAGCATAAGATATTGTAATTCCTCCCCCCCTACTCTTTAGAGGAACGGGTCGGGGGGTGGTGGAAGCCGCACGCTCACTTCACCACATCGCCGCCCTTGATCACGTGATCGACATGCTCCAGCACCGAAATGTCGGCCAGGGGATCACCCTTGACCGCGATCATGTCGGCATAGTGGCCGGGCGACAGCGCGCCCACGTCCTTGCTCCACCCGAGCAGGTCGGCCGACACCGTGGTGGCGGCCTGGATCGCCTGCATCGGGGTCATGCCATAGCGGACCATGTACTTGAACTGGCGGGCGTTGAGGCCGTGGGGATAGACCCCGGCATCGGTGCCGAACGACAGCTTGACCCCGGCCTTGACCGCCTTGGCAAAGCCATCGCGCTGGGCCTGCGTGGTATCGTCGTTCTTGCGCAGCATGTCGGCCGGCCAGTGGTGGGCCCGGCCATAGTCGGCGATATAGTCGCCATCGTAGATATCCATGTCGAGCCACACGCCCTTGGCCTTGGCCATGGCAATGCCCTCGTCATCGATCAGGCTGGCATGCTCGATCGCCTTGACCCCGGCGCGCATGGCCGATTTGATGCCGGTGGCACCGTGGGCATGGGCGGTAACCCACGATCCGCGCGCCTTGACCACGGTGACCGCGGCGCGCATCTCGTCCTCGCTCAATTCCTGCTGGCCCGGCTCCGTCCCCTGGGCGAGCACGGCACCCGTCGCGATCAGCTTGATCGAATCCGCGCCATGCTGGAACAGCGCGTTGACCTTGCGCGTGGTATCGGCGGCATCGGCCACCACGCCGGCGCGCATGTCGGCCGGCACTTCGACATCGGGGGCAAAGCCGGTCACTTCGCCGCCGCCGCCGGGAATCGTCACATAGGCGCCCACCGCGCTGATGCGCGGGCCGATCACATCGCCGCGGTTGATCGCATTGCGCAGTTCCACATCGGCATAGGCACGAAAATTGCCGCAATTGTGCACCGTGGTGAAGCCGGCCATCAGCGTGGTGCGGGCATTGCGCGCGCCGACATAGGCGATTTCCATGGCCGAATGCAGCAGCGGCTCGGCGACGTTTTCCGACTGGTCCATGTCGGCCAGGTGCACGTGCATGTCGATCAGGCCGGGCAGCACGGTATAGCCGCTCCAGTCGATCACCCGCGCGCCCGCCGGGATCGCCGCCGCGCCCGGGCCATCGGCAGTGATCGCCGCCACTCTGCCCTGCTCCACCCGGATCAGGCGGCTGGTCAGAACCTGGCCGGTTTCCGGATCGATCAGGCGCCCGGCGCGCACATAAACGGTGCTGGCTGGGACGGTGCTATCCGGCGCCGCTTGCGCCAGCGCGGGAGTGGCAGAGGCGCAAAGCGCGGCGAGCAGAAGCGAGCGGACGAGCATGGTCTGTGCCTAGCGCCTCTGGCATCGCAGCGGGAGTGCCTTTCGCGTCAGGTCATGCGGAAAACCTGGATCAGGCGCCCATTGGCATTGGGGCCGAAATCGGGCGCCTTGATCGATGGCGGAATGGGAAAGGTCAGCGTGGCGACGAACACGGATTCGCGCAGCCAGGCATACTTGGCGCCTGGCACTTCGAAGGTCGGCAGCAGGCGATACTTCTGCTCGGTATAGCCCAGGCCCTTGTTGTGGATGATGATCTGCTGCCCATCATCGGTTTTCAGGCGATAGAGCGCATCGACCACCACCACGCCATCGGGGCGCACCACCGGGAAATCGCCGCCGCCCGGGATCACCGTTCCCTTGATCCCCCGGCCCTGGAACACGCCGCCGATGATCGGCCAGACATCGTTGCGATAGCCGTCTGACGCCACCTGGTCCTGGGCGCTGCCCATGTATTCGGGCTGCGAACAGAACGGCAGGATATCCATCACCCATTCCAGGCCGACCTTGTCATAGATCGGCGGCACGCCGCCCGGTGGCAGCGGCGGGGCCGATGGTTCGTGGCCGGCCGCGCCCGCCGGCACCGGCAAGGGCGTGGGCGGCACCACGGGGGCAGCCAGCGCGCGCGTGGCTGCAGCTGCCAGCGGCAGGCCGGCACCGATCGCACCCAGGGCATTGCGGCGGGAAAGCGTCATCATGATCCTCCTTGGCCTGCGATCCCCACAGGCCTTGGGCCAAGTGGTGCACGCATGGACGCTGCCTACGCACCTTCAATTTGGGAGATGCCAGGCGGATTGTTTCGATGTTGCGACACCCGGCACACGGCACGTGCGTGCAAGCGCGCCCGGCCATCTCGCGCCTGCGGCATGGTAGACTTATATCCAACTGGCACAGAGGCGCCCAAGCGGCTAGCGTGAGGCAAGCATCACGTCGCCCGCACAGCGCACGACAAACACATCGAGAGGGTTCCGCATATGGCCGAAGCCATTTATCCCGTTCCCGCCGACTGGGCCCAGAACGCCCTGATCGACGAAGCGCGCTATCTGGAAATGCACCGTCGCTCGGTAGAGGAACCCGATGCGTTCTGGGCGGAGGAAGCGCAGCGGATCGACTGGATCAAGCCGTTCACCAAAGTGAAGAACACCAGCTTCCACGAGGAAGACTTCGGCATCCGCTGGTTCGAGGACGGCACGCTCAACCTTTCGGCCAATTGCCTCGATCGCCACCTGGCAGAGCGCGGCGATACCGTGGCGATCCTGTGGGAGCCCGACAGCCCGACCGATGCATCGCGCGCGATCACCTATCGCGAACTGCACGCCGATGTGTGCCGCCTGGCCAACCTGCTCAAGGCGCGCGGGGTCAAGGCCGGTGACCGGGTGACGATCTACCTGCCGATGGTGCCCGAAGCCGCCATGGCGATGCTGGCCTGCGCGCGGATCGGCGCGATCCATTCGATCGTCTTTGCCGGCTTTTCGCCCGATGCTCTGGCCGGGCGGATCGAGGATTGCGACAGCCGCGTGGTGCTGACCGCCGATGAAGGCCTGCGCGGCGGCAAGCGCGTGCCGCTCAAGAAGAACGTCGACGAAGCGCTGACGCATTGCCCTGCGGTCGATACCGTGGTGGTCCTGGCCCGCACCGGCGCCGATGTGCCGATGCAGGAAGGCCGCGATCTGCCCTGGGCGCAGGCCGTGGCGGCGCAGAGCGCGGATTGCGCGCCGGTGGAAATGAACGCGGAAGATCCGCTGTTCATCCTCTACACCTCCGGCTCCACCGGCAAGCCCAAGGGCGTGCTGCACACCACTGGCGGCTATGCCGTGTGGGCCGCGATGACGCACCAGTACGTGTTCGATTACCGGCCCGGCCAAATCTATTGGTGCGCGGCCGATATCGGCTGGGTCACCGGCCATTCCTATGTCGTCTATGGCCCGCTGGCCAATGGCGCGACCACGGTGATGTTCGAAGGCGTGCCCAACTTCCCCGATCCCAGCCGGTTCTGGCAGGTGGTGGACAAGTTCGGCGTGGAAATCTTCTATGGTGCCCCCACTGCCCTGCGCGCCCTGATGCGCGAGGGTGACGAATGGGTGCACAAGACCAGCCGCCAATCGCTGCGCCTGCTCGGCAGCGTGGGTGAGCCGATCAACCCCGAAGCCTGGGAATGGTATCACAAGGTGGTGGGTGAAGGCCGCTGCCCGATCGTCGACACCTGGTGGCAGACCGAGACCGGCGGCGCGATGATCACCCCCCTGCCCGGCGCCACGGCGTTGAAGCCGGGCTCTGCCAGCAAGCCGATGTTCGGCGTGCAGCCCGCCCTGCTCGACAACGATGGCCAGGTACTGGACGGCGCCACCGATGGCTGCCTGGTGATCGGCGATAGCTGGCCGGGCCAGATGCGCACGGTGTGGGGCGATCACGAGCGCTTTTTCCAGACCTATTTCACCACGTTCAAGGGCTGGTACTTCACCGGCGACGGCTGCCGCCGCGACGAGGACGGCTATTACTGGATCACCGGCCGCATCGATGACGTGATCAACGTATCGGGCCATCGCATGGGCACGGCCGAGATCGAAAGCGCGCTGGTGGCCCATCCCAAGGTGGCCGAAGCCGCCGTGGTGGGCATGCCGCACGCGATCAAGGGCCAGGGCATCTATGCCTATGTCACCTGCAATGCCGAGGTAGAGCCCGACGAGGCGCTGCGCCGCGAACTGGTGGCCTGGGTGCGGCACGAGATCGGCCCGATCGCCACGCCCGACGTGATCCAGTTCGCCCCCGGCCTGCCCAAGACGCGTTCGGGCAAGATCATGCGCCGCATCCTGCGCAAGATCGCTGAGAATGACCTGGGCTCGCTGGGCGATACCTCCACGCTGGCCGATCCTTCGGTGGTGGATAACCTCATCGCCAATCGCCCGGTGCTGGCCACGGCCTAAGCCCGCCGGTTAGCGCCGCGTTTGCCGCGCCCCCGCCACTGCACGGTGCCCCCAACGGGCCGGGCAGTGACGGGGGCGCTGGCATATGGCCTGACGCGATTGGCGCGGCGCCGATTCGCACAGCGCAAACGCCCCAAAGCATGAAGCGCGGGGCGTGCGGTAAACTGCAGATTTTGCGTAAAAAGCCCGATTTTCGCGCCACTATATGGCAATCGCGGCTTGATGGCAGGTTCACCCGGCGCAGGGATTTTTTACGGCGTCCTCTCCCACCGCCGCGCCGGGCTTATCCCGTCTTATGCCTTGTCATCATAGCGGCTCAAGCCAGACGTGCTAGTCCAAAAGTGCATACCTATTCTTTGACAAGATCTGATGCAGGGTTGCAACACTTCAGCCGGCTGAAATTTTCAGCGGGGCGGCAGCGGCTGTTGTGGTGGCGGCATGGGCTTGCCGGTCAACGGCAGCTTAATGCCGCCTTCCGCATTGCTGCGATGCGCGTTTCTGCGCAGCCCGGCATCCATCCAGGCTTGGCCGGCGATGCCGCAGACTGCGCGGCATGTGCAGATCCCTTCCCCCGGCGCGGCCCAGGCGCCACCGGCTGTCCCGCGCCACCGCGCTGCTTGGCCTGATGCTGGCCCTGCCGCAGACGGCTTGGGCAGCAGATACGCCACCGGCGCGGCTGATTGGCCTGGGCGCCAGCTATGTGGCCGATGCCCTGGATATTGCCGATGGCGGTGTGGCGCGCGGTGGCGGGCTGGCGGCGCGGGCCGATGCCTGGGTGGACGTGGATGGCGGTGCGCTGGGTGTGTCGCGGCTGACCGCGCATATCGACATGATCGCCGTGCATGGGCCGGTCTTTTCCGATTCGTGGGTGGGCGATGCGCAGGGCATCAGCAGCATCCAGGCGCCAGGGCGCCATCACCTGTATGAAGCCTGGGTGCGCTGGCAGGCGAGCGACAATGCCGCGCCGCTGGCGATTGCGACCAAAGTGGGCCTGATCGACGTGAACACCGAGTTCGACGTGCAGAGCGTGGGCGCCCTGTTCGTCCACGCCAGTCACGGCACTGGCGCCGAACTGGCGCAAAGCGGCCCCAACGGCCCCGGCATCTTTCCCATGGCAGTGAGCGGGGCGCTGGTTACCGCCAGCACCGCAGGCAAGACCACGCTGCGCCTGGGCGCGTTCGACGCGCAGGCTGGCAGCGTGGCCAACGACCATGTACCCGCCCTGCGCCTGCCCGGCACGACCGGCGCGCTGCTGATCGGCGAGGTGGAGTTTCCGCTGGGCCAGGGCGAAGTGCAAGTGGGGCTATGGCGCTATACCCGGCCGCTGCCGCGCGTGGACGATGCAGGGCACAGCGCCCACTCGCAGGGCGGCTATGTATTGATCGAAGGGCTGCTGGCACCGCGCTGGCACGGCTGGGTGCGGCTGGGACTGGCCGATGCGCGCAGCAATCCGATCAGCTGCTATCTTGGCACCGGCCTGGTGCGCGAGGCGGGCGCCTGGCAATTGGGCGTGGCCATGGCCCATGCCCGGCTCGGCAGCCGCGCGCGGGTCGCGCTGCTGCCCGATGCCGTGGTGGCGCGGGCCCATGAAACCGCGCTGGAACTGACGGCGGCGCGGCCAGTGGCGCGCTGGCTGACGCTGCAACCGGAACTGCAATACGTGATCCACCCAGGCTGGAATCCGGCGCTGCGCTCTGCCCTGGTCTGGGGCATGCGGTTCAAGCTCGCCTGGGCGCGCTAGGCAAAACTCGCCCTGCCCCTTGCGCATGGGGCAAGGGCGAGCAAAAGCGGGTGCGCCTGCGCCGGCCGGGGTGGAACGTTTCCGATCCTTTCGGGTAAGAGGCATGATAGCCTGAACGAACAAGGGATTGATCGACGCATGCCCCTGATGACGCGGCGCCGGGCGCTGGGCGGCATGGCCGCCACGCTGGCCCTGCCCCAAGTGGCGCATGCCGCCCGCGACACCCTGCGCGTGACCACCCGCAGCGGCGTGGTGCGCGGGCGCATGGCCGATGGCGTGCGCGTGTTCACCGGGATCCCTTATGGCACCGCCGCCCGCTTTGCCGCGCCGCGCCCGGCCCGGCCCTGGCAAGGCGAATGGGACGCCACCCGTCCGGCGCGCGCCGCGCCGCAACCGGCCGGAATGGACCCGCTGCCCGCCGTCCAGGCGGAAGATTGCCTTCAGCTCAACATCTGGGCGCCGGCAGCACCGGGGCGCTATCCGGTGATGGTGTTCGTGCACGGCGGCAGCAACGAAACCGGATGGAGCGGGTGGGAAGTGATCGCCGGCAACCGCTTTGCCGCGCATGGCGTGGTCTGCGTGACGCTGAACTATCGCCTGGGCGCGCTGGGCTTCATGGAACTGGGCCATCTTTTGGGCCGCGCCTATGCCGGCAGCGGCAACAATGGCCTGCGTGACCTGGTACTGGGCCTGCGCTGGGTGCAGGACAATATCGCCGCGTTCGGCGGCAACCCGCGCGCGGTAACGCTGGCGGGCGAATCATCGGGCGCGCGCAATGTCTGCGCGCTCCTCGGCACGCCGGCGGCCGATGGGCTCTATGCCCGCGCGATGGTGTTCAGCGGCGGGGCGCAGACTGTGCATATCCCCGCCACCGCCGCGATCTTTGCCAATGCCGTGGTGGCGCGGCTGGGCGGGGTAGAGCGGCTGCTGGTGGCGCCCTTTCCCACGCTGGTCGAAGCGCAAGTGGCCGCGCGCAAGGGCTGGCCACAGGGCCTGCCGTTCCGACCGACAGTGGATGGCGCATTCCTGCCCCAGGCGCCGCTGGCCCGCGTGATCGAGGGGCGCACGCCGCGCGTGCCACTGCTGACCGGATCGAATGCCAACGAAAGCCGTCTGTTCCTGAACGAGGCGCAGGCCAGCCGGCCGATCTGGTCGCAAAGCGTATCGACCGAGCCGATGGCCCGGATCACTGCGCTCAACCGCGCCTATGCCCACGCTTTTCCCGAATGGACCGATGCGCAGCGCCACTGGCGACTGCTGACGGCCGAGGAATATGGCATGCCCACGCTGCGCCTGGCCGAGGCCCATGCCGCACGCGGCGCGCCGGTGTGGCGCTATCGCCTGGCCTTGCCGGCGCCGGGCGGCCCCTACAAGGGACACAGCCCCCACGTGCTCGACCTGCCGCTAACGTTCGACCACGTGACACTGCCATCGATGGCGCAGATGTTCGGCCTTTCGGCGGCGGACCAGCCGATTGCCGAAGCCTGGCACGAGGCGATGGTGGCTTTTGTCAAAGGCGGGGCGCCAGCGTCATCGGGCATGCCGGCCTGGCCGCGCTTTGACGCCACCACCCGCGCCACCATGGTGTTCGACCGCGTCAGCACCGTCGAGAACGATCCCGACGGCGCCGAACGCCTATTGTGGCAACAGACCCCCATCGAGCCGGTCAGCGGGGCAAGGCGCCGCTGAACCCGCCCACCCCGGCAATCGCCAGCACCGCGCGATCGGGCAGTGCCGGCTGGGCAAACGCCAGGCGCAGATAGCGCGCCTGGACCGGGGCGGCAAAACCGATGCGCTGGGTGGCCAGGGCATAGGCGATGTTGGAAAACTCACCCTCGCCCTGCGCCTGCCAGGCCTGCCCGTCCAGGCTGGTCTCCACACGATAGCCGCGCGGCGGCGTGGCATCGGGTGCCAGGTGGCGCGGCGGGGTCAGGCTGAACCCGCCCAGCGTCACGGCGCGGCCGATATCGAGCGTGACCGTGGCCGGATGGCCGGCGGTGGGCACCGGCTGGGTCCACAGCGTTTCGACCTCGCCATCGAGCAGCGCCTGCGCGCCGGGCGCGCTGGCATCGACCACGCGCCAGCCCAGCGTGCTGAGTACATCGCTGCCGCGCGGCGCGGGCGCGGCCACCGGCACCGGTGCCTCGCTCTTGAACAGGGCAAACTCGCGGATCGCCGGGCACGCCGGGGCATCGAGGATCACCAGGCGCACGCGGCGTGGCGCAATCGGCGCGGGCAGGCGCACGACGCGTTGCGCGCCGATGCATTCCTTTTCCGCCAGGCGCTGCCACTGCCCGCCGATTTCGGCCTCGATGGCAAAGCGGGTGACACGCACGCCAAGCGGCAGGTATTCGGCCACGCGCACCAGATCGAACCGCGTGCCCGGCGCCAGATCGAGGGTAAGCGTGGGGGTGTGCACGGCATCGGGCGTGGACCAATAGGTTTCAGCCCGGCCATCGAGCACGGCGGCCGGGGCAAAGCGAGGCCCGCGCACCGCGCTGGCATGGGCCACCGCGCCCTTGGCCAGATCGCGGGCAAAGGTGGCGCGCATGGCATCGCCGAACGAGGCGAGCACCGCCACGTCATGATCAGCGAGGCGCCCGCGCTGGTCGGGCGGCAGGTTGAGGTTGAGATTGGTGCCGCGTCCCACGGATTCGTCGAACAGGCGCACCAGGCGCTCGGGGCTTTTCACCTTGGTATCTTCATCGGGGTGGTAGAACCAGCCGGGGCGGATCGACACGTCGGTTTCGGCCGGCCACCAGATTTCGCCGCCGCGCAGGCCGGAATTGCCCACGTCCTGTTCATAGGGCTTGTTGGGCATGGTCGGCCAGCAGGGATCGCCGGCCACGCCATCCTCGTTGCCCACCCAGCGGATATCGGCGCCGAGCGGATCGAACGTGCAGGCATCGGGCTGCAACTGGTGAACCAGGGCGATGATCGAGGGCCAGTTGTAGTAGCGCGGGGCATCGATGTGCCGGGTTTCGCGCGCGCCACCGTAATAGCCATCGCCGCCATTGGCACCGTCGAACCACACCTCGAACAGCTTGCCATAGCGGGTGCACAGCTCGGTCAGTTGCGCGCGGTAGTAATCGACATAGGCGGGCCGGCCATATTCCGGGTGGTTGCGGTCCCACGGCGACAGATAGAGGCCATAGGACAGGCCATGGCGGCGCGCCGCCTCGCCCATTTCCGCCACGATATCGCCCTTGCCGCCCTTGTAGGGGCTGTTGCGGATCGAATGCTCGGTCAGCTGCGTCTGCCACAGGCAGAAGCCATCGTGGTGCTTGGCGGTAAGGATCACCCCGGTCATCCCGGCAGACTTGGCGGCCAGCACGATCTGGTCGGCACTGAAATCGGTGGGGTTGAACCATTCCGGCTTTTCATCGCCATAGCCCCATTCCTTGCCGGTGAACGTGTTCATGGAGAAATGGACGAAGGCATACATGCCGCGCTGGTGCCACTTCCACTGGCGCGGCGACGGCGTGGCGCCCCAGGGCGTGGGCGCCGTGGCCGCCGGGGTGGCAGCGAGAGCCGGCGCAGCGGCCAGCGTGGGAGCAACCGCGCCCGCGGCAGCAGAGCGCGACAGGAAGCGACGGCGGGACAGGTCCATGGGCAATCCTTGGGGAAAGGCGCGGCGCGCGCGGCGCCGCGCGAAAGGTCAGAGCGGGTTGGCCAGCACCGCCGGCAGGCGATCAGCCAGGCCCACGATCATTTCGCCGAACAGGCCATTGGCCCAGGCAAACCAGCTGCGGGTGAACTGGGCCGGATTGTTGCAATCGACCGCCTCGTGCATGAAGCCGGTGCCGGCATCGGTATCGCGCAGCTGGCGCAGCAGCGGTGCGATCACCGCCGGATCGCTGGACGACATGGCGCGCACGATCAGGCTCATCGGCCAGACCTGGCCCAGGCCGACATGCGGGCCGCCAATCCCCTCGATCGCCGAACCCTTGAAGAAATAGGGATTGGCATCCGACCAGCAGGCCGCCGCCGTGGCCTGCCACAACGGATCATCGGCGGTGACACAGCCGGTATAGGCCAGGCCGAGCAGCGAGGGCACGTTGGCATCGTCCATGAACACCGCGTTGCCAAAGCCATCGACTTCATAGGCCCAGACCTGCCGCCCGTCGGGCAGGCGCATCGTGCCCCACTTGGCCAGCGCGGCGGCCACTTCATCGGCCAGCGCGCGCGCATCGGCGGCGAGCGCGGCATTGCCCGCCGCGCCTTCGGCCACCAGCGCCATTTCGCGCAAGGTGGTGACGGCAAAGTGGTTGGACGGGATCAGGAACGGATAGAGGCAGGCATCGTCAGACGGGCGGAAGCCGCTGTGGATCAGCCCGACCGGCCGCGTGGGCGCGCCATAGCCATCGAGGCCGAGCGTTTCGGTGGGCCGATCGCTGGTGCGGCGGAAGCTGTAGGGGCCGCGCCCATCCTTGCGCTGCTGTTCGCGGAACGTGCGCACGATCGCCTGCTGCGCCGAAACCCAGATGTTGTCGAACGGCGCGGCATCGCCGCTCGCCTGCCAATAGCGATAGGCCAGGCGCATCGGCCAGCACAGCGAATCGACCTCCCACTTGCGTTCGGCCACGCCGGTTTTCATCTGCGTCTGGTCTTCCAGGGCCCAGGGCAGGTTGGTCTTGGCCGTGGCATCGCGCATGAACGCATTGGCATAGGGATCGAGCAGGACCGAACGCGCCTGGCGGGCAATGGCGCCGCGAAACAGCGTGGCCAGGTGCGCGTCCTTGCGCACGAGGTGGATGTAGGACAGCAGCTGCGCGCTGCTGTCGCGCAGCCACATGCAGGGGATATCGCCGGTGATGACAAAGGCATCGACCCGGCCATCGACCAGGCCCAGTTCCACCGTGGTATCGAGCGTGTTGGGATAGCAGGCGGCAAACATCGCGCGCAGCTTGGGATCGGCGATCATCGCCGAAACGCGCGCGATCTCTTCCTCCACCGCCGGGCTGGTGAAGCGGCGCTGCACTTTGGGCGGGCGGGCCGCAAAGCCCAGCGGGGCCGGTGCCGTGCCAGGGGCGGGGGCGGCAGGCGCCTGGGCGGCGGGCGTGGGCGGCGCGGCGATCGGCGGAATGGCCTGCGCCGCCACGGCACCGCGCGCCGGCTGGCTGGCCACGAAGCCGGCCGTGGCCAGCGCCGCCGCACCCTTGACCAGCGAGCGGCGATCCAGCTCTGCGGCATGGGGGTTGGTGGCTTTGGTCACTTCGGCATCTCCTGCGCTTGGCCGGCCAGGGTGAATTCCACCCAGGTGCCCGGCCCGTCTCCCGGCTGGCCATCGCCGATCCACGCCTTGTACGCGCCGGGAAGAACCCGGCGGGTGCCCCGGCGATCAACCACCGACAGGCTGCGCGGATCGAGCGTCAGCGTCACCGTCTGCATCTTGCCCGGTGCCAGGTTAACACGGGCGAAACCAGCCAGCTGGTGTTGCAGCACGGGCTCGGTCAGCACCGCTTCGTGCGTGGGAATTGGCGGCACGACATAGGCCTGCACCACGTCTTCGCCAGCGCGGTTGCCCTGGTTGGTGAGGCGCACCGAGAGGGTGACCGGGCTCTTCGTATCGGCCGCCTTCACGGCCGGGTTGGCATAGGCAAAGCGGGTGTAGGACAGGCCATGGCCAAAGCCCCACAGCGGCGTGCCGGAGAAAAAGCGATAGGTCCGCTCTTTCATGCCATAGTCGACGAAGGCGGGCAGATCGGTGGTGTGGCGATAGAACGTGACCGGCAGCCGCCCCGAAGGATTGCTGGCGCCCGACAGGATATCGGCGAGCGCCGTGCCGCCGGCTTGCCCCGGATACCACGCCACCAGCACGGCATCGGCCAGGGTTTCATCCATGGCGATGGCGCTGCCGGTGGCCAATACGGCGACCACCGGCTTGCCCGTGGCGCGCAAGTTTGCCAGCAACCTCGCCTGCGGCTCGGGCAGTTCGATCTCTGACCGATCGCCGCCAACAAAGCCGGGCACCTGCACCTGCAGCGCCTCTCCCTCAAGATCGGGGGACAGGCCCAGCACCGCCACGATCACGTCAGCATCCTTGGCCACGGCCAGGGCCTTGGCCTCTTCCGCGCCGGCAGGCGGCACCCACATCAGGCGCAGGCCTTCATCGTCGCCATAGTGTTCCAGCTCCAGCCGGATCGGCTGCGGCGTGCCATCGCTGGTCAGCGCAAATTCCACGCGCGCCTTGCCCAGCGGGCCGGCGTGCAGTTGCTTGCCGCCCACCCACAGCGCCACGTCATCGTGGCGGTGGCAATCCTTCCAGCATTGCGGCGCATCGATCGCCAGGCGCCAGGCACCCGGCCCCGGCGGCACCAGCATGCCTTGCCAGCGCGCGCTGAACCGCGCCGGATCGAGGCCCGCCGGCGCGGCGCGGGTGAGGTTGAAATCGATGCGGCGATCCTGGCGGGCCAGCACTAGCTTGCCCATCGCATCGCGGTATTCGGCCGCCAGCCCCGGCTTGCCATCGGCAGCAAGCGCGGTTTCGGGCAGGACCACCGGCGCGCCTTCGGCCAGGACCGAGCCTTGCGCATAGACCACGTGATCGGCGCCAAAGCGCGCGCGCAGCCCTTCAAGCGGCGTAACGGGCGCGGCGGCGGTGCCATGGTAATTGGCCTCGAGCACGCCCAGGTCATCGGCATTGGCGCCGATCACCGCCAGTTTCACCCCCGGTTTCAGCGGCAGGACGCCGCCGTTGTTCTGCACCAGGACCATGGCCTTGCGCGCCGCTTCCAGGGCCAGGGCGCGGTGATCGGCCGTATCGACCTGATCGGGCTTGATCGCGCGCCAGGGATCGGGCTGGATGAAAGCAATGCCCAGCCGTGCGCGCGCGCTGAGCGAACGCACCAGCGCGCGATCAACCTCGGCCTCGCTCACCAGGCCGCGCCGCACCGCTTCGGGCAAGGCGGAATAGGCCGTGCCGCAGTTGAAATCGCTGCCGCCGCGGATTGCTGCTGCCGATGCCTCTGCCGCGTCATAGGCATGGTGGTGGAACTGCCAGATATTGCCAATGGCATCGCAATCCGACACGACGAAACCGGTAAAGCCCCAGTCCTTGCGCACGCGCTGGTTGAGCAGCGCATCGTTGGCGCAGGCCGGCATTCCGGCAAGGGAATTGTAAGCACACATCAGCGACAACGCATGACCCTGGGTTACGGCCATGCGGAATTGCGGCAGATAGGTCCATTCCAGATCCTGCGGGCTGGGATCGACATCGAAGCTGTCGCGCCCGGCTTCAGGCCCGGAATGGACGGCCAGGTGCTTGGCCGTGGCGATGACGCGCGGATGGGCCAGATCGGGTCCCTGCAAGCCGTGGATGAAGCCCACCGCCAGGCTGCCGGTCAGCAGCGGGTCTTCGCCATAGGTTTCCTGGCCCCGGCCCCAGCGCGGATCGCGGAAGATATTGATATTGGGCGACCAGATGGTGAGGCCCTGGTAGATGCGGCGATCGGCGCTGGCCGGCTGCGCATTGAACCGCGCCCGCGCCTCGGTCGACACCACCGTGCCGACCCGCTCCATCAGCGCCGGGTCCCAGGTGGCGGCCAGGCCGATGGCCTGGGGAAACACGGTGGCCACGCCGTTGCGCGCCAGGCCGTGCAGCCCTTCGTTCCACCAGTCATAGGCCGGCAGGCCCAGGCCCGGATCGGCCGGCGCCGTGCTTTGCAACTGCGCCGCCTTGCGTTCCAGGCTCACGCCCTTGATCGCGGCGGCCACTTGCTGCTCCACCGGATCGGCATGGGCCAGCGGCGCAGCCAGGGCCAGCGCCATGACCGACGCCAGGGCAGAGGAAACGGGCAACAAACGCATCAGTGGCTCCCGGCCAGAGTACGCAGCACCAGCGCGCGGCGCAGGGCGGCCACCGGCGCAGGGCCGGCAATGGTAAGAGTGCGGCTTTCCCCGGGCAGCAGGTCAAAGCCATTGTCATCGGCGGCTGCATCCAGCGTGCCGAAATCGAGCATCACGGCGCGCGCCAGGTTGCGCGCGGAAACCGTCACCTGGCGCCCATGCCAGACGACCGACAGGCCGGGGTCGGGATAGGCCATGGCCTTGGGCACGGCGCGCTCCACGATCTGGCGCGCGACCGGCTGGCCAGCGACCAGCAGTTCGGCCACGGCATAGGCCGCGCCGGGCGCCGCGCTGCCAAAGACCGTAGCATCGGGCACTTCGGCCGCCTCGGTCACGCCATTGGCGACCAGTTGCACATCGCCTTGCGCGGTGCCCAGCGTGGTGCCGTCCATGGCGCGCCCGGTCAGACGCCAGTGCGCCGCGAGCGGGCCTTGCGCGTCAGAGACCAGCGCCACGCGCGTCGCCGCGCCCTTGTGCTCGGCCACCACGGTCTGCGGCGCAAAGAACCGCCGCGCGGCATAGTGCAGCAGCTTCCACCGCCCGGCATAATCGATGCTCGACCACGAAATCGCCGGCCAGACATCGTTCAACTGCCAATAGAGCGAACCCATGGTGACCGGGGCACAGGCGCGATGGTGGCGCGCGGCCATATCGATCGCCTGCATCTGGTTGACCTGGGTAAGGTAATCGAAATCCGCCAGCCGCGCCGGGCCGCTGCCCTGTGGCGCGCGCAGCCGCGCATCGAGATAGAATTGCAGTCGGCTATTGCCTTCGCCGGCCAGGAACTTCTGGTGCGCCTTCATCACCGCGCTTTGCGGGTCTGACACGTTCGGCCCGGCAAAACCGGCGATCGTGGCCATGACCGGCATCGCCTGGAAGCCGTATTCCGACATGAAGCGCGGGCAGCTGTCGAGGTAGTTTTCCACCGGCTTGGAGCCCGACCAGACATCCCAGAAATGGCGATCGCCAGCGGCATCGGTATCGACCGGGCCTTCATAATCGGTCGATGGCGAACCCGGCCAATACGGCGTTTGCGGGCTATGCGCGGCCACCGCATCACGCAGCACGCGGTCGAACAGCACGGTCATTGCCGTGGCAATGCGCTCCTGCTCGTCAGGGCCGATGGCCTTCTTGAAATCCTTGCGGTCAGACCAGTTGGCCCAGCCCGACAGCACTTCGTTGCCGCCGGTCCACACCACGATCGAAGGATGGCTGCCCAGCCGGGCCAGTTGATCGTCCGCCTCGGCAGCAACGCTGGCGCGATAGGCCGGATCGGGTGGCGGCACGGCGCCGCCGAACATGAAATCCTGCCAGATCATCAGGCCCATGCGATCGGCCGCAGCATAGAACGCATCGTCGAGATAGGTGCCGCCGCCCCACACCCGGATCATGTTCATGTTGGCCGCCTTGGCATCGGCCAGCATGTGTTCCATCGTCGCGGCGGTCACGCGCGAGGGGAAGCTGTCGAACGGGATCAGGTTGGCGCCCTTGGCAAAGACCGGCACTCCGTTGATCTTGAAGCCGAACGCGCCATTGCCACGGATCAGTTCAACCGTGCGCAGGCCCACCGTGCGCTGCGCGGCCTGACCCTGCCCCGCCCCATCGATGATGTGCGCCGATACCTGGTAGAGCGGCTGTGCGCCCATGCCAACGGGCCACCAGCGCTGCGGCGCGGCGATGGTCAGTGGCACGGTGATCGTGTTGCTGCCGGCATCGACCGACACGCTGCGCGTGACCGGCGGCAGCGCCGTGCCATCGGGCGCGGTCACCGCCAGCTCGACGGTAAGCGGCGCGGTGGCATCGGCCTCTACCGCCAGGCGCGCGGTCAGCCGCGCCTGTGCGCTGCCCATGGCATCCTGCTGCACGTCCATCGCGCCGATCCGCGCGCCGTCCCAGCCTTCCAGCCGCACGCCGTGCCACAGCCCGATGTTGACGATGCGCGGGCCCCAGTCCCAGCCATACTGGTACTTGGGCTTGCGGATATAGGCAGAGGTCTGCACGCCCTTGGGCTCGTCGCCAAAGGCAGAATCGTACTCGGCCGGCAGCGGATGCGCCTGCTTGAGTACCATCGGCTGCAATGCGCGAATGGGCGAGGCAAAGCGCACCAGGATTTCATTGGCGCCGGCATGGAGCAGCGCGCGCACTGGCACGCGCCAAGTGCGATGGGCATTGTCGGCCGTGAGCACGTCATGCCCGTTGACGCTGACCGTGGCGAAGGTGTCGATCCCGTCGAACACCAGATCGAGATGGCCGTGCGCCAGCATCGCTGGCGTTACATTCAGCGTGCGGCGCATGTCCCAACCGGCCAGGCCTGCCCACTGGATCGCGCCTTCGTTGGTGCCGATGAAGGGATCGGGCACGCGGTGCTGTTCAACCAGGGCCTGTTGCACGGTGCCGGGCACGGGCACGCCAAACCAGCGCGCCTCGCGGGGATGGGCTTTTGCCGCACCGTCGTCAGGGGCGATGCGCGCCTGCCAGCCAGCGTCGAGCGACTGGCTTTCCGGCGCGGCCAGCGCGGCCTGCGCCACCCCGGCCAGCGCCAGGGCAGCCAGCGTGACCAGCCGCCTCACTTGGCGGCCCCGCGCGGGGTTTCATGCCACTGCACCTGCTCCACCGTGTAGAACGGCCCGGCCGGCGAAGCGGTGAACTGGAAGCAGACGTCGCTTTCATCCGCCAGGCCCAGCTGCGGCAGATTGGCGTCGAGCGCAAACTGCTGCGGCGCCTTGGCCGGATCGGGCAGCGGCCAGGTGGCCAGCACCCGCGCGCCGGGCATGGGATCGTGTTCCTTCTGCTGATCGTTTGCCGCCTTTTCCGCGGCGCGGCAGCCGGCCGACACCACCAGTTCGCCAAACGGACTGGTGGCATAGCGCGCGATCACCGCGTGCTGATCGTGCGCCAGGCCATAGTTGCGCGGCAGGCGCGCCACCTTGACGGTGATCGCCTTGGCATGGGCCAGCGGCGCATGGTCATCGGCCACGCAGGCATCGAAGATATTGACGTTGAACGCCGGCGCATTGCCCGTGGCATCGGCATTCAGCGGGACGCGCAGGCCCAGCGCGCCGCGCGGGCAGGCCGACAGCGCACCGTTGGCCGTGGTCAGCAGCGTATCGCGCGTGACATCGAACCGGCGCGGGGCAGACAGCGCGGCGCCATCGGCGGCAAAATCGGCGGCCATGATCACCGTGCCCGGCGCCACGGCGAGCGGCGCGGCATAGGCGCGCGAGCGGGCCGTGGGCGCCTTTCCATCCAGCGTGTAACGGATCGTGCCATAGGGGGCCTGGGTGGCAAGGGCCACGGTCAGGCGCTTGGCATCGAGCGCGGCACTGCGCGTGCCGGCGATCTTGAAATCGACCGCCAGGGCGCTGTCGGCCACTTCCAGCCCGGCCTCGCGCCAGCGGCGCATCTGCGGATCGAGCCGGGCGAGGAAGCCGGGATAATCCTTGGCCTGAGCCGGATTGCTCCACACGCTTTCCGCCAGCGCGCCGATGCGCGGAAAAATCTTGTGCTGCATCTGCCAGGGCGTGACGATGTATTCCGACCAGGCATTGGCCTGCGCGCCCAGCACATGGGCCGCCTTTTGCGCATCGATCCCCTTGGGCATGGGATCATAGTGATAGACCGCCTCCAGCGTCTGGATCGCGATGCGGCCCGGAGGCGCGTCACCGCGATCGGACTGGAGATTGTCGAGATAGAGATTGGGCGCCGGGCTGAGTACGACATCGTGCCCGGCATTGGCCGCATCGACCGCGCCGGCCTCGCCCCGCCAGCTCATCACCGAGGCCGAAGGCGGCAGGCCTCCTTCGAGGATCTCGTCCCAACCGATCAGGCGGCGGCCATGCTGCGCCAGATAGCTGCCGAGCTGATCGATCATCCAGCTTTGCAGGCCGTTCTCGGTATTGATGCCCAGGGCGCGCATCTGCGCCTGCACCTGCGGCGCGCGCTCCCACTGGTCCTTCACCGCCTCGTCACCACCGAGGTGGATGAACGTGGACGGAAACACCGCCATCAGTTCATCGAGCACGTCCTTGACGAAGGCCATGCCCTGCGGGCCGGGGTTGAACAGATAGGGATTGACGCCCCAGTCTCCCGAGACCGGCGGCGTACCACCCAGAACGCCAAGTTCGGGATAGGCCGCGACCAGCGCCTGGGCATGGCCGGGCAGGTCGATTTCGGGCACCACGGTGATGCCGCGCGCAGCGGCATAGGCCACCAGATCGCGCAGTTCCGCCTGGGTATAGAACCCGCCACTGCGCGCACCGGCTCCTTGCCCGGTATCAGGCTGGGTGCGCCAGGCGCCCACTTGCGTGAGGCGCGGATACTTCTTCACTTCAAAGCGCCAGCCCTGGTCGTCGGTCAGGTGCAGGTGCAGCACGTTGAGCTTGACCGCCACCATGCCGTCGATCACCGCCCGAATGGATTGGATCGGCTGGAAATGGCGCGCGGTATCGATCATCAGCCCGCGCCAGGCAAAGCGCGGCGCATCGGTCACGGCCACGGCCGGCACGCGCACCGCAGCGCCGCTCTTGCCCGGCACGCCGGCGAGTTGTTCCAGGCTCATCGCGCCATAGAGCAGGCCATGATCGCCCGAGGCGGTAATCACCGCTCCGCTGGCCGAGACGGCCAGGGCATAGGCCTCGTCACTGGCCTTGCCGCCGCGCACGAAGCGCACGGTGCCCTTGTCGCCTTCGACCACGCGCAGCGACAGGCCATGCTGCGCAGAAAGACGCGCGGCGAGCAGGGTGGCGGCCGCCTTGGCCGCGGCATCGCCCGGCGGCACGGCCAGCGTAGCGCCATTGGCGAGTACGAGCGCGCCCTTGCCCGGCACCACCTGGGCTGGCCAGGGCACCAGCGGCAGGGCGGCGGGACCGTGGCTGGGCGCGGCGAGGGCAACGGGCGAAACTGCCAGCGCCAGGCCCACGGCCAGCGCAGCCATTCCAGCGCGGGCGCGCGATCCCCGCCCGTTCGATCCTGCCACCATCATGCCTGATTCCCTCGCGCCTGCTTGTCTCTACCCTTGGGCAGAGAGGTAACCAAAATATATCCAATGCGACAACAGGTATTGTGCCCGCCGCAACAAAAAATCGTCAGCCGCCAAGCCGGAGCTTATACGCCTACGCTCCAACCGGCGCGCAAGCGTTGCCCGAACGACATTACCAATGTAAATCCTTTCGGACGTTACGCCGCAAGCCAGGATACCGCCATGCCGCCAGCCGACAATGCCTTGCCGCGCGCCGCCACGCTGGCCTCGCGCCGCGCCCTGCTGAAGGGGGCGGCGGGCTGGGCCATGGCCATGCGGCTGGGCTGGGGCGGCAGCGCGATGGCCCTGCCCAGCGCAAACAGCGGCGCGGCACTGCTGATCGCCCCGACGGACATGATGCCTGGCGGCTTGCGCATGCCAGCCCCCCTACCCGGCGCCGCGCCGCGCCCGCCAGTGACGGAGCCAGGGCGCCAGTCACTCGACCAGGGATGGCTGTTTCACGAAGGCGACATTCCTTTTCCCGTGCCGGCTGATCACAATGCCACTTATCTGTCGGTCAAGGCGGGCAACGCGGGTGGGCCGGCCGCGCTCGATTTCGATGCGTCAGACTGGCAGGCGGTTACGCTGCCGCACGATTGGGCCAGCGCGCAGGGCTTCGATCCCGCTGCCAATGTCTCGCAAGGCTATCGCCCGCGCGGGATCGGCTGGTATCGCCGCCTGATCCGGCTCGACCCGGCGCTCGAAGGGCAGAAGATCGAGCTGCGCTTTGACGGCATCGCCAGCCATGCCACGGTGTGGGTCAACGGCAGCGAGGTGGCGCACTCCTGGTCCGGCTATACCGGGGTGACGATCGATCTGACGCCCTTTGCCCGCTATGGCGACGACCTCAACTGGATCGCCGTGCGCGCCGATGCCACCGTGCGCGAGGGCTGGTGGTATGAAGGCGCGGGGATCTATCGCCATGCCTGGCTGGTGACCCGGCCGCCGCTGCACATTGCCGAACAGGGCGTGCATGGCCACCCGGTGCGCCAAGCCGATGGCACTTGGACGGTGCCGGTCAGCGTGACACTGGGCAATATCGGCGACGCACCCGCCAGCGCCGTGGTGCGCGCGATGGTGCGCGATGCCGCAGGGCGGACGCTGTGCCAGGGCAGTGCCACGGCGAAAGTGGACGGGCTGGACCAGGGCAAGGCGCAGATCACGCTGCGGCCTGATGGCGCAGTGGCGCTCTGGTCTCCCGATGATCCGGTGCTGCACGATCTGCTGGTGGAAGTGAAGCGCGATGGCGTGGTGATCGACCGCCGCAGCGTGGCGATCGGTTTTCGCGCGGTGGTGTTCGATCCGGCGCGCGGCCTGCTGCTCAATGGCATCGCCACCAAGATCAAGGGCGTGTGCCTGCACCAGGACCATGCCGGGGTGGGCGTGGCCGTGCCCGATGCCTTGGTGCTGTGGCGGTTGCAGCGCCTCAAGCAGCTGGGCTGCAACGCGATTCGCATGACGCATGGCGCCTGCGCGCCCGAAGTGATGGACTGGTGCGACCGGCTGGGTTTTCTGGTCATGGCCGAAAACCGCTTGTTCAACCCCGCGCCCGATTATCTGGCGCAGCTGGAATGGCTGGTGCGGCGCGACCGCAACCATCCATGCGTGTTCGCCTGGTCGGTGTTCAACGAAGAACCGATGCAGGGCACCCATGCCGGCAAGGAAATGGTGCGCCGCCTGCGCGCCGCCGTGCGCCGGCTCGACCCCGATCGCCCAGTAACCGCGGCGATGAGCGGCGGCTTCTTCAATCCCGAAAACGTCGGCCAGGCGGTCGACCTCATGGGCTTCAACTATTACCAGGGCGATTACGATCGCTATCACGCGCTGCATCCCGACCAGCCGATGCTGAGCAGCGAAGACACCAGCGCCTATGGCACGCGCGGCGCCTTTGCCAGCGATCCGCAGGCCCACGTGATCACCGCGCTGGACAAGGAAGCCGCCAGTTGGGGCGCCACCCACCGCCAATCCTGGCAGGCAATCGCGGCGCGGCCGTTCGTGGCGGGGGGCTTTGTCTGGACCGGGCTGGATTACCATGGCGAGCCCACGCCCTATGCCTGGCCCAGCGTCGGCAGCTTTTTCGGCATCATGGACCTGTGCGGCTTTCCCAAGACCGCGTTCGGCATCCGCCAGGCGCAGTGGCTGGACAGCGCGCCGATGGTGTGGATCGATCCGCACTGGACCTGGCCTGGCCGCGAAGGCCAGCCGATCGAGATGCTGGCGATCACCAATGCGCCGGCGCTGGAAGTGCGGCTGAACGGGCGCACCGTCGCCCGCATTGCCCAGGCCGATCGCATCATGGGCCACACGCTGCACATCCCCTATGCCCCCGGCCGGCTGGAAGCCCTGGCGATCGACAGCGGCAAGGTAGTGGCGCGCATGGTGCACGAGACCGCTGGCCCGGCCAAGGCGCTGCGGCTGACCCCAACGCATACTGCGCTGGGCAGCGAGAGCGATGATGCCATGGCCATTACCATCGATGCCATCGATGCGCATGGCCGCCATGTGCCGGTGGCGCAGGACATGGCGCACCTGGCGGTGCAAGGTGGGGCGATCATCGGGCTGGGCAATGGCGATCCCAATAGCCACGAAAGCGAGAAAGGCAGCGCCCGCAGCCTGTTCAATGGCCTGGCCCAGGCGATCGTGCAGGGGGACGCGGGCCTTGGCCCACTCGTGCTGGAAGCGCGCGCGCCCGGCTTGGCCCCGGCCCGGCTGGTGGTAGGCCGCGAGGGCAGAAGTGCCGCACCAACGGTGGCGGCCGAAGCGCCACGGCAACGCCTGAACCGCTGGCTGCGCTCCCCCGCCCTGCCCGCCCGGCCTGACCCGCGCCTGGCCCCCGCGGCGGGCGACAACAATTCTTGGGACAGCGTGGGCAGCAGCGAGGTGGCCACCCCGGCGGCCGGCAGCGGCGAGCAGTGGCATCTCTATCGCGCCACGATCACCCCGTGGCGCGCGGTGGCGGCGCGCGGCGGCAGCCTGCGTTTTGCCAGCCTGGCCGGCACGGCCGAGGTATGGCTGGACGGGGCGCTGCTGGGCCGCAAGACCAGCCCGGCGCCCGCCCCCCTTACCCTGGCCCTGCCCGCTGGTGCCGGCCCGCGCGAACTGGTGGTGATCGTGGCGGCGCGGGACGGGAGCGTGTCAGGAATTGCCGGGCCGGTGGACCTGACTCCCTGAAATTTCAATTCCTTTTCAATACCATTTCAACTTGTGGCGGCAACGAAGGCGGCCACGCGCGACACATCGGTCTGGCGCCCACGCCCGGCCTGGAAGCCAAGGTCGATCAACCGCGCATCGACGCAGGCCTTGGGCACCGGGCTGCGGCACGAGGCGTGGAATTCGTGCACGCCGGCCGCGCGCAAGGCGGCCACGGCGGCCGGTTCCAGGCCACCGCCGGCCATGATCGTGATGCGCCCGCTGGCCGCTTTCACCAGCGCGGCAAAGCGCGCCACGCCATCACCCGCGCGCACCGCGCCGGCCGAGGTCAGGATGCGGTCAAAGCCCAGCTCTACCGCGATTTCCAGGCCGGCGAACGGATCGTCGAGCAGATCGAACACGCGGTGCAGCGTAAGCGACAGCGGCCGCCCGCGTGCCTCGCCCAGCGCGCGGGCATGGTCGACCCATTCGGCCAGCGCCCCGCGATCCAGCCCCTGCCGCCCGCCGCAACCGATCACCGCACCGGCAAGGCCAGCCTTGGCAAATTCGGCCAGATCGGCCTGCACCAGCGCACAATCACGGGCGTTGTAGGCAAAATCACCAGGGCGCGGGCGCGACAGGGCATGGACCGGCAAGGGCTGGCGCGCTGCAAGATCGAGCAGGGACGATGGCGGCGTCAGCCCACCCAGGTCCAGCGCCACGCACAGTTCCAGCCGATCCGCGCCACCGGCCAGCGCCGCAGCCATGCCGGCACCGTCTTCCACGCACACTTCAAGCATCGCGGCCGGCCTTCTTCATGGGCTGATCGGCATTCATTGGCCTGCTCCTTTTGCGGTCCACCGCACCAGCGAATCACCTTTGCGCGATGTGGCTTTGTTTTGGTCCCTACCAAACCCGTGTAAATTTTTTTGGGACTGCGGCCAATATGCCGCACCCCTCAACCCGCAAAAAGACCGAAAAACGGCGGATTTCGTATATTTTTTCACATTGTTTCATTCTGTTGGCGGATGTGTCAGGCCAAGTTTTGGTGGACAGCCGGTTTCATTTAAGTGACATATTGCGTGGCGGTTGGACTTAGATTGGTTACAGACCACATCCGGGAAACAGCCGCGAGGGGTAAGCAACACCGTTTCAGGGTTCAACACATTCGTGCCCGGGATACGGGCGGGATTGAGGGTTAAAACATGTCATTCTTTCGTGCAGCATTGCTGGCAAGCACCTTTGCCACGATCGTGTCGTCGCCAGCCATCGCGCAGGATGCCCAGGCCACAGCGCCCAACAGCGCCGCCGCCGATTCCGCCGATCAGGGCAGCGATCCGGGCCAGGCGATTGTCGTGTCCGGCATTCGCGCCTCGCTCAAGAACGCGATCGACGTGAAGCGCAGCGCGATTGCCGTGATGGACGTGATCACCGCCGAAGGCGTGGGCAAGTTCCCCGATCGCAACGTGGCCGAATCGCTCTCGCACATTCCCGGCGTGTCGGTGGACCACCAGTTCGGCATCGGCGAACGCGTGTCGATCCAGGGCACCGATCCGGCGCTCAACCGCATCCTGATCGACGGGCACTCGATCGCCTCGGCCGACTGGGGTGGCAACCCCGGCGACGTGACCGGCCGCACGTTCAACTATTCGCTGCTCGCGCCCGAAGTGATTTCGCGCGTGGAAGTCTACAAGTCGCCCGAACCGTGGATCGACGAAGGCGCGCTGGGCGGCACCGTGCTGGTGCGCACGCGCAAGCCGCTCGACATGAAGGCGAATTCGCTGAACGGTTCGATCGGCGTGAACTACAACGATCGCTCCAAGATCGCCAACCCGCGCGGCTCGCTGCTCTACAGCTGGAAGAACAAGGACGAAACCTTCGGCATCATGGTGGCCGGCACCTATGACAAGGATTCGCTGGCCCGCGCCGGGATCGAATACTTCGGCTACTCAACCGGCAAGGACTTCCTCCAGAAGAACGCCAACGGCGACCTGCTGACCGACGGCAACGGCAACTATGTGCCGAAGAACTCGGCGCTCGCCATCAACGGTGGCACGACGCAGGACCTGGCCAATGCCCGCTATCCGGCCGGCATCAACCACGCCTATTTCAAGCAGACGCGCCAGCGCATCGGCGGCCAGTTTGCCGTGCAATATGCCCCCACCAGCGATTTCGAGCTGATCGCCACGGGCATGCACATACAGGGCACCTACAACAACTTCTCGCAGTCGGAATTCATCTATCCGAACTACAACCCGGGCAACATTTCGGCAGTCACGCTGTCGAACGGCCTGATCAGTTCGGCCTCGATGGCCAATGGCACCAGCACCCAGGCGGAGCTGGACATGAACTATCGCAAGACCAAGGTGACCAACGACAGCTATAACCTGGCGGGCACCTGGCATGTCAGCGATCGCTTCACCCTGTCGGGCAACGGCGGCTGGAGCAAGGCGACCGGCGGCACCAACCCCGAATACCTGATGTCGCTCTATTCGAACGGTGGCTACACCTTCGACTATACCGGCACGTCGACCAGCGTGAACTACAACACCGCGCCGACCGACGCGAGCCAGTGGGGCCGCTTCTCCACCTCGTCGCAGAAGCTGCCCGACGGCACCACCATCAACGGCTACCAGATCGGCGGCATCGCCCATTCGCGCCAGAAGGACGAAGAGTTCTACGCCCAGCTCGACGGCAAGTGGGAGGTGAGCGACGCGTTCTTCAAGGACGTGCGCATGGGCATCAAGGCCTCTACCCACCAGAACGCGCTGACCGTGACCGGCTCCAAGGTGTTCTACACCAACCCGATCTCGCTCACCGACTTCACCACCCACCTCACGCCCGGCGGCCTGTTCAACGGCCTCAACGACAATGGCAACGCCAACCAGTTCGCCACGCTGACCGAGCAGGGCGTGGTCGATGCGCTCAACAACGGCCTCTATGTCGACACCGGGATCGACAAGGGCTCGACGTTCAGCGTGCGGGAAAAGGTTGCCAATGCCTATGTCCAGCTGGACTTCGGCAGTGGCCCGATCCACGGTTCGGGCGGCTATCGCATGGTCTATACCAGCGACCGGTCGAACTACTTCAACTCGACCGACAACGGCTCGACCTATACCCCGATCGTCAGCAGCAAGGACTATCTCAAGTTCCTGCCCAGCCTGAACGTGTCGTGGGACATCAGCGATAATTTCAAGCTGCGCGGTGCCGTGGCCGAAGTGATCGCCCGTCCGCGCTATGCCCAGCTGGCCGGAGCATTCAGCCGCAATGACACCAACTTCACCGCGGCTGGCGGCAACCCGGATCTCAATCCCTATCAGTCGACCAACTACGAACTGTCTGGCGAATGGTATTTCCGTCCCGGCTCGCTGCTGTCGGTGGAATACTTCCGCCGCCAGATCAGCTCTTACATCGTGACCAAGACCGTATCGCAGATGCTCACCCCGCTCGGTGGCACCACGCCGGTGGAATACCAGGTCACCCTGCCGGTCAACGCCACCAACGCCACGGTCAACGGCGTGTCGGTCGGCTTCCAGACGCCGATCTGGGGCGGCTTTGGCATCCTGACCAACTATACCTATGCCGATGCCAAGAGCGGCGTGGATAGCGACGGCAACGTGGTCAACCTGCCCTACCTGTCCAAGCACACGGTCAACGTGATCCCGTACTTCGAAAAGGACGGTTTCCAGGCCCGCATCAGCTGGAACTGGCGCAGCGACTACTTCACCGGGATCGGCCGTCTGAACTCGGTGGACAAGACCGCTGGCTATCACCAGCTCGACGCCTCGATCGGGTACAAGATCACCGAAAATCTGACGGTTCAGGCCAATGCCCAGAACCTGCTGGATTCCACCTACTACTCCTACAGCGGCACCAAGAACGCGCCGACCGCCTTCTACAAGAACGGTCGCGTGTTTGCCGCCACCCTGCAGTTCGCCTATTGAGCGGACACGGCAAACCCTATCGGCGCATGGCATGTTTCCTCCCTTGCCATGCGCCAACCGCAATGCCTGCCGGATGCACCGCTCCGGCAGGCGTTGTCATGTCCAGACGGCACCGCCCAGCCAGGAGCCAGCCATGATCGCACTTGCCCGCCGCAGTCTTCTTCGCGCCTCTTGCCACATGGCCCTGGCTGCCGCCGCCGGAACGCCAGCCCTGGCCGCCACGCGCCGCAGCCCTGGGCGCACCACGGCAGGACAGCCAGATCTGTTCATCGGCACGGGCGGCGATGGCCACACTTTCCCCGGCGCCAGCATGCCGTTCGGCATGGTGCAGGTGAGCCCGGATACCGACACCGCGCGCTGGGATACCTGTTCGGGCTATCACCACGGCGATCCCTCGCTGCTGGGCTTTTCGCACACCCATCTGTCGGGCACCGGCATCGGTGACATGCTCGACGTGCTGGTGCTGCCGGCGCGCGGGCCGGTGCGGCTCGATCCCGGCCCACTCGATCCGGCCAAGCAGAACCCGGCCGCGCCCGGCTATCGCCTGCGCTATACCCAGGAGGAAGCGCGGCCCGGCTATTACCGCGTGGCGCTGGAAAACGGCGTGACCAGCGAACTGACCGCCACCTTGCGCACCGGCGTGCAGCGCCATGCCTTTCCGGCGGGCGAAGGCCATGTGCTGATCGACCTGTCGCATCTGGTGCTCGACAGTTCCGACTATCCGCCGCTGATCGATGCCGCTGCGCTGGAATGGCTGCCCGATGGCACGCTGGTGGGTCGGCGCCGGGTGTGGCGCTGGGCCAAGGGGCGCGAGATCTTTTTCGCGATGCAGTTCTCCCGGCCGCCCGCACGCGTCGACTTCTATGGCGACGACAACGCCCCGGCCCCTGCCGCCGAGGCAGGCGCCACCCATGCCATCAGCGGCAAGCGGCTCAAGGCCGTGGCCTGGTTCCCCGACGCCGGGAGCGCGCCGATCGTGATCCGCACCGGCATTTCGGCGGTGGACGTGGCCGGCGCCCGCGCCAACCTGGCAGCCGAAGCGCCGCATTTCGATTTCGACACCTATGCCCGCGCCGCCCAGGCCGCCTGGGATAGCGAACTGGCGCGGATCACCGTGCGCGGCGGCACCCCCGCGCAGCAGACCATCATGGCCACCGCGCAATACCATGTCGCGCTCGGCCCCACGCTGCTCAGCGATGTGGACGGGCGCACGATCGGGCTTGATCGCCAGGTCCACACCCTGGCGAAAGGCCAGGCGGCCTATAGCGCCTATTCGCTGTGGGATACCTATCGCGCATTCCACCCGTTGCAGACGCTGATCCGCCCCGATCATGCCGCCGTGATGATGGCCGACCTGGTGCGCCAGACGCAGCAAAGCCCCTATGGCCCGCCGGTCTGGCCGCTGCAGGGCGTGGAAACCGGCTGCATGATCGGCTGGCACGCCGTGCCGGTGCTGGCCGAGGCGATGGCCAAGGGTATTCCCGCCGATTATGCCGCCGCCTGGCCGGGCATCCGCCGCCGCGCGCTGGATTTCACCACGCCCACGCTCGACAATTCGCTGGGCATCCCGTTCTACGATCAGCTGGGCTATGTGCCGGCAGACCTGGTGTTCGAAAGCGTCAGCCGCACGCTGGAATACAGCTATGACGATTACGCCGCCGCCAAGATCGCGCGCGCGGCTGGCGCCACGCAGGATGCCGCCCACCTTAAAAAGCGCAGCGGCAACTGGCGCAATGTGTTCGATGCCAGTGTGGGCTTTGCCCGCCCGCGCCTGGCCGATGGCACCTGGACCAGCCCCTATGACCCGGTGCAGCTGGGCCATTCGTCCAAGTGGCGCGACTATACCGAAAGCAATGGCTGGCAGGCCACCTTCCTCAACCAGCATGACGTGCCCGGCCTGATGGCGGCGATGGGCGGCGACGCCGCGTTCGAGGCCAAGCTCGACGCGCTGTTTTCAGCGCCCTCCACCCTGCCCAAGGGCGCGCCGCCCGATATCTCGGGCATGCTGGGGCAATATGCCCATGGCAACGAACCCTCGCACCACGTGGCCTATCTCTATGCCTGGTGCGGCGCGCACTGGAAGACGCAACGGCTGGTGCGCCGCCTGCTGACGACGATGTACACCGCCAAGCCCGACGGCATCATCGGCAACGACGATTGCGGGCAGATGAGCGCGTGGTTCATCCTCTCGGCACTCGGTTTCTACCCGGTCGATCCGGTCAGCGCGGTCTATGTGCTGGGCAGCCCGCTGTTCGACAGCGCGCGGGTGCGCGTGGGAGGGGGCCGCGAACTGGTGATCGAGGCGCGCGGCCAGGGGCCGGACCGGCCCTATTACGGCAAGGTGGAATGGAACGGCCAGCCGCTGACGCGGTCATGGCTGCGCCATGCCGAACTGGCCGCCGGCGGCACATTGGTGTTCCACATGCAGGCAGAACCGGACAAGAACTTTGCCCGCGCCCCGGCAGACCGGCCCCAGGCTTCGGCCTGATGCCGCTGCCGGCACGCGTGGTGCGGGCTCTGCTGGTGCCGGCCCTAGCCCTGGCCGGGCCAGCGGCAGCGCTGGCGGCCCCTGATCTTGCCGGCGCCTGCATCCAGGCCGATGCCCCGGCCCGCGCCGGGGCAGACCTGCTGGCGCGCCGCCTGCACGAGCGGGGGATCGATCCGGCGCCCGCCTGCCCGCTGACCCTGCAGTTCATCACCAGGCCCGCGCTGGGTGAAGGCTTTGTGCTGGAACAGCATGGCCGCACCATCGCCATCGCCGTGGGGCAGCCCCGCAGCGCGGCCTATGCCGCCGGCTGGGTGCTGGGCCAT
Source organism: Novosphingobium sp. SG754 (assembly GCF_013149315.1). Lineage (NCBI taxonomy): Bacteria > Pseudomonadati > Pseudomonadota > Alphaproteobacteria > Sphingomonadales > Sphingomonadaceae > Novosphingobium > Novosphingobium sp. SG754. The sequence goes on along the minus strand of NZ_JABGCC010000001.1, from coordinate 225,939 downwards.
CTGCACGGGACGCGTCTCGCACTGGCCGGGCCGATGCACAGCGCCCCGGCCCTGGCCGTGCGCGGTGACCAGATCGGCATACGCGCCAAGAACAACAGCTTTGACGCCTGGACCCCGGCGATGCTGACGCGGCAGGTGGAAGACCTGGCCCTGATGGGCGCCAACCGCGTGCAGCTGGTGGCGCCGGTATCCGACGATGCGGCTGCATCCCCCCTCGCCCCGGTGCCGGCGCGCACGGCGATCCTGGCCACGGCGCGTGCGGCCCACGCCCTGGGCCTGCAGGTGGCGCTCTATTATCCGCTGCTGCGCGATTACAAGCGGCCGGGCGATGTCACGGCCGAACAGGCCGACTTTGCCGCGCTGGTGGCGGATTTTCCCGCGCTGGATGCAGTCTATTTCCCTGGTGGAGACCCTGGCCATACCGCACCGGCACCGCTGTTTGTCCTGCTGGGGCACCTCGCTGCACCGCTGCACGCCCGCTTTCCCGCCGCCGAAATGCTGGTGTCAACGCAAGGGTTCGATGCCGCCGGGTTTGACGCCTTCGTGGCGCAAGTGCGCCAGCGCCCGCGCTGGCTTTCCGCCGTATTCGTCGGGCCGCAGACGCGCAGCCCGATTGCCGCGCACCGCGCGCTGTTTGCCGGGGTGGTGCCGCTGGAACTTTATCCCGACACCGCCCATGCCATGCACGCGCAGTTGCCGCTGCAACGCTGGCACCCGGCCTTTGCCCTGACCGAAGGGCGCGAACCGGTGAACCCGCGCCCGCGCGCGATGGCTGCCGCCTTTGCCGATCAGGCGCCCGGCACGCGCGGGTTCATCGCCTATTCCGAAGGGGTGAACGACGATTGGAACCTGGCGCAGTGGCTCGCCCTGGCGTGGAACCCCCATGCCAGCACACGGGCCATCGCCCTGGCGCACGCCCGCCGCTTCATCGGCGATGATCGCTTTGCCACCCTGCCCCAGGCGCTGGAGCGCAACTGGCGCAGCGATCCGGCTCGCAACCCGGCGATCGGCACGACGCTGGCGGCCACGCGCGCGCTGCACCCGGCGCCATGGGCCGATTGGCGGATCGACCTCTATCGCTATCGCGCGGTCTATGATGCGCTGGTCGCCCGGCGCTGGGCCGCAGCGCAAGCGGCTGATCGCGCCGCCCGCGCGGCGCTGGCCCAGGCCGCCATCACGGGCAGCGCGCAAGCCGTAGCCCGCGCGCGTGCCGCGCTCGATCGGCCCGTGCCAGCCGGCACCCTGGCGCTCTATCACCAGCTCGAAACCCTGGCGGCACGGCTGTGGGACAAGGCGCGCATGCAATTGAGCGTACCGCGCTATGGCGCCTCCAACTGGGAGCGCGGCGCCAACCTCGATCGCGCCATGGCCGATCTGACCGATCGCGCCGCGCTGCTGCCGCGCCTGGGCAGTGCCATGGCCGCCCCCGGCGAAGCGGCGCGGCAGACTGCACTCATCGCCCTGGCCGACCGCGCCGTCCGGCGCCACGGCGCGCTCTATGATGACCTGGGCATGCCCGGCGCGCAGCCGCACCTGCTGCGCGGGTGGGGCGAACTGGCCGATCCGCAGGGCCGCCACAGCAGCATCGTGGGCGTGGCCGACCACCTGCCGGCCGATGGCTGGCCGCTGGCGACGCTGACCTATGCCGAAACGCTCTATGAAAATCCGCTGCGGCTGGCCTATCGCCTGCCGCGCGGGCGCGCCTGGTGCCTGCGCTTTACCTGGGCGGGGGAGGATTACTGGCGCGCCATGGCGGTCTATGCCAACGGGCAGATGATCCTGCCGCCCCGGCAGCGCCCCAGCAATCCCGCCTTTGTCGAAGTGGCGATCCCCGCTGCCCTGACGCGGCAGGGCCGCCTGGCGCTGGCCTTTGCCGGGCAGGCCGGCGCCGGCGGCGGCGGGCGTGGCCAACAGGTGGCCGAAACCTGGCTCATCCCCCGTTCAGCGCAGATCCGCTGCGATGGGCAGTGGACCGGACCATAATTCCTTGACCTTCATGGCACAGCGGACACAATCGCAGATGATGTTTGCCAGATCCTTTGCACCGGGCCTTTCTCGTTTCCGCACTGCCGCTTCGGCACTGGCACTGGCCGGTTTGGCCGCTGCAGTGCCGATGAACGGCGCCAGGGCCGCCGATTCCCGCTTTGAGCTGATCGGGCCGGATATCAAGGTGATGGTCACCCGCAACGGCCAGGACCTGCCGATCAGCAGCGTGCCCAGCCTGGCCGAAGGCGATACCCTGCGTATTTCGGCCGCGCTGCCCGGTGACCAGGGCGCGCACCTGATGGTGGTTTCGGCGTTCCTGCGCGGCGCCACCAACCCGCCGCCACGCGAATGGATCGGCGTGGCGCGCACGTGGAAGGACAAGGCGAACGAGCATTCGCTGAACCTGACCGTGCCCAAGGGCGCGCGCCAGATGGTGGTGCTGATCGTGCCGGAAACCACCGGTGCGCAGGGCACGCTGGTGGATGCCGTGCGCGGCAAGCCGGGTGAGTTCGTGCGCGCCAGCCAGGATCTCAACCAGGCCTCGCTCGATCATGCGCGCCTGATCGCCTTCATCAACGCGATCAACGGCGACAATGCCACCCACCCCGAAGACCTTCAGCGCATGGCGCCGACACTGGCGCGCAGCCTGTCGATCAAGCTGAACGAGGAATGCCTGACCAAGGTGGTCGACCAGCAGGCCTCGTGCCTGGTGGAAGATCGCGATACCCTGGTGCTCAGCGACATCCACACCAATTCGCTGACCGACACGTTGACCGGCGCGCCGACCACGCTGGCGCTCTCGCTCAGCACCACACAGCAGGGCGGTGCTGGCCTCTACAGCCCCTATATCGGCGTGGTGCGCGATCTGGCCAAGCTGTTCGGCGCGTTCAGCAACCCGCAGTTCAACTATCTGCCGACGCTGTCCGAACTCAAGGGTGAGACCGCCTCGCTCAAGCTCAACAGCGCGCCCTCGTTCAACAAGCCCAAGTCGGTGATGGTCATGGCCATGCCGGCGATCGGGGCAGACAGCCCGCCGCAGTTGCGCAATCCCACCAAGGGGCCGATCTGCGCGCCGGGCAATGCCCTGGTCCTGCCGGTGGAAGGAGCACCGCTGGTCTTTGCCACCGGCTTTGCCCACGACATGGCGGTGAAAGTGACCGCCACCGACGGATCGACGCGCGAATATCCCCTGGCCCCGCGGGCAGACCTTGGCGGCTATGCCGTGGTCGCCGATAGCCTGCCGCCGGGCGCCACGCTGACCATGCACATGCACGGCCGCTGGGGCTTCGACACGTTCGACGGGCCCGATTATGTGGTGCAACGCCCCGATGGCGGGGCCTGGTCGCGCGCTGCCAACGCCACCGGGCCGCTGGTGGCCGGGCGCGACAACGAAGTGATCCTGGAAGGCGCGGCACCGGGCTGCGTCGATGATGTCAGCCTGCGCATCGGCAACAGCGCCACCGGCCGCAGCGTGACCTATCGCGCGATCGATGCCACGCATCTGGCTGTGACCGTGCCCTTGGCCGAGGGTGAAACCGGCGAAGTGCGCCTGGACATTCACCAGCAGAGCCTGGGCACGCCCGCCAATGTCACGCTGCGCGCGCGGGCGGAAAGCAGCCGGATCGATTCGGTCGATATCCGCGCGGGCGATAGCGAGGCGATGATCACCGGCCAGCGCCTGGAACAGGTTGTGGCGCTGACCCTGGGCGATGTTGAGTTCCGCCCCGATGGCCTGGTGCGCGACGGGCGGATCGACCGCCTGCATCTGGCGACGAGCGGCAACACCCGCGCCGGTGACGCCGGCACGGCGGCCAAGGCACAGATCAAGCTCGATGATGGCCGCACCCAGACCGTGTCGATCAAGATCGGCCCGGCACGGCCGCGCATCGACCTGATCAGCCGCACGGTCAACGCAGCGCCGGTTCCGCCCGGCACGCGGCCCCTGCGCTTTGCCTCTGACGACCTGCTGCCCGAAGACGCCGAACTGGTTTTCTCGGTGCGCGCTGGCGCCAATACCGTGCTGGGCAGCGGAGATGCGATCGAGGTGGCCCCGGCCGGCAGCCAGAGCGGGTTGCGCCTGACCACGGCCAAGGGCCTGATGGCCACCGACCCCACGGTGCTGGTCGCCACGATGCGCGCCAGCGATCTGCCGGCGGCCAGCTTTGGCCCGCTGCGCTATCGCCTGGTCAAGGCCGATGGTCAGCTCGGTGCATGGCAGCCGCTTGCCACGCTGGCGCGCCTGCCGCGCATCACCGGCTTTGCCTGCGACAGTGGCGGCTCGCTGCCCTGCACGCTGACCGGGCGCAACCTGTTCCTGCTTGATGCCGTGGGCGCCGATGGCGATTTCACCCGCGCGGCAACAGTGCAGCCCGGCTTTACCGGATCGAGCCTGAAAGTGCCCCGCCCGGCCGATGGCGCCCTGCATCTGCGCCTGCGCGATGCACCCCAGGCCAAGGTGACCTTGCCGGCGGGTTGATTGCTTTGCACCACCCCCACCCCCCTCCTCTGAAGAGGAGGGGGCTTTCAAATCAGTGCCTTACCTCCCCCTCCTCTTCAGAGGAGGGGGCCGGGGGGTGGTGGAGGCCAAGCTCCCCGCTCAGAGGTCAAAGCGTCTTGATGATCGCCGAAAAATCGCGGTCGGCATGGCCATCGGCGGCAAAGGCGGCATAGAGCTTTTCCGCCAGGTGCCCCATCGGCACCGGCGCGCCGGCTTCCTGCGCTGCGCCCATCGCCAGGCGCAGGTCCTTGAGCATCAGCGCCGTGGCAAAGCCGCCCTGGTAGTCATTGTCCGCCGGGGTCTGCGGCCCAACGCCCGGCACCGGGCAATAGCTGGTCATCGACCACGACTGGCCCGAAGCCTTTGACGCGATATCGTAAAAGGTCTGCAGGTCCAGCCCCAGCCGCTCGGCGAGGCGGAAGCTTTCGCACGTCGCCACCATGGTCGCGCCCAGCAGCATGTTGTTGCAGATCTTGGCCGCCTGCCCCGCGCCGTCCGCCCCGGCATGGATCACCGCCTTGCCCATTGCCGCCAGGATCGGCTGCGCGGCGGCAAAGGCCTGGTCGGTGCCGCCGACCATGAAAGTCAGCGTGCCGCCCCGCGCCGCCGCGATGCCGCCCGAAACCGGCGCATCGACAATGGGATGGCCTGCCGCGCTGGCCACCTCGGCCAGGCGGCGCGCGGTGGCAACATCGATGGTGGAGCAATCGATCAGCAGCGCGCCGGCAGGCGCCGTGCCGATCACCTGGTTTTCGATCACGTCACCCACGATCGCCCCGTTGGGCAGCATCGTCACCACCACATCGGCGCCGGTCACGGCATCGGCCACGGTGGAACAGGGCGTGCAGCCCGCGTCCTGCGCGGCGGCCAGCGCGGGCGCCGAAAGATCGAACGCGCGCACGGCGTGCCCGGCCTTTGCCAGGTTGGCGGCCATGCCGCCGCCCATGTTGCCCAGGCCAATGAATGCAATTGCCGCCATGGCAGCCTCTCCCGTTATGGTTTCGTTAGGTTCAGCGGCCCTGCCAGTTGGCGGGGCGCTTTCCGACGAAGGCGGCCATGCCTTCGGCCTTGTCCTGCGTGGCGGTGAGCACCTGGAACATGCGGCGTTCAGCCAGGAGACCCTGGTCGAGCGTGGTTTCGAACGCCAGGTTGACCATTTCCTTGTTCATCATCGCCGCCAGCGGGGGCATGCCAGCAATCGCCTGCGCGGTCTTGAGCGCTTCGGTCATGAGATCGGCATGGGGCACCACGCGGCTGACCAGGCCGCCGCGTTCAGCCTCGGCCGCGTCCATCATGCGCCCGGTCAGGCACATGTCCATCGCCTTGGCCTTGCCCACGGCGCGGGCTAGGCGCTGCGAACCGCCCATGCCCGGCGCCACACCCAGCTTGATTTCCGGCTGGCCGAACTTGGCATTGTCGCTGGCGATGATGAAATCGGCCATCATTGCCAGTTCGCAACCGCCGCCCAAGGCAAAGCCGTTGACCGCCGCGATCCACGGCTTGCGGGTGGCCTTGACCAGCTTGCTTGTCCAGCCTTCGAAAAAGTCTTCGGCATAGAACGCCGCTGCCGGCTTGTCGGCCATTTCCTTGATATCGGCTCCGGCGGCAAAGGCCTTGTCGCCGCTGCCGGTCAGCACCGCGCAGCGCTGGGCCGGGTCGGCCTCGAACGCGGCGAAGGCAGCGATCAGATCGGCCAGGACCTGGCTGCTCAACGCATTAAGGGCCTGCGGGCGGTTGAGCGTGATCAGCGTGACCGGCCCCTGGGTTTCGACCAGGATCGTTTCAAAGCTCATAGCGGGGTCCATTCCTCTTGATGCGGCAGGGGCGCAAAGATCGCGTCGAGTTCGGCGGGCGCCACGTCAGCGGCGCTGGCCGGGTTCCAGCGCGGGGCATTGTCCTTGTCAACGATCACCGCGCGCACGCCCTCGGCAAAATCGGGCCGCACGATCATGCGCCCGCCGATGCGGTATTCCATCGCCATGTTGGCGGCAAAATCGGGCAGCGCCAGGCTGGTGGCCAGCTGCCGCAGCGACACCGCGGAGGAAAACGGCGACCGCGTGGCGAGTGTGGCTAGCGTCGCCTGGGCGAAACTGCCGGGATCGCGGGCCAGCGAAGCCAGCGTTTCAGCCAGGCTGTCATGGATGAAATGGCGCGCGATATCGTCGGCATGGGCCGCAATCGGCGCCGGCCCGGGCGTGGCCGACAGCGCATCGAGCGCAGCCCCGACGCTCTCGCCAGCCGCGATCTGCGCCTTGGCCTTGGCCAGCGCGCTGTCATCCAGATAGTGCGTGGCAAGCCCGGCCCACAGGCATTCCGCGCCATCGAGCCGCGCCCCGGTCAGCGCCAGGTATTGGCCCAGCCGCCCTTGCAGGCGCGAAAGATACCAGCCGCCGCCTACGTCGGGAAACAGGCCGATCCCGGTTTCGGGCATGGCCAGCCGCGTCTTGGCCGTGGCCACGCGCCAGCGCGCCGGCTGCGAGATGCCCACGCCCCCGCCCATGGTAATGCCATCCATGAAAGCCACCACCGGCTTGGCATAGGTGAACAGCAGATGGTTGAGACGGTATTCGTGAAAGAAGAAATCGCGCCCAGCCGCGCCGCCATCTTCCAGCGCAGAGCCGCGCAGCAGGGCAATGTCACCCCCGGCACAGAACCCGCGCGACAGCTTGGGATCGCCATCGGGGGCCGCGGCGTGATCGATGATCACGGCGGTGATCGCCGGATCATCCTGCCAGGCGAGCAAGGCATCGGTCATCGCCTTGACCATCGGCAGGGTCAGCGCATGGATGGCGCGCGGGCGGTTGAGCGAAAGAATGCCGGCCGCGCCATCGCGGCGCACGATCACATCAGGGGTCATTGCAGCAGATCCCGGCCGACGATCAGGCGCATGACTTCGTTGGTTCCTTCCAGGATGCGGTGCACGCGCAGGTCGCGCCAGAACCGCTCGATCGGATAATCGCGCAGATAGCCATAGCCGCCAAACAGTTGCAGCGCGCGATCGACCACGGCCGAGCCGGTATCGGAGGCAAAGCGCTTGGCCATGGCGGAAAAGCGCGTCTTGTCGGGCGCGCCGGCGGTGACCTTGGCAGCAGCCAGATAGAGCAGTGCGCGCGCGGCTTCCAGTTCGGTGGCCATGTCGGCCAGCACGAACTGGGTATTCTGGAATTCGGCCACGGCGCGGCCGAACTGGCGGCGTTCCTTCACATAGGCGATGGCTTCATCCAGGCAGCGCTGCGCCCCGCCCAGCGAGCAGGCGCCGATGTTGAGCCGCCCGCCGTCGAGCCCGGCCATGGCGATGCGGAAGCCTTCGCCCTCGGCGCCCAAACGGTTGGTGACCGGCACGCGCACGTTTTCCAGGATCACTTGCGCGGTGGGCGAGGCATTCCAGCCCAGCTTGCGTTCCGGCGCGCCGAACGAGAGGCCCGGCGTGTCCTTTTCCACCAGCACGCAGGAAATGCCGCGCGGGCCATCCTCGCCGGTGCGCACCATGATCAGGTAGATATCGTTCACCCCGCCGCCGGAAATGAACTGCTTCGTTCCATTGATCACATAGTCATCGCCATCGCGCCGCGCCGTGGTGGCGAGCGCTGCGGCATCGGACCCGGAGCCAGGCTCGGTCAGGCAATAGGAGCCCAACTTGTCCATCGCCAAGAGGCCAGGCAGGTGCTGGGCCTTGAGCGCGTCTGGCCCATAGCTGTCGAGCATCCAGGCGGCCATGTTGTGGATCGACAGGAACGCGGCCGTGGTGGGGCAGCCATAGGACATCGCCTCGAACACCAAGGCCGCTTCGAGGCGGCCGAGGCCCACCCCGCCGCCGGCTTCGGACACATAGATGCCGCCCAGGCCCAGTTCGCCAGTGGCGCGGATCACCTCGCGCGGGAAAATATGCTCTTCATCCCAGCGCGCGGCATGGGGGGTAATCTCATCGGCGGTGAACCGGCGTGTCATGTCCTGGATGGCAAGCTGGTCTTCGGTCAGGGCAAAAGCCTGAGACATCAAGGGCGCTCCTGCTCCCGCATCTAAACGCGGTGTTTCTGTTTGGCGGGCACCATGGCCCAGCGCCGGTAGCGGCACAAATGCCTTTTTGGTCGCATCGGTTGTGCAAAAAAAGGGGCACGACCTGATGGTCGCGCCCCTTGGCAGTGCATGCAACTGGCAGGTTTATCAGGCAGGCGTGATTACGCCACCGGGCGCCGCGCGTACCAGCCATAGCTGGCGATCACGGCATAGCAGACCGCCGGAATGACCAGGGCCAGCGCCAGGCTGTGCGTCACGTCGGCAACGCCGCCGGTCAGCAGCGGCAGCACCGCGCCGCCAAAGATCGCCACGTTGATAATGCCCGAACCATCGGCCGCGCGCGATCCCAGCTTTTCGCAGGCGAGGCTGAAGATCGTGGGGAACATGATCGAGTTCATCAGGCCGATGGCGAGCAGGCTGTAGCCCGAAAGCAGGCCATTGGTGTGGGTAGACAGCGCTATCAACGCGATGGCAAGGATAGCGTTGCAGGCGAGCGCCTTGCCCGGCGAAACCTTGCGCAGCACGGCAGAGCCGATGAAGCGGCCGATCATCGCCCCGCCCCAGTAGACGCTGATCAGCTTGCCGGCGGCAGCTTCTTCCAGGCCCATGACATGCGCCTGGCGCAGATAGTTGACGATCAGCGAGCCGATCGAGACTTCGGCACCGACATAGAGGAAGATGCACAGCGCGCCAAAGCCGAAGCGCGGACGCTTGAGCAGGTCGAGCCCGGCAAGGCCGGCGCTTTCGGCATGCTTTTCGGCAGGCAGGCGGTTGCGGAACGACCACACCACGGCGGCGACCACGGCAAGGGCGACGGCCAGGCCGATGTAGCCCTTCACGATCGCGCCGCTTTCCGCCGTGCGATAGGCATCGAGCGCCGGGCCGGTGAGATCGGCGGCCGAAACCTTGGCCAGGCTGCCCAGGATCAGCGCGGCGCCGAACCAGGGAAACAGCGTGGTGCCCAGCGAGTTGAAGCCTTGCGCAAAGGTCAGACGGCTGGACGCGGTGCGTGCGGGGCCAAGCAGCGAAATCAGCGGGTTGGCCACGACCTGGACCACCACCACGCCGCTCGCCAGCACGAACAGCGCCAGCAGGAACACGCCATAGGTGGCGCTTTGCGAGGCGGGGATGAACAGCAGGCAGCCGGCCATCATCGTCAAGAGGCCGACCACCGCGCCGCGCATATAGCCGATGCGCTTGACCAGGCGGGCACCGGGAATGCCGATCACGGCATAAGCGGTAAAGAAGCAGAACTGCACCAGCATGGCCTGGGTGTAGTTCAGCGTGAAAAGCTCCTTGAGCTTGGGAATGATCACGTCGTTGAGCGACGTGATCCCGCCGAAGATGAAGAACAGCCCGATGACGAAGACCTGCAGCTGCGGGGCATCGATATGGGCGGCTCCGTCGGGGCCATCGGGATGGGTGCCCGCAGCAAGATCGGGGGCAAGGGCCATTGTGATTTCTCTCCTAACGCTGCGTTATCCTTGGGTCGGACAGGCAGCGACGCTTCCAGTTGCCTCGACGCGCGCATTGCGGAGCGTCACGACAAATCCCTGCGGCGCCGTGATGCGAAGCGGCGTTCCAACCTTCTTGAGATCGGCCCCGGCCTGAGCAAAACAGCGCAACGGAATTCGTGTCTGGGTGACGGCCCCCTGCGGCGCAAGACGCAGGAGCGATGCCACATCCAGGCTGCCCGTGCCAACGGAAACCTTGATCGGCCCGGCCGGCAGCGCATCGATTCGCCAATCAAGCCGAACTTCAAAGCCTTCGTCGGCCTGGCGGGTGAGATCGACCGGCGGACCGTCGATCACCAGGGCACCGGGTGCGGCCCAGGTGAACTGGCGCGCGTCTTCCTGCGCCGTCAGATCAATCGAGCGCGAGGTCACAGCATTGTCGAGGCCGAGGTGCCAGGGCGATGGCGCCTGCCCGCGGTTGAACCACAGGTTGTCGCTGGCCGCGGCCGAAAGATCGACGCGCGGATCTTCGTTCACCCGGCCCAGCGGCGCGGGATGGGCATAGGTCAGACCAAAGCCTGCCGGAAACAGCGGCTTGGTCACCGGCGAACGGGCATCGGCGGGCCAGGGAAACGGCAGCGTGCCGGCAAAATCGCGCACCGGCCTGCCATCGCGCCCGGCGACCAGCACATCGGCCACGCCGGCGCCCTGGGTGCCCGGCAGCCAGGCCGCGACAAACGCGTCAGAGGCATTGATCAGCGGCCCGGCAAACAGCGGGCGGCCCGAGAGGAACACCGAAACCACCGGAATGCCCTGCGCCTTGAGCCGGGCGATCAGGGCATCCTCGCCATTGCGCGGCCGGAACGCGAGGTTGGCCACGTCCCCCTGGAATTCGGCATAAGGGCTCTCGCCATAGACGACCACGGCCACATCGGGCTTTTGCGCAAACTGGCCATCGGGCGCCAGCGTGGCCTGGCCACCGGCCTGCCCCAGCGCATCGACCAGGGCGCGGCCGATGGTCTGCCCGTGGGGGAAATCGGCCGCAGTGGTATCGGTGCCCTGCCAGGTGATGGTCCAGCCGCCCGCTTGCATCGCCATGCTGTCTGCCCCCGGCCCTGCCACCAGAACCCGCGCGCCGGGCTTGAGCGGCAGCAGCCCCCCATTGTTTTTGAGCAGCACCAAAGACTTGGCCACTGCCTCGCGCGCGATGGCAAGATGCGCGGGGGCGCCCAGCCCGGCGGCATCGCCCCGCGCCACCGGCGCCGGGCCCATCAGGCCGAGCTTGAACTTGACGCGCAGGATGCGGCGCACGGCATCATCGATGCGCGCCTGCGAAATCGTGCCCTGCTGGGCCTGGGCCAGGGTGCTGTCGAACAGGCCCTTCCAGCTGTCGGGCGCCATCGCCATGTCCAGCCCGGCGTTGAAGCTGGCCGCGCAGGCCGTCACGGTGCAGCCTTCGACCTGGCCATGGCCGTTCCAATCGCCGACCACGAACCCGCCAAAGCCCATGCGTCCCTTGAGCACGCCGGTCAGCAGCGAGCGATTGCCATGGTTCTTCACCCCGTTCCAGCTGGAAAAGCTGGCCATGACGGTGAGCGCGCCGGCATCGATCGCGGCGGGATAGCCCTGGGCATGGGTGGCCACCAGCTGCGCCTCGGTAATGCGTGCGTCGCCCTGGTCCTTGCCCTCGAACGTGCCGCCATCGGCCAGGAAGTGCTTGGCCGTGGCCGCCACGTGGGTGGCATCGATCGCCTGCCCGGCGCGCAGCGGGCCCTGCAGGCCCAGCACCATCGCCCGCGCATAGGCCGCGACGAGCGCGGGATCGGCAGCATAGCCTTCATAGCTGCGGCCCCAGCGCAGATCCTGCGGCACGGCGAGCGTGGGGGCAAACGTCCATTCGATGCCGGTGGCGGCGATTTCGGCTGCGGTGGCGGCGCCGATCTTCTGCACCAGGGCAGGATCGTGCATCGCGCCAAGCCCGATGTTGTGAGGAAAGATCGTGGCGCCGGGCAGGTTGCTGTGCCCATGGACGGCATCGACGCCGAAGATGATCGGGATGGCCGCCCCGGACTTGGCCGACGCGGCGCGATATTCGCCCACCAGGCGCGCCCAGTCTGCCCCGCCCGCACGCTCGTTGCCGTAAGGCCCGCTGTTGCCGCCGGCGAGGATCGAGCCGAGCGGATAGCGCTGCAGATCGGCCGGGGTGATCGCGCTGATATCGGCCTGGATCATCTGGCCAACCTTTTGCGCCAGCGTCATCCGCGCCATGAGCGCGGTGATCTGCGCCTCTGTCGCCGGATCGGTGATCGCGGCCGGGCTGTGCGCGGCGGGCCATTGCGCGGGATGGGCCGTGGCGCGGTCGGCCTGGGCCGCGCCCGGGCCATCGGCAGCCAGCACCGGCTGGGTCAGGGCCATCAGGCCGGATGCGGCCAGCAACAGGCGGCGCAGGGTCATGTCTCAATCCTCTCGGGCAGATTATTTGTGAACGTTCTCAATTTCGGTTTCTGACACGGCAGGCCGGCCAGATCAACTGCTTGTGTGGTGCGTCAGGCCTGGCGGATGGACAGCAACAAAAGTGCCGCCAGCCCAGCGCAAGCCGCCAGGACCAGGAACAGCGCGCCAAAGCCGAGCGTGGGCACCAGGCCCACCGCCAGCCACGGCACGATCAGCGAGGGAAACGTGTTGGTCAGGTTGAACAGCCCAAGATCGCGTCCGCGCCGATCCGGCCGGGGCAGTACGCGCAGCGTCTGCCCCGCATGGAGCGCGAGGAACACGGCCATGGCCAGGGCGAACAGGGCATAGCCGGCCAGCGCCACTGCCTTGCCCGGCGCCAGCGCCATGATCACCAGCCCCACTGCGACCAGGCCCGCCAGCGCGGCAAGGGGGCGCCAGGGACGGGCGCGGCGATCGGCCCAATGCCCGACCACCAGCGCCAGTGGCACCGACAGCGCCAGCAGCAGGCCATAGATGCGCGCCATGGTGGCCGCATGCATGGTGGGATCGATCGTTAGGAACCAATAGGCAATGAAAGCAAACAGCGTGGCTTCGGCCAGTTGCACCAGCAGCCGCGCCAGCCACATGCGCCGCACCGGCAGCGCGCGCGGCGCCGCGCCAGGATCGGGCAGCGGCGCCGGTTCCGGCAGCGGGGTGAGCCGTGGGCTGATCAGCAGCAGCGGCAGGATGGACAGCGCAACGATCACCGCCAGCACGCTCACGCGGGTGGCAAACCCCACGCCCGGCCCGGAATGGAGGCCGGGCAGGGTGACCAGCGCGCCCATCGTGCCCGACCAGGCCGGGGCAAAGGCCAGCAGGCCACCGAGCACGCCCTTGTGACGATCGGGCACGCAATCGCCCGCCCAGGCGGCCAGCGGACCCAGCACCATGTTGAGCGCCGCCTGCCACGCCACCACGACCATGATCAGCGCCGGCAGTGTGGTGGCCAGCGGCATGGCGAGCAGCAACGCGCACGACAGCACCAACCCGGCCGCCACCCAGCCCCGGCGATTGGCGGTGTGATCGCTGGCCCAGCCCCAGGCGATATTGGTGAGGCTGGCCGAGACCGCACCGATGAACGTCAGCGTGGCGAGCCACGGCACGGCCGCTGGCCCGGCCAACTCTGCCACACGCAGCGGCAGCAGCAGCGTGAGCAACGGGCCATAGCCGGCCACCGCCCCGGCCCAGGCCAGGGCATAACACAGCAGGAACGGCCAATCGCCGTGGCCCGGGCCGGGGTGGTGGCCGGCCACCGGGATAGCCGCCTCAGCCACGCGGCGCCACCGCCACGGATTCGCGCATCACCAGGCCCGCCGGCACGACCACCGGGCCATCGGGCACCGTGCCATCGCGCTGCGCGGCGATGATCAGATCGACCGCGCGCGCCACGGTCTCCGCCACCGGTTGATCCACCGCGCTCAATGCCGGGCGGGCAAAGCGCACCACCGGGGTATTGTCGAAGCTGATCAGCGAGAGGTCATCGGGCACGGTCAGGCCCAGCGCATGGGCGACATCGAGGCTGGCCAGCGCGGTCTGATCGTTGCTAGCGATGATCGCGGTGGGCGCCTGCGCCTGGCCCAGCAGGTCGCGGGCCGCCTGCGCGCCCATGGCAAAGCTGAAATCGCTTTGCGCCAAAAGGCCCTGCGTGGGCAGGCCGGCCTCGGCCATCGCCGCGCGCCAGCCTTCCACGCGCCACTGGCTGAGGCTGTATTCCGCGTCGCCAGCGATGAAGCCGATACGGCGATGGCCCAGATCGATCAGCGCCTGCGTGGCCTTTCGTGCCGAACCTTCGTCATCCATGATCAGCGGAATACCCCCGCCCTGCCCCAGCGAACCGATGCGCGCAAACGGGATGCCCTGGCGCGTCAGCACGCCCACGATCAGCGGATTGTCGGAATGGGGCGGGGTCAGGACCACGCCATCGGGCTGCAACGCGGCGATCGCGGCCAGCAGTTCGCGCTCGACATGGTCGTTGTGGGTATCGACCAGTTCGAAGATCATGCGATAGCCGTGTTCGGCACACTTGAGCATGCCGCCCAGCAGCATCTGGTCCACCCAGTCGCTGCCCTGGCGTGCGCGCCAATCGGCGATGGTGCGCGTGCGATCGTTGAGCGCCAGGATCAGGTACGAGCGCGAGCCACTCATCCGCTGCGCCGCGATCGAAGGGACATAGCCCAAGCGGGCAATCGCCTCGCGCACGCGCTCCTGCATTTCGGGGCGCACGTTGGGCTCGTTGTTGATCACCCGGCTGACGGTCTGCAGCGAGACCCCGGCATCGGCGGCGACATGCTTGATCGTCACGGTCTGACGGCGGCGCGCCATCCTGCTGCTATCCTTTACTGCGCGGCGGCGGGAGCAGCCGCAGCGGTATCGCTTTGCCAGACATGAACCCAATCCACCATCATCGTGCGCGGAAAGCCGCTGCTGTCCACCCCGCCGCCGTTGCGGCTTTCGGGCAGGCCGCCGCCAATGGCAAGGTTGAGCACGAGGTAGAACGGCTGATCGAACGGCGCCAGGGGATCGGCGCTGCCGGTGGTGGACCATTCGCCGGCATGGCGCGTTTCATAGGGCACGCCGTCGATGCTCCAGGTGATGGCGCCGGGCGCCCAATCCACGGCATAGACATGATAGCCATCGACCGGGGCGGGAATCGGGGTTTCCGATCCGACATGGCGATTGGCCGGGGGCACGCCGCCGAAATGGATCGTGCCCAGGGCATGGTCTTCGCGCCCCGCGGTGCAACCCGCGCACGGCACGCCAAGGTTGACGGTTTCCAGAATGTCGATCTCGCCCGAGGCGGCCCAGTGGCCATAGCGATCGTGGGCCGGCAGCATCCAGATTGCCGGCCAGCTGCCCTGCCCGCCAGGCAGCTTGGCGCGGACTTCCACTCGGCCATAGCGCCACGCCGCCTTGCCCTTGGTGCTGAGCCGGGCCGAGGTGAACGGCTTTTCAGCCCGCGCCGCCGCCTTTTCCGCGCTGTCGCGCAAGTCTTGCGGATAGGTGGGGCCGCGCCAGGCCTGCTTGCGCGCAGTGATCACCAGCTGGCCGTGGGCGACATTGGCATTGGTGGCGCGCGGCGTGTAGCACTGCCGTTCCTGGTTGCCGCCGCCCCAGCAATCATCGGCCAGCGTCCAGCGCGTGGGATCGATGCCGGTGCCGTTAAACTCGTCAGCCCAGACCAGGTGCCAGCCGGGCCCCGGTGGCGATGGCGCGACGTTTGACGGCGTGGTGGCGGCAGCACCGGCGGCCAGCAGGACAAGCGCCAGGCTCATGCCGCAGCCCCGGTGCGCGCCCCGCAATAGTGATCGACATAGGCCGCGTGCCCGGGCAGGCCCCGCACGGTATCGGCCACTTCGCGGCGGAGGCCGGCGAGCAGCCGTTCCAGTTCATCATCGCGCAGCTTGGCCGCGACGGGATGATAGGCGACCGGCATGATCCCCTGCCCCATCATCACCTGCACCCAGCTGTTTTCGGCGAACAGTTCCTCGTTCTTGCGGAACACGCGGCCGGTGCGGGCGAACAGGTCCTTCCGATGCGACAGGCTTTCGGGCACCTCCATCCCCGCGCAGTGGCGCCAGAACGGGCTGTCGCGCCGCTCGGTGGCCTTGTAGTGCAGGATCAGGAAATCGCGGATCTGGACCATGTCGGCCCACTGCTGTTCGTTGAATTCCGCGATATCGGCCGGATCGGGCCGCGTGCCCACCGGCAGCAGCCGCAACAGGCGCAGCACGGCGCGCTGGATCAGGTGGATCGAGGTGGATTCGAGCGGCTCCATGAACCCGCCCGACAGGCCCACCGCCACGCAGTTCTTCACCCACTGCCGGCGCCGTGCCCCGGTGGTGAAGCGGATGCGGTTGGGCTCGGTCAGGACCTGCCCTTCCACGCTCGACAGCAGGCGGTCGAGCGCCTGGTCTTCATCGAGATAGCGGCTGCACCAGACGATGCCGTTGCCCTGGCGATGCTGCAACGGGATGCGCCATTGCCAGCCGGCATCGTGGGCAATCGCGCGGGTATAGGGCACGGGCGGGCGCACGCTGGCGGTTTGCAAGGCAATGGCGCGGTCGCATGGCAGCCAATGCGTCCAATCGTCAAAGCCGGCGTGCAGCGCGCCTTCGATCAGCAGCGCGCGGAAACCGGTGCAATCGACGAAGAGATCGCCTTCCACGCGGCGATCACCGTCCAGGTGCAGCGCAGCGATTTCCCCGCTGTCGCCGTCCAGTTCGACGCGGGCGATGCGTCCCTCGATCCGGGTGGCGCCGTCGCCCTCGGCCAGGCGGCGCAGGAACGCGGCATAGCGCCCGGAATCGAGCTGATAGGCATAGTTCATCCGCCCATCGGGCAGATGGGCAAAGCGGCCGGCCTGTGCCGCCATCAGTTCCAGGCAATAGTCGCCATAGGGCGCTGCATGCCCGCGCGAGAGCCCGTGCAGCCAGAAATGCTGGAACCCGGCGCTCCAGTGATCGCGCCCGGTGCCGCCAAACGAATGGAAATAGCTTTCACCCGGCGCCTTCCAGTTTTCGAACGCGATGCCCAGCTTGAACGTGGCCGAGGTGGCACGCATGAAATCGGCCTCGGCAATATTGAGCAGGCGATTGTAGGCGACCAGCGGCGGAATGGTGCTTTCGCCCACGCCCACCGTGCCAATTGCCTCGCTTTCCACCAAGTTGACAGTGGCAACCGGGCCCAGCGTGCGCGCCAGCGCGGCGGCGGTCATCCATCCGGCGGTGCCGCCACCGGCCACGACGATACGCAAGGGTCTATCGGTCATCGGCTGAGACTCCTGAGCAGGAAGGCACGGATGCGCCCGGCGGCAGCGGCATCGAGCGGGGCGAGAATGCCCTGCCCGGCGGGCGGCAGATGGGCCCGCGCGGCCTCTCCACCGGAAAAGGCATAGTGATCGAACAGGGTGTGCCACTGCGCGCGCTCTGCCGCCGGCAGATCGCGGATGGCCAGGATCGCATGGATCAGCGCATCCTGCGGCTGGCCCAGCCAGCGCGGCGTATCGCGCCACCAATAGTTGACCAGCACGTTGAACGGCGCCAGCGCATCGACCGCGTGATACCAGCCGCTGGGGATGAACAGCGCGTCGCCCGGCGCCAGATCGGCCACCTGGGCATGGGCCAGCGCGGTGGCATAGCCGGGATGGCGCAGCAGATCGGGCGCATCGGGATCGACCATGCTGACGGCGCGGCCGGCCGGGGTGTTGTCCAACGGGCCGAGGTAAAGATTGGCGAACTGGTCGGGCGGAAACAGCGTGAAGCGCCGCTGCCCCACGGCGCAGACCGCCAGGTTGTGGGGAAAATCGTTGTGCGCGGCGACGCGGCTGGCGGTGCCGATCCACACGCTGGCCAGCGCATCCTGCGCCGCCGGCAGCCCTGCCCCCAGCGGCATCGGATTGGCCTCGTCCAATCCTTCGAACCAGCCGGGAATATCGATCGATCCCATGTAGATCGCGCGCCCGTCTGCCGCCTGCTCGGCCGCGGCAAAGCGCGCCCAGATGGCATCGAGCGGTTCCTGCACGGTCTGGAAATTGACCTGCATCGCCTGGTCATAGAACAGGCGCCCGCCGGCTTGCGGCGGGGCCAGCGACACGGTGAAGGCGCGTGGCCGGGCGTGGCTGGCAAGGTGGGCGCGTGCCGCCGTGGCGCTATCGCGCCCGGCCTGTACCAGCGGCCAATGCGCCGCCAGGCCGCGCACCACGCAGGGCGTCGTGGCGGCGGCCAGCACGGCATCGAGAGCGCCGCCGTGATCGGCCAGCGCCACCTCTGCCACGCGCACCTCTATCCCGCAGGGAAGCTCTTCAGGCACGGCCACGGCGCGCCATCAGATCGGCAAAGCGGCCAAGCGCGGCCACGGCCATGTAGATCGGCAGCAGATAGCCCTGGGCATTGAGTTCGCCCAGCGCCGCGCCGTCGAGCGCAGCCAAGCGATCTTCGGCAATGATGTGATAGCCCACCAGGCTGCGGGTAGAGCCTTCGGCCAGGGGCACATCGAGCGTGAAGGGTTCGAGCAGGCCATGGTGTTCGAGCGCGGCGAGAAACGCCGGCGTGGCGCGCCAGCCAGCATCGAGCGCGCCCAGTTGCTCTGCCTTGGCGGCGAGATAGGGCGTTGGGGCGCCGGCATCATCGAACAGGCGCTGCCCACCGGGCGCTCCGACGCGGGCATGGGCAAGATCGATATGCACCTGGGGCACTTCATCGGCATCGCGGGTGCGGCCGATCAGGAACGGCTGCACCGCATGGGCCAGAGGCACGTAGGCTGCGTCCCAGCGATCGCCGGCCAGGAACAGGTTCTCGCCCTGGTCAAAGCCGAACAGGGCCAGCGCGGCAAACTGGCCGGTCTGCCCATCACGGCGAAAGACGATGGGATAGTGCGCGGCCACCGCACGGAATTCCGAAGGGACGACCAGGCATCCCATTACCCCGTCGCCCCATTGCGCCCCGGCGGTGGTGCCCACGGCAAGATCGCGATGGCTGGCATTGTCGAGCAGGGCGTGGCTGCTGCTGGTCACGGTGCGGGCGTCCTCTCTCTTGTGGCTCTTCCAATCCTGCCCCCTTGTTCCATCGCCCACTGCCACAGGCAAGCGCGTTGAAAAGAGGGCCATCCGGCCGGGCTGACGGGCAGTGTCGCCCGGCCGGATGGGGAGGGCCGCGTCAGAAGTTGACGCGGAAACCGGCCGAATAGCGGGCATAGCCGCTGGAGGCGAAGGACACGTTGTTGTCAGACCGCAGGTGCCCGCGACGGCCCTGGTTGGTCAGGTTGATGGCATCGGCAAAGACGGTGAAGCCCTTGCGGAATTCCCAGCTGGCGCTGGCATCGACCTGGCCATAGGGCTCGACATAATAGGGGTTGGGCCCCGTGCCCGAGAGGAACTGCGCGCGCCAGTTGTAGGCAACGCGCGCCTGCAGCCCGTGCTTGTCATAGAACAGCACCGCGTTGGCGCTGTCGGACAGGCCGGTCAGCGCGAACTGCGTGACGCTCGACGGCTTGGTGTTGTCGTAGGTCGCATCGCCGCGCACGATCGTATAGTTCAGGATTGCACCGAAACCGGTGTTCCAGAACGAGTGCTGGATGGCAAATTCCCAGCCATATAGCGTGGCGGTCTGCGAGGAATTAACCGGCGTGGCGATCTGGAAATTGACCGCCGCATCCTGAGGCGTGCCAAAGATGTTGCCCGTCAGGTTGCCGGTGGCATCGGTGCCGGTGATCTGCGAGCTTTCAGGGTAATGGGTGAAGATGTAATTGCGGATCGCCGCCGTGCTGGCATCAGCGCCCAGCGCGGAAATCGCCGCCTGATAGCGCGGGCCATTGGCCGGGTTGGTCAGGCCGAACGCCGGGCTGTCGACGCGGGCCGACGAGATGAAGTTCGACACGCCCTTGTGGAAGAAGCCCACCGAGACATAGCTCGTCGGCGCGTAATACCATTCGAGGCTGACATCGATGTTCTTCGACTTGTAGGGCATCAGGCCTGGATTGCCCTGGCTGCCGGTGCCACCGCCGATGCGGAAAAGCTGGTCCAGCGTGCGGCCACCCTGGAGGCTGGCATAATCGGCCCGCGTGATGGTGTGGCTATAGGACGCGCGGAACTTGACGTTGCGCGCGGGCTGCATGTCAAAGTCGAACGCGGGCAGGAAGTTGTCATAGCTGCCGGCAAAGGTGGTGAACGCGCTGTCACCGCCGTAGATCAGGCCAAATTCGTTGGCCGAGACCCACTGCGTACCGGTGGGCACCGGTACCAGCGCCGACGAGGTGACGCGGGTGTTTTCATAGCGCAGGCCAGCACGGAAATGCGCCTCGCGGCCGAGCAGGTCGAACTTGGTGTTCACCTGCACATAAGGCGCGATCGTGCGTTCCTTGATGCGGCGATCGACGGTGTAAGGCGCCAGGCAATTGCCGGTGCCGCCGCAGATCTGGTTCTTGCTATCGAGCAGGCTCACCATCTTCTCGAAGTTGAAGCTGTAGAACTGCTTGATGATGTTGGGATCGTTGGCGCCCGAAACGCCCTTGAACTTGTCCGGCACCGAAACCAGGCTGAACAGGTCATCAGGCGTCTGGCTGGCCGGCAGCGAGCCACCCCAGGTGTCGTGCTGGATATAGCCATAGGCCGAACGCACCTTGTTCTCGGTGTAGTCCGCGCCGAAATCGAGGCTGTCGATCACCCCGCTGTCGAACTTGAACTGGCCCGAAAGCCGCGCCTCGTTGATCTCGTCGCGGAAATAGGCGTTGCGGAAGGCATTGCCGGTGGGCGTGATATTGGCCGGATCGAGCGCGTCGATGCCCGGGTTCATGCCCACCGAGATCACCGGCAGATCGTGGGTAAAATCGATCTTCTGGTTGGCGATGCCGAACACCGCCGTCCCCACCGACACGCTGGTGCCATAGGGGTTGTTGGGCTTGGATTCAGCCGTCGAATGGTGCGCGTCCAGCTCCAGCGTCAGGCGGTCGATGCCATCCCACTTGAGGTTGCCGCCGATCGAGCGGTTGATCGAGCGGTTTTCGGTGAGCGCCGCGCTATACGACAGGTCCTTGCCTTCGTTGGCCCCGAAGTGTTCGGCATAGAACACCGGGCCGGCCACCGGGCCATCGGTCCACTGGCTGGAGACGTCGTTGAAGTTGAACCAGATGCCCACGCTGTTGGTGCGCGCGCGCACGGTGTTCTGGGAATAGGTATAGTCAAACGTTGCCGTCAGCGTATCGGTGGGGCGCAATTGCAGCACGAGCTGCCCGTTGATGCGCTCGCGATCGATGTCGGTAATGTCATAGCTGGCGTTCTGCGGCACCTGATAGACATCGTTGGGGCCGGGCCGGTTGACGATGTTGGCATAGCGCGGATCGCCCTGCTGCGGCAGCGAGCCCCAGTTGTTTTCCGATCCGAGATAGCCATCGCGCCAGCCGACATTGGCCTGGTTGTTGCTCGCCTTGCGCTTTTGCCACACGCCGGTGACCAGCACGCCCACTTTGCCGTCGGCAAAGGTGTCGCTGATGATGCCCGACACTTCAGGCGTGATCGGGCTGCCTTCGTTGCGCGAGGTATCGATCATGCCCTTGATCGCCAGGCTGCCGTGCAGGCCGGGCCGATCGAGCGGGCGCGGGGTCTTGATATTGATCGTCGAACCGATGCCGCCGGTGGGCAGCGTGGCCCGACCCGACTTGTAGACTTCGACCCCGGCAACGCCTTCGGACGCGAGGTTGGCGAAATCGAAGCTGCGCGTCGACGGCGCGCTGGCGCCATCGCCCAGGCTGGACGTGGGCATCTGCCGGCCGTTGAGCAGCACCAGATTGAATTCGGGGCCAAAGCCACGAACGGTAACGGTAGAGCCTTCGCCGTTGGAGCGGTCGATCGACACGCCGGTGATGCGCTGAAGCGATTCGGCCAGGTTGGTGTCGGGGAACTTGCCCATGTCTTCGGCCGAAATCGCATCGACCACGCCCTGGGCGCTGCGCTTGATATTGGCAGCGGCCGAAAGGCTGGCGCGGATGCCGGTGACGACGATGGCGTTGTCCGGCGCTTCGGCAGCGGCTTGCGGAGTGGTGGCCGGCTGGCCGGCCGATGCCGCGCTGGCGGCGTCCTGCGCCAAGGCCGGATTGGCTGCCAGGCCCACGGCCATGACCGAAGCCCCCAGTACCAGGCGCGCGCGCAACGAATGGCAACGTGTGCTCATCAGATCCCTCTCCCCGTTTTCACCCGGCGCTTTGCGTCCGGCTTGTGAACGTTCTCAACTGTGGTGACGCATGCGCGTGAACGTTCACTTTGTCAAGCGTCCGGCGTTGCCAGCCGTGACAAAGGGCAATGAAACGAGATCAGCCTGCCGGGAAAGCAGCTGGCAAGCGCAGCCTGGACAGTGCGCCGCCCGCGCCGCGGCGATCAGCCTGTGGCGCGAAGGCCAAGTTGCGCCGTTGGATAGGCCGCGCGATCGTTGCCCGCGGGTTGGCCATGCCCGGGCAGGCCATGTTCGAACACGGTCGCGGTGATGCGGTTGCGGCCCTCGCTCTTGCTGCGATAGAGCTGGGCGTC
The DNA here is from genome assembly GCF_013149315.1 of Novosphingobium sp. SG754. Taxonomy (NCBI): domain Bacteria; kingdom Pseudomonadati; phylum Pseudomonadota; class Alphaproteobacteria; order Sphingomonadales; family Sphingomonadaceae; genus Novosphingobium; species Novosphingobium sp. SG754. The sequence goes on along the minus strand of NZ_JABGCC010000001.1, from coordinate 203,477 downwards.
TGCCACATCGATCCACTCCTGCGGCCTGGCCCCGGCGACGCTGCGCGCGCTGGCGATGCCGATGCTGACGGTGACGAACGCATCCACGCCCGATCGCGCGTGCGGGATACCCAACTGGCGGATCTGGCGCCCGATCTCGGCCGCAACGGATTGGGCCATGGCCACATCGGCGCCGGGCAGCACGCAGACGAACTCTTCCCCGCCATAGCGGGCCGAAAGATCGGTCGCACGGCGCACCGCGCGGGTGAGCGCGGCGGCGACCATGGCGATGCAACGGTCGCCGGCCGGGTGGCCATAGGCATCGTTGAACTGCTTGAAGAAATCGATATCGAGCATGACCACCGACAACCATTCCTGCTGCCGCGCCAGCCGCGCCGTCTCCCCCTCCAGCGTGCGCTCCAGGTGCCGGCGATTGGACAGCCCGGTGAGCGCATCGGTCACCGCCATCTGCGCCAGTTGATCGCGCAGGCGCTTGAGTTCGACGTGGTTGGCCACCCGCGCGCGCAGGATCGGCGGCTGCACCGGCTTGGTCACATAGTCGATCGCGCCCAGCGACAGACCGCGCATCTCGTCCTCGCTGTCACCCAGGCCAGTGGTGAAGATCACCGGCACATCGGTCAGCGTGGCATCCTGCTTGAGCGCGGCACACACGGCAAAGCCGTCCATGCCCGGCATCAGCACATCGAGCAGGATGAGATCGGGCTGCGCGGTGCGCGCCAGATCGAGCGCCTCTTGCCCCGACAGGGCAAAGCACACGTCGTATTCGTCTTCGAGCACGGCATTGATGATCTCGATATTGGCGATTTCATCATCGACGATCATCACCAGACCGCGCCGGGACAAGGGGGGAAGCGCCTGGCCCATTAGGCAACGGCCCCCTGTATCGGCGTGTCATCGGCAAGGCTGCCTTCTGCTTCGAGCAGGGCCAGGGCGCGGCCATAGTCGAGCCGTTCCAGCGCCTGGCGCACCGGATGGCCCTGGCGCGCCGGCTCGGGCAGGCCCAGCGCATCGGCATAGACCACAAAAGCCGCCCGCGCCGCCAGGCTGCGCCGCTGCACCAGATCGATCAGCCCGTCGCGCGCCTGGGCGAGGGCGGCGGCATCCACGCGCGGGCCATCAGCCGCCGCGATCGACGGGACATGGACCGGAAGCGGTGGCGCCAGGCTCCGCGCGGCCTCGATCGCCGGGGCCAGTTCGCGGGCCAGCAGGGCAATCTCGCGATCGAGGCCAAAGGTCTGTTCGGCGGCCAGCAAGCGCTCGATGCGCGCGGCCACTGCCTGGACCTGCGGCAGTTCGAGCGAACCGGCCACGCCCTTGAGCGAATGGGCCAGGCGCCGCGCCTCGGCCAGGCGGCCTTCGTCCACCAGGCTGGTCAGCGCACCGGGCGTGGCGGCATAGATATCGCCGAAATCGCCGATCAGCTTGAGCAGCAGCGTGCGCTTGCCATTGACCCGCGCCAGGGCCGCAGGAATGCCGAAGGGCGGCAGGTGATCGGGCAAGACCGCCTCGGGCGCGCTGGCCGCATCGTTGGGCACCGCATCGTTGGCGCCAGCATCGTTAGCCACAGGGCCAGTCCAGGCGGCATCGCCCCCCTGGCCCGCCCCTGCGCCGGCAGGCGCGGCGTCGGGCTGGCGCAGCCAGCGTTCCAGTGTGCGCACCAGCAGCGCGGGATCGACCGGCTTGGCGATGTGATCGTTCATGCCGGCGTCAAGACAGCGCTGGCGTTCTTCGTCATAGGCGTGCGCGGTCATCGCGATGATCGGCAAGACATCGGCTTTCCAGGTGCGGCGAATGCGCGCGGTGGCTTCGATCCCGTCCATCTCGGGCATCTGCACATCCATCAGCACAGCGGCATAGGCCCCGTTCTGCGCCGCCACCATGGCGCAGGCGATGCGGCCGTTTTCGGCGCAGTCCACCTCGAGCCCGGCATCGCCCAGCAATTCCATGGCGATTTCGCGGTTGATCTCGTTGTCTTCCGCCAAAAGCACGCGCAGGCCGCGCAGACGCTGTGGCAGGCGCGGTGCTTCGGCAACGGGGTCTGCCACAGTGGCCGGCGCAGGCGCGGCAGCAAGGCCCTTGGCGGGCGCGCGTTCAGCCCGTTCGGGGAACAGATCGCACAGCGTTTCGATCAGCGCGCGTGGTTGCAGCGGCTTGGTCAGGAACGCATCGACATCGGCGCGATCGACCGACCCCAGAAACTCGTCGGCGCCATAGGCCGTCACCAGCAGTGTTGCCGGCAGGCGCCCATGCGGCACGCGGGTGCGCATGGCCTTGACCGTGTCCATCCCGCTCAGGCCCGGCATCTTCCAGTCGAGCAGGACAAGATCGAACGGGCGCCCGGCGGCGGCGGCCGCATCGATCGCCGCCAGGGCTTCCTCGCCCGAGGCAACGAGATCGACCGCCATGTTCCAGCCGGCCATGAGTTCGTGCACGATCTGGCGCGAGGCGGCATTGTCATCGGCAGCGAGCACGCGCAGGCGCGCCAGGCCCGGCGGGGGCAGCAGCCCGGCGCGGGCCAGTGTGCCGGCATCGCCCATCACCACGCGGAAGGTAAACACGCTGCCCATGCCAGGCGTGCTTTCCACCGTGATGCCGCCGCCCATCTGCTCAACGATCTGGCGCGAGATGGCCAGGCCCAGCCCGGTCCCGCCAAAGCGCCGGGTCATCGAACTGTCGGCCTGGGTAAACGAGGTGAACAGCGCATCGCGCGCTTCGGCGGTCATGCCGATGCCGGTATCGCGCACGGTGCATTCCAGGGTGACGGTGCCCTCGCCCGTCGCCACCAGATCGACACCGACCATCACCACGCCCTTTTCGGTGAACTTGACCGCATTGCTGAGCAGGTTGAGCAAGACCTGGCCAAAGCGCAGTTCATCGCCCACCACCATCTGCGGCACGCGCGGGCCGACGGTAACGCGCAGCGCCACGCCCTTGGCCTCTGCATCGAGATTGAGCATCTGGGCCTGGTGCTCCACCGTGGCGCGCACATCGAACGGCCGCGCCTCGAGCGTGAGCTTGCCTGCCTCGTTCTTGGAATAATCGAGAATGTCGTTGATCAGGCGCAGCAGAGAGGCGCCGGCATCGGCAATCCGCGCGACATAGACCTGTTGCCGGGGATTGAGCGCGGTGCGCTGCGCCAGGTGGCAAAAGCCCAGGATGGCGTTCATCGGCGTGCGGATTTCGTGGCTCATGTTGGCCAGGAACATGCTCTTGGCGCGCGTGGCATCCTCGGCTTCGCGGGTGCGTTCTTCCAGCGCCAGGTTCTTGGCGCGGATTTCCTCGCCCATGGCGGTGATGCGCTGCACGGATTCGACCAGTCGGTCGCTGAGCCAGACCAGCACCGCAGTCTGGAACGCCACGATCACGGCGTGAAGCAGCACGCGGGCAATGTTGCCCTCCCCCGGAAAGACCGCATAGGGCAAGGCATAGAGCAGCACGAGGTGATGCAGCGCCGTGGCCGTGGCCGCCATCAGGATGGCGCCGCGGTCGCACCAGGCAATGGTCAGCGCCAGCATGGCAAAGAAGTACATGTGCATGTCCATCTGCCAGGCATGGCCCTGCATCAGGAACAGCAGCAGCGCCGGCTCTCCCACCAGCGCCACGGCGGAAAGATAGCGGGTGGAACGGGCAATGCCCTGGCGCCACCACATCAGGTGGTAGGCGAGCGCCAGAACGCCGCCGGCAACGCCCGCCCCGATCGGCGACTGGCCCGCCAGCCAGGCGACGACCGCCAGCAGCGGCACGTGCGCCCACAGCAGATAGACCAGGAAATGGCCGAAGCGGTGGCGCACGTCATCCAGTTCGGTGGCCGGTAGCGGCACGGCCGCAACCATGGGAGCGGATAACGCAGTGGGCACGAAACGCGGCGATGGGGGGATCGTCATAGGGCCGTTTCTTCCTTGGCAGCGCCGAGGCAGCCCGCCAGACGTGGCGAAGCGAACACGAACCAGGCCCCTTCTCGGCGCAGTGCGGCAGGAAAATCCACACGGGGGGACGTGGCGATAGCGATATTGGCAAAGCGGCCGGGTGCCACGAGCGCGCCTTGCGCGCCGGCGACCATGGCCAAAGTCTGCATCTGCGGGGTACCGGGTGGAGCAACGACCACCACCTGGTCACCCGGCTGGATCGGCGGAACGGAGGCCCAGGCCAGGCCAGCCACGCCGGCCAGCATCAGGGCGGCGGCGGGCCAGAGAGCAGCGAGCGTGCGCGCCGACGTAGCGCCGTGGCCCGATCCGGCCGCAGCGCGATGGCATGTCGCGTTGGCACTGCTGGTACGATCATCGACCATATCCGCCCTCCACACACAGGAGGTTACGGGCGGGCAATTTCCAATTGGTAAACTTTTATGTTATCAAACTGATCGCAAACTGAATTTGGCCATCGAGGCGCAGTTTTGCGTGTAATATTTGATCCAAATTGGTAGTTGTTTGCGCGCCAATAGCGGGCCCTTGCAGCAAATCTGCCCGGCCGAACAGGTAAGCAGACCCATGCTAGCAATATGCGCCTGGCAGCGCGGTCTGGGTTAGCGCCCGTTTTCTGCGGTTTTCAGCCCACCACGCGAACAGGAACGCCCTGATAGGCGAGGCCAGGGCGCAGGTGTTCGTGCTTCATCACCACGCTGCCGCCCAGCACGCGGGTGCCCGAATCGATCACCGCGCCATAGAGCGGCACGGTGCCAGCATGCACGGTGGCGCCGGTGCCGATCCGCACCTTGTCCACCTTGAGCACGCGATCCTCGAACGTGTGGGCCTGGAAATTGGCGTGGACCGTGGCACCATCGCCGATCTCGATCATGTCGGGATCGACGACCTGGGCAAACAGCGGCCCAAGCACGGCGCGGCGCCCGATCTTGAGGCCCATCAGCCGCAGATAGACCAGTAGCAGGAACGTGCCTTCCAGCTGTTGCAGGATGAAATTGGCATAGCGCGCCCAGGCCACGTAGACGAAATCCCAACGGCTGCACCAGCACGACCACAGCGCGTGCTGACCAGGCCGCACCCGGCCGATCAGGCTCCATTTGAGGACCATCACCACCAGGCACAGCGCCACCATCGTGGCCAGCGTGGCGCCGGGCACCACCACCCAGGTCATCAGTGCCAGGCTGGCCCCACGCGCCGCAGCCGCGCCGATCGCGGCGAACCACAGGGCGCCCAGCACCAGCGGCACCACCGGCAGGAAAAAGCGCGCCAGTTCCCAGAACCAGCGGTTGGCCTGGCGGATCAGCGAAGGATCGTGCGTCACGCTGCGATCGGCCTCCACCACCTGGCGGCGCGGCAGATCGAAACTGGGATGGCCAAAGCGCGACTGCCCGCGCGCGATCAGCGTGGCATCGGCCACCGTGGAAATGCCGATCAGGATGTCATCGGGCAAAGTCTCGCCCGCCGGGATCACCGCGTGATTGCCCAGGAAGGTATTGCGACCGAGCCGAATCGGCGCGACCCGCACCGTGCCCTGGCGCAGTTCCGCCCCGCCCAGATAGATGCCATCGGCAAAGAAGGTTTCCGCGCCGATGCTGACGAGTTCGGGCGTCACGTCAAAAATCGTGCTGATCTCGCACTTGTCGCCCACCTTCATCCCCGCCAGGCGCAGCCAGTGCTTGTACATCAAGGTGCCGGAAAGCCATTCGCCGGCGGCAAAGACCGCGCCGGCCTTGATCCACAGGCGGATGTACCCAGGGCTCCAGCGGTCGATCACGCCGGGGCGCACACGGCCCATCGCGCGCAGTAGGACTGCCGACCAGAAGACGTTGAGCGGCACGGCAAGGACCGTGGTGGCGAGCAGCGCCGCAATCACCCGCCCATCGAGCGAGGGCGCGGCCATCCAGTGCCAGATCGCCTTGGCGCTCACTTCGCCGCCCAGGCACAAGCCCAGCAGCAGCAATTCCCCCGGCAGCGCGGCCAGCGCGGTGAACAGCCCCTGCCCGAGAAGCAACAGCAGGCCATGGCGCCAGGGTCCGAGCCGCGTGGCGGCGCGGGTGATCACCGGAGGCGGCGGCGCCACGCCCACGCGCTGCGCCGGTACGCCGTCCCACACTTCGCCCGCCGGCACCGTGCCGCCGGCATTGAGCACGGAAAGTGCTGTCAGCACACTGCCCGCGCCCATGCGCGCCGGGCCTTCCACCCCGGCACGCACCATCAATGCCGCGCCGGTCTCCAGCGTGATCGGCGCCACCACGATGTCACCACGGTCGAGTTCGACCAGGCCCAGGTGGGCGCCCTGCCCCAGCGCGACATCATCGCCCAGGTCGAGCAGATCCCAGCCGCCCCGGCGCAGATCGACGTTGCGATGAATATGCACGCGCCGCCCGATCCGCGCGCCAAGCAGGCGCAGGATCGCGTTGTTGAGCTCCGTCCCGGCCAGCAGCGGCCAGGGGATCAGCCGCACCGCCTGCATCACCATCCAATGGCGCAGGTAATAGGCGCTCCACACCGGCGCGCGCACCGGGCGATAGCGCCCGATCGCCAGCCACTTGACCGCCACGGCAAAGGCCACCGACACCGGCAGATAGACCAGGAACCCGGCCAGGCCGATCAGCGGCGCCACCAGCACCAGCGTGGCCAGGCCCAGGTGCGCAAAGGCCAGCGGCGCCACGCGGAACGCGGCGAACCAGGAGGCCCAGGCCGCCACCAGCACCGTCATCGCCAGCCAACCGCCCTGCACCAGATTGGCCAGCAGCGGGCGCGCCACGCCTTCGCGCAGCAGCGGCAGCGCCGCATCGGCAATGGTTTCTGCCGGTTCGGGCGCGCGCAGGGCCAGGGTCCGCACGGTGCGCGCATCATAGATGTCGCTGACCGTCACCCAATCGGTGCGCCAGTCTTCGCGCAGCAGAGTAACCAGCATCGCCGCGCTGAGCGAATCCCCGCCCAGCCCTTCGAAGAAATCGGCAGTGACCGAAACGCCATCGGGGCGCTTGAGCACATCGGCCATCGCGCGGGCGATCAATGCCTCCAGCTCGCCCTCGGGCAGGACCAGCGCCTCTTCCTCGCGGCCCTGCCCGCTGCGCTGGGCCGCAAGGTTCATCGGCGGTAGCGCCTTGCGGTCAAGCTTGCCCCCCACGGTGGTGGGCAGTGCCGCGATCAGGCCGATCTGGCGCGGGACCATGTAGGGCGGCAGGCTGGCGGCCAGCGCCTGGCGCAGCGTATCCCCCAGGGGCGGTGCGGCGGGATCGACCGGCACGACATAGGCCACCAGTTCGGGCACGCCGCCGCGATCCTGCACCGTGGCCCCGGCCGCGCGCACGCCGGGCAGCGCGGCAAGCTGCGCCTCGATCTCGCCCAGTTCCACGCGATAGCCGCGGATCTTGACCTGGGCGTCGATGCGCCCGTGATAGAACAGGTTGCCGGTCTCGTCGCGGTGCACCAGATCGCCGGTGCGATAGAGCCGCCCGTGGCGCGGATGATCGATGAACTTCTCGGCCGTCAGATCGGGGCGATGGCGATAGCCGCGCGCCACCCCGGCGCCACCGATGCACAGTTCCCCCTGGGCACCCTCAGCCACATCGTCCAGCGCCTCGTCCAGCACGAAAGCGTGCATGCCCGGCACGGGGCGGCCGATGGTGATCGGCCCACCCGGCACGATATCGCCGCGCAGACAGGTGACCGCGCATTCGGTCGGGCCATAGCCATTGACCAGCCGCCGCCCCTGCGCCCACAGCGCGGCGATATCGGCCGGCAAGGCTTCCCCACCGACATAGAGCAGCTTGAGATCGGGCAGCGCCGCCTGGGGATTGCTGCAGCCACTGCTGCGCAGCAGGGTTGGCGGCGGGCAGAACACGCTGGCGCGGTGATCGGCCAGCCAGGCAACGATATCTGGCCCGAGCCGCGCGGCCGCATCATCCATCACCAGCAGCGTGGCGCCACTGGCCAGTGCCAGCCAGATTTCCTCGATCGAACTGTCATAGGCGACCGACGAGCCCTGGACCACGCGGTCTCCCGGCCCCAGCGCAAATTCGGCCAGATCGGACGCGACCAGATTGGCGATCTGGCGATGCTCGATCATCACCCCCTTGGGTTTGCCCGTGGTGCCCGAGGTATAGATCAGATAGGCCAGCTGCGCCGGGCCGACCTGGGGCAGAGCCGCGCCGCCAGCAGGCGCTTGGGCCAGCAATTGCGCCGGATCATGCACCGCGCAGGCGCCATGGGCCAGGCCCGCCAGCCGTTCCAGCGCGGCCGGTTCGGCCAGGATCAGCGCGGGCTGCGCGTCTTCCAGGATATCGACGACGCGGCCATCGGGGAACGAGGGATCGAGGCAGGTGAACGCGCATCCGGCCTTGAGCACGGCCAATTGCGCCAGATAGAGCAGTGGCGACGTGCGCGGCAGCTGCAGCGCCACGACCGGTTCGCCGCCGGGCGCAGCGGCCGGCAGGCGCGCCAGGATCGCCTGGGCCAGAATGTCGCTTTGCGCGGCGAGATCGGCATAGCTGATCGCCTGGTCGATATCGCGGCCCTTGCCGGCCGGCACGAAGATGGCGCAGGCCTGTGGATGGCGCGCCGCCGCAGCCGCCAGAAAACCGTGCAGCGTCATGTCGTTTTGCAGTTGGTGTCCGCCCATATCCGCCCCCTAGCGCCGATGTTGCGCCGGTCAATCGGGAACCCCGCACAAAAACGCCGAATTCGGACAGGCCAGCCGTGCGGAATCCGCGGCAGCATCCGCCCGTTCGACCCAAGGTACAATTGCCCGAACGGGGCCCCTTTGCGCATTCTCGGCCAGAACACGGAACGGGCCGCAGGGCTTCGTGGCAGGTCGCATAGCATGCCACCGTTTCACACGTCATTCGCCTTAAAGCATATGCAAGGAGAGGCCCCATGTTGCAGGAAGCCATGACCAAGTTTTCGGCCCAAAGCCCGATCAAGGCCAAGTTCGACAACTTCATCGGAGGCAAGTGGGTCGCGCCGGTTCGCGGCCAGTACTTCGACAACGTCTCGCCCGTAACCGGCAAGCCGGTGTGCCAGGTGGCGCGCGGCACGGCCGAAGATATCGAACTGGCGCTTGATGCCGCGCACAAGGCACGCGAAGCCTGGGGCCGCACCTCGCCCGCCGATCGCGCCAATATCCTGCTCAAGGTGGCGCAGCGGATGGAGGACAACCTCGACCTGCTGGCAATGGTGGAAACCATCGACAACGGCAAGCCGATCCGCGAAACCACCGCTGCCGACGTGCCGCTGGCAATCGACCACTTCCGCTATTTCGCCGCCTGCGTGCGCAGCCAGGAAGGCACCCTGGGCGAGATCGACCACGACACCGTGGCCTATCACTATCACGAACCGCTGGGCGTGGTCGGCCAGATCATTCCGTGGAACTTCCCGCTGCTGATGGCCGCATGGAAGCTGGCCCCGGCCCTTGCCGCTGGCAACTGCGTGGTGCTCAAGCCCGCCGAGCAGACCCCGATGTCGATCCTGGTGTTTGCCGAACTGATCGCCGACATCCTGCCCGAAGGCACGCTCAATATCGTCAACGGCTTTGGCATCGAAGCAGGCAAGCCGCTCGCCACCAGCAAGCGCATCGCCAAGATCGCCTTTACCGGCGAAACCTCCACCGGCCGGCTGATCATGCAGTATGCCAGCGAAAACCTGATCCCGGTGACGCTGGAACTGGGCGGCAAGAGCCCGAACATCTTCTTTGCCGACGTGATGGACGCCGACGACGACTATTTCGACAAGGTGCTCGAAGGCTTTGCCATGTTCGGCCTGAACCAGGGCGAAGTGTGCACCTGCCCGTCGCGCGCGCTGGTCCAGGAATCGATCTATGAAAAGTTCATGGAACGCGCCGTGGCCCGCGTGCAGAAGATCCGCCAGGGCAGCCCGCTCGATCCGTCCACGATGATCGGCGCGCAGGCCTCGCAAGAGCAGATGGAAAAGATCCTCTCGTACATCGACATCGGCCGTGGTGAAGGCGCCAAGGTGCTGACCGGCGGCAGCCGCGCCACGCTCTCGGGCGACCTGGCCGATGGCTATTACGTGACCCCCACCATCCTGGAAGGTCACAACAAGATGCGCGTGTTCCAGGAAGAAATCTTTGGCCCGGTGCTGGCCGTGACCACGTTCAAGGACGAAGCCGAGGCGCTGGCCATCGCCAACGACACGCAGTTCGGCCTGGGCGCGGGTGTATGGACCCGCAACGGAAACCGCGCCTATCGCTTCGGCCGCGAAATCCAGGCCGGGCGCGTGTGGACCAACTGCTACCACCTCTACCCTGCCCATGCTGCCTTCGGTGGCTACAAGCAGTCGGGTATCGGGCGTGAAACCCACAAGATGATGCTCGATCACTATCAGCAGACCAAGAACCTGCTGGTCAGCTACAGCACCAAGGCGCTCGGCTTCTTCTGAGGCGCCGCGATGAAAGGCGCCCCCGGCGGACAACAGGGGCGCATTTTCCGGGGCGGGTGCGACAAGCGCCCGCCCCGCTTGGCTTGGAGCAGCGATGCCATGGCAGATCCTCCGCCCCGCGTGACGTCAACGCCGGCAGCCGATGCATGGATTGCCCGGCTGACGGCCATGCACGGACCGCTGATGTTTCACCAGTCGGGCGGCTGCTGCGATGGATCAGTGCCGATGTGCTATCCCCGCGGCGAGTTCAAGGTAGGCGGGCAGGACGTGTTGCTGGGCCATATTGCCGGCGATGTGCCGGTGTGGATCGGCGCGGCGCAGTTCGAATATGCGCGGAACACCCAGCTGACCATCGATGTCGCGCCGGGGCGCGGCGCCGGCATGTCGTTGGAAACGCCCGAAGGTATTCGCTTTCTCGGCCATGCGCGGCTGTTCACCGATGCCGAGGCCCTGGCCCTTGAAGAAGGTGGGCCACCGCCACGCGGAGAATCCTGAGCAAGCCATCATATTTTTGTGTCGCCGCCCTTTCCGATAGCGGTCGAACCATTGTATTGTGACCCTGCCTCGATCGCCGCCCTGTGCGCGCGAAGGCAACGATAACAAGACAATAGCGGCGATTGGAGAGGGTCTTGGATATTCGCACCTGCGAGGTTGGCGTGGCTTCATCCCATGCATCCGATCCTTTCGAGGCCTTTGCCCAGATCAGCCGAACGATCGCGCCAGAACATCTGGCGGGGGCCGTGATGTTCTGTTCCCACCGCTATGATCGGGAAATGCTGGCGCGCGCCGCGCGCGGCTGGTCGATGGAACGGTTTCCGATGATCGGCTGCACCAGTTCGGGCGAGTTGACTGAGGCCGGTTATGACGAGGATTCGATCAGCCTGATCGCATTTCCGGCCGACAGCTTTCACATGGTCAGCCACCGCTTTGACGATCTGGCACACTTCGATGCCGGGGCGGCCCGTGCGGCCGTGCGCGACCTGGTGGCGCGCGCAGAAGTGGGCAGCGAGCGCCTCTCGATCCAGTCCTTGGGCCGCAAGGTGAACCACGCCGCGCTGTTCCTGGTCGATGGCCTGTCGCACAGCGAGGAATTGCTGGCGATGACCGTGCAGGATGCCCTGGGCGAAATTCCGCTGGTGGGGGGATCATCAGGCGACGGGCTGATGTTCAAGGAAACCGGCATCTATTCCGACGGCATGTTTCATGCAGCCGGCGCGGTGGTGGCGATCGTGTCGACCACGCGGCCGCTGCACGTGTTCCGCCGCCAGCACTACAAGCCCGGCGCGGTCAAGATGGTGGTGACCGGAGCCGATGCCGGCGCCCGCCGCGTGACGGAGATCAACGCCGAGCCGGCGGCCGAGGAATATCTGCGCCTGGCCAGCACGGTCTATGGCGGGATCGACATGCGCAAGCCCGACATGGCGCTGTTTGCCGCCTGCCCGCCGATGGTGCGCGCCGGGGGAGATTATCATGTGCGTGCGGTGCAGACCGCCCATGCCGACGGTAGCCTGACCTTTTACTGCGCGATCGACGAAGGCATCGTGCTGACCTTGGGCGAGCCGGTCGACCAGCTTGAAAGCCTGAACGCGACAATGGCGGAAATTCGCGAGGCGGTGGGCGACATCGATCACATCATCGCCTTCGACTGCGTACTCAACCGCATCAATGCCGAGCGGCGCCAGCTAGGCCGGCCGATTTCGGAAATCTATCGCCGCAACGGCGTGGTGGGCTTCAACACCTATGGCGAGCAGTTCCATGCGCTGCATGTCAACCAGACGTTCAGCGGGCTGGCGATCGGGCGATGACGGATAGCGCGCCTTTTGCCACGGTTGCGCCCGAGGAGGCCGCGCAGCACATTGCCCGGCTGGAAGGCGAACTGCGCAAGCTGCGCAAGATCAACGCCACGCTGATCGACCGGGTGGAGCGATCGACCGACCTGTCGCATTCGGCCTTTTCGATGTTCGAGCGGGCAATCACGCTGGAGCAACTGGTGCGCGATCGCACCCGCGCGCTCGAACAGGCCATGGGCGAACTCGCCACGGTCAATGCCAAGCTGGCCCAGGCCCATGCCAATGCCGAAGCGGCCGAGACGCGGCTGCGCGATGCGATTGAGTCGATCAACGAGGGCTTTGCCCTGTTCGATGCCGAGGATCGCCTGGTGCTGTTCAACGAGGCCTATATGGGCTTCTGGCCCGAAGTGGCCGAGCTGCTGCCGGAAAATCCCACGTTCCACGAGATTATCAGCCTGCTGGCGCAGCAGCGCCGTCCGGCCGGCGCGCTGTCGGCGCCCGATCGCTGGGTGTCAGACCGGCTGGCGCGCCATGCCGTGGCATCGGGCGGCCATGTCCAGGCCCTGTCGGACGGGCGCTGGATCCAGATCAACGAGCTGCGCACCAGCGAGGGCGGCATCGTTGGCATCTATACCGACATTACCGAGGCCAAGGCCGAGGATGCCCGCGCCCGCGCCCGCGATCTGGCCGAACAGAACCTGGCGTTGCAGGCCCTGCTCGACAACCTGGTGGAAGGCGTGTGCATGTTCGATGCCGGCCGCCGCCTGACGGCGTGGAACGGCGCCCTGCAACGCCTGCTGGGCCTGGCCGGCGACGCGAGCGCGGCGATCGGCAACCACGAAGACCTGGTGCGCTTCTGCGCCCAGACCCTGGCGATGGACGGGGCCGACGCACTGGCTTGGCGCACCGAGGCCGAGGGCACGGTGCGCAACCGCCTGGCCACTGTGGGCGATCGCATCTGGGAAGTGCGCACCACCGCCACGGCGCTGGGCGGCATGGTGGTGGGCTTTCTGGATGTGACAGAGCCGACCACCGCCCGGCAGATCCTGCAGAATACCGCCGAAACGCTGGAACGCCGCGTGGCCGAGCGCACCACCGAGTTGACCGCGCTTAACCGCCGCCTGGCATCCGAAGTGGCCGAGCGTCGCGCGATCGAGGCCCAGCTGCTGGAAGCCAAGACCGCAGCCGAAATGGCCAACCGCTCGAAGACCAGCTTTCTTGCCGCCGCCAGCCACGACCTGCTCCAGCCGCTCAATGCCGCGCGGCTGTTCATCGCCGCGCTGACCGAGCGGCGGCTTGCCCTGCCCACCCGCGCGCTGGTCAACCAGGCCTCCACCTCGCTCAATTCGGTGGAAGACCTGCTGGAAACCCTGTTCGAAATCTCGCGCCTTGATGCCGGCGCCATCACCCCCAACCTCACCGACGTGAACCTGGCCGGCCTGCTCAGCACCTTGCAGACCGAATTTGCCCCGACCGCGCACGCGGCGGGCCTGACGTTTGCCGTGGAAGCCGCGCCTGTATGGGTGCGCAGCGACGCGCGCCTGCTGCGCCGCATCCTGCAGAACCTGGTGTCCAACGCCATCCGCTATACCGGCAGCGGGCACGTGCGCGTGACGACCGACAGCCCCACCCCAGGCCAGGTGCGGATCAGCGTGGCCGATACCGGCCCGGGCATCCCCAAGGACCAGCAGCAGCGCATTTTCGAAGAGTTCCGCCGGCTCGACAACAGCCACCGCATTCCCGGCAAAGGGCTGGGCCTGGCGATCGTGCGCCGCGCCACGGCGATGCTGCAGCATCCGCTGGAATTGACCTCGGACGCAGGCGCTGGCGCGTGCTTTGCCATCACCGTTCCCGTGGGCGAAAGCCAGGCCGATACTGCTCCCACCACGGCCAAGCCGGTGCGCGATCGCGCCATCCAGGGCCGGCGCATCCTGGTGATCGACAACGAAACGCAGATCCAGCTGGGCATGGAAACGCTGTTGACCGGTTGGGGTTGCCAGGTGCTGGTCGCCGGCAGCGGGCCGGCCGCGATCGATCGCCTGGGCGCAGAAACGCCCGATGTGATCATCGCCGATTTTCACCTCGATCATGCCGAAACCGGCGACCAGGCCGTGCACGATGTGCGCGCCAGCCTGGGCCGCAGCGTGCCGGCGATCATCATTTCGGCCGATCGCAGCGAGGAACTGAAGGAACGCCTGGCCGGGCAGAAGCTGCCGCTATTGGGCAAGCCGGTAAAGCCAGCGCAGCTGCGCGCGCTGTTGCAGACGATGATGCATTGAACCGGGGGGTGCTTGGCGCCCTTCGACAGGCTCAGGACAGGCCCTTCGACAAGCTCAGGGCGAACGGAGGTTTCTGAATTACCTTTGAAATCCGTTCGGGCTGAGCTTGTCGAAGCCCCTGCGGCAAATGACCGTAGTTCCAGGCTTCGCACCACCCCCAACCCCCTCTTCTGAAGAGGAGGGGATTTTATATCAATGCCTTAACTCCCCCTCCTCTTCAGAAGAGGGGGTCGGGGGGTGGTGGAAATCCACGCATGCCGTCAATCGAAATGGACGCGGTTGGCCAGGATCACGGCCTGGGTGCGGCTGAACACGCCCAGCTTTTGCAGGATGGCCGAGACGTGGGCCTTGACCGTGGTGAGCGAGACATCGAGATCGTGGGCGATCTGCTTGTTGAGCCGGCCGTGCACGAGATGGTGCAGCACGACCTTTTGCTGCGGCGTGAGGCTGTCGATCCGCGTACGGATCTGCGCTTCCTCGGCGCTGGCGGGCGTTTCTTCGAGGCCGGTATCGGGAATGTAGATTTCGCCGGCCATGACCATGTGCAGCGCATTGACAATGCCATCGCGCTTCATCGACTTGGGCAGGAAACCGGCCGCGCCGGCCGAGAGCGCTTCTTGCACCAGGGCGCGATCGAAGCTGCCCGAGACCATCAGCACCGGCACCATCGGAAATGCCTCGCGCAGTTGCACCAGGCCTGACAGGCGCGTGGCATCGGGCATGTTGAGATCGAGCAGGACCAGATCACAATCGCCATGGCTGGCGAGCACGGCGCAGGCTTCCTCGACGCCGGCTGCTTCCAGGATGTCGCAATGTTCGAACGTAACGGCAAGCAGGCTGCGCAGCCCGTCCCGCACCAGCGGGTGATCATCGACAACCAGGATGCGTTCGGGCGTGGCGTTGGCCATGGCGGCACTATCGGCCGGCCGCGCGGAAAAGCAAGAGGGGGAAGGCGCGGTCCGCACCCGCAAGGGTGTGCGGGACCCGCCGCCTTCCACAACGGGCCCCACAACGGCCCGGCGCGCTGTTGCCAGCACCCCGGTGAAGGGCAAGGGGCGGGAAGCCCCCCAGCTTCCGCCCCGGCCCATCATGACTTGGGCAGCTTGAACACCCAGAGCGCGCCGCCCTGGCTGATTTCCTTGAAGGTCTTGGCGACCTCGCCACCCCACAGCGGCACGGCGCCGCCCCAGCCCGACATCACGGCGACATACTGTTCGCCATCCTGTTCCCAGGTGACCGGCGAACCGACCACGCCCGAGCCGGTGTTGAACTTCCACAGCTCCTGGCCGGTCTTGGCGTCGAAGGCCTTGAGATAGCCTTCCGGCGTGCCGGTAAAGACGAGGCCGCCAGCAGTGCTCATCACCCCGCCCCACAGCGGGGCCTTGTTCTTGTATTCCCACACGATCTTGCCGGTCTTGGGGTCCATCGCGCGCAGCGCGCCGATGTGATCCTCGGCAATCGGCTTGATCGTGAAGCTGGCGCCGAGATAGGCCGCGCCCTTCTTGTAGGCGATCGGCGTGTTCCAGATGTCCATACCCCAGTCGTTCGACGGGATGTAGAACAGGCCGGTCTGGTCGGAATAGGCCATCGGCATCCAGTTCTTGCCGCCCAGGAACGAAGGGCTGGCGAACACGGTCTTGCCCTTGGCCTCGCTGCCGCCGGCCATGTCAGGCGCGCCGGGGCGATTGTCGTCGATATAGTTGGGACGGCCGGTCTTGGCGTTGAAGCCGTTGGCCCAGGTCGTCTGCATGACGAACTTGCTGGCGCTGATGAACTTGCCGTTGGTGCGGTCGAGCACGAAGAAATAGCCGTTGCGATCGGCCTTGGCGCCCAGCTTCATGGCCTTGCCGTTGACCGTGGCGTCGAACGGAATGAATTCATTGACGCCGTCAAAGTCCCAGCCATCGTGCGGCGTAGTCTGGTAATGCCAGACGATCTGGCCGTTGTCGGGGTTAATCGCCAGCGTCGAGGCGGTGTAGAGATTGTCGCCCTGGCGCAGGTGGCTGTTCCACGGCGCCGGGTTGCCGGTGCCGAAGAAGATCAGGTTGGTTTCCGGGTCATAGGTGCCGCCAAGCCAGGTGGCACCGCCGCCGGTCTTCCACAAGTCACCCGGCCAGGTGGCATTGAGCTTGCCAGTCATGCCGTTGGGCTGGCCTCGCAGAGTGCCCATGTGGCCTTCGATCACGGGGCGGGTCCACACCAGTTCACCGGTGTTCACGTCGCGCGCCTCGACCACGCCGACCGCGCCGAATTCACCGCCCGATACCCCGGTGATGACCAGGCCCTTGACGATCAGCGGCGCGGCGGTCTGGCTGTAGCCGGCCTGGTAATCGGCCACGGTCTTGTTCCAGATGACCTTGCCGGTCTTGCGGTTGAGCGCCACGACATGCGCATCCAGCGTGCCGAAGATGATCTTGTCGCCATAGATTGCCGCGCCGCGGTTGACCACGTCGCAGCAGGGCATGATGCCATCGGGCAGGCGGGCATCGTATTCCCACTGCTTTTCGCCGGTGCGCGCATCGAACGCAAAGACGCGCGAATAGGAGCCGGTCACATAGATCATGCCGTCATAGACGATCGGCTGCGATTCCTGGCCGCGCTGCTTTTCGCCGCCCAGCGAGGCTGCGAAAGCCGGCACCATCTTGGCGACATTGGCGGTGTTGATCTGCGTGAGCGGGCTGAACCGGTGCGCCTGCGGCCCCATGCCATAGGTCAGCACGTCACCCGTGGTGGTGGCATCGGCCATCAGGTCGGCATCGCCAGGGCCCGCAGCGGGCGCGCCATCGGCCAGCGCAGGAGCGGCCATGGCGATGGCCAGCACACAGGCTGCGGTCGCCTTGAAAAATCCCTTCATCATCACACCTCCGATTGATCGTGCAGCCTCTCGTGCGGGCTGATCACGTTGCGCTGATTATGGGGGGCGGATGGTGGTTTGCTGCGGCCGGTGCCCCCTGCCCCGCCCACCTGACATCTGGGAACCTATTCCATCGTGCGTAGGCCACAATTGGACCTTGGCACTAGGTTTGCTGCGCAACAATTGCCCCTCCACCACGCGCTGCGCGCGCGGTCCCCCTCCCCGCCGCTGCGCGCCAGGGAGGATCTCGTATCCTCCCCACATGGTGGGGAGGTGGCAGGCCGTAGGCCTGACGGAGGGGTGGGCCTCAACCCGCCAACGGCGCCTGCCAGTTCACGCCATAGGGCTGGCACAGCGCGGCCAGGCGGCCGTCTTTCTGCATCTGGCCCACGATCTCTTCCAGGGCATCACCCAGCGTGCGGCTGGATTCCTTGACCGCCATGCCGACGTCCCAGCCGGGGCTGGTCATCATCGGCAAGGGCCCCTTGCGCCGGGCAAAGCCGCTGGCCTGGCCTTTGAGCCCGTATTCGAGCTGGGCCGTGGTCGCCATGGCAGCATCGGCATCGCCCTTGACCAGGGCCGAAACCGCCGACACGCCATTGGGATAGTGCGCCACATCCTTGGCGAGCGCGCCGCCGAATTGGCCCATCAGGTAATAATCAGGGATCGTGGCCACTTCGACGGCCAGCTTGTGCCCCTTGAACGAGACGGGAATGCCTTCGCATTCCAGGCCCTTGCCGGTGGCGCAGGCCAGGCCGAAGCGCTCCCGCGCATAGGGCGCGACGATCGCCACCTGGTCTTGCGCGGCGGCAAAGGCAGGATCAAACGGCACATGCAGCATGACATCGGCCGCCTGGAACCCCAGCAGCCCGCCACGCCACACTGCATTGCGCAGATCGTCTTCGACGCTTTCGCCGGCCGGGAAGATCGCCAGATCGGCCTTGACGCCGAGCGCCGCAGCCAGGGCGCGACCGAGATCGGCATCGATACCCTTGATCTGGCCGCCCTCGTCCCACGACCATGGCGCATTGTCCTGGTAGATTGCCACGCGCAGCATGCCGTTGGCCTTGACCCTGGCCAGAGGGGCTGCCTCCACCGCGCGGGGTAGGACGGCAGCAGCGGCAAGGCCAGCCAGCAGGGTGCGGCGCGTGACAGCCACCGGCTTATTCCTCGTGCACGGTTTCAAGCCAGGCGCGGATGGCCCAGCCGGCCTTTTGGCCCAGGATCTCGCCCATCGGCGGCATATAGACCTTGCCGTCACGCACCGACCCATGGTGATAGCGCTGGACGAACCATTCATCGCCGGAATCGCCCAGTTCCAGATAGCGCAGATCGGGCGCGATGCCGCCGGAAATGGCATCGATGCCGTGGCAACGCGCGCAGTTCTGGGCATAGGCGTGATGGCCGATCTCGATCGCCTTGGCATTGCCGCGATAGGGATTGTGCTGCAACCAGGTGTCGTTGTTGGGCTGGATATCGGGCAGCGCCGTGGTATCGACGGGCTGCGGCGTTACATCGCCATGGGCCAGGAGATGCGTGGCGCCGGCAAGGGTAAAAACCCCGGCTGCCGCGCAGAGCGCCAGTCGTCCGGTGAACTTCATCGCGTCATTCCCTTTCCCAGTTTTATGGTCTGGCACGAATCTTGGCCTTGGCAAGCTCCGTGACACTGCGGATGGTGATGAACCATGCAAGCCATGGGAGAAATTGACCTTTGGTCGAATGCCCAGGCGGGCAGGCGCCGCCTAAGGTGGATATGACGGAAGAGGATCCTGCCCCATGCGTTTGACTGCTCGCGCGGCGCTCGCCGCTATTGCCGCCCTGCTGCCGCTCGCCTCCGCGCAGGCGCAGACCGTCTATGTCAGCAACGAACGCGGCAATTCGATCAGCGTGATCGACGGCGCGAGTGGCAAGTCCCTTGCCACCTGGCCAGTGGGCGAACGCCCGCGCGGCATCACCCTGTCAAAGGACGGGCGCTTCGTGCTGGTCTGCGTGAGCAACGACAACGCGGTCAAGGTGATCGACCGCCAGACCGGCAAGATCCTGCGCGAAATCGGTGCGGGGCAGGACCCGGAGCAGTTCTTCCTGAGCCAGGATGGCAAGACCGTGTTCGTGGCCAACGAAAACGATGCCGCGGTCAGCGCGATCGACCTCGCCAGCGGCCGCGTGGCGTTCCAGGTTTCGGTGGGCAAGGAACCCGAAGGCATTGCGCAAAGCCCGGACGGCAAGTGGCTGGTCGTGACCTCGGAAGAAGACAACGCAGTAAGCTGGATCGATCTGGCCAGCCATGCGGTGGTTTCCACCATGGAAACCGAAAAGCGCCCGCGCCACGTGGAATTCACCGCCGATGGCAAGCAGCTGTGGATCGCGGCCGAAGTGGGCGGCGTGGTGCAGATCGCCGATCCGCAGACGCGCGCGATCACGGCCACGATCCACTTCGCGATCCCCGGCGTGGCCGATTACAAGATCATGCCCTGCGGCATCCGCTTTACCCCCGATGGCAAGACGGCCGTGGTCGCGCTCGGCCGGGCCGATCGCATCGCCCTGGTCGATGTGGCGAGCCACACGGTCAAGACCACGATTCCGGTGGGCAAGCGCGTGTGGCATCTCGCGCTCAACGCCGATGGCACGCGCGCCTATACGGCCAATGGCCTGTCGAACGATGTTTCGGTGGTGGACCTGGTGGCGGGGCAGACCATTGCCACAGTGCCGGCAGGCGTGGCGCCTTGGGGGGCTGTGGCGGGGGATTGAGGGCCCTGCCTTTCCCGTCAACTGAAACAGGGATGGGTTCGCGCAGAGGCGCTGAGGCGCAGAGATTCTATGCTCTGCGCCCCAGCGCCTCTGCGCGAAGTTCTACAAGCCCCCTCCGCCAGCCCTGCGGGCTGGCACCTCCCCCACGGGCGTGGGGGAGGATCTTGTACCGCAAATACCGCAAACTTGCGTAGTTCCTTGGAACGAGAACCATAGTCCAATTTCGCTGCGGGCCGCCCCGGCGCATCGTTCCGCCTGCCCTTTGGGGCAAGAAAACGATGGCAGGGGATGGACCAATGAAGGGAAAAAAGGGGCTGGCGCGCGTTTTGCTCGCCGCGACGACCGCGCTTGGGATGACGTTGGGCGCCGCGCCCGCCATGGCCGGCACATCGGCCGCGCTGCTCAAGCGACTGCATGAGAAGGGCATCCTCTCTGACGAGGAATACCAGCAGCTGCTGCGCGAAGATGAAGCCGAAAATGCCGCGCCGGCACCTGCTGCGGCACCGGCCCCGGTAGCCGCCGCTGCCGCACCTGACAGCGACCGCTTCGTGCGCCGCACCGCCAGCGGCGTAGGCCTGGAAGTGGGCGATGTAACGCTCAGCTTCTCGGGCTCGGTCAACGGCTTTTACGTGCACGACAATCCGCAGTCGCCCTCGGCCCGCACGGCAGTGGCCGGTGGCATCGCCAATGTCGGCGGCAACAGCACCTCTTCGGTGCGCAACGGCCTGCTGCCGGGCTTCCTCAAGGTGGAAGCCACCACGCACCAGGGCGGCTGGGACGTGGGCGCGCACTTTGGCATGTATCCGGGCATCAACAGCGCGGCATGGGGCACGCTGGGCGCCAACAACGGCGGCCAGCCCACCGCGCTCGCCACCTCGGGCATCGATTTCCGTCAGACCTATCTCACGTTTGGCCGCGCCGGCTTTGGCGAAATCAAGATCGGCCGCGATATTGGCCTGTTCGGCTCTGACGCCATTCTCAACGATATCACGCTGCTGTCCTCCGGCGCGCCCGGTGGCAACGTGGCGCCGGCCAACACCACGCTGGGCCGCATCGGATCGGGCTATATCTACACCGATTTCCAGCCGCAGATTACTTACACCACGCCCGGTTTCTCGGGCTTCAAGGCGGCATTTGGCGTGTTCCAGCCGTTGAGCTCGCTCACCGGCCCGGCCGAACAGAACGGCAGCCCTGGCTTCCAGGCCAAGCTGACCTATGATGGCAAGCTGGGCCCCGTGGGCGCGCACCTGTGGCTCTCGGGCATTACGCAAAAGCACGATACCGTGGCGAGCGCCTATAGCTATACCGGCAAGGGCCTCGACGTGGGCGCCAAGCTGACGGTCGGCCCGGTCACGGCCGTGGGCTATTACTACACCGCGCAGGGCCTGGGCACCACGGTGCTCAACCTGCTCGACAGCGATGGCCTGGGCCATGCGCGCGACAGCCACGGCTTCTATGCCCAGGCCCTGGCCACGTTCGGCAAGGTCTCGGTCGGCGGCAGCTATGGCGAAAGCCGGCTCGACTTTGCCAACGCGGTCGACGCTGCCACCACGCCCACGCTGGTCAAGAAGAACAGCAGCTATGTCGGCCAGGTCCGTTATGGCCTGACCAGCTGGGTCACCCTGATCGGCGAATATGTCTCGGCCAAGGCCCAGGCCCACAATGGCAACAGCGCCAAGTCCGACACCGTAGCCCTGGGCGGCATCCTCTTCTTCTGATCGGCCTTTACCCGGTACCGATCATCACCGCCCCGGCGCTTGCTCTCCAGGCGCCGGGACATTGGCCGGACAGCCCAGTTCCCCGGGCCTGTCCGGCCTTTTTTGTGCCCGCCCCTTTTTCCGCCCCGCTTTTCCTCTGACGATGCGCACGAAAAAGGCCGGGTAGCGGCTTGCTACCCGGCCCGGTCCGGTTGCGACCCGGAAAGGCGACGTTTACTTGAGGCTGGTGAGATAGCCGACCAGTTCAGCCCGCTTGGCCGGGTCCTTCAGGCCCGGGAACGACATCATCGTGCCCGGCACCAGCGCGCGGGGGTTTTCGATCCACTTGTCGAGCGCGGCGGCGTTCCACGTCAGGCCCGATTTCTTGAGACCATCGGAATAGCGGAAGTTGGCCGCGTGCGTGCCGGCTTTCTTGCCGACCACGCCATAGAGGTTGGGCCCGATCTTGTTGGGGCCGCCCTTGGTGTTGTCATGGCATATGGCGCAGCGGGCCCAGCTGGCCGGGGCCGGCGGCGGGGCGGCATGGGCGCTGCCAGCGATCAGGAACGCGGCAGCAAGTGCCGGGGCAATCAGGCGTTTCGACATAACTCCTCCACTCCACAGTCTGTTTGCACCAGCCCTGCCATGATGCCGGCCACGCCGATATTGGACTATTGGCCGAGCGCGCCGCCCTCTCCACACACCCCTTTAGTTGGTTGGTTAATTGACAAGGGTGCCGCAAGGCTGGCAGATTGCCCGGCAAACATGCCAAGAGGATTGCCTGCCGCCATGATCAAGACCCGCTTTACCGAACTGTTCGGCGTGGAACACCCGATCGCCCAGGGCGGCATGCAATGGGTAGGCACAGCCGAACTGGTAGCAGCGGTGGCCAATGCCGGCGCGCTGGGCTTTCTCACGGCGTTGACCCAGCCCACTCCCGAAGCGCTGGCCAAGGAAATCGCGCGCTGCCGCACGATGACCGACAAGCCCTTTGGCGTGAACCTGACGATCCTGCCGGCGATCACCCCCCCGCCCTATGCCGAATATCGCCAGGCGATCATCGAAAGCGGGATCACTGCGGTGGAAACCGCCGGCTATCGCCCCGATGAACACGTCGCCGCATTCAAGGCGGCCGGGGTCAAGGTGATCCACAAGTGCACGGCGGTGCGCCACGCGCTTTCGGCTGAGCGCATGGGTGTGGACGCCATTTCGATCGACGGCTTCGAATGCGCCGGCCACCCCGGCGAGGACGACGTGCCTGGCCTGATCCTGATTCCCGCCACGGCCGACAAGGTGAAGATTCCGATCATTGCCTCGGGCGGGTTTGGCGATGGGCGCGGCCTCGCCGCTGCGCTGGCCCTGGGCGCCGAAGGCATCAATATGGGCACGCGGTTCTGCGCCACGCAGGAAGCGCCCATACACGACGGCATCAAGCAGGCGATCGTGGCCAACGACGAACGCGCCACTGCCCTGCTGTTCCGCAGCTATCGCAACACGGCGCGCGTGGCGCGCAACAGCGTGGCCGAAGAAGCCGTGCGGATCGAGCGCGAAGGCAAGCCGTTCGAGGCGATTGCGCATCTGGTAAAGGGCGCACGCGGGCGCGAGGGGCTGATCTCGGGCGATCCTGAACACGGCATCTGGACCGCGGGCATGGTCCAAGGCCTGATCCACGATGTGCCGACCGTGGCCGAACTGGTGGATCGCATCGTCGGCGATGCCAAGGCGATCATCACCGCGCGGCTAGGCGGCATGCTGGCCGGCTGAAGCAAGCGGCGAATCGTCTGATCGGCGTGGGCCGGGCTGTTCGCGATGAAATGCAGCCCGGCACCGCGACAAAATCGCCGGTATTACTTGGCAGGCGCGAAGTAGTTTGCCAGGCGTGGCACCGACATTGACAAATCGCCGGCCATTTGCCATATGCTGCTTTGCTAACGTCGCCTGCGACGGATTTTGAAGCTCACGCCTGGCGCCAAGCGCGTCATTCATACGGGCAAGCCGATCCTTCCTTTCTCTCGCTACAAGCTCCGCCAGCGCTGTTGCTGGCGGGATTCCCTGTTTCGTGAAAAGGAAACACCCATGCTGACCGGCACCGTAAAATTCTTCAATACCGACAAGGGCTATGGCTTCATCGCGCCTGATGGCGGCGGGGCAGACAGCTTCGTCCACATCAGCGCCGTTGAGCGCTCGGGCATGGCCACGCTGTCCAAGGACCAGCGCGTCCGCTTCGAACTGGAAACCGATCGCCGCGGCAAGGAAGCAGCGGTCAACCTTCAGTCGGTCTAAGCCCATGGCCAAAGAGGATCTCCTGACCCTTGAAGGCCAAATCGACGAGATCCTTCCAGATGGACGCTTCGGCGTCCTTCTGGAAAACGATCACCGGATCATCGCCTACACCGCGGGCAAGATGCGCAAATTCCGCATCCGCTCGATCGTGGGCGACCGGGTCCGGGTCGAGATGACCCCGTACGACCTTACCAAGGGCCGTATCGTCTATCGTGAAAAGATTGCAGGCGGCCCGGCCGCCATGCGCAAACGGCGGTAGACGCCCAACAATCATAAAAGGCGCCAAACAGGCGCCCGGGACTATCATGAATACGCAATATACGTTCTCTACTTCCAATCTGCATACCACCTACCCCCTGCCCTCTCCGCGCGGCGCCCAGCGCCCGCAACCTGCCCCTTGTGGGTTGAGCCGGCAGCAACTGCGCGACATCGTCGCCCAGATGGTAGGCTGAACGCCAAACCGGCAACCTCGCCCGAAGGAAAAGACCATGTCCGAAGTACAGGACTTCTACCTCAGGCAGGTTGCCCTCAGCGCCAAGGCTGCCAGCGACAGCGGCCTGGCCAACCAGCGCGACAAATACCTGCGCTCCCAGGCCGCCTGGCAAGCCCTGGCCGACCGCGCCGGCAAGACCGCCGCGGCCAAGGCCGCCAATGACGCCCAGAAGCTGGCTGATGCCGATGCTGGGCGCGATGAACCGCACGATGCTGCGGATTTTCTGATCTGAACCGCCGATCACGCGCGGCAGTTGCAGTCGCGCTGAGGCCACACCATCATTGCGCGATCGTGTTCACGAAAATCACGCGCGACATAGACGCGGGCGAGGCCCCGGTTACGACGGGATGAAGCGCGCCCTGCAACATCGCCAGGCTACCCCCCTCGTCCGCCTAAATCGGTTAGGACAAACGCAATGGACCACGCGTAGAAGCGAGCGCGGAGGGAAGCGTTAATGGCCCATACGAAACGTTCGCTAGCAATTTTCTGTCTTGGCGCGGCGCTGTTGTCTGGTTGCGGGGAAGATCCCAAGGCTGCCGGCCAGCGGGCCATGCGCGAATATGCCGCGCATGATTTTACCGCCGCGCAACGCGATCTGGCGATCGCGATGGCCGCCACGCCCGACGATCCCCGGCTGCTGGAACTGCATGCCCGCAATGCGCTGGCGCTGGGCAACGGCGAAGCGGCAGCGACTTCACTCGAAAAGCTGGCAAAATCAGGCCATGCGCCGGCGGATATGGCGCAGCTCGTGGCCGAGGCCGATTTGCAGCGCGGCTTGCCCGATCGCACGCTTGCCGATCTCGGCGCCACGTCAGACGCTGCCTCGCAACGGCTTCGCGCGCTGGCGTTCCTCGCGAAAGAGGACCGGGCTGCTGCCACCAAGGCCATTACCGCAGCACTGCTTCAGGCGCCAAATGAACCCCGCGTCCTGACTCTGGCCGCGCAGATGGATCTGCAAAGTGGTGATCTGGCCGGTGCACGCGCCAAGATCGACCGCGCGCTGCGCAGCGGCGGTGACTTGCTCGAAGTGATGATCGCCGATGCGCAGATCGCCACTGCGCAGGGTGATCTCGCCCACGCTCTCATGGCCTATGATCGGGCAGTGCAGCGCTATCCGGGCAATGTTGCAGCATTGGCGGGCAAGGCTGGCGTGCAGGGCGATCTCGGCCGCCTCGCCGATATGAAGCAGACGCTGGCCCAACTCGGCAATTCCCAGGATCGCAACGTCATCTATCTGCGCGCGCGCCTGGCGGCAGAGGAAAAGAACTGGGCCGGCGCCCGCGACATCCTTCAGGCCAATGAGAAGGCGCTCGCCAATCTCCAGGAAGCCGATGTCTTATATGCCCGCGTCCTGGTGATGCTTGATCAGCCCGCACAGGCAGCGGCCCGCCTGGCGCCGATTCTCGTGCGCAACCCGCAGAGCGCGCTGGTGCGGCGGGAACTGGCGCGAGCGCAACTTGCCGGCAATGATCCGCGCGGGGCCCTCACCACGCTCAAGCCACTGACTGATGCGGGCAAGGTGCTGCAACCGGAAGATGCACAGCTTATGGCTGACGCCGCGCGCCGTGCCAACGATCCGCAAGCTGCGGCGCTGGCAGCGCGCGCCCGCTTTCCCGATCCCCGCGCCCTTGCGGGCGAACTCGCCACCGCCGATGCCGCGATGAAGCAGCACAATTGGGGGCAAGCCATCGCCAGCTACGAACATATCCTGGCAAACACCCAAGGCAATGCAATGGTGCTGAACAATCTGGCCATCGCGCAGGATCGAGTCGGAAATTCCGCGCGCGCGCTGGACCTGGCCAAGCGGGCCTATGCCCTCGCCCCCGAAAATCCGTCGATCATGGATACCTTGGCGTGGCAGCTGTTGCGCGTTCCAAACGAGCGGGCGCGCGCCTTGCAACTGCTGCGCGATGCCGCCACGCCGGCGCCTGCCAATCCCACCATCACAGCGCATCTGCAGGCAGCCGAGGCTGGCAAAACCGAATGACATGGGTCCGGCCCTGCAGCACACGCCGCAGGGCCGGAATAAAAATCTCTTAGCAGGCCACTGCAGCCTTGGGTCGGCGGCGCGCAAAGGCCAGCGCGATCACGCCCGCGCCGAACAAGCCGAGCATGCCCGGTTCCGGAACCGGCGTACCGCCGCTGCTGCTGCTGGTGCTGCTGCTCGAGGTCGATCCCGAACTCGTCAGCGTACCCGAACCGCTGGCCGAGCTGATGCCGGCTACGCCCGTGATCGACTGGTAACGGACATAGAAATCACTGAGCGTGAGTGACGAGACGGGCGCGGAGAAGCCGAGCGAAAACGTGCCGGTGCCACTCTGGCCGATGGTAAGCCCGCCGCTGCCGCCACCGGCGCAGCTGCCCGTCACCGCATCCTTGAAGCATACATCGACAGTGCCAATGCCGTTGGGATAGGTCGAGGACAGCGTCGTGTAGCTGTAGGCGCCCGTGCTGGACGCCGACGCGATCGTCGGATCGGTGTTGAACGCAAAGCTCGAAATGCGCGAGCCCGTCACCGGTGCAGACGACGTGTTGCTGACCGAATAGTCGAAATTGTAGGTGTTGCCGGAAATGCCGGTCAACGTGAACGTGGTCGACCCGGTCAAACCGGAAATGGTCGTTCCGTTCGAAAAGCCATTGTAGTCGAGCGTGAAGCTCGACCCGATGTCGCCCGATCCCAGCGTGATCGAATCCGCATTTGCCGTACCGCACATCGCGATGAACGCTGCAAGGGCAATGCCTGCCCGATATCCGCTGAACTTCATGTCGCCCGCCCCTACACCCCAATCAATACCTAACTACTCGTTAAGCACGATTCATACCATTTTGGCACGTTGCTGGAAAAGAACGACAAACGGAATCTCACACCATTATGAATGTAAATATTCCCGACAAAACCAACCGTATCGCCGGCGCATCCCTATGCCAGGCGACACCGCGCCGCTGTAAAATGGGCTTTCGGCAAATATGGATTTTTTCGCAGCGCAAGGGAGAGCGATGCCAAGTATGTCACGCCAGAGCCAGGGCTGCCAATCCAACCCGAAAACCATGCAAAAGCAGAATGGTGAGCCCTGCTGGATTCGAACCAGCGACCTACTGATTAAAAGTCAGTTGCTCTACCGACTGAGCTAAGGGCCCCCGAGGCGCGGCTTGGCGCTTGGTTGGTGCGCTCACCTAGGGGCGGGGCGGCGGCGGGTCAAGCGGGAAGCCAGGTGTTTTGTCGCCAAACCTGTGAGTGGGTCGCGCCAATCGCGGGCGACATGCAGCGCCGGGCCGATCACGAACGGGCGCTGGCGGAACGCGGGATGGGGAATGACCAGGTTAGCGTGAATATCCGCCAGCGCCCCGCCCGACCACAGCACGATATCGAGATCGAGCGTGCGCGCCCGCCAGGGAGCGCCGCGGCGCACGCGGCCGAAGCGGTGTTCCAGGCCTTGCAACTGGGCCAACAGCAGTGGCGGATCGAGCCGGGTGGCGATCACCGCGCAGGCATTGGCATAGCGCCGCCGCGACGGGCCGAGCGGCGCGCTGGCGATGATCGGTGAAAAGGCCTGCAGTGCCAGGCCCGCATCATCGAGCGCACGCGCCGCCGCGCGCAGCACCTGCGCCGGAGCCCCGTGGCGCGGGTGGCGCACGTTGGAGCCCAGGGCGATCAGATAGCGGTGCAGCGCGGTGGCGGGCATGCCCGGTCAGATATCCTGCGACAGGCGGGTGTAAAGCTGCGGGCGGCGATCGCGGAAGAAGCCCATGCCGGCGCGGTGCCGCGCGGCGGCATCAAGATCGAGCGTGGCGGCCAGCACGCCGGTTTCCGCCGCGCCATATTCCGCCAGGAAATCGCCCCATTCGTTGGCGATGAAGCTGTGCCCGTAGAACGCCTGGTCGTTTTCCTCCACGCCGATGCGGTTGGCAGCGACCACCGGCATGCAGTTGGACGCGGCATGGCCGAGCATCGCGCGGCGCCACACGCGGCTGGTGTCGAGATCAGCGTCATAGGGCTCGCTACCGATCGCGGTGGGATAGAACAGCACCTGCGCGCCCATCAGCGCCATCGCCCGCGCGCATTCGGGATACCACTGGTCCCAGCATACGCCCACGCCGATGCGCGTACCGAACACGTCCCACACCTTGAACCCGGTGTTGCCGGGGCGGAAATAGTACTTTTCCTCATAACCCGGGCCATCGGGAATATGGCTCTTGCGATAGGTGCCCATGATCGTGCCGTCAGCGTCGATCATCGCCAGGGTATTGTAGTAGTGCGGCCCTTCCCGCTCGAAAAAGCTGGTGGGGATGGCAATGCCCAGGCCCTTGGCCAGCTTCTGCATCGCCTTGACCGACGGGTCCTGATCGAGCGGATGGGCCAGGGCAAAGCGCGCCTCGTCCTCGGTCACGCAGAAATAGGGGCCGGCAAACAGCTCGGGCGGCAGCACCACCTGCGCGCCTTGCGCGGCAGCCTGTTCCACCAGGGCGGAAACGGCGGCGATATTGTCTGCCGCATCGGGCGAGTTGAGCGCAAGCTGGAGCGCGGCCACGGAAAGCTGGGTCATGGCCGTGCATCTATGCCCTCGGGCGTGTCAATTCAACGACAGTGGGGTACCCCAGCGGGCAATTCGCGCGCCAGAGGATGACAGGCGCCCTGCCCGTTCCTATCTGGGCGGCAAATCTTGCAGAAAGGGTTCCCCCGCAATGGCGACGTCCTCCGCCACCCCCTCCGCCGCCAACCAGGCCATTCTGGCTGGTGGCTGTTTCTGGTGCACCGAAGCGGTGTTCCGCGACG
The DNA here is from genome assembly GCF_013149315.1 of Novosphingobium sp. SG754. Classification (NCBI taxonomy): domain Bacteria; kingdom Pseudomonadati; phylum Pseudomonadota; class Alphaproteobacteria; order Sphingomonadales; family Sphingomonadaceae; genus Novosphingobium; species Novosphingobium sp. SG754. The sequence goes on along the minus strand of NZ_JABGCC010000001.1, from coordinate 174,234 downwards.
TGATCGGCGTTTCGAACGTGGAAAGCGGCTATATCGGCGGCACCAGCGAAAATCCCACGTACAAGCAGGTGTGCAGTGGCACGACCGGCCATGCCGAAGCGATTCGCGTGACGTTCGATCCCGCCGTGATCGACTATAGCCAGCTGCTCGACATCTTCTTTGCCACCCATGATCCGACGCAGCTCAACCGCCAGGGCAACGATGTCGGCACGCAATACCGCTCGGCGTTGTTTCCGCTCGATGCCGCGCAGGAAGAAGAAGCCAAGGCCGGGATCGCCCGCGCCCAGGCAGAGCGCGATGCGCCGATCGTCACCAGCATCGAGCCGGTCGCCCCGTGGTATCCGGCCGAGGATTACCACCAGGAGTATTGGGAAGGCGAAGGCCAGCGCAATCCCTATTGCCTGGCAGTGATCCCGCCCAAGCTGATGAAGCTGCGCAAGAGCTTTGCCGCGAAGGTGAAAGCGTAAACAGCGCGCGGGTGGAGCACAGTGTCCACCACCCCCAACCCCCTCCTTGCGAAGAGGAGGGGGCTTTTTTCAGCGGGTTACTGGGCGTCGAGGCCGTAGGCAGTGTGGAGCACGCGGACGGCGAGTTCCACTTCGTCGGCATCGATCAGCACCGAAACCTTGATTTCGCTGGTCGAGATAGCCTGGATATTGATGCCGCGATCAGCCAGCGACTTGAACATCGTGCTGGCAACGCCGGCGTGGCTGCGCATGCCCACGCCCACCACGGAAACCTTGGCCACCTTGCTGTCGGCGATCAGGCGATACCAGCCGATCTGGTCCTTGCGCTCTTCCAGCAGGGCCTGGGTGCGGGCAAGGTCGGCCTGCGGGCAGGTGAAAGTCACATCCGTCTCGCCCTTGTCCTTGGCAATATTCTGGATGATCATGTCGACGTTGATGTTGGCTTCGGCCAGCGGGGCAAAGATCGAGGCGACCGCGCCGGGGCGATCCGCGATCCGCGTAAGAGTGACCTTGGCCTCGTTCTTGTCGGCGGCGATGCCGGTGATCAGCTGGCGTTCCATTTCGTACCCTTCCAGTTCCTCGTCCGCGACGATCATCGTGCCGGGGATGGTGTCGGCGGCCGGCGCATCGTCGTCGATGAAGGATGACAACACCTGCACCCGCACGTTCTCCTTCATCGCAAGCGAGACGGAGCGGGTTTGCAGGACCTTGGAACCGACCGAGGCCAGTTCCAGCATTTCTTCATAGGTCACGGCCTTGAGCTTGCGCGCCTTGGCCACGATGCGCGGGTCGGTGGTATAGACCCCGTCCACGTCGGTATAGATATCGCAGCGGTCGGCGCCGATCGCGGCGGCCACGGCCACGGCCGAAGTATCCGATCCGCCACGGCCCAGCGTGGTGATGCGGTTGCTCTCGGTCAGCCCTTGGAAGCCGGGGATCACGGCGATTTCACCCGCGCCCATGCTGGCCAGCAGTTCGGCCGAATCGATGCCTTCGATGCGCGCCTTGGAGAAAGCATCGTCGGTGCGCACCGGCAATTGCCAGCCCAGCCACGAGCGCGCCTTGCAGCCCAACGCCTGGAGATGCATGGCCAGAAGGCCCGAGGTCACCTGCTCGCCGCTGGCCACCACCACATCGTATTCCGCCGGATCATAGAGCGCGCTGGCTTCGCGGCAGAAGTTGACGAGGCGATCGGTTTCCCCGGCCATGGCCGAAACCACCACCGCCACTTCATGGCCGGCGGCCTGCTGGCGCTGCACGATCCGCGCGACGCGGCGGATTCGCTCGGTTCCGGCCATCGAGGTGCCGCCGAATTTCATCACGATCCGGGCCAACGCTTGTGCTCCTGTCCACCTGCCAAAAGAAAGAATCTTGCCCGCATAGCCCATGGACCATGCGAAAGCGGCGCTTTAGGGAGGTGGCATGAGCAATGCAACATCCTTGAACGCGCAGACCATCCGCCCGGAAGAAGCCGCCCATTTCGGCAAGTTGGCGGCCGACTGGTGGGACCCGAAGGGCCAATCGGCCATGCTCCATCGCCTCAATCCCGTGCGCCTGGCCTTCATCCGCGCCGCGATCGACACGCATTTCGGCGCCGATCCTCGCGCCTTGCGCCCCCTGGCGGGCAAGCGCGCGCTGGATGTGGGCTGTGGCGCGGGCCTCTTGGCAGAGCCGCTGTGCCGCATGGGCGCGGATGTCACCGCAGTGGATGCAGCGGCGGAAAACATCGCGGCCGCGCGCGCCCATGCCGAGGGAGCCGGCCTGGCGATCGACTATCGCCATGGCGAACTGGGTGACCTTGGCCTGGCCGGGTTCGACCTCGTCACCTCAATGGAGGTGATCGAGCATGTGGCCGACAAGCCTGCCTTCGTGGCGGCGCTGGCAGCAACGCTGGGCCAAGGCGGGTTGATGGTGCTGTCCACCCCCAACCGCACCCCCGCCTCGCGCCTGTTGATGATCGAAGCGGCCGAGCGGCTGGGCATGGTGCCGCGCGGCACGCACCACTGGGACGATTTCATCACCCCGCTGGAACTGCACGACCTGCTCGACGCCGCCGGCCTCAAGATGGGCAACCCGCAAGGCATCGCCTGGAGCCCGGCCAAGGGCCTGCACCTGTCAGACGATCTGGCGCTGAACTATATCGTGACGGTCACGCAGGCCTGAGTCACATAGGGCTCAGCGCAGCTTCCCATTCGGCCTGCTTGAAGCCCACGAGCAGGCCGCCGGGATGCTCTACGATCGGCCGTTTGATCAGCGAGGGCTGCGCGACCATCAGGGCCACGGCCTTGTCGGTCGTAAGGTCGGCCTTGTCTTCCTCGGGCAGCTTGCGGAACGTGGTGCCGGCCTTGTTGAGCACCTTGTCCAGCCCGGCCGCCGCCACCCAGCCCGCCACCTGGCCTGCATCGGCGCCCTGCTTCTTGTAATCGTGGAACGTGTAGGCCAGCCCCTGCCCATCAAGCCAGGTGCGTGCCTTTTTCACAGTGTCGCAGTTGGGGATGCCATAGACGGTCAGGCTCATGCCTTGGTCCTCTCGAAATGGTGGATGCGGCTGGGGGTGCCGGCGAACAGGGTATAGCTTTCGTAGTAATCAGACCGGCCGCGGGCTTGCACTTGCGCGTGATCGGCCTGGGTGCGCCAGGCACGCGCCGCCGCTTCGCTATCCCATTCCGACAGGGCGATCACTTCACCATCGTCGGCGACATAGGATTTGAAGCTGCGGAAGCCGGGCTGGCGGCGCGCCAGGTCTTCCATCGCCTGGGCATCGGCGGCGTAGGCGGCGGCATCGATGCCGGCATGCTTGCGGTTGCGGAAGACGACGAGGTACATGGGCCACGTGCCTTAGTGCGCCGCGCCGCCATCGACCAGTGGACATTTCCCGCGCCATAAGACAGAGCGCTGGCCCCATGAGCATCAATTCCTTCGGACATATGTTCCGCTTCACCACCTGGGGGGAAAGCCATGGGCCGGCGCTGGGCGCCGTGGTGGATGGCTGCCCGCCGGGGCTGGCGATCGATGAAGGGATGATCCAGCCCTATCTGGACGCGCGCCGGCCGGGCCAGTCGCGCTTTACCACCCAGCGCAACGAGCCCGACCAGGTGAAGATTCTGTCGGGCGTGTTCGAAGGGCGCACCACCGGCACCCCGATCAGCCTGATGATCGAGAACACCGACCAGCGCTCCAAGGACTATTCCGAGGTGGCCAAGGCCTATCGCCCGGGCCATGCCGACTATGCCTATGATGCCAAGTACGGCTTTCGCGACTATCGCGGCGGTGGGCGGTCTTCGGCACGCGAAACCGCCGCGCGCGTGGCTGCGGGCGGCGTGGCGCGGCTGGTGATCCCGGAAGTGACGATCCTGGCCTGGGTCAGCGCGATCGGTGGCGATGCCATCGATATGGCCAATTTCGACGCCGCGCAGATCGGCCAGAACCCGTTCTTCTGCCCCGATGCCCAGGCCGCTGCGCGCTGGGAAGCCCTGGTGGACAAGGCGCGCAAGGCCGGCTCTTCGCTGGGCGCGGTGGTGGAATGCGTGGCCACGGGCGTGCCCGCCGGCTGGGGCGCGCCGCTCTATGCCAAGCTGGACGCCGAACTGGCCCATGCGATGATGGGCATCAACGCGGTCAAAGGCGTGGAAATCGGCGATGGCTTTGCCGCCGCTGCCAATACCGGCGAAGGCAATGCCGATCCGATGCGCCCGCGCAGCGATGGCGGCAACCCCACCCGCGTGACTGGCCCGGAATTCCTGGCCAACCATGCCGGCGGCATTGCCGGGGGCATTTCCACTGGCCAGCCGGTGACGGTGCGCGTCGCGTTCAAGCCAACGTCCTCGATCCTCACCCCCATGCCCACGATCACCCGCGATGGCGAGGCGACCGACCTGTTCACCAAGGGCCGTCACGACCCCTGCGTGGGCATTCGCGGCGTGCCGGTGGTGGAAGCGATGATGGCGCTGGTCCTGGCCGACCAGAAGCTGCTGCATCGCGGCCAGTGTGGCTGAACGAGTCCAGGCGAAGTCTGTACGCTCCCGATACGATCCATTCAGACTGGGAACATCCTGAAAGGCGCAGACGTTTTTTCCTACGTTGAGGACCTAACGCAGGAAGAACACCATGCTCACCAAACTGACCAAGATCGCTGGCGTGGCCCTGGCCGCCGCGCTGCTTACCCCCGCTGCCGCGCAGGCCCATCCGGGCGGTTGGGAGCACAGCCACCGCGGAGACCACCGCGGCTGGGATAACCGGGGCTGGAATAACAACCGTGGTTGGGACCATCGCGGTGATCGCCGCGGCTGGGAACACCGCCGGTGGGAGCGCCATGGCTATGCCCGCGATTGCCGCATCGTGTGGCGCCATCACGAACGCGTGCGCATCTGCCGCTAAGCGCGGATCGCAAACCTGACCACATTCAGGCGGGCGGCGTGTACCAACACGCCGCCCGCTGTTGTATGCGGCTGACCGGTTAGAGCCCCTTCCCGCCCAGCTTCCAGGTCAGCTGCAGATAGAAGCTGCGTCCCACGCCATCGAACCACGAGATGTCGTAATAGGGATAGCTGCCATAGGTGCGATCGACATTGGGGCTGGTATCGAACAGGTTGGTCACCGTGCCTGAAACCTGGACATGATCGGTGATCTTGTACTGGGCTGAAAGGTTGAAGGTAGTGGTCGGCTTGATGAACGCCGTTTCGTCATAATTGGGCAGGCGGCCGAGCATCTGGCCCTGCAGCGTGGTGGTGAACTTGCCGTTGACCAGGGTTAGGCTGGCCGTGCCCTTGTCACGCGGGATGTCGTAGCCGCTGTCATAGGCCAGCTTGTTGATCACCGCGTCGCCGGCATACTGGCGGAACGTGTGGTTGAACACATAGGTGTACCCCAGTGCAAAGCTGAGGAAGCCCAACCCCTGGATTTCCGAGGCGCGCCAGTGGAAGGCCACGTCGATGCCGTCGGTCTGTTCGCGCGCCACGTTGATCGGGTTGACGTAAACGCCCTGAAGCTGCCCCGCGAAGGCGCCGGACGCATAGCGCTGCACCCGCGCGATGGCATCGAGGCAGGTGGGTGAACTGGCGTTGACCGCCGCGCCCGAGACCGTCTCGCCCAGCACGCAATCGGATTCGCGGCGCAGCAGTTCATCCTTGCTGAGATCGAGCACCTGGTTTTCCAGGGTGACCTTGAAGTAATCGACCGAAAGATCGACCGCACGATCGGGCTGCCAGAACACCCCGGCGTTGATCGACTTGCTGGTTTCGGGCTTGAGCGCGCGGTTGCCGCTGCGGTGGCTGGTAATGCCAACCTCGTAATCGTCGCATTGGCTATAGGTGGCGCCGGCATTCTCGCGCCGGCAGGTCAGGTAATCGGTGCCATCGGGATGGGTGTCACCATTGCCCGAGAACACATAGTGCAGATCGGGCGCGCGAAAGCCGGTGCCCATCGCGCCGCGCAGCAGCAGGCGGCTGGTCGGGCGCAGCTCTGCCCCTAGGTTCCAGGTGGCTTTGCCAAAGCTGTTGTCGACCACGTGGAAATGGTCATAGCGCGCCGCGCCCGAGAGCTGCAGGAACGAGAGCACCGGCACGCGCAATTCGCCGCCCAGCGCCCAGTGGCGGCGGCTGCCCTTGCCGTCGCTGTCGGTCAGGCCAACGTAATAGTGCTCCAGCGCCTTGGGATCGGGCCGCAGGTCATAGCCCTGCCCGCCATATTCGCCCACCAGCGCCACGCCCACGGCCCCTGCCGGCAGGCGCAGGACTTCGCCGTTGGTCAGGCTGAAAGCGAGGTTGTCGGTATAGGAACGCGGGTGATAGATCGCGTTTTCGGTGATCGAATTGTACTGCGATGTGGTGAGCGGGGTATAGAACCGCGCCGGATCGGCCGAAAACACCGCATAGCCGCTATCGGGGTCAACCCCCTGCTGCTGGCCCAGGAAAAAGGCATTCGCCTTGGAGATCACCACCTGCGGGAACGATACCTTGCTGCGGTATTCCGAGTGGTTGAACGACAGCTCATAAGCCCAGGCCTGGTTCTTGCCGAACTTGCCGCGCAGGCCCGGCGTGACCGTGAAGCTGACCGAGCGGTTGCGCGTCATGCCGTTGCGCAGGCCGCCCATTTCCTCGGGCGTGAACTGGCGATACCAGTTGTCCAGCTTGGTCGGATTGAGGCTGGTGGGCATCTGCGTGTTGTAGAACGTGCCCTCCTGGTTGCCGTCGGGGGTTTCGTAATACCAAGTCAGCACATCGGGCAGCAGCGCCACCTTGCTGTAGCTGGCCTGGAAATCGGTGAACAGTTCCATGCCATTAGGTAGGTCGAGCCCGATCGCGCCAAAGGCGTTCACCGATTTGCGTTCTGAAATCATCGTGCCATAGGCGACCGAGCTGTTCGAGCCGCAGTAATAGCCCGGCCCGCCATCGGCGCCATAGCGCGGGCGGCTGGCGCGGAACGTGCTGCCGCCGTTGAGGCCCGACAGGCTGGCGCAGGTCGCCGCGCCGGGATCGAGATAGTCGGTATATTCATCGGTGCGCAGGAACGTGCGGCGCGCCAGCCCGCCAACCGGATCGTCCAACACCGAATCCTGCCGCGCCCGCTGATACTGCCACAGCGGCTTTTGATAGAGGCCTTCCACCCCGATCACGCCATGAAACGCGCCGGCATTCCAGCCGGTGGTCAAGGTCAGCCGGTGCGAGGCGCCGCCGCCGTGCTGCGTATCGCCATAACGATAGTCGATCCGCGTGCCATCGACGCTTTTCTTGAGCTGGAAATTGACCACGCCCGAAATCGCGTCCGAGCCATAGATCGCCGAGGCGCTGCCGCTCAACACTTCCACCCGCTCGATCAGGCCGACGGGAATGTTGGAAATGTCGGTGAAATTGCTCTGCCCGTTGAACGGCAGGGGAAAATCGGCGATCCGCCGCCCGTTGACCAGCACCAGGGTGTGGTTGGGGCCAAGCCCGCGCAAGTCCACCTGCTGCGCGCCGGGCGTGAAGGCCGCGCCATTGCCCGATTGCTGGCTTTGCGTTTCGCCGCCATTTTGCGTGAGCGCGCGCAGCAGATCGGGCACCGACTGATAGCCGTTGCGCAGAATGTCCTGCGCGGTCACGGCGGTGACCGGCGCGGGGCCTTCCATTTCCACGCGCGGAATGCGGCTGCCCAGCACGACGATCGCGCTTTCGGGCGTGCCCGGCTGGTCTGGCGTGGGGGATGAAGATGGCAACTGGGTGATCGCCGGCGTGCCGGCAGGCGCCTCTTGCGCATGAAGCGCCCCAGCCAGGGCAAGGCCGCCCCATGCACACCCTGCAACCAACCAAGCTTTTGACGTGCGCATTGTTGACAGCCCCCTGTGATCGCGCTTCGATAGGGCGGTTATGGTTGCAGGTGACAACCACTTGCAACGTAAAATCGCCAATTAATTCAGTATCAATCACAAGTGTTACACGCTAACCACAGCCACAAACGGCAAAACAGGGGCTTGAAAATGCAGTTTTTGCGCCGGGGCTTGATCACAGTGGCAAGTGTACTGGCCATGGCCAGCGGCGCGGCAAGCGCCTCGGAAGCGGGCTATACCCGCTATGTGATCGGTGATCTTGCCGCCCCCACCCCGGCCAAGGTGGCACCGGGCCTGCTGCTGGCCGGCGGCGGAGAATGGGACAGCGATGCGTTCCGCTGGTTCGTGGCGCAGGCCGGGCATGGCCATATCGTGGTGCTGCGGGCATCGGGCGCGGGCGATGCCGGCGATGAGTTCATGCACAGCATCGGCGGCGTCACTTCGGTCGAAACCTTCGTGTTCGACGATCGCAAGGCCGCAAGCGACCCGGTGGTGCTGGCCGCCGTGGCCAAGGCCGATGGCGTCTATATCGCCGGGGGTGACCAGGCCCGCTATGTGCGCTTCTGGCAGGGCACGCCGCTGGCCACCGCGCTCGACCGGCTGGCTGCCAGCGGGCACCCGATCGGCGGCACCAGTGCTGGCCTGGCGATCCTGGGCGCGCATGTCTATGGCGCGATGGACGGCGGCAGCGCCACGTCAGGCCCGGCCTTGCGCGACCCCCTGGGCGAGGGCGTGACGATGGTGGAGGATTTCCTGCACCTGCCGCGTATGGACCATGTCGTCACCGACACCCATTTCACCCGGCGTGATCGCCTCGGCCGCCTGATCGCCTTTGTGGCCAAGACCCGCGCGACCACGGCCGACAAGGCGGCCGTGGGCCTGGGCGTGGATGAAGGCGCCTCGCTGATCGTCGATGGCGCGGGCAAGGCCCGGCTCAAGGGGCCGGCCGGTACCTATGCCTGGCTGGTGCAGCCGGTCGGCGCGCCCGGTGCCAAGCCAGGCCAACCGCTCGATTGGCCGGCGATCAAGGTAACCGGGATCGGCCCTGACAGCGTGCTGGACTTGGGCACCCTGGCGGTTACGGCGCCGGCCTTTGCCGGCACCGCCAGCGTCAAGCAGGGCAAGCTGGCCGGCGTGCCCTATCCCGCCGATGCCGGCTGGTCGCTGGCGATTCACGGTGGCGCCGGCGCCGCACCGCGCGGGGAAACCACGCCAGCTGAAGATGCCTCGTATCGCGCCGGCCTCAAGGCCGCGCTCGCCGCCGGATCGGCCGTGCTCAAGGCCGGGGGATCGAGCCTGGACGCCGTGGAAGCGGCCGTGCGCGTGATGGAAGACGATCCGCAGTTCAACGCCGGACGCGGCGCGGTGTTCGATGCCGAGGGCAAGAACCAGCTGGACGCCGCGATCATGGACGGCAGCACTGGCGAAGCCGGCGCCGTGGCGGCGCTGACCACCACCAAGAACCCGATCCGCGCCGCGCGCGCCGTTATGGAGCATTCCCGCCACGTGCTGCTGGCCGGCGCGGGCGCCGACCAGTTTGCCCGCGAACAGGGCATCGAGCAGGTCGATCCCAAGTACTTCTTCACGCAAAAGCGTTGGAACGACTATCTGGAGTGGAAGAAGGAGCACGTCAGCGCGCTGTCGCCGCGTGTGCTCGATGCCACGCCGCGGCCCGAGCACCGCTATGGCACGGTTGGCGCGGTCGCGCGCGATGTCCACGGCCACCTTGCCGCTGCCACGTCCACCGGCGGCCTGACCGGCAAGCGCTGGGGCCGGATCGGCGATTCCCCGCTGATCGGCGCGGGCACTTATGCGATCGATGGCAATTGCGCGGTGTCTGCCACCGGCACGGGTGAATACTTCATCCGCCAATCCGCCGGCCGCCAGGTGTGCGACCGTATCGCCTGGCGCGACGAAAAGGTGGGCGAAGCCGCGCAGGACACGATCGACGAAATCGCCGAAATCGGCGGCGATGGCGGGCTGATCGCGATGGACCGCGATGGCCACGTGGGCTTTGCCCTCAACACCGCCGGCATGTTCCGCGGCTCGATCAGCAGCAAGCAGGCGCCCGAAGTGGCGATCTACGCGGATGAAAAGCCCGTTCATCCCTGATCTTTTGCTCCCCCTCCTCTTCAGAGGAGGGGGCTTTTTGCCCAAACTTAGTCCAGGTTGGGGCGCAGCCAGCGTTCGGCCACGGCCAGATCCACCCCGCGCCGCCCGGCATAATCGGCCAGCTGATCGCGCCCGATCGTGGCCACGCCAAAGTACTGGCTGTCGGGGTGGGCGAAATAGAAGCCGGAAACCGCCGCCGTGGGCAGCATGGCCTGGCTTTCCGTAAGGACGATCCCGGCATTGCCCGGCGCATCGAGCAGGTCGAACAGGATCGGCTTGAGGCTGTGATCCGGGCACGCCGGATAGCCGGGCGCGGGGCGGATGCCGCGATATTCCTCGCGGATCAGTGCCTCGTTGGTCAGCTGCTCGCCCGGCGCATAGCCCCACAGCGTGGTGCGAACGTGACTGTGCAGGCGTTCGGCGAAGGCTTCGGCAAAGCGATCGGCCAGCGCCTTGAGCAGGATGTCGGAATAGTCATCGTGCCCGGCCTGGAAGCGCGCCAGGTGCGGCTCGATCCCATGGATGCCCACGGCAAAGCCGCCTAGCCAGTCACCGGCGGGATCGATGAAATCCGCCAGGCAATAGTTGGCGCGGCCCCGGCTCTTGGCGAACTGCTGGCGCAGGAACGGCAAGCGCACCATCTGCTCGTCGTCGTCGGGGTGCAGCACGACATCGTCGCCATGGCGCGCCGCCGGCCAGAAACCGCAGACGCCCTTGGCCGTCAGCCACTTTTCGGCAACGATCTTGTCGAGCATGGCACGAGCATCGGCATAGAGACTGCGCGCGCTTTCGCCCACCACGGCATCGTCGAGGATCGCGGGATAGGTGCCCGCCAGTTCCCAGGCGCGGAAGAACGGCGTCCAGTCAAAGCATTCGACCAGATCGGCCAGATCCCATTCGGCAAAGACGTGCAGCCCGGGCTGCGCTGGCGGCGCCGGCTTGTGCGCGAATTCGGCGACAAAGCCATTGGCGCGCGCGTCTTCCAGGCTGAGCAGCTTGGAGCCGCCCTTGCCCGCGCGGGCATCGCGCACGTGCTGGTATTCGTCGGCCGTGGCGGCGATGAAACCTTCGGCCTGGGTATCGGACAAGAGCTGGCTGGCGACGCCCACGGCGCGGCTGGCGTCGAGCACGTGAACCACCGGGCCGTCATAGGCCGGATCGATGCGCAGCGCGGTATGCACCTTGCTGGTGGTGGCGCCGCCGATCAGCAGCGGAATGGTCATGCCGGCGCGCTGCATTTCCTCGGCCACGGTCACCATCTCGTCGAGCGAGGGGGTGATCAGGCCGGACAGGCCAATGATATCGGCATCCTGCTCGCGCGCGGTGTCGAGGATCTTGGACCACGGCACCATGACGCCGAGGTCGATCACTTCATAGCCATTGCACTGCAGCACGACGCCGACGATGTTCTTGCCGATATCGTGCACGTCGCCCTTGACCGTGGCCATGACGATGCGGCCCTTGGGGCGCGCGCCGGCCTGCTTTTCCGCCTCGATATAGGGGATCAGGTGGGCGACGGCCTTCCTCATCACGCGGGCCGATTTCACCACCTGCGGCAGGAACATTTTCCCTGAACCGAACAGGTCGCCCACCGTGTTCATGCCCTCCATCAGCGGGCCTTCGATCACCTCGATCGGGCGCCCGCCGCGCGCGGCAATCGCGGCGCGGGCTTCCTCGGTGTCTTCGACGATGTACTGGTCCATGCCCTTGACCAGGGCGTGTTCCAGGCGGCGCACCACGTCCCAGCCGCGCCATTCCTCGGCGGCCTTTTCTGCCGCCTTGTCCTTGCCCTTGAAGCTTTCGGCCAGCGCGATGAGGCGCTCGGTCGCATCAGGGTGGCGCATCAGCAGCACGTCTTCGCAGGCATCGCGCAAGACCGGGTCGATCTGGTCGTAGATGTCGAGCTGACCGGCATTGACGATGGCCATGTCCATGCCGGCGGGGATGGCGTGATAGAGGAACACCGAGTGCATGGCGCGGCGCACCGTCTCGTTGCCGCGGAAGCTGAACGAGAGGTTCGAAAGGCCGCCCGAGATATGCACGTGCGGGCAGCGTTCCTTGATCTCGCGCGTCGCCTCGATGAAATCGAGGGCGTAGCGGTCGTGCTCCTCGATCCCGGTGGCCACGGCAAAGACGTTAGGATCGAAGATCACGTCTTCGGGCGGAAAGCCGATACCCATCAAGAGGTCATAGGCGCGGCAGCAGATTTCCACCTTGCGCTCGCGCGTGTCGGCCTGGCCCTTTTCGTCAAAGGCCATGACAACCACGGCGGCGCCATAATCCATGCACAGCCGCGCGTGGTGCAGGAACGCGTCTTCGCCTTCCTTCATCGAGATCGAATTGACGATCGGCTTGCCCGAAACGCATTTCAGGCCGGCCTCGATCACCTCCCACTTGGAGCTGTCGATCATCACCGGCACCCGCGCGATGTCCGGCTCTGCCGCGATCAGCTTGAGGTAGGTGGTCATGGCCTCGACCGCGTCGAGCAGGCCCTCGTCCATGTTGACGTCGATGATCTGGGCGCCGTTTTCCACCTGCTGGCGCGCGACTTCCACCGCCTTGGCATAGTCGCCCGCCAGGATCAGCTTCTTGAACGCGGCCGAGCCGGTGACATTGGTGCGCTCGCCCACATTGACGAAACGCGAGCCGGAATTGGTCATCCCGGTGGTGTTCTGTTCGGTCATCACTTGATCATCACAAACGGTTCGAGGCCGGCAAGGCGGGTGAGCGGTTCGGGCTGGGCTAGGCTGCGCGGCGCAAGGCCGCTGACCTTGCGCGCCATGGCGGCGATATGCGCGGGCGTGGAACCGCAGCAGCCACCCAGCACGTTGACCTGGCCGGCCACGGCCCATTCGCCAACGAGGCCGGCAGTCGTGTCGGGCTCTTCGTCATACTGGCCCAGTTCGTTGGGCAAGCCGGCGTTGGGATAGATCATGATCAATGTGTCGGCGGTTTCGGCCAGCGCCTTCACATGCGGGCGCAACTGGGTGGCGCCGAACGAGCAGTTGAGGCCCACGGTCACCGGGCGGGCATGGCGCACGGCACACCAGAATGCCTCCACCGTATGGCCCGACAGGTTGCGGCCCGAAAGATCGGTCAGCGTCATCGACAGCATGATCGGCACTTCGCGGCCCAGTTGCCGCTCCAGTTGCTTGACCGCCATGATCGCGGCCTTGCAGTTAAGCGTGTCGAACACGGTTTCCACCAGGATGAAATCGGCGCCGCCCTCGACCAGCGCCTCGGCCTGCTCGCGATAGACCTCCACCAGGAAATCCCAGTCGATCTCGCGATAGCCGGGATCGTTGACATCGGGCGAGAGCGACAGCGTCTTGTTGGTCGGGCCGATAGCGCCGGCCACAAAGCGCGGGCGGCCATCGCGCGCGGCAAATTCATCGGCAACGCGGCGGGCCAGGGCGGCCGATTGCAGGTTGATCTCGCGCACGAGGTGTTCAGCGCCATAATCGGCCTGGCTGATGCGGTTGGCCGAAAAGGTGTTGGTTTCGGCAATATCGGCGCCGGCCTCGAAATAGGCGCGGTGAATCGCCTCGGGCACGTCTGGCCGCGTCAGCGCCAGGATATCGTTGTTGCCCTTCTGGTCGTGGGTGAGGCCCAGATTGCCGGCATAATCCGCCTCGGTCAGCTTGCGGTTCTGGATCTCGGTGCCAAAGGCGCCATCCGTGATCAGGATACGCTGGCGCGCCTGATCGAGCAGCGCGGCACGCGCCTGGCTGGGGGCAAGAGCAGTCATGCGGCATTCTCCAGGCCGGCAGCGCCGTGCGGGCGGCGGCCCAGCAGATGGCAGATGGCATAGCTCAGTTCGGCACGGTTGAGCGTGTAGAAGTGGAAATCGCGCACGCCACCGGCGTAGAGGCGGCGGCAGAACTCGGCCGAAACCGTGGCGGCCACCAGCTGGCGCGAGGCCGGGTGCGTGTCGAGCCCGGCAAACAGGCTTTCCATCCAGGCTGGCAGTGCCGCGCCGCAGGCAGCGGCAAACTTGCGCGTCTGGGCAAAGTTGGACACTGGCAGAATGCCCGGCAGCACCGGCGCGGCGATCCCGGCCGCAGCCAGCTTGTCCTGGAAACGGAAGAAGGTTTCCGGCTCGAAGAAGAACTGGCTGATCGCGCGGCTCGCACCGGCATCCAGCTTGCGCTTGAGATTGTCGATGTCTGCTTCCTGGCTGGGCGAATCCGGGTGGCATTCGGGATAGGCCGCCACCGAAATATCGAACGGGGCAATCGTCTTGAGCCCGGCTACCAGTTCGGCGGCATTGGCATAGCCATCGGGGTGCGGGGTAAACGGCACGCCAGGCGCGCCCATGTCACCGCGCAGGGCGACGATGTGGCGCACGCCTGCTTCCCAATAGGCTTCCGCCACGGCCCGGATTTCGGCCTTGCTGGCATCGACGCAGGTGAGATGCGCGGCGGCCGGCAGGCGCGCCTCGCGGATGATGCGGGCAACCGTGTCATGCGTGCGGTCGCGGGTGGAGCCGCCCGCGCCATACGTCACCGAGACGAATTCGGGCTGCAGCGGCGCCAGCGTCTGCACCACGTCCCACAGCTGTGCCATCAGCGCATCGGTCTTGGGCGGAAAGAATTCGAAGCTCACCCGGATATCGCCGGGCAGGCCGGCAAAAAGCGGGGTATCGAGCGCGGTGCGCGCCTCGCGCAGCTGGTCGTAGCGGGTCATGGGTCTCAGCTCTTGGTAAAGGCGGAAGCAGGAGGAACGGCAGCGGCAGCGGGATCGCGGCGCCGGGCGGTCCACAGCTTGACGATCAGTTCGTGCCCGGCCAGCGCCTGTTCGGCGAGCGGGGTAAACCCGGCATCGCCCAGCAGCTTGGCCATCTGCGCATCGGAAAAGCCTAGACGGGCGTGGGCATGGGCCAGGCGCAATTCCTCGCGATCGTGCGCGGCGAAATCGACCACGGCAATGCGCCCGCCCGGGGCGGTAACGCGCGCGGCCTCGGCCAGCACGGCCTCGGGCGCCAGGGCATAGTGCAGCACCTGGTGGAACAGCACCGTGTCAAACCCGCCATCGGCAAACGGCAGCGACAGGAAATCCCCCTGCACCAGATCGACCTGCCCGGCGGGCAGGCCCTGCAGGCGCGTGCGCGCCAGGCGCAGCATTTCCGGGCTCTTGTCGAGCGCGGTGACGTGGCTGGCACGCGGCGCGAGCAATTGCGCCATGCGGCCGGTGCCGGTGCCAACGTCGAGCAGGTGGCCGAGCGGCTGACCCGCGCCAGCCGCATCGAGCAAGCCGATCAGCGCGGCCTCCACCGGGCCATCGGCGATGTGCAGGCTGCGCAACTGGTCCCAATCGGCGGCATGGCGGGCAAAATATTCGGCCGCGCTCGCCTCGCGCGTGGCGCGGATCGCGTCGAGATGATGGCGATCCTCGCGCACTTCGCGGGCGAAATCAGCGTCCTCCGCCTCGGCCGCGGCGAGCACGCGGGCCAGCGCCGTGCCGAGTGCCGAGGGCGCCCCGCGTCGCGCGGTTTCTTCGGCAATCGCCGCGCGCAGGAACACCCAGCCACCCTCGCGCCGCCGTTCAGCGAGGCCCGCATCGCACAGGATTTTTACATGGCGCGAAACGCGGGGCTGGCTTTGCCCCAAGACCTGCGCGAGTTCACCCACGGCCAGCTCCATGCTGGCCAAGAGGCGCATGATACGCAGGCGCGTGGGATCAGCCAGAGCGCGCAAGGATTCGAGCAGGTTCATGAGCAGTGGCATATAAAGCAACCTTTATATCGGTCAATCCATATAAAGAGTTCTTTATATCCGTAAGCAAGCCTTACGAACGGCGCTGATCCGCCAAGGATGCCCAGCCAAGTTTGCCATTGGCTTGACACTGGCGCGCCGGTAATACCCATAGGGCAAGGTTCGGCCATGCGCCGACAGGAACGAACAAGGAAGCCCCCACGATGAAGAAGCTCTTCCCGACGGCCATTGCTGGCGTCGCCCTGGTCGCCGCCGCGCTGTCGCTCTCCGCCTGCGGCCGCTCGGACGATGCCTCGACGGAAGCCTCGCCCGACAACGTGGAAATGCCGGCCGACGAACTGCCCGCAACCGATGTCTCGGCTGCCGCCCCGGCCCCGGTCGATGCCCCCGCCGCCGATCCCAGCGCGGCCGCGCAAACCGCCGAAGACGCCGCCCGCAGCGCCGCCGACAATGCCGCCGCCGCAGCCGATGCCGCCAAGGCAGCCGCTGCGGCAGCCGAAGCGGGCGACGCCAGCGCGAACGGTGGCGCCAACAGCAACCCCAAGATGTAACAGGCCCATGGCGCGAAGCTGTGCCTCGCACTCTTCGCGCCAGCCTGCCCCTCATCTGACCATGCGCGCATTTCTGGCCCTAGCCCTCGTGCTGCCACTGGCGGCCTGCCAGCAGGATAGCGACCCCGGCCCCGGCGGCGTCACCCGCGGCGAAGCCCGCGCGCTCGATGAAGCCGCCACCATGCTCGACAGCCGCCCGGCCCCGCCGCCGTTGGTCGATGCTACCGTGCCGGCCGACGCGGCATCAGCGACGCCTTAGGAAGATGTTTCGCGCAGAGGCGCTGAGGCGCAGAGAGAATGGAATCTCTGCGCCTCAGCGCCTCTGCGCGAACAAAAATCGCCCATGTGCGGGCGTTCTCGCATTTTGCACAAGCAGAACAGCTGGACCGCGGATCAAGTCCGGGGTCCAGCTTGATAACGCGCGCTCAGTCTGCGATCACCGCTCCAACAACAGCCAGCCACCAATCCCGGTAACCCCGCCAAACCCTTAAACCTCCAGCGAGCAACCGCCGCAATCGTCGGTTTCGACCTGGATCGTGGTATGGCCGATGCCGAAATCATGCTCCAGATCGTGTGCCACATGGGCCAGGAATGCGTCGCCCGGGTGGCCCTGCGGCATGATCAGGTGCGCGGTCAGTGCGGTTTCGGTGGTGCTCATCGGCCAGATGTGCAGATCGTGCACCCGCGCCACGCCCGGCATGGCGGCCAGCGCGGCACTGACCTTGTTCGGATCGATCCCCGGGGGCACGGCCTGAAGCCCCAGCTTGAGCGAGTCGCGCGCCAGGCCCCAGGTGCCCACGGCAATCACCACCACGATGACCAGACTGGTCAGCGGGTCGATCCAAGTCCACCCGGTCATCGCCATGGCGAGGCCGGCGAGCACGACGCCTGCTGAAACCGCCGCATCGGCGGCCATGTGCAGATAGGCGCCGCGCAAGTTGATGTCGTGCTTGCTGCCGCGCATGAACAGCAGGGCGGTGAACGTGTTGATGACGATGCCGATCGCCGCCACGATCATCACCGGGCCGGGCGACACGGCCTCTGGCTCCATCAGGCGGCGCACGCTTTCCACCAGGATCGCACCCAGCGCCACCAGCAGCAGCGCGGCGTTGCCAAGCGCGGCCAGGATCGAGCTGGACTTGAAGCCATAAGTGAAGCGGCCCTGCGGCGGCCGCGCCGAGAGCACGCTGGCGCCCCAGGCCATGAATAGGCTGAGCACGTCGGACAGGTTGTGCCCGGCATCGGCAACCAGCGCCATCGAGCCACTGACGATGCCATAACCACCCTCGACCACCACGAACGCGGTGTTGAGCGCGATGCCCAGGGCAAAGGCGCGGCCGAAGCTGGCCGGCGCATGGCTGTGCCCCGGGCCATGATGGTGGCCATGGTCGTGGCCATGGTCATGAGCATGGGCGTGGTGGTGATCGTGATGGTGGCCGGCAGACATGGCGCCGGCTTAGCCACAAAAACCGCGCCGGCAAAATGAATTGCCGGCCATTTGCATCACCCTTGGCGCCAGCGCGCGGCAAAGAACCCGTCGATGCCGCCCTCTTGCGCCAGCATGCCAGGGTCGCTGCGCAGCCACCCTTGCGGCGTGGGCACGATGCCGGCGGGCAATTCGCCGTCCTGGATCGGCGCCGGATCGAGACCGGCAAAAGCGGCGGCCTGCGCTTCGCCCTCGGCCGGTTCGAGCGAGCAGGTGGCATAGACCAGCGTGCCGCCCGGCCGCAGCCAGGCAGCGCTGCGTGCCAGCATCTGGGCCTGCAACGCGGTCAACTCGTCCATCGCGGCTAGGCGGTGCAGCACATCGGGATGGCGTCGGCAGGTGCCGGTGGCGCTGCACGGCGCATCGAGCAGCACGGCATCGAACGGTTCATCGGGCTGCCATTTCAGCGCATCGGCCTGCACCACCGTGGCCGTCAGGCTGGTGCGCGCCAGGTTGGCCGACAGCCGCTCCAGCCGGCGCGCCGACTTGTCGAGCGCGGTGACGGTCCAGCCGGCGGCGGCCAGTTGCATGGTCTTGCCGCCAGGCGCGGCACAGAGATCGAGCACGCGCCGCCCCTCGCCCGCGCCGAGCAGGCGCGCCGGCAGGCTCGCCGCCAGGTCCTGCACCCACCATGCGCCCTCGGGAAAACCGCGCAGGCTCTCCACCGCCTGGCCGCGCGGCAGGCGAACATGGCCGGGCAACAGCGATAGCCCGCCCAGTTCCTCCACCCAACGCGCGGTTTCGCCTGCGTCGCGCAGGCTGAGATCGAGCGGCGGCGGGGTGGAGATGCCGGCGGCGATCGCGGCGGTACGGCCGGGCCAGGCCTGATCCCAGCGCGCGGCAACAGCCGCCGGCAGGGTGGGCGCATCGGGCAGCGCCGCTCCACGCTTGAGCAGCGCGGAAAACACGCCATGGGCCAGGCGGCGCGGACCGCCCATCAGCAGCGGCAGGCCCGTGGCGATCACCGCATGCGGCGGCAGGCCCAGGCGCAGCGCCTGCGCCAGCATCAGTTGCAGCACGGCGCGCGCCTTGGCATCGTCGGGCAGCACGGTCTGCGTGGCGCTGTCGATCAGGGCATCGAGATCGGGCAGCCAGCGCAGCGCCTCTTGCACGATGGCCATGGCCAGCGCGCGGTCATCGCCACGCTCGATCGCGCGCAGCACCGGGGGCGCCGCCTGGTCCAGCGGGTCGCCACGGCGCAACACGGCATCAAGCAGGCGCAGCGCGGCGCGGCGCGCGGGCACGCCGGGGGTCTCTTCGGTCTGTCGGATAGGGGCCATCTTCGCGCCTATCGCGCCTTATGCCCCATTTGGCAATTGCGCGCGGGGGCGCAAAGGCGCATGGCCTTGGCATGGACAAGCCGCTTCCCGCCAACCGGCAGCGCGCGACGCAGCGCCCTGCGCCGTTTGCCAAGCCCGCCCACTGGACCGATGCGCCGGCCCCGCCCCCGCGCGTGGCCGAGCCGACGCAAGATCCTGACGGCCTTGACCCAACCCGCTATGGCGATTGGGAAAAGAACGGGATTGCGATCGACTTCTGAACGGAGTGTCGGGCCGCCTCAGGCCAGGCCGAGACGATCAGCATAGATCAGCCGACCGGCGGCCAGGCGCCACAGTGCCTGGGTGAAATCCGCCTCGGGCAGGGCAAAGCAGCCATCGCTGCGCCCCAGCTTGCCCCATTTGGCCAGCATGTCCGGGTTGGCATACCACGCAGGGTGCACCACGATCGCGCGGTCCTGCGCCATGTTGTTATCGGGATCGACCCCGGTCAGACGGATCGAGCTGCCATATTTGCCGCGATACCATTCGTTGGTCACGAATGCCCCGCGCGAGGTCGCCAGGCTGTTGATCTGGTTCGAGAAGAACTTGAGAAAGCCATCATGCTCGGGATCAGAGCCACGGCCATGGGCCACTAGGATCGAATCGACCCGGCCAGCCTGCAGATCGGCAAAGTGGAAGCGCGGCAGCGAAGAGGGCAGCGAGAAATCGGCAATGCCGACCACATCGGTGTGCCACAAGAGATTGGCCACGCGATCGCGCTGCTGGGCCGCCACCTCCAGTACGCGGCGATGCTGCTGCGGCATCGACCAGGCCTGGGCAAACACGCGCGGTGCGCTGGCCACGCCGGCAAGCGCACCACCGGCGGCCACCATGCCGCGCAGCAGGCCGCGCCGTGACGTGCCTTCGGCGCGCGCACTGCCGGCTGCGGCGCCGGTCTTGTCTGCCAGATGCTGCTTCATATTCCGATCATGCCATGGTTTTCATGGGTGAAAGCTGAACAAGGTTACCACGGATCAACCTTGGCTTACAGCCCCCAGTTGCTGCAACGCAGCACTGTCTACCCGCATGATCCGCCATTCGTCCATCATGCGTGCGCCCAGTGACCGGTAGAACGCGATCGACGGCGCATTCCAATCGAGCACCGACCATTCCAGCCGCGCACACCCGCGCGCCACGGCAAGCCTTGCCAAGGCCTGCAACAGCGCCTTGCCCAAGCCGGCGCCGCGCGCCTCGGGCCGCACGTAAAGGTCTTCCAGATAAATTCCCGGCTTGCCTTCGAACGTGGAAAAGTTGTGAAAGAACAAGGCAAAGCCCTGCCCCACGCCGTCCTGCTCAGCCACCAGCACTTCGGCCATGGGGCGCGGGCCGAACAGATGCTCGCCTAGCGTCGCTTCGTCAAAGCGCACCGCATGCGAGAGCTTTTCATAGGCGGCCAGATCGCGAATAAGCTGCGCCACCAGCGGCAGATCGGCGCGCGTGGCCGGGCGCACGAGAGTGGTCATGGTGCAGCCACCAGCGCGTCAATGCCGATCCAGATCGTCATCGGCTGCCCGCCCATCGGTGGCGTGGCGGTGATCACCGCATAGGCATGGCCGCCGTCGCGCCGCGTTTCCTCGCCGGTCACGGCAAAGCCGAGCAGCGCCAGCGCGGTGTCCTTTTCCGCCGCGCTCACCACGTTCCAGGCGCGCTCGCGCGTTGCGCCGTCCTGGCCGCCGGTGATGCCGCGCAGGAGGATCAGGATCTGGGCGTGGCGCAGGCGCGCCTCATCGGCGCGGCCCAGGCGTGGCAGGGCCTGTTCTTCGAGATAGAGCGCATTGAGATTGAGCGGATCGATCGCGCGTTGCGCCTGCGCCATGGCGAGGCTGCGCGCCGGATCACGCTCGATCGTGGCCCAAGCCGATTGCGCCTGGTCCCATTCGGGCACGGTGCCGCCCAGGCGCACACGGTTCTGCCAGCGCAGCGCGCGGGCATCCACACTGGCATCGCCCTGCTCGAACCGCGCCAGCCCGGCCTGAAACGCGTCCTGCGCCAAGGCCGGCGCGGCCGCGAAGATCAGCGGCGCAGCCAACAGCACCACGGACGGCTTCACTCCGCCGGCTCGCCCACTTTGGCCGCTGCGGCATCGGCCGCCGCTTCCATCTCTGCCGCCTTGGCCTCGACCAGGGCGACGATATGATCGAGCATCTCTTCGGACTGCACGGTGTGATCGGTCACGCCCGAGAGATAGACCATGTGCTTGCCATTGCCGCCGCCGGTCAGGCCGATATCGGTTTCGCGCGCTTCGCCCGGGCCGTTGACCACGCAGCCCAGCACCGACAGCGAGATCGGCGTCTTGATGTGCTGCAGCCGGGCTTCCAGCGCCTCGACCGTGCGGATCACGTCAAAGCCCTGGCGCGCGCAGCTGGGGCACGACACCACGCGCACGCCGCGGGTGCGCAGGCCCAGGCTCTTGAGGATTTCAAAGCCGACGCGCACTTCCTCTTCCGGCTCGGCCGACAGCGAAACGCGCAGGGTGTCGCCGATGCCGGCCCACAGCAGATTGCCGATGCCGATCGCCGATTTGACCGTGCCGCCGATCAAGCCGCCGGCCTCGGTGATCCCCAGGTGCAGCGGACAATCGACTGCTTCAGCCAGGCCCATATAGGCCGATACCGCCAGGAACACGTCAGAGGCCTTCACCGCCACCTTGTATTCGTGGAAGTCGTGGTCTTGCAGCAACTTGATATGGTCAAGCGCGGATTCGACCAGCGCTTCCGGGCACGGCTCGCCATACTTTTCAAGCAGGTGCCGTTCCAGGCTGCCACCATTGACGCCGATGCGGATGGCGCAGCCATTGGCCTTGGCCGCGCGCACCACTTCGGCCACGCGATCGGCCGAACCGATATTGCCAGGGTTGATGCGCAGGCAGGCAGCGCCCGCGTCAGCCGCCTCGAGAGCGCGCTTGTAGTGGAAATGGATGTCGGCGATGATCGGAATGCGCGATGCCTTCACGATCTTGCCCAGCGCCGCCGTGCTCGCCACGTCGGGGCAGGACACGCGGATAAGATCGGCGCCGGCATCCTCGCAGCGGCGGATCTGGTCGATCGTGGCCACGGCATCTTCCGTAGGTGTGTTGGTCATGGTCTGGACGGTGATAGGGGCATCGCCCCCGACCGGCACGCTGCCCACCATGATCTGGCGGCTCTGGCGGCGCACGATGGTGCGCCAGGGACGGATCTCGCTCATGCTGCGGGCTTATACCGCGTGCCCCGCGCCATGGCCACCCGGCATGAAGGGTGTTCAGAGCTTGCAGGCGTAAAGAAATTCCGGGTCACAGTGGTTGCCCACCCAAAATTCGATATCGGCAATCTTTTCAAAGCCAAAGCGATGGTAAAAGCGCTGCGCATCGGGGTTGTCGCTATAGACCGTGAGCTGAATCTCGTCAGCGCCGCGATCGCGCGCGGTGGCCATCGCCCAATCCATCAGCTGCCGGCCCAGCCCGCCGCCGATGTGCGCGGGATCGGTATAAAGCTGCTTCAGCTCCAGGGGCTTTTGCGGGTGCGTGTAGTCGCGCGGCAGCGTGCTATCGAGGACCAGCTTGCAGAACGCGACCAGGCGCCCCTCATCCTCGATCACGGCGATGCGCATGCCCGGATCGGCGATCTGCCGCGCCGTTACCGCGTCGCTATGCGCCTCTTCCATGAACGCGGCAAAGTCTTCCGGCTTGTAGAGATGCTCGAACTTGGCCGAGATCGCGCGGCGGGCAAGGTCGGCCAGCGGCAAGGCATCAGCGGGGGTGGCAAGGCGTAGCGTCGTCATGCCAGGCTGCATAATGGCCTAGCGCGGCAATTGCTACCAATGGTTGCCTGCTGCCACGGCCCGCTTTTCCGCCGCCGAACTCACCCGGCCGAGCACGGCGTTGCGGTGGGGAAAGCGGCCAAAGCGCCAGACCATGCGCGCGTGCGCCACGGCAAAACTGCGGATATAGCTGCTGCCCAGCGCGGTGAAGCGGGCAACGCTTTCGCGCTGCACCACGCGGTCTTCGCTGTGCATCAGGGGCATCAGCAGGAATTGCCGCGCATCGCGGTCCAGCCCTCGGTCCCAGCCCCGGTGCAGGGCAACGCGGGTGAGCGCCAGGGCCAGATCGTCATAGGCAAAGGCCTGGGCGCTATCGCGAAAGGCATTGCGCGGCACCTGGTCGAACAGCAGGATCGCCGCGCGCAGTGTATCCCGATCCTTGGCCAGCTCGGTGAGCGGCTGCGCTGCGATCGGGCCGAGCAAGGGCGCGAAACGATCGGCGATCGCCGCGTCGATTGCGGGATCGTTGGCAAAGCGGGCCTGGGGTGACAACGCACGGAACCAGAAATGCAGCAGATCCTGCGCCCAGAAACGCGGCGTCGTCACCATCGATTGGCCTATCCGTCAGTTCGCCTGCGCCACTTTGTCGGGCTTGGTATAGGGAATGAACTTGTCGAGCCCGACGAACCCGCGCCAGAAACCGCTGGTGCGATCGCGCAGTTGCACGGTGTCGATCGCGCAGAGTTCCGAACCGGTTAGCCGGGTGACCAGGATATCATCGCTGCGCAGCGATTCGGCGCCCGTGCGCGGCTTCTGGACATAGAGCGTGCGGCCCGAATCATAGACGATCGCGGTCTTGTCAAATACCTGCGATCCGGCGACGGTGGGCATGTAGATGCAATCCACCGGCTTGCCCGGCACGCGCCCTTCCAGGCGCTTGTCCAGTTCCTGTTGCGGGGTCAGCCGCGGCTTGGCTTCGGCCATGGTTCCGGCCAGCGCCATGCTGCCCACGGCGAGCGAAAGAGCCAGCATTTTTGCCTGCTTCATCATGATTCGCCTCTTGGTCTTGCGTGTCTCGATCTTATGCCCGGCAGAATACCATGCCGGCGCTGAACTCCACCTGAAAAATGCAGGCGTCAGGCCGTGCCCCCCACCGTCAGCCCATCGACCAGCACAGTGGGCTGGCCCACGCCGGCCGGCACGCTCTGCCCACCCTTGCCACACACCCCGACGCCTTCATCCAGCGCGAAATCGTTGCCGATCCCGGTCACCCGCGTCAGCACGGTGGGGCCATCGCCGATCAGCGTGGCGCCCTTGATCGGATCGCCCAGCTTGCCGTTCTTGACGCGATAGGCCTCGGTGCAGGTAAACACGAACTTGCCGCTGGTGATATCCACCTGGCCGCCACCGAACGACTTGGCAAAGATGCCGTCCTTGACGCGCGACAGCAGTTCGGCCGGATCATCGTTGCCGCCGCGCATGAAAGTATTGGTCATGCGCGGCATCGGCGCATGGGCATAGCTTTCGCGCCGGCCATTGCCGGTCGGCGCCACACCCATCAGCCGGGCGTTGAGCCGATCCTGGATATAGCCTTTGAGGATGCCATCCTCGATCAGCACGTTTTCCTGGGTAGGCGTGCCTTCATCGTCGATCGAGAGCGAGCCGCGCCGGCCCTGCCCGCCCAGGCCGAGCAGCGTGCCATCGTCCACCACGGTCACGCCGGGCGCCGCCACGCGCTGGCCGATTCGCCCGGAAAAGGCGCTGGTGCCCTTGCGGTTGAAATCGCCTTCCAGGCCATGGCCAACCGCCTCGTGCAGCAACACGCCGGGCCAGCCCGGGCCGACCAGCACGGTCATCTCGCCCGCCGGTGCGGCCACGGCCGAAAGGTTGGTCACCGCCTGGTGCAGCGCCTGGTCGATGCCGCGGTTCCAGGTCTCGGGCAGGAACAGATCGTCATAGAGCCGCCGCCCACCGATCCCGAACGAGCCGGTTTCGCGGCGGCCCTGCTCTTCGACCACGACAGACACGTTGAGCCGCACCAGCGGGCGCACGTCATGCGCGATAAAGCCATCGGCGCGCACCACCTCGACCACCGACCATGAGCCGGAGAGCGAGGCAGAGACCTGCACCACGCGCGGATCGCGGGCGCGGGCGGCGGCATCGATCTGTTCGAGCAGGCGCACCTTGGCCTCGAACGGCACGCCATCGAGGGGCGAGGCATCGGTGTAGAGATGGCGGTTGTTGTTGCGCGGTGGCGGCGCGGGCTGGCCCTTGGCCGGATCGAGCAGCTTGAGCGTTTCGCCCGCCCGAGCGATCGCGGCGGCCGAAACCTCGTTGGCATGGGCAAAGCCGGTCATCTCGCCCGAAACGCCGCGCAGGCCAAAGCCGGCGTCGCGCGAATAGTCCGCCGTCTTCAGCCGCCCGTCGTCAAAGCCAAAGCTTTCGCTGGCCACGAATTGCAGGAACAGCTCGCCATCATCGCACGCGCCCAGCGCACCGCGCACCAGGCGTTGCGCGTCATCGGGGGTGAGCAGGCCAGGGCGATAGAGCAGCGAGCGGGTGTCGGCAGAAAGCGTCATCCTACCGATATAGGCACGCGCATGGCCGCTGGCCAGCGGCGTCCTGCCGGTGCGCCACAATTGGTGCGGCGCAACCGGTTAGCACCGGTTCAGGCGGCCTGCGTGGCGCCCGTGTCGGCCGGGCCGCCCTTGAGCACGAAGCGCTTGTCGCAATAGCCGCATTCGACATAGCCCTTCTCGTCGATCTCGAGCCACACGCGCGGGTGGCCAAGGGCGGAAGGCTTGAATGCGCCGGTCGTGCGGATGCCGCTCGACCCGTCGCAGCTGACGCGGGTGGCATCGGTGAAGATCGTTTCGGGTGGCTGGATCATGCCCCGCCGCCTAGCAAATGCCACCGCGCCGCACAATTGCCGTTTTGCCCCATTGAAGCCTTTACCTTGCGCGCGACTGGGGGCAGGAAGCGCGGCATGAACGCCCCCGCCTCCATCCCCGAAACCGCCGCCGAACCCGCCATCCGCATCCGCGACCTGGTCAAGCGCTATGCCGCCACGGGCAAGGCGCCGGCCAAGCTCGCGCTCGAAGGCGTCAGCTTCGATGTGCCGCGCGGGGAAATCTTCGGCCTGCTCGGCCCCAATGGCGCGGGCAAGTCCACGCTGATCAACACGCTGGCGGGCCTGGTCCTGAAAACCTCGGGCACGGTGGAAATCTGGGGCCACGATATCGATGCCGATCGGCGCAATGCCAAGGCGGCGATCGGCATCGTGCCGCAGGAAATCGTGTTCGACCCGTTCTTCACGCCGATCGAAGTGCTCGATATCCAGGCTGGCCTCTATGGCGTGCCCAAGCATCTGCGTCGCTCGATGGAACTGCTGCGCGCGGTGCACCTGGCCGACAAGGCCAAGGCCTATTCCCGCTCGCTGTCGGGCGGCATGAAGCGCCGCCTGCTGATTGCCAAGGCGATGGTCCACACCCCGCCCGTGCTGGTGCTGGACGAACCGACCGCCGGGGTGGACGTGGAGCTGCGCCGCCAGCTGTGGGAACTGGTGGGTGAACTCAATGCCGGCGGCGTGACCGTGGTCTTGACCACGCACTACCTGGAAGAAGCCGAGCAGCTGTGCGACCGCATCGCGATCATCAACCACGGTCGGTTGATCACCAACAAGCCGACGCGCGAACTGGTTGGCATGGCACGGGAAAAGGTCGTGGTGCTGACGCTGGACAAGCCGCTGGCACAGGCGCCGCAGCACCCCGCCTTCATCAAGGCGACCCTTAACGAAAGACAGGTGGAAATCACCTATGACAAGGATCGCAGCAACGCGGGTGAAGTCATGGCCCTGGTCCAGGCCATGGGCGTGCAGATCCTCGACGTATCGACCCGCGAAGCCGATCTGGAAGACGTGTTTGTGAGCCTGACCGCCGGCGCCTGAGACGCCGCTTCAGCGCCATGTGCGCCCAGCAAAAAGGGGGTGCAGCCACTGTGGCCGCGCCCCCTTTTTTTCGTCGGAAAAACCCCGTTGTTACTGGGCCTCGGCACCCTTTTCGTCCAGCGCTGGCGCCCGCATGGCGCGCCAGCCACCACCCTGGCGACGATAGATCCGCTTGCCGCAATGCACACATTCGGAATTGTAGTTGAAGCCATCCCAGGTGACTTTATCGCGCTGTGGGCGATGGCGGTTGAACAAGCACAGGACACGACCGAATACCATTTTTCGCCCGACTCCGATGGCACTTTTCAGATGGCGCACTCTTAACATTCCATCTGGTGAAAACGAAATGAAATTATAAGATATCTATATCTTAAGTTATATATCTCCCGTTCCGGCCTGCGGCCAGCACGGGCCACCGCGCGGCAAATCCCTTTCCAAACCCGGCCCGCGCGGGCAAAGAGGCGCGCGTGAGCATCAAGACCCCCCCTTTCTCGCACGGCCCAGCCATGAGCGGGCACGACGTTCTCATCATCGGCTCGGGCGCAGCCGGGCTTACCGCCGCGCTGGTTCTGGCGGAACGCTGCCGCGTCATGGTGCTGGCCAAGGGCCGACTCGACGGGGGGTCAACCGCGTGGGCCCAGGGTGGCATTGCCGCCGTACTCGACGAAGGTGACACTTTCGAGGATCACGTGCGCGACACGATGATCGCGGGATGTGGCCTCAACCGGCGGGAAACCGTGGAATACGTGGTGGAGCATGCGCCCGAGGCGATTGCCCGCTTGGGCGAAATCGGCGTGCCGTTCAACGAAGAGGCCGGCAGCCTGCACCTGACCCGCGAAGGCGGCCATTCGCACCGCCGCATCGTCCATGTCGATGATGCCACCGGCGCGGCCGTTCAGCAGGCGCTGATCCGCGCGGCGATGGCGCACCCCAACATCACGCTCAAGCCCGACATGGTGGCGATCGACCTTGTCACCGACCGGCACCGCGCCCACCCCAAGGGCGATCGCCGCGTGTGGGGCTGCTATGCCCTCAACACCGCCAGCGGCAAGGTCGAATGCCTCACCGCGCGCGCCACGATCCTGGCGACCGGCGGCGCGGGCCGCACCTATCTGTTCAGCACGGCCCCGCGCGGGGCAACTGGTGATGGCATTGCCATGGCCTGGCGCGCGGGCTGCCGCGTATCCAACATGGAATTCATGCAGTTCCACCCCACCTGCCTTTACAATCTGGAGGTCAAGAACTTCCTGATCACCGAGGCGGTGCGCGGCGAAGGTGGGCACCTCAAGATCCCGCCCGGCTTCCCCGGCGGTGGCGAGCGCTTCATGCCGCGCTTCGACCCGCGCGAGGAACTGGCCCCGCGCGACGTGGTGGCCCGCGCCATCGACCACGAGATCAAGCGACTGGGGCTGGACTATGTCCACCTCGACATCAGCCACAAGGATCCCGAATTCGTTCGCGGCCACTTCCCCAATATCTATGAGCGGCTGCTGGGTCTGGGCATCGACATGACGCGCGAGCCGATCCCGGTGGTGCCGGCGCAGCACTATACCTGCGGCGGCGTGCTGGTGGACCTGTCCGGGCGCACCGATCTCACCGGGCTCTATGCCGTGGGCGAATGCTCGGAAAGCGGGCTCCATGGCGCCAACCGCCTGGCATCGAACAGCCTGCTCGAATGCTTCGTGTTCGGCGACGCTGCCGCGCGCAACATTCTCGATTGCTGGGACGAGTTTTCACCCCCGCCCGAAGTGCGCGGCTGGGACGAAAGCCGCGTGGCCGATTCCGACGAAGACGTGGTGATCAAGCAGAACTGGACCGAGCTGCGCCGGTTCATGTGGAACTACGTGGGCATCGTGCGCACCAACAAGCGCTTGGAGCGCGCCGCCCATCGCATTGCCCTGCTGCAGAGCGAGATCAACGAATACTATGGCAATGTTCGCGTCACGGCCGATCTGATCGAGTTGCGCAACCTGCTCCAGGCCGCAGACCTGATCGTGCAGAGCGCGCGGGCGCGGCGCGAGAGCCGCGGACTGCATTACAACCAGGATTTCCCCCAGGCGCAGCCCGCCGCGCGCGAGACGATTCTGGTGCCCGGCTGACCGGCGGCCGGGCCCCTGCCCGGCCCCGCCATCAAGACCCTACTACCAGAAGTGGCGGCCCAGATAGATCAACAGCATCGCGCCCAGTACCGAGGCGAGGCAACCGGCGCGGTTGAACCCCTCGCTCACGCTGCCGCGTCCCGCCAGGCTCGATGCCAGGCCGGCCACCAGCGCGCCGCCGATGCCCAGCGCGATCGTGCGGGCAAGGCCAATCTCCACTGCGCCGGGATAGAGAAAGCGGGCGGCGATGCCGACCAGCAGCCCCGACAGCAGCATCGAAAGGATATCGCGCATTACTCGTTCCTCCTGTGCGAAGGTGCCGCGCCCGGCAGCGGCGTGCCGCCCAGCCCTGTGGTCCTCCACTTAGTACACCCCCTATGGGTAGTGCGGCTGGGGATATCGTGCCAGTGCCTCTGGACATCGTATTTTCCACAGCAAAGCCAGCGGGTACGAAAAATATTTCGGACCCGTCATTTTTCCCTTGAAGCCTTGGAAAGCCCGCGCGTCGCTGCACTGCAGCATGAGTGGGGCAGCGACGAAGCGAATCGTACTTGCGACGAATCGCGTAGCCCTTGAGGGCATGTGCCACTTGCCTGCCAGACCCGGTTCAAGCACTATGGGTTGTGGTCGTGGCCACGGAGGGCAACCAAACCTAGTTATATGTCAGGATGCACCCCATATAGGGTGCATGTGGCTCGTCCACCGTGGCGGAGCCTTTGACGTTGCTTGGGTTTTCGGCGTCGCGGCATGGCAGACAGGGATTCTGTTCCCTTTCTGTTTCAATTTATGGCATGATCGCGGGCGCGTTGAGTCGTCTCTCGTTCTGCCACCGAAGTCAGGCTGCAAGGGCCAGCACATGCTGGATCGCGCGGCCATTGGCAGTGTCAGCAATATCCGGTCCGTCACTCGCGGCGGGCCTCGTGCAAACGGGGAATGGAAAGTGAATTTCAGGACCGGGGAAATGAACGATGGAACGGCTGTGATGGCGCAGGACGAACTGGGACTGGAAGGTGGCCTGGCCACCCTCGAACGCGACGCCGCGCCGGAGACCCCGGCAACCGCAACCAAGGCCACGCGCAAGGCTGCGCAACCGGCGGAAGCAAAGGCAGTGGACATGCAGGCAGACGACAAGGGTAGCGCGGATCTGGTTTCGGCCGCGGCCGCGATCATGGCCAGCGCGACGAGCGATGCCGCAAAGGCCCCGCCAATCGATTCCAAGTCGGTCAACCCGCGCCGCTTTACCATCGTCACCGATGCCGCGCGCGACGCCAAGCTGACGATCTTCGGCAAGGACACGCTCGACGATCGCTATCTGCTGCCCGGTGAAACCTACCAGGATCTGTTCGCGCGCGTGGCCGATGCCTATGCCGACGACCAGGACCACGCCCAGCGGCTCTATGACTACATCTCCAAGCTGTGGTTCATGCCCGCCACGCCCGTGCTGTCGAACGGCGGCACTGGCCGCGGCCTGCCGATCTCGTGCTATCTCAACTCGGTGGAAGACAGCCTGGAAGGCATCGTCAAGACCTGGAACGAGAACGTATGGCTCGCCTCGCGCGGGGGCGGCATCGGCACCTATTGGGGCAATGTCCGCGGGATCGGCGAAAATGTCGGCCTCAACGGCAAGACCAGCGGGATCATCCCCTTCGTCCGCGTGATGGACAGCCTGACGCTGGCCATCAGCCAGGGCTCGCTGCGCCGTGGCTCGGCCGCATGCTATCTCGACATCTCGCACCCCGAGATCGAAGAGTTCCTCGAAATCCGCAAGTCTTCGGGCGATTTCAACCGCAAGGCCCTGAACCTGCACCACGGCGTGCTACTGACCGACGAGTTCATGGAAGCCGTGCGGGATGGCGCCGAATTCGCGCTGCGCAGCCCTAAGGACAAGTCGGTGCGCGGCAAGGTCGATGCCCGCTCGCTGTTCCAGAAGCTGGTCGAAGTGCGCCTGGCCACCGGCGAACCCTATATCGTGTTCTCCGACACCGTGAACCGCATGATGCCCAAGCATCACCGCGATCTGGGGCTGAAGGTTTCCACCTCCAACCTCTGCTCGGAAATCACGCTGCCCACCGGGATCGATCACCTCGGCAATGATCGCACCGCGGTGTGCTGTCTCTCCTCGCTCAACCTGGAAACCTGGGACGAGTGGCAGGGTGACAAGCACTTCGTGGAAGACGTGCTGCGCTTCCTCGACAACGTGCTGCAGGACTTCATCGATCGTGCGCCCGACGAGATGGCCCGCGCCAAGTATTCCGCCGCGCGCGAGCGTTCGGTCGGCATGGGCGTGATGGGCTTCCACTCGTTCCTGCAGAAGAAGGGCATTGCCTTCGAATCCGCCATGGCCAAGGCGTGGAACCTCAAGATGTTCCGCCATATCGCCGCCAAGGCCGACGAAGCCTCGCTGCTGCTCGCGCAGGAACGCGGCCCCTGCCCCGATGCGGCAGACATGGGCGTGATGCAGCGCTTCTCGTGCAAGATGGCGATCGCGCCGACCGCGTCGATCTCGATCATCTGCGGCGGTACCTCGGCCTGCATCGAGCCGATCCCGGCGAACATCTACACGCACAAGACGCTGTCGGGCTCGTTCGTGGTCAAGAACCCCTATCTGGAAAAGCTGCTGCGCGAAAAGTCCAAGGATTCCACCAATGTGTGGAATTCGATCCTGGAACGCGGCGGCTCGGTCCAGCATCTCGAGTTCCTCTCGGCCGACGAGAAGGCGGTCTACAAGACCAGCTTCGAAATCGACCAGCGCTGGCTGCTCGAATTCTCGGCCGACCGCACGCCCTATATCGACCAGGCGCAGTCGCTGAACCTCTATATCCCGGCTGATGTCGACAAGTGGGACTTGCTGATGCTCCACTTCCAGGCTTGGGAAAAGGGCATCAAGTCGCTCTATTACCTGCGCTCCAAGTCGGTGCAGCGCGCCGGTTTTGCCGGTGGCGTGGAAGCGGACAACACCGCCGAGGCACGCCGGATCGAGCTTGACGTCAAGCAGACCGATTACGAGGAATGCCTGGCCTGCCAATAAGTGCTTGCCAATAAGGGCCAACCGCTGACCGCCTGGCGATAGGTATTTATCGCTCGAGGCGCTTCATCGAGGCCATTGGGGAAACGAGGGGGCGATCGGCCAGCATGGCACGATCGCCCCTTCCGGCCCCACCCAGCGGTCCCACCCGCCGGAATCGCGCCATTCGCTATCCTGCCCGTGATCGTTACCCAGTGAGCGTCACCCATGCCGGACCACGCCAAGACCCTGCCGATGTTACAGATGGCGACATTTCGCTGCTTGCCCCGGCCGGCAACACACCGTCACAAGGCGGCACGGCCCGGCGATGCCAATGCCGGTATCGGCAGCGGGCCACAGGACCATAGGGGATCGTTCAATGCGCAAGTGGCACCGCTGGATTTCGGTGTTTTTCGGAGTCTTCCTGTTGTGGATCGCCGTGACGGGCACGCTCAGCCAGGTTGTTCCGCTGCTCAGCGGCGGGGACGGCGACCGGCCGGCCAAGACCATGGCGGATGCAACCCCGGCCAAGCCGGCGTTCGTCTGCCCGCCGGACTATATGTGCCGGCCCAAGCCCAAGGGCGGCAAGTCGGTCGTCGGGTTGCTGCACCATCTGCATTCGGGCGAAAGCTTTGGGCCGGTCGGGGTGCTGATCAGCACGCTGTCGGGCTTTGCGATGATCTTCTTCAGCTTTTCCGGGCTGTGGATGTACATCCAGATGTGGCGCAACCGCAAGGATCGCAACCTCAAGCCGGGCTGGTTCTGGAACTAGGCGACCACGGAAAAAGCGCCTCGCCACTTACGACGTGGAGCGAGGCGCCTTCCGGTCGCCAGGGACGACCTAGCCGCGAAGGGGACGCGGCTTTTCGTGAAACTTTACCCAATATGGGAAGCGGAAACCTACTTTTCCTCTTCCTCAAAGGTCAGGGCGACGTCGGCGTTGGCCGAAAGACGCACCGTGTCGCCCTCGACTCCGGCCACCAGGCCGAGCGACAGGTAATGATGGTGCCCTTCGTGGGCGCCGCTCTTGGCCTTGGTCAGCTTGATGCGATGTCCATCGACATGATCGACCGTGCCGACCGGGGCACCGTCTGCGCCGATGACGGCCATGTGCTCGCGAATCTGGCTTGCGATGGGATTGCTGTCGTTGCCGGTCATGCCCAGCCTCCTGCATTGTGTGGTGGTATGAGGGATGCGGGCCGTGTTCGCCCGTTTGCCCCTGTGCCCACAATGCCGCGCCGGGCCGGCCGTTCCCGGCATTATACCCTGCGATCGCATGCCGCGCCCGAATGGGCAGACACCGCAGGTTGGCGCAAACCGGAATGCGCCCGTCGTGCCGCGCAGTGCCGCCGCGCCGGCGCCCCGCCGCTTCGTTCTGGCCGATGGCGAAACCGCCCTGGCCCCTTGCCCATGCCCGTGCCCTCCAGGCCGGCTTTCCTTGCCGCCTGAAACAGCCCATATTCTTTCGAATTCCAACAGGATTGCCACCCATGTCCCTTCTTGAAGCCCGCAAGACCTACAAGCCCTTCGAATATCCCTGGGCCTATGAATACTGGAAGCGTCAGCAACAGATTCACTGGATGCCGGAAGAAGTGCCGCTGGGCGAGGATTGCCGCGACTGGGCGCAGAAGCTGTCGGACCACGAGCGCAACCTGCTCACCCAGATTTTCCGCTTCTTCACCCAGGCCGACGTGGAAGTGCAGGATTGCTACCACGAAAAGTATGGCCGGGTGTTCAAGCCCACCGAAGTGAAGATGATGCTGGCCTCGTTCTCCAACATGGAAACGATTCACATCGCGGCCTATTCGCACCTGCTCGACACGATCGGCATGCCGGAAAGCGAATACGGCATGTTCCTCGAATACGCCGAAATGAAGGACAAGCATGATTACATGCAGAACTTCGGCGTGGACAGCGACGAAGACATTGCCCGCACCCTGGCGATGTTCGGCGGCTTCACCGAAGGCCTGCAGTTGTTCGCCTCGTTCGCGATGCTGATGAACTTCCCGCGCTTCAACAAGATGAAGGGCATGGGGCAGATCGTCTCGTGGTCGGTGCGCGATGAATCGCTGCACTGCGAAGGCATCACCCGCCTGTTCAAGGAATTCTGCAACGAGCGCCAGTGCCTGACCAAGGCGGTGAAGGAAGACATCCTCGATTGCTGCCAGAAGACCGTGCGCCTGGAAGATGCCTTCATCGACCTGGCATTCGAGCAGGGCCCCGTTCCGGGGATGAGCCCCAAGGAAATCAAGCGCTACATCCGCTATATCGCCGATTGGCGCCTGGGCCAGTTGGGCTTTGATCCGATCTACATGATCGAGGAGCACCCGCTGCCCTGGCTGACCCCGCTGCTCAACGGGGTGGAGCACGCCAACTTCTTCGAAACGCGCGCCACCGAATATTCCAAGGCGGCCACGCGCGGCAACTGGAACGATGTGTGGTCGAACTTCGACAACCGCCGCAACGCCAAGGCAGCCAACACGCTCGAAGAACCGACCGAAGAAGACGTCGACATGTTCGGCGCGGCCGGCATCGCTGCCGAATAAGGCCCCGAACAGGGCATAGGCCTCACGCCAACGAGAGCCTCGTCCCGTGCGCCGTGCACGGGGCGAGGCTCTTGCGCATGGAGCGGCTGATCAGGCCGGCGGCGCCATGAACGCGGGCAAGGGGCCGATATCCTTGCCCGCCTTGCGTGCGGCCGCGGCCGCGGCGGCGATGAAATCCCAGACCGGCTTGCTGAAGCCGGGATCGGCCTCGCCCTGCCAGTTGTCCATGTCGGCATAGAGGCGGCTCGCCCCTTCCCACATCATCGGGCTGGCCTGGCGCGTGAACGGTTCGAGCAACGCCAGCCATTCCCGCACCAGCGCCAATGCGGCATCGCTGGCAGGATCAAGCGGCAACTTGGCCGCGATGCGACGCCCCAGTGCCTGCCACTGCGCATGATAGGCTGCTTGGTCAAACGGGGCCGCCCCGGGCATCGCCGCCTGCCAGTGGGACTGCTCTTCTGCCGTATAGTAGCGATCGAGCACCTCTTTCCACGCCTGTTGTCCATCTGTCATCATCGTATCTCCCTTGCGGATCAGCGAGCAGAGCGTCGCGGCATCGAGCGGCTCGCCTCGGCCGACGCGGGACAATGCGGAATCGATCAGCGTCAAAGCCTCGGTGATCTCGGCGGCCTGCTGCGCCAGGCGCACGCGCTGCGCCGACAGCAGGGCGGCCAGATCGATCGGCTTGCGATCGAACAGGCGCTTGATCTCAGCGAGGCTCAACCCGGCTTTCTTCAACGCCACGATGCGGTGGATGCGCTCAAGATCGGCCGGGCCGTACCAGCGCCGCCCGGATTGGGTGCGCAGCGGCGCCAAGAGCCCGCGCGCCTCGTAAAAGCGCAAGGCGCGGGCAGTCAGCCCCGTACGGCGGACCACGTCATCGATGGCAAACGAATCATCCATGACCGCGATCTAGCGGTTGACCCTGCGTCAACATCAACCCCCTTGGCGCGCGGCGCCACGGCAATGGCTCGGTTTCCGATCCACCACGCGTTGCGATGCCGATGCAAAACCACGATCCCATGCCACACCCGGCGCGCCGCAACCTGGCTACCCGGAAGCGGACGCAAGGGGGCGCTGGCAGATGACAGATGGCGCGCGCGCTGGCGCGACGGATCTCGGCGAAAGCCAGCACGTTACACAGCGGTTTGGCCTGCTCGATGCCTTGCGCGGCGTGGCGGCGCTGGTCGTGCTGGCCTATCACCTGGTGCAGCAGCACAGCCTTTCGGCCCTGCCCCATGCCGGGCTGGCAGTCGACTTCTTCTACACGCTGTCAGGCTTCGTCATCGCCTTTGCCTATCACGCGCAGGTGCGCGACGGGCGCTTGTCGCGGGCCGGCTTTGCCCGGGCGCGGGCGCGGCGGCTCTATCCCCTGCTGGCGCTGGGCACGGTGATGGGCTTTAGCGTGTTTCTGGGCGCGGTGTTCCTGCGCCACAGCGTGTCGTTGCGCGATGCCCTGCTCGCGCTCGGCTTTGCCCTCGCCCTGCTGCCCTGCCCGCTGTTTCCACAATGGCCCACTGCCTTTCCGCTCAACATGGCGGCATGGTCCCTCGCGTTCGAAGCCTATGTGAACATGGCCTATGCCCTTATCGCGCGGTTCCTGTCGCAGCAGGTGCTGCTCGGGCTGATCGGCCTGGGCGCCGTGCTGGTGGTGACAGACATCGCCCATTTCGGCCGCCTGATGGGCGGAACGGACAAAGCCGATTTTGCGTTTGGCGCAGCGCGGGTGGTCTATCCGTTCTTCACCGGCATCCTCATCTTCCGCTGGCGGCGCAGCCCCACGCGCCAGCACCCGTTGCTCGCCCTCATGCTGTGCGCCGCGCTTGCTGCCGCACTGCTGATCGCACCGGAACGCGGGGTCGGCCTTGATCCCGCCCTCTATGACGGCGCATTGGCGCTGCTCGGCTTTCCGCTGCTGGTCTGGCTGGCCTCCGCCGTTCCGCTCGATAAAAGGATGGCGCAGGCCGCGCACTGGCTCGGCCTGCTCAGCTACCCGATCTATATCCTGCAAGGCCCCGTGCTGCGCCTCGGTGTGGAGCTGGCCCGCCACGCCCCCTTGCCCGCGCCGGCCCTCGCGTGGGCGCAAGCTGTGGCCGTCATCGCCGTGGCCTGGGCCGCCACCCGCTGGTTCGACGCCCCCGTGCAAGCCTGGCTGCGCCGCGCAGAACGCCGGCGCCACGCCAAGGCAACGCCTGCCAACCAAGCCCAACCACCATTCCCGCCCGCCTTACGCTCATCACGGAGCTGATTTGCCTGCGGCCGCTCTGCTGGTGCATGATGCGCCGTGTTGGCGATGGGCTGCCGCTGAAGGGCCACCCAACACCGAATGATTGCAGCTTACTGACGTTAGTTTTCTGGCGTTTCGGCGCTACGGCCGACCTGACCTACGGGCAGCGGGGGGTAGCTCGCGACCAGTTTACGCCGTTCTGGTTGGCGGTGAGAACAACAGGTTGAGACAAAAACGGTCATCGTCGGCGTTGATGGCTACTCCGCAGCTAATGTCCACCTATCGCTAAGCGTAGGATGTCATTAGGAGACCGTAAGCGACAATGCAGGGTCGATTCCAGTCATCTTGACCGACACATCCCACAGCCGCCTGGCGAGCTGCGGATTCCTTGCGTCTTCGGAGGTCGTGCTTTCTCCCGAGGGACCTCGCAGCCCTGAAAAGCCAGTCGGCCCGTAATAGCCACCAGGCCTTATCCGACCCGTAGCCGCGTGCAATGCTCCCCAAGCGCCCATGGCAGGCTTGGCGAACAGGGCACCGATCATGATCATCACGATATTGCCCCACCAGCTGCTCCGGGCGAGGTTTGTTCCAACGAGACCCGGATGGCAGGCCACCGCCTCGACCGGCACGCCCGCCGCCCGCAAACGTCGGTCGAGCTCGAAGACAAAGAGCAGGTTTGCCAGCTTGCTGGCAGCATAGCGTGGAAGCCACTTGTAGCTGTTCCTTGCATCGAGATCTTCCCACTCGATCTTCGCGCCCTTATGCTGCCCGCTGCTTGTGACGACAATGCGGGATCCCGGCGTCTCCATGAGCTTGGGCAGGAGCAGCGCGGAAAGCGCGAAGCAGCCGAGGTGGTTGACCCCGAACGTCTGCTCGAACCCCTGGGCTGTCCGCCTCAGCTTCGGGTCCTGCACACCGGCATTATTGATCAGCACGTCCAGACGGGGCTCTGTGCCAGCTCGTTCGGCAGCGCGTCGCACACTCGCCAGGTCCGCCAGGTCGAGTGGTATGAACGCGAGATCAGCTGCCGGAGTCTCCCGTCGGATCCGGCGCATGGCCTCGGTAGTCTTCGCCTCATCGCGGCAGGCCAGGAGCACGCGCCCGCGCCGCTCGGCCAGCAGGCGAGCAACCTCGAACCCGATGCCGGTATTTGCTCCAGTGACCATGAAGCACTTGCCGGCCTGATCGGGCACATCCGCAGTCGTAAAACCTTCTTGCAACATGGATATCTCCTCGCTCTCGATGTGCCTGAGGCCTGTCGCTCTGGTGGGAATTGGCGGATGCTCGCGAAATTCGGTCAAGCGGACGCTGGGATGGAAGCAGCCTGACGGACGGCCGTGGCGATCTCGTCTTCGCCGCGGCCGCCATGGATCGCGATCCGTCCGCCAAAGACGAAGTGGGGGACCGAACGAACGCCAGCGGCAGCGGACTGCGCCGCCTCCTCCTCGACCCGCCGATGTTGCGCCGGGTCCAGCGCAAGTGCACGGGCCGCCTCGCGCTCAAATCCGTGACCTGCGGCAATGTCGGCGAGGACATCGGCATCAGATATGTTCTTCGCCTCCAGGAAATACGCGTCGCTGATGGCAACCGCGAGGGCATGGCCCGTTCCCGACGCCTGCGCGGCCAAGATCAGCCCGTGGGCTGCCTGCGTTCTGTACGCCCAAGGCTGACGGCTGAGATCAAGGTCCAGGCCAGACGCCCTCGCTTCCGCTTCGGGCCGTGCGAAGGCGGCCTTGGGATCGGTCACCCCGTACCGCGAGCGGAGCAGGTCAGGGATGTACAGGCCTTCCGCCGGCGCGTCGGGAAGCAGGAGCACCGGATGCTGTCGGATGTTCACCGCCAGATCAGGGAAACGTTCGGCCAGCACCTTGTCCAGCCGGTAATGCCCGATGATGCACCAGGGGCAGGTGATCTCGGTATAGAGGTCGATGTGCAACATGATGTCGTCCTTTCGCGGATCAGGCGGCCTTCTTGAGCACGGCGTGGAGTTGGGCTTCAGTGGCGGCGATCGCGGCCTGGGCCGCCTCCGGCCCGAGGACGGTGCCTTCGACGCGGATGACCTCGACGTCGGTCAAGCCGATGAAGCCCAGCAGGTGACGCAGATAGCCCGTCTGGAAATCGAAAGCGGCCCATTCACCTTGCGAGAAGATGCCGCCAGCGGCCGTGACCAGATAGACCTTCTTGCCAGTGAGCAGGCCGTGCGGGCCGGCCTCGCTGTAGCCGAAGGTCACGCCCGGCCAGGTGATATGATCGAACCAGGCCTTGAGCGGTGACGGCAGGCCGAAATTGATCATGCCCGAACCCAGGACGATGATGTCGGCGGCTTTGACTTCGTCGACCATGGTCTGTGCCAAGCCAACCGCCTCGACCTGGTCGGGTGTGCGTGCCTCGGCTGCAGCGACTCGGCCGTCTATATAGGCCCGGCCGATATGGGGTGGCGGATTGGCGGCGAGATTGCGGGTAATCACTGTTGCGCCAAGCCGTGCCTTGAGGCCCTCTGCGATCTCGTTGGCGAAGCGGCTGGACAGGCTCTCGGCGCCGCGGGGGCTCGAGGTGACGAGGAGAATATTGGTCATGGTTGCTCCAGGAGGGGTATGCTGGTATTGAATTGTTACTGACACTATTAAAGTGACCAACCAGCCCCTCGCAAGAAGGCACTCTCATGACACCTGGTGACATGGATTTCCCTACCCCCCATCCCGCAGGCGATTGTCGGATGGTGCGGGAGATCTTGGATCTCGTCGGGGACAAGTGGAGCCTTTACATCATTGCATCGCTCAAGGACGGGCCCGTACGCTTCAACGAACTGCGGCGTCGCATTGAAGGCATTTCGCAGCGAATGTTGACGATCACGCTGCGCGGACTGGAGCGCGACGGGCTGGTGAAGCGGACCTTGTTCCCCACAATCCCGCCGCGGGTGGATTATGAATTGACGGATGTTGGACGGTCATTGCTCGAACCGGTCATGGCACTCACCCTTTGGGCAAACGCCAATCAGCTGAATATCCAGCACGCTCGCGCCATTTATGATGCGGGCTAAGCTACGACCGGTAAAGCCGAAGACGGCCATTCGGCACCATGATCCCGAATGGCAGGAAAGTTGTCTAATTGATTCCCACATTGCCCTTCCTTTTTTCCCGTTCGCCAATGGTTGTCTTCGAGGTCATCGGGCAGCTGTGGCAGCTTCAGGTCCGAGCCTTCATGATCGCGGCCGAGCGGAATAGGTGGACGTCTCTGAGTCCCAAACGAGGTTTGATCCTCTACTTTTCTGACGAGATCGTCCTGGGCATGGCTGAACGGGATGAGGAACGCCGAGGATCAGGCCCAGCGAAACTCGGTCTCGTTCAGCCAAAGCTAATGGAGTAATGCGGCGAGCTTCCGTGCGACGGCCGTTCTGGCACGCCTGGGCCCTTTGGCTTCGGCGATTTTCCTGCCCCATGCCTGAAGGGCAAATGGCCGCTTCACCTGCGACAGTGCGACGTTGGCCGCTTCGTAAAGCGCCTTGCGCAACATGGGATCTCCCGCCTTCGAGATATGTCCGCTCACATCGCGTTCTCCCGATTGACTGCGTCGGGGGACAAGCCCCGCATAGGCGCCGACATCCTCGCTCCTTGCGAAGCGGTGGGGGTCTTCGATGGTAGCAGTGAAGGTGAGAGCCGTGATCGGGCCGACACCACGAATGCTCATCAGCCGGGCGCAGACCTCGTCCGCCTTCGCCCGATCGTTGAGCAGGCGATTGGAGGCGCGCAGTTGCTCCTCGATGGCTTCCATGGCGGCAATAAGCGGGGCGAACAGCGCCTTCAGATCCGGGCGCTGGGCGTAGAAGGCGGCCAGGCGTTCAGCACGCCGGCCCGGTGTTCTGGCGGTACCCATGCGCAAGCCGAACAGCTTCAGGAGCCCACGCAACTGATTGGCCATGGACGTGCGCGCGGTGATGAGCTGCGCGCGAATACGCAGGGCTGCCCTGTCGATATGCGTGGCCGACGCTTTCATGTGAACCCTCTTGTACCAGCCTGTACGCGCCAGTTGGGCAAGCCCTTCCGCATCGTGCACGTCGCTCTTGTTCACGCGTGCCGAAAGGACCCCCTTCGCGTGCCGCGCGCAGATGCATTCTATCGCGACAACGCGCTCGACCAGTCCGTGATACAGGAAAGTCGATAGCGTTCCTGTCTCCAGCACCACGCGGCTCAGCTCGGCACAATGCCTGTTGAGCCATTTGGCTAAAACGTCGGGATCGCTCACAACAACATCGCGACGTAGTACCTTACCG
Organism: Novosphingobium sp. SG754; assembly: GCF_013149315.1. Classification (NCBI taxonomy): domain Bacteria; kingdom Pseudomonadati; phylum Pseudomonadota; class Alphaproteobacteria; order Sphingomonadales; family Sphingomonadaceae; genus Novosphingobium; species Novosphingobium sp. SG754. The sequence continues at coordinate 133,452 of NZ_JABGCC010000001.1, read as the reverse complement.
TCGGCGTCGACCACGCAGATATGCGTCGTCTTGTCGCTCACAGCCAATCCTGCGTACAACGGCATCGGTCACCCTCCTGCATTGAAGCGCCAAGGCGACTTCGTACCATGCACGAGGGTGGCTACATCAATTACGCGGCGTTCCAATTTCAGACGCAACCGATGCGATCAGGGCGAAGCCGTTTCCGCATGATACGGCGCCGGACGTCGCGCGCCCCTCAGATCGCCATCAAAGTGCCGAAGCCCTGCCTTGCCCTTCGGGCGCCAGCGCAGGGCTGGCGGCCGGGAGGAACTGCCCGCAGCCGCCATTTGCACCTTGGCAACCCCCTCACCCCAGGATCAAACCAGCGCGTTGGCGGAGGAGCCGAGTTCGGCGAAGTAGCGGGCCATGGCGTCGGCGGCTTTATCGGTGAGGGTGATGAAGGCGCGGCGGCGGTCGGTTTCGTCGTCCACGCGCTGGAGCAGGCCGGCGTCGGTCATCTGGCCGATCCAGCGCAGCGCGGTGGTGGGGGGCACGCCCGAGGCGATGCACAGCGAGGTAACCGAGACGCGCACGTGCTCCACACGGGCGGCGGTCAGATCGAGCAGCATGTCCCACGCCGGATCGGCGAACAGGTCGCCCTCGAAAAAGCGGGCGCGCAGCTGGCGTTGGCGGATGATCTTGCGCACCAGGCGCGGATCGGGCAGCGGCGGGCGGGCGGTGCGCACTAGGCGATCGGTGCCGTCATCAAGCTTGGCGGGACCGGCTTCCCCACCCTCTCCGTTGAAGTGGAACGCGGAGGCGCTTTCCACGTCGGCCGGGCCGCCCGTGGACAGCTGCTCCAGCCGGGCGGCTATGTTGGTGACCTGCTCGGTGAGGCGGAGCAGAGTGAGGCGGTCTTCCTCGCCCAGTTCGCGCACGCGGTTGCCGGTGCGGGCGAGGACGCGGCCCATGGCGATCACCCGCTCGGCCCGGCTGGGGGTGACCAAGATCTGCGCTTCCGACTGATCGAGGCACCCATAGACATCGTCGAGCGAGCCGATGCTGGTGGATACCACCAGTTGCGACCCACTTTGTGCCGCGCGAATATCGAGCCGGGACAGCGCGGCCAGTTCCAGCCCGTCAATCACCGGGCAATCGACCAAGACGACATCGCCCAGCCCGGGCGCGGCGGCGTCGGAGACAAGCCGTTCGAGATCGCTGGTCTGCGCCACGCGCAGGCCAGCCGCAGCGGCATCTTCGGCCATTTCGGCGCGCAGATAGCCACGATCGGCAAAGATCGACACCGCAAGCGGCTGAACCCCGCGCCCTTCCCCGGCGCCCCAGCCGAGCGAGCGCTCCTGCACCTGCTCGCCCGTCGCCCCGCTTTCGCCGGAAAACCCGTAATCAAAACGCGCCGCAGCCTGCCCCATTGTCCCCACTCCGTAAAATCGCGTATGCGAACACTTGCAGAACAAAGCAGGATCAGGTCAATGCCAGATGCCTCGGTTTTGGAGCGAGAGAGCCAGAGAGAGCTACTCAGGGCACGATATCTATGGGCGTTCCGTCGCCAACGCGCTGCCAGATTTCCTCGATTTCGGAGTTTGTCAGCGCGATACAGCCTTCAGTCCAATCACCAGGCGCGCGCAACGGGCCAAAACCGTTGGGCTGGCCATGCAGAAAGATCTGCCCACCAGGCGCGCGGCCGGCCGCCGCAGCATAGGCGCGGTCGGCGGCATCGGGATAGGATATGTGCAGCGAGAGATGATAGGCGCTGGCCGGATTGCCGTGATCGATGGTGTAATGCCCCTCGGGCGTACGGCCATCACCCTCGAAATGCTTGGGTCCGGTTGGCGCCGGACCAAGCTGGATGCCGGTGAAGACGCGCAAGAGGCGCCCTTCCGCATCGAGCAGGATAACGCGCCGCGCGGCCTTTTCCACGCGCACCCGCGCCACCTCTGCCCCGTCATCGGCGCTCTGGCCGGATATGTCCTGCGCCCGCGCGGGCATTTCATGCAAGAGCGGCGGCAAGGCCCAGAGGGCCGCCGCCGCACATGCCAATGCCAAGAGGGCGATGGAGCGGCGCATTGCGCCATCCTATCGCCTTGACCGAGGCGATCAATCCACGAAGGGATCGCGTACGAGAATGGTATCTTCCCGCTCGGGCGAGGTGCTGACCAGCGCCACGGGCGTTTCGATCAGTTCCTGGACGCGCTGGATGTACTTGATCGCCTGGGCGGGCAGATCGGCCCACGAGCGGGCACCGGCGGTGGTGTCCTGCCAGCCGTCCATTTCCTCGTAGATCGGCTCGACATTGGCCTGGTCGGCGGCGTGGCTGGGGAAATAGTCCAGCACCTTGCCATTGAGGCGATAGCCGATGCAGATCTTCACCTTTTCGAACCCGTCGAGCACGTCGAGCTTGGTCAGCGCGATGCCGGTGACGCCCGAAATGGCGCAGGACTGGCGGGTGAGCACGGCGTCGAACCAGCCGCAGCGGCGCTTGCGTCCGGTGACGGTGCCGAATTCGTGGCCGCGTTCGCCCAGGCGCTGGCCCACGTCGTCGGCCAGTTCGGTGGGGAACGGACCGGAGCCGACGCGGGTGGTATAGGCCTTGACGATGCCGAGCACGAAGCCGGTGGACGCCGGGCCCAGGCCCGAACCCGAAGCTGCCGTGCCCGACACCGTGTTGGACGAAGTCACGAACGGATAGGTGCCATGGTCGACATCAAGCAGCACGCCCTGCGCGCCTTCGAACAGGATGCGCGCGCCGGCCTTGCGTACGGCATTGAGGCGCTTCCACACCGGCTGCGCGAACTGCAGCACGTAAGGCGCGATGTCCTTCAGCTCTGCCAGCAACGCCGCGCGATCGACCGGCGGCTGGCCGAACCCGGCGCGCAGCGCATCGTGGTGGGCGCAGAGGCGATCGAGCTGCGCATCGAGCGCGTCGAGATGGGCGAGATCGCACACGCGGATCGCGCGGCGGCCAACCTTGTCTTCATAGGCCGGGCCAATGCCGCGCCCGGTGGTGCCGATCTTGCCGGCGCCGGCGGCCGTCTCGCGCAGGCCATCAAGATCACGGTGCAGCGGCAGGATCAGCGGGCAGTTGTCGGCAATGGCAAAGTTGTCAGCGTTGATTTCGACGCCTTGCGCGGTGAGCTTTTCGATCTCGGCCTTGAGCGCCCAGGGATCGAGCACCACGCCGTTGCCGATGATCGACAGCGTGCCGGTAACGATGCCCGAGGGCAGCAGCGAGAGCTTGTAGACCTGTTCGCCCACCACCAGGGTGTGGCCGGCGTTGTGGCCGCCCTGGAACCGCACGACCGCATCGGCGCGGCTGGCCAGCCAGTCGACGATCTTGCCCTTGCCTTCATCACCCCACTGGGCGCCGATCACGGTTACATTTGCCACAGATACACTCCTCCACCTGCCAGGTGGACCCGAACAGCGCCCTTCGACAGGACTCGGCGCAGCGGGTGGGTTGGGCGCGATGACGCGCAGGATGTGTGCGGGGGGCGCCCTAGTGGCACCGCCCCGCCAGAGTCAAGAGCCTGTCATGCCGCCGCAATGGCGACCGGGCCATCTGCCCCCAGAACGTGCGTGCAGCCCAGGGCCGCGGGTTCGTCCCCGGCGTCGAGCGCGGCGACAGTGCGCCAGCCGATCGCACGCAGCCGCGCGGCTGCAGCGCGATCGTGGCCCAGCGGCAGGAACAGCTTTTCGGCCGGCGCCTCGGCACTGGCGATCAAATCGATCAGCGCATCGGGATAGAGCGAAAAGCCGGTCGCCACTTCGCCCGCGCCACCATCTGGCGCGGCGATGCGATAGGTACCGCCCCGCCCCAGCGCGCCGCGCACGCCGTCGGCATAGAGCACGAAGCCGAACCACGACTGGTATTCAAAGCCATGGCGTTCGGAAGGATCGAGCGTCAGGCGGGCACGCCCATCGAGCCGCGCGGCGATCTCGCGCAGGGCAGCGATACGCCCGGCGAGCGCGCCGCCGGCATCGATCGCCGCCAGCTTTTCGATCGCGGTGTCGAAATCGCCCGTGGCATAGAGCAGCGGCACATAGGCCTGCCCACCGGCATCGACGAGGCCGCCGGCATCCTTGGTATCCAGTTCGCGCCGCACGGCGTCGATCTGGCCGGGGCCAAGCGGCAGGGCCTTGTCCGCCAGGGTATCGACGAGATCGGGCAAAGTGAAATCGACGCTGACGCCGGTGGCGCCGGCGGCCTGCAGCGCCTCGATCGCCACGGCGACCACTTCGGCGGCGGCGGCGACGTTGTCTGCGCCGATCACTTCAGCGCCGCACTGCAGCTTTTCGCGCGCGGGATCGAGCCCGTCGCCCTTGATGGTGACGACCTGCCCGGCATAGCACAGGCGCAGCGGGCGCGGCGCGGCGGCCAGGCGGGTGCCAGCGATGCGGCCGATCTGCGGGGTGATATCGCTGCGCAGCGCCATCATCCGCAGCGATTGCGGATCGACGAAGCGGAACATGCGGCGCGAACTGATCCCGGCCATGCGGCTGGCAAGCGAGCGTTCGAACTCGATCATCGGCGGCAGCACGCGGTCATAGCCGTGGCCTTCCATCACGCCATGGATCGTGCGCATCACGCGCGTGGCGGCGGCCGCCGCGCGCGGCAGGCGGTCTTCCAGGCCTTCGGGAAGCAGATCGGCGGGCAGGAGATCGGGATCGCGGGTGTCCATGGCCCGCGCCTTTAGCGGCATTGGCCGGCGCCGGGTAGGGAAAAAGCCATGCTCCGCACCTGTCCCGCGCCCACCCCCATCGAAAAGGCGGTGGGCATGCTCGACTGGACCCTGGGCAAGCTGGGCGCCAACAACCTGCTTGATTTCTATCCCGACAAGGTGCCGGCCAGCCTGCTGGCCACCAACGGCGGCGTGGCATTTCCTTCCTTTTCACCATTCGGGTTCAACAGACGCTTTCTCTATGCCCGTCTCGGCGTGAACTGGTAAATCGGGCGAATACCATTGGAACCTGAGGAGCGGCTGGAAACGGCCGCCCTTTTTGCTGTGGCGGCATGGCCCAAAAGGGCAGGCGCGTGGCAACGCGACCTTAACGCGAATCATGCCACCAATTTGGAGACAAAAAACAGGGGTCGTCCGATGCGCCATGCTTTCGCGCAAGAATTTACGTGCGCCACGCCAGCCGTGGCCACGACATCGCTGAGCGAGATTCTCGGCGCATTCTCCTATGCCCTCGATCTGACCGAGGGGCAGCCGGCCGGCCATTCGCTCCGCGCATGCTGGATCGCCAGCCAGATTGCCGTGGCGCTGGGCCTGTCGCCGGCAGATCGGCGCACCATCTATTATGCCACGCTGCTCAAGGATCTGGGCTGTTCCAGCAATGCCGCGCGCATTGCCGAGCTCTATCTGGCCGACGATCGCGCGTTCAAGCAGGCGTTCAAGCTGATCGGCCAGGGCCTGGGCCCGACGCTGGGCTTTGTCTTTCGCCGCACGGGCGCGGGCGGGCCCTTGCCAGCGCGCATGCGCGCGATCGCCACGATCCTGCGCGATGGCAGCCGCATCGCCACCGACCTGATCCAGACCCGCTGCACCCGTGGCGCCACGATCGCACGGCAACTGCGTTTTCCCGAAAGCGTTGCTGGTGCCATTGCCGCGCTGGACGAACATTGGGACGGCGGCGGCAAGCCGCTGGGCCTGGCCGGACACGCCATTCCCCTGCCCGCGCGGCTCGCCCTGCTGGCGCAGATCGCCGATGTGTTCCAGATGGCCGCCGGGCCCGAGGCGGCGCTGGCCGAAGTGCGGGCGCGGCGCGGCACCTGGCTCGATCCCGAACTGGTCGACGCGTTCGTGGCGATCAGCGCCCGCCCCGGTTTCTGGAGCGATTGCAACGACCCCGCACTGGAACTGCATGTCCAGGCGATGGAGCCGGTCGAAGCCCGTGTCGCGGTGGACGAAGCCTATCTCGACGATATCGCCGATGCCTTTGGCGCGGTGATCGACGCCAAGAGCCCCTATACCGGCGGCCATTCCTGCCGGGTGGGCCGCTATGCCACGGCGCTTGGGCGTGCGGTGGGCTTGGCTGACACCGAGTTGGGCGCGCTGCGCCGGGCTGCCGTGTTGCATGACGTTGGCAAACTGGCCGTGTCGAGCAGGGTGCTGGAAAAGCCGGGCAAGCTTGACGACGGGGAATGGGTGGAAATGCGCAGCCACGCCAGCCACACCACCGCAATCCTCTCGCGCATCGGCCCCTTGCGCGACATGGCCGCCGTGGCCGGCGCGCATCACGAGCGGCTGGACGGCATGGGCTACCCGCTGGGGCTCAATCACAGCCTGATCGCCACCGAGGCGCGCATCATCAGCGTTGCCGATTTCTATGACGCACTCACCGCCGATCGCCCCTATCGCGCCGCCATGCCAGTGGACCGCGCCCTGGCGGTCATGGAAGCCGAAGTGGGCAAGGCGATCGATGGCCCGTGCTTTGAAGCCCTGCGCGCCATGGTGGCCTGACCCTACCTGGGCCCGAGCTGCGCGGCGCTAAGCGGCTCAGGCCGGGTTCATCGCCGCCCGCGCACAGGCCAGGCCATGGTTGCGATCGGTTGCCTTGCACTGTTGATCTTCCCCATTCTCGGCCTGATCGCCGGGGGACTTTATGCCGGGCGCAGCGGCGCGGAATGGGGCGCGGCGATTGGCTTTGCCCTGGCCCTGGCGATCAGCGGCGCGATGAGCTGGGCCCTGATCAAGGCAGCGCACCGGCGATGAGGGTTCAGCCCAGCCGACGCAGGTTGGCGCGTACCTTGCGCCGGTAGGTCTGCACCACGCGCCGCGCCTGGCCGTGCGGCGTGGGCATGGCCTTGCCGGCCAGCAGCGCGCGCGAAGGGGCCAGCGCCAGATCCCACCATACCTGGCCCAGCGTTTCCACCTTTTCGGTCACCATGCGCTGGCTTTCAGACGCTGCGCGCGGATCGGCCAGCGCCAGCAGCCACATCCGCCGCGCAATGACCAGGGCCGCCTCGCTGCCCAGCATCATCTGCTGGTTCCACAACGGGATCATCGGGGCCAGCCAGGCGGCCGGCGAGGGAATGGTGGTGGTGCTGGTCATGCAGTGTCCTTGATCGGCGTGTGGCCGGTAAACGACTGGCCGCGGGCAAAGGTCCTGCGCCTGTTATTCCCCGGCGCTCAAAGGCTGTCCAGATAGGCGCGCACTGCCGTCTGCACATGGCGGAAACGATCACCACCCAGATGCTTGCCGCCAAACCAGCGCGTGACGATCACCAGATGATCGCGCAGCCCCTCGCGCTCCAGCATGCGCAGGATCACCATGCCCGCCCCGCTTTCGCCATCATCTTGCTTGATCGGCCCGGCCGCACACAGCAGGCCCCAGCTATTGTGTGTGGCCTTCGCGAACTTCTTGATGGCCTTGAGCTGCTCCACCAAGGCGCGCGCCTCTTCCGCCGAATCACAGGGCGCGCCGGAAACGGCATATTTCGAACCGCGATCGGAGACGATGTTGTCGAGCGTACGCATGGCTGCGGACCTGACGCAAAAAGGGCGGCGCCGCAAGGCACCGCCCTTTCCTGCCTTTCAGGCGTTGGCCCGCGCGCGGCGGGCCGCCCAAAGCAATTAGAACTTGAGCGCCTTGATCAGGCGCACGCCCTGGATTTCGCGCGCCTGGGCGAGCACGGCTTCGCTGACCGGGCTATCGACCGAGAGCAGCAGCACCGCTTCGCCACCGGCTTCGCGGCGGCCGAGGTGGAACGTACCGATGTTGATGCCGGCGGTGCCGAGCAGCGTCCCGATCGAGCCGATGAAGCCCGGCGCGTCGGTGTTGACGATGTAGAGCATGTCGCCATCGAGATCGGCCTCGATGCCGATGCCAAAGATTTCCACCAGGCGCGGCTGGCCGTTGCCGAACAGCGTGCCGGCCACCGAGCGGTCGCCCTGGCTGGTCGAGACGGTGACGCGCACCAGGGTGCGGTATTCGCCTTCGCGATCATGGCGCACTTCGCGCACGTCGAGCCCACGTTCCTTGGCCAGGAACGGCGCGTTGACCATGTTCACGGTGTCGGAATACTGCTTCATCACGCCGGTGAGCACGGCTGCGGTGATCGGCTTCTGGTTGAGCTGGGCAGCGGCGCCTTCCACCTCGATTGCGATCTTGGCGAGGTTGTCGTGCGCCAGCTGGCCCACCAGGGTGCCGAGCTTTTCGGCCAGCGCCATGTAGGGCTTGAGCTTGGGCGCTTCCTCAGCCGAAAGCGAAGGCATGTTGAGCGCGTTGGTGACGCCGCCGGTGACCAGGAAATCGGCCATCTGTTCGGCCACCTGCAGCGCCACGTTGACCTGAGCTTCGGTGGTCGAAGCGCCCAGGTGCGGGGTGCAGATGAAGTTGGGCGTGCCGAACAGCGGGCTGTCCTTGGCCGGCTCGTTTTCGAACACGTCGAGCGCGGCACCGGCGATGTGGCCGGAATCGAGCAGTTCCTTCAGCGCCTTTTCATCGACCAGGCCACCGCGCGCGCAGTTGACGATGCGCACGCCCTTCTTGGTCTTGGCCAGGTTTTCGGCCGAGAGGATATTGCGCGTCTGGTCGGTCAGCGGGGTGTGCAGCGTGATGAAATCTGCCTTGGCCAGCAGGGTATCGAGGTCAGCCTTTTCCACGCCCATTTCCACCGCACGCTCGGGCGTGAGGAAGGGATCGAAAGCGACGACCTTCATCTTGAGGCCGAGCGCACGGCTGGCAACGATAGAGCCGATGTTGCCCGCGCCGATCAAGCCGAGCGTCTTGCCGGTCACTTCCACGCCCATGAAGCGGTTCTTTTCCCACTTGCCGGCCTGGGTCGAAAGGTCAGCCTCGGGCAGTTGGCGGGCCAGCGCGAACATCAGGGCGATAGCGTGTTCGGCCGTGGTGATCGAGTTGCCGAACGGGGTGTTCATCACCACCACGCCCTTGGCCGACGCAGCCGGAATATCGACGTTGTCGACGCCAATGCCGGCGCGGCCAACAACCTTGAGGTTGGTCGCAGCTTCCAGGATTTCCTTGGTCACCTTGGTCGACGAACGGATCGCCAGGCCATCGTACTGGCCGATGATCGCCTTCAATTCTTCGGGCGTCTTGCCGGTGATCACGTCAACGTCGCAGCCGCGCTCTTCAAAGATGCGGGCAGCGTTGGGGTCCATCTTGTCGGAAATCAGAACCTTGGGCTTGGTCATGGTCTTTGCTCCATGGGAACGCCGGATGATGCGGCGCATGCCGGGAATGCCGGCAGGAATGGGGATTGGCTGTTTCATTCTTCCGTCATGCCGGACTTGATCCGGCATCCCGCTTCTTGAGCGTAGTACTGCCGCAAAAGGACAGCGGGACCCCGGATCAAGTCCGGGGTGACGCGAGAATGTTGATCCGCTGGAAAATCAGGCTTCAGCAGTGGCCGTCAGCTGGGCATAGGCCCAGTCGAGCCAGGGGCCGAGCGCCTCAACATCGGCGGTGTCCACCGTGGCGCCGCACCAGATGCGCAGGCCAGCGGGGGCATCGCGATAGCCCGCGATGTCAAAGGCGGCGCCTTCCTTTTCGAGCAGGCCGGCAAACTTCTTGATGAAGTCAGCGTCAGCGCCTTCGACGGTAAGGCACACCGAGGTGCGCGAGCGAATGCCGCTGTCGACCGCGAGATGGCCGAGCCAGCTGCGTTCGGCAACGATCTTGTCGAGCGCATGGGCGTTGGCCGTGCAGCGCGCCTTGAGGCCGTCGAGACCACCGACCGACTTGGCCCATTCCAGCGCGAAGATCGCGTCTTCCACCGCCAGCATCGAGGGCGTGTTGATGGTTTCGCCCTTGAACACGCCTTCGGCAAGCTTGCCCTTGGAAACCAGGCGGAACACCTTGGGCAGCGGCCAGGCCGGCGTATAGGTTTCCAGGCGTTCGACCGCGCGGGGGCCGAGGATCAGCACGCCGTGCGCGCCTTCACCGCCCAGCACCTTCTGCCACGAGAAGGTCGCCACGTCGATCTTGTCCCACGGAATGTCATAGGCAAAGACCGCGCTGGTCGCATCCGCAAAGGTTAAGCCTTCGCGATTGTCAGGGATCCATTCGCCATCGGGCACGCGCACGCCGCTGGTGGTGCCGTTCCAGGTGAACAGCACGTCATCGGCGAAATCGACCTTGGACAGATCGGGCAGCTGGCCGTAATCGGCGCGGAGCACGGTGGGCTCCAGCTTCAATTGCTTGACCGCGTCGGTAACCCAGCCTTCGCCAAAGCTTTCCCAGGCCAGCGTGGTCACGCCGCGGGCGCCCAGCATGGTCCACATCGCCATTTCGAACGCGCCGGTATCGGAACCGGGCACGATACCGATGCGGTGGGTGGCAGGCAGTTGCAGCACGTCGCGCATCAGGTCGATGGCGAGTTGGAGGCGCGCCTTGCCGATCTTGGCACGGTGCGAACGACCCAGCGATTCGGTGGCGAGTTTGTCCAGAGAATACCCCGGCGGCTTGGCGCACGGACCCGAGGAAAAGAAAGGACGCGCCGGCTTTGCGGCGGGAATACCAACAGTCATGTAGACTCTCCTCACAGAGAGCACGCGCGGCGTTGGGACCGCGTGGCCCGGCGCCGCTTCTAAGGACGCCAGCCGGGTTGTCAATCGACCCTGCAAAAAATGCTGCGCCGGCATGCTGCTGCGCGGTTCATCGCAAAAACTGCGGCAACGCGCATCTGCGGGCTTTCCATTTACCCTGCAGTAACCAAGACTGCGTCAGGCTTAACCTTATGGCACGACGCGTTCTTCTTGGCTGGGCCATGCTGCCGGTGATCACCCTTGCCGGCTGTGTCGATGCCCCACGCGGCCCGCGCCGGCCCGCCCGCTCGGTTTCGGCGCGCATGGTCTCGCACCCGGTCGTCCAGCCCGTGCCAAGCTCGGTCGCCACGCGCGCCTGCATGGTTTCGCTGCGCCAGAACGCGATCGGCTATGTGCCGGTGCCCGATCAGTATTATGGCGCCGGATGCAGCACACTCGGCAGCGTGCGCCTGGCCTATTTGCGCAGCGACAGCACGCAACTGGGCCTGGCCAATGCCGGGCCGGTGACGTGCCAATTGGCCAATGCGCTGCAAGGCTGGGCGCGCTTTGGCGTGGACCGCGCCGCACAACAGATTCTGGGTAGCCCGCTGGTCAAGATCGAGACGATGGGCAGCTACAACTGCCGCAACGTGGCTGGCACCGCGCGCCGTTCCGCCCACGCCACGGCCAATGCCATCGACATTTCCGGCTTCCTCCTCGCCGATGGCCGCCGCGTCACCGTACTGCGCGACTGGCGCGACGAAGCCCCCCAGATCCGCGCCTTCCTGCGCGCCATCCACACCAGCGCGTGCAAGCGCTTCAACACCGTGCTCAGCCCCGATTACAACGCGGCGCACCGCGATCACCTGCATCTGGAAGTGGGGAGTGGGCGGCCGCTGTGTGGGTGAGATGGTGGATTGGGCCTGACGCGGCGTGACGAAACGGCCTTTGGGCATTGTTAGAAAATCACTGCCGCTTCGGGCAAGGTGCCAAAGCTGAGCGCCCGGTATGGCAAAAAGCGCCCAGTTGTTGCCGTTCCAAGGTCGTGTATGATAACCATATGCGAGAGCGCTCTTGGCATCTTCCCGTGAAAATCGCTTTGCCCGTTTTGGCAGGGGGATTCTTGGCTGATTGGTTCTGGGCCAAGGACTTGAAGGAGGCCGCAAATCATTTTCCGATGCGCGCGATCACGATGCTCGCGCTGGTTTTGATCGGGTCGATGTTCCGACATTGGCGATCGAAAGGAAAGCGGAAGTTCCGCTAATCCTAACTTTTTCACCGCCTCAAACTGTTCGCAGCGGCCCTAAAGCCTCCGGTTGTTCATGAACGCGGAACGACGGCTTCCCACCATTTTTCGACGCTAAGCGCCGTTCCGGACACGACGCCATAGCATCATTTCAATTTCGACGGTGGCCAATCGATTATAATCCAGTCTGCACCGTCAATCGCAAAGTAGGTACTGTAACGGAACCATTTTCCGTGAATTTTTTGAGTCCATCGGCACTCAAATTCGGTTGGTTCTTCTGTGAATCCCTCACACCCCAACGGGCGAACATCTGCTGGCAAGACAAGCTTTTTTGTGTGCATCGCGATGGCCGCTGCCAACTCCGCAGCACTCGGCACTGGGCTTTTAGCTTCCAGCGCCGTGCTACTAGCGAGAGCAAGCACGAAAAAGGGGGGAAATAGTTTCATACGGAGGAGATAAAGCATCCATCGTGGCAAGCAACGTCCGCTTCCCACCGAGGCTGTGTAAAAACGCTTTGGCTGTTTTGAAGGAGCAGGCGCATGATGGCTACTTCGGCTCAGCCTTTCATCGCTGCGATCATTTTCGGGGCGCCGAGCATGTTGATGGCGCGCTTTAAATTGTAAGCGAGGACGTGGAGGCTCATTTCGGTGCTGACCTTCTCCAGGGTCCTGGTCTTGAAGTGACTTCTTCCCATCCAGTCCTTGATCGTGCCGAATACGTGTTCGACAGTTCGTCGTCGGATGCGCATGGCGTCGGGCATGCGCTCGAGCCTTGCCTGCATGGTCTCGATCACGTGTTCATGCTCCCATCGCTTGATCCGCCGTTCCTTGCCGGTCGTGCATTGCTGCTTGATTGTGCAAGCGCCGCAATGACTGGACCAGTAGGCATGGAGCCGCAGGCCCTGTTCGACCGTGGTGAAGCGGCGGGGGAGCGTCTCATCTGCAGGGCAGCGATAGCTGTCTGCGGCCGGCTCGTAGCGGAAATCCTGCTTGCCGAACCGTCCGTCGGCCTTGGCTCCGGAGGTAAGCGGTTTAGGGCAGATCGCGGTGATGCCTTCTTCCTCGCAGGCCAGCACCTCGACGCCTGAGAAGTAGCCGCGATCGGCGAGCACGGTCAGCTCGTTCGATCCGGTCGCCTCGCGTGCCTTGCGGCCTATGTCCGCCAGTTGCGAGCGGTCATGACCGACATTTGTCACCTCGTGCGCCACGATTATGTGACTGCCGGCATCGACCGCTGCCTGGAGGTTGTAGCCGACGAGCCCCGTTCCCTTCCCGGCACTCGCCATCGCCCGTGCATCCGGGTCGGTCAGCGAGATTTGACGGTCAGGTGCGTCCCCCACCACGCGCTCCATCTCCTGAAGCTCGCGCATCTGGCGGCGTAGCGCTTCGAGCCGTTCACCAAGTCGCTTAGTGCGGACCTGCGCCACCACCTCCTCCTGCCGGTCGGCAGTGTCGAGCAGGCCCAGATAACGTTCGATGCTCGCCTCGACCTGCTCCATCCGCCGGCGGATTGCTCCGGGCGTGAAGTTCCTGTCGCGCGTATTCACCGCCTTGAACCGGCTGCCGTCTACTGCCACCGTGCCGCTGGCGATCAGTCCCAGCTCGCGGCACAACACCACAAACTGGTGGCAACTCGCCCGGATCGCCTCGCCACTGTCGCGGCGGAAGTCGGCGATCGTCTTGAAGTCAGGCGCCAGCTTGCCTGTCAGCCACATCAGCTCCAGATTGCGCCCGGCCTCCCGTTCAAGCCGGCGGCTCGACTGCACCTGGTTGAGATAGCCATAGAGGTAGAGCTTGAGCATCGTTGACGGGTGGTACCCCGGACGGCCTGTCGCAGCCGCATCGCCGAAGCCTAGCGCCAACAGATCCAGCTCGTCGACGAACACGTCGATCACCCGAACCTGGCTGTCCTCGGCAACGTAATCGTCGATGCAGTCCGGCAAAAGCTGAACCTCCCGCCGATCACAACCCTCGATGAAACGCCCCATCTCACGCCCCCAAAGCAGGCCTGAAACATAGCAGATCACCGCGTTTCCACACAGCCTCCACCAATCTCGGCCATGGCCAGCACTGGACCTGTACCCGCCTTTACCTTCCAAGGCGCGCGCAGCAAACGTCGTTCCAGTCGTTGGGACAGTATGATTGATTTCGTGGAGAGGCGCAGAGACTCACTGATCTCCGCGCCTCTGCGCCTCTGCGCGTCAAAGCTTTTGTTGTATTCTCTTCATTGCCTGACGGCGCGTGACGTCGCAGCGCCCGGCCCGGCATTTTCGTGACGCGTTTGGGCGAACATGCCCCCTCCGACATCCCGGCGGGCTGTCACCTCCCCCACGGTGTGGGGGGATCTTGATGGCCTGCCAGAATCGAGAAAGGCGGGAGATCACGCTTCCCGCCTTCCTGAAGCCCCCCCTCAAGGCCGATGTCGCGTGTGCTTTCTGGCTTTAGGCTGCGTCGCCCAGGCCGGTCGCTTCGATCCGCAGGCGCACCGCCTCGGCGGCGTGGCGGGCGCCGAGTTTGCCCATCATCTTCATGCGATGGATTTCCACGGTGCGCGGGCTGATATCCAGGTCACGCGCGATGGCCTTGTTGCTGCAGCCTTCCGCCAGACGGTCGAGCACCTCGCGTTCGCGCAGCGAGAGGCGGGCGATGCGCTGGCGTGCCTCCGCGGCGCGGGCGCGTTGCACGCGGTGCGATTCGGCTTCGTGCGCGGCGCGGCTGATCGCCTCGTTGAGCGGACCAATCTGGTTGGGAATCGCCAGGTAATCGAGGGCCCCCGCCTTGATCGTGCGCACCACCGCCCAGGTTTCCGGGGCATTGCCAATGGCGATAACTGGCAGCCAGTGCCCGGCACGCATCATCGCCGCTATCAGCGCCGGCACTGCCTCTCCGGGCGGATCGTCATGCGCCAAAAGCAGCCCGGTACTAGGTGCGTGCGCCAGCAACTCGTCCGTACTGCCGTAAATTTCGGCATGATGTCCGGCGGCAAAGGCGAGACGAGCAAGCTGTGCCCGGCGGGCAGAGTCGCTATCGAGGATGTGGAGTGTGACACGTTCGACCATGGTTCCGAAGTAACCACTACGGGCTGCTTCCACGCCACGCATGAATGCTTCGAACTGAACGCTTCCGTCGAACTCAAGACCGGTTAGCTGCCCATATTCCTTAGGGAATTCGGCTCCGAAGCGGAGCCAACTATTTGGCTGAAGATCGCCGAGATATGACAACTTTGTTGACCTGCCCCTAAGTGTCCGCCGCACCCCAAGCTGTGGCGTTTCCCGAGGTTTGTTAATGACATATTGCGTTTCGAAACGTGAATTTTCGTCATTAACGCGGCGGTAATGATCCAGAGTGGCACATTATCCGATTAATCGAACCTATAGTCTGGCAGCTGATGGAACGCGTTGCGCAGCGCCTCGCTCCAGCTGGACGAAATCGCGTTGAAATAGGGATCGTCGGCGCGGATGCGGCGCTGGTGCAATGGCTCGAACTGGTCGCGCGCGATGACCGTCAGATCGAACGGCAAGCCCACCGAGAGATTGGCCGCAACGGTCGAATCGAACGAGACCATCAGCAGCTTGACCGCCTGTTCGAAATCCATGCCCTTGTCATAGCCGCGCAGCAGGATCGGCCGGCCATACTTGGTTTCACCGATCTGGAAAAACGGCGTATCGAAGCTCGCCTCGATGAAGTTGCCTTCGGGATAGATCATGAACAGGCGCGGCTCCATGTCCCTGATCTGGCCTGCCACGATCATCGTCGCGGTAAAGCGCGCGCCCTCGCCCTGCACCGGGCCGGACTGGCGCCCCTCGATCACGCCGCGCAACAGGTTGCCGACATGGGTGGCAACCTGGAACATGGTGGGCTCTTCGAGGATCGACGGACGCCGCTCGCTGGGCGCCTTGTTGCGCTCCTCAAGCTGGCTGATCACCGCCTGAGTCGTCGCGAGGTTGCCCGCCGTCATGATCGTGATGACCCGCTCGCCCGGCACCGACCAGGTAAAGCTCTTGCGGAATACCGAAATGTTGTCGACGCCCGAATTGGTGCGGGTGTCGCTCATCAGGACGAGCCCCTTGTCGAGCATCATCCCCACGCAATAGGTCATTGTCCGTCCCCGTCCGGCCGGCGCGCGCCGGTCGGTTCCCCACTATCCTACACCTGCGATGCCTGCCGCAATGCCCTTGGCGGCACCGTGGCCTTCACGCAGGGTCTTATTGTTCCATGCGCTGTTGTTCAACGGCCAGGCTGACATGCATCGCTTCGTCACGCGCGCCATAGCGGATGCCGGTGATCGGCGCGCAGGCCGTGTAATCACAGCCAGTCGCCAGGTGGACATAGCGCGCATCGGGGCAGATCGCGTTGGCGATATCGAAGCCGACCCAGCCCAGCCCCGGCACATGGGCCTGTGCCCAGGCATGGCCGGCATCCTGTTCCACCCGATCGTCCATCATCAGGTAGCCGCTGGCATAGCGCGCGGGAACACCCAGCAGGCGCGCGGCGGCGATGAACACGTGGGCCTGGTCCTGGCACACCCCGCGCCCGGCGGCGAGCACCTGCTCGGCCGAGGTGGCAACATCGGTGTGCCCGCTTTCATAGGCCACCGCCTCGCGCACCAAGGCACTGAGCGCATGGAGCCGGGCCAGCACGTCTTCCGCCTCTTGGGGCAGGGCATCGACCAGCGCGCGCACGCGCGCGCCGCCCCTCGTCAATGCGGTCTGCTCGGTAAAATGCCACAGCGGCAGATGGCCGGGCTGCTTGCCCATCACCCCGGCATTGTCGGCTGTCTGTACCACGCCCTGGCTGCGAATCACCACCTCGCGCGCGCCGGGCACGAACGAGATCAGCGTGACGCGGTTGCCGTTTTCGTCGTCATAGGACACCTCGGGCCGCGCGCCCTCCAGCTCGATCTCCCAGAACTCCGCGCTTTGCCCGCGGCAGGCCAGCGGGGTGAGGCGCAGGCGTTGCAGCCCGTGGGCCACCGGCGTGGAAAAGGTGTAGCGCGTGGTGTGGCTGATCGCGAGGCGCATGGGCGGCCTTCCCCTTTCCTTATTCGGTAAAGCGATAGTCGCGCTGGATCTGCTGCGCGAGGTGGTTGTTGGCGGCGATGAACTGGCCGATCACCTGGTGGAGCCCGTGCTCGAACACGCCATCGATGGTCTGGCTCTTGAGCTGCTCGTGCGTGCGCGCGGCAATCTCGTGCGTTTCCAGCCGATCGCCATACTCGGCCGCCAGCCGATCGAGATAGTCGCGCAACTGGGCATAGCAGAACGCCAGGCTGCGCGGAAAACGCCCGTCGAGCATGAGGAACTCGGCAATTCCGCGTGCCTCCATCCGTCCGGCGTTGAGCCAGCGATAGGCACGGTCCCCGGCCACGGCGCGCAGCACGTTGTCCCACTGCACGTTGTCCAGACTGGAGCCGACATAGGACACCGAAGGCAGCAGCACATAATACTTCACATCGAGCAGGCGCGCGGTGTTGTCTGCCCGCTCGATAAAGCTGCCGGCGCGGGCGAAGTAATAGATGTCGTTGCGCAGCATCGTGCCTTCCATCGCCCCGCGCACCAGGGTGGACTGGCGGCGAATCAGATCGAGCACGCCGCCCAGGCGCGTTTCGGTGACAGTGCGGGCCAGCTCCTGCTTGAGGATCATCCAGCTTTCATTGACCGCCTCCCACACCTCGCGCGTGATGCCGGTGCGAACCATGCGCGCGTTGTGGCGCGCCTGCTCGACCATGCTCAGCACGTTGCCGGGGTTGTCGCGATCGCGCAGGATGAAGTTGAACACGTTGCTGCCAGCATAGTCGCTGCCGAACTTGGCCTGATAGGCCCCCTGCAATCCCAGCGTGACGATGACCGAGCGCCATTCGTCGCTGGCATCGGCGGCGTCGCGGGTCAGCGCCATGCGAAAGCCGGCCTCTACCAGCCGCGCGGTGTTTTCCGCGCGTTCGAGATAGCGGAATAGCCAGAAGATGCCGTTGGCGGAACGTCCAAGCATTTTATCGTTTTCCCTTCCGCCTCAATCGTCCAGCACCCAGCTGTCCTTGGTGCCGCCCCCTTGCGACGAATTGACCACCAGCGATCCTTTCTTGAGCGCCACCCGCGTCAGGCCACCAGGCGTGATGTCGATCCCCTGCGGCGAGACCAGCACGAACGGGCGCAGGTCGACATGGCGCGGCGCCAGGCCGGCCTTGGTGAAGATCGGCACAGTAGAGAGCGAAAGCGTTGGCTGGGCGATGTAATTATCGGGATTGGCGCGCAGCTTTTCGGCAAACATCGCGATTTCCCGGCGCGACGAGGTCGGCCCGATCAGCATGCCATAGCCGCCCGAGCCGTGCACTTCCTTGACCACCAGGTCTTCCAGGTTGTCGAGCACATAGGCCAGCGAATCGGCCTCTGCACAGCGCCAAGTCGGCACGTTGGCCAGGATCGGCTTTTCCCCGGTATAGAATTCGACGATGTCGGGCATGAAGCTGTAGATCGCCTTGTCATCGGCGATCCCGGTGCCCGGCGCATTGGCGATGGTGATGCCGCCAGCGCGATAGACATCCATGATCCCCGAAACGCCCAGCACGCTTTCAGGCTTGAACGACAGCGGATCGAGGTAATCGTCGTCGACCCGGCGATAGAGCACGTCGATCGCCTGCCAGCCGCGCGTGGTGCGCATGGCAACGCGGCCGTTCTCCACCTTGAGGTCGCTGCCTTCGACCAGTTCGGCACCCATCTGGTCCGCCAGGAAGGCGTGCTCGTAATAGGCGCTGTTGAACGTGCCCGGCGTCAGCACCGCCACCACCGGCTTGTGCCCGCTTGCCGCCGGCGGGGCGCAGGCAGCCAGGCTGCGCGCCAGGCGGCGGGGATAATCGGAAACCTCGCGCACCCGCACCTTGGTGAACAGTTCGGGGAACATGGCCATCATGGTTTCGCGGTTTTCGAGCATGTAGGACACGCCCGATGGTGTGCGGGCATTGTCTTCCAGCACCATGAAATCGTCCTCGCCGGTGCGGACAAGGTCGATGCCGACGATGTGAGTATAGACGCCGCCCGGCGGGGTAAAGCCGGCCATCTGCGGCAGAAAGGCCTTGTTACCCTTGAGAACGCGTTCGGGCAGGCGCCCGGATCGGACGATTTCCTGGCGATGATAGAGATCGTGGAGGAAAGCGTTCAGCGCGCGCACCCGCTGCTCGATGCCCTTCGACAGGCGGCGCCACTGCGCGGCGTTGATGATCCGGGGGACCATGTCGAAGGGGATGAGGCGCTCTTCGGCGTCCTCGTTGCCGTAAACGTTGAAGGTAATCCCGGTCTTGCGGAAAAAGGCTTCGGCTTCGCCCGATTTTCGCCGCAGCAATTCTTGTGGCTGCTCTTTCAGCCACTCGCAATACCCGCTGTAGGCAGGGCGTGTGGAGCCATCGGCTTCAAGCATCTCGTCATAGGACGAGAGCGAGGATTTGGTCATGCAGAACCTCCCGTCTGGCCCATTGCTTGCACACGATTCGGCCGGCCGCAAGCACCGATGCTGCGCGTGCGAAACAATTGAATCCATCGTGGCGCAGGCCCTTGCACAGGGCGATGCGGCGTGGCAGCATCCGCGCCGCGCCGGTTCGCGCCAGTTTTAGTGTGTTTACTGGCAGGAAAACCGATCAGACCGCCCGGAACGGCGGAATCTGCCCCGACAGACTCAGTAGCGCGCGACTAGATCGACGAGTGTGCGGGCCACTTGCGGATGGGCGGCAAAGCCCAAATGCGTTACGCGCAGCGGCACGGCCAAATCGCGCTCGCCTGGCCAGCCGGCCGCGCTGCGCGGTGCGATGATCCCGTCGCGCGGGCTCCACAGTGCGATCGTCGGCACCGGCGGTTTGGTGGCCAGATCCTGGGCCATTGGCGCGTCGTCCACGCTGTGGCCGGCGACGACCTGATAGGCGCGCCAGGCATTGTTGGCGCGGCGGTCACCCGAAAAGGGTGTGCCCATGGTGATCACCAGGCCGACATGGTCCGGACAGGTCTTGGCCAGTTGGCGCGCGAACAGTCCGCCCAGGCTCCAGCCTATTAGAACCAATGGCTCGCCCTCGCGCCGGGCCATTGTCTCCACCCGCTCGGCCAGTCGTTCAAAGCGGTCCTCGCTCGATCCGAAATTGAAGCCCAGGCCCCAGTCGCTCACGCGATGGCCCGCGCTTTCCAGTGCCGTGGCCAGCGGCTTCATGCGCACTGGATGGGTGCCGAACCCGGGCAGCAGCATCACCGGCCGGGCATGGCGCGCGGGTGGATAGGAGGGCAGCGGCGCGCCGCGCGCGGCCTGCCAATGGTCAATCGGGGTGGCCAGTTCGCCGATCAGCCGCGGCCAGGCTGGGCCGCGCACGCCCTCGGGCCGGGGCGCAAATGCCAACGCACGCCGCCGCGCCAGGGCAGCACCCAGCGTTTCGAGGTGTGCCCACGCGCTGCGTGGCGGAGAGGAAGGTTGCGTGGCCATGGGAATCACCGGCAAACAGCTATCGGACGCCGGGAAGGAACGCCAGAAAGACGGAATTGTTTCAAATTCATGTCACATTCGCCCGATAGGCAAAGTGGCAGCCAGCTTCGCCAGCCCGGCGCGCGCCGTTCAAGGAGGCCCCATGATCACCGTCCACCACCTCAACAATTCGCGCTCGCAACGTGTGCTTTGGCTGCTGGAGGAACTGGGCTTTCCCTACACGGTGAAGCGCTATGAGCGCGACGCCAAGACGATGCTGGCGCCGCCCGAACTGCGCGCGGTCCACCCGCTCGGCAAGTCCCCGGTGATCGAGGACGAGGGCCGCATCCTGGCCGAAAGCGGCGCGATCGTGGAATACCTGGTGGACAAGGCCGGCGGGCAGTTGGGCGCCCCTACCGATGAGCAGGATGCGCTGCGCTATCGCATGTTCCTGCACTATGCCGAAGGGTCGTTGATGCCGCCGCTCCTGCTCAAGCTGGTGCTGTCGCGCGTGCCGATCATGGGCAAGATCGCCTTGAAGCGCATCCAGCCGATGATCGATGTGCATCTCGATTTCGTCGAGCGCGAACTGGCCAGCCGCCCCTGGTTTGCCGGTCCCGCCATGACCGCGGCCGACGTCATGATGAGCTTCCCGATCGAGGCCGCCCGCGCCCGTGCCGGCCTTGACCAAACGCGGCCCCACACGATCGCCTGGCTGGACACGATCCAGGCCCTCCCCGCCTATCGCCGCGCGATCGAAGTGGGCGGGCCTTACGCCTACGATTGAATGCGGCCGGCCGTGTTTCGCCTGAAATGCACACGAAGACACGAAGACACGAAGAAGTAAGTGCCTGGGCTTCGTGGCTTCGTGTGCGAACCAGCAAGGCTTGGTTGGAACGCGATTACGACAGGAGGCGGGTTACACCCGAAATCCCCCTTCCCTAGATCGCCGCGGCCTTTTCATCGGCGTCGGCCTGGGTTTTTTCCTGCGGGGTGCATTCACCCACGCGGTTGGACTGGGTGGCCACGTGCATGCGCATCTGCTTGCCGCCCGGGCCGCTGCCGGTCATGTCCATGTCCATGGTGAAGTGATCGCTGCCATAGGTGCCTTTGAGCGTGATCGTCTGCGTGCTGCCGTTGTGGCCGCAGTTGAGCACACCGTCGATCTTGCCATCGGCCATGGTGAAGGTCTTGTAGCGGCACGACTTGTCGGCCTGGCCGAAGAAATCGCCATCGGGGCGTGCGGCCTTTTCCTTGGTCAGGCATGACCGCTCGGCGCGGGCGTGGCCCATCGCGTCCTTCATTCCCGCCACCATTTCCGGCGGCATGCCGGGCATGTCGATATCGATCGCCTTGACCTGGGTGCTCCAGGCGCCAGGCTGAAACTTCACCCCCGCGCCCGCCACTTTGGCCGCCACTTCACCGGCATCGGCATCCTTGGCTACTACGGCCGGCTCTTTCTTGCAGCCCGGCAGCAGAACAGCCAGGGTCAGCAGGACAGGTCCGAGCAAGGCGGATGGGGTCTTGGCAATCATCGTCACTCTCCCGTTTGGGGACATGACGCTATCACGCTCACCGGGCCATGGCCATGGCGCGATCGGGCGCTTTGGGGCCGATTGCATCTGGGCCTGGTGTTCCCCATATGTTGCCCATGGCCGAAATCATCATCCGCAGGGGGCTGGAAGAGCCCGATACCTCTGGCAACTTTGTCCCGCACAAGCCGCAGCGGCCTGCAAAGCTGGAGCCGGGCCGCCCATTCAAGGTGGTGTCGGAGTATCAGCCGGCTGGCGACCAGCCCACCGCGATTGCCGACCTTGTCGCCAGCGCGCGCGAGGGCGAGCGCACGCAGGTGCTGCTGGGCGTGACCGGCTCGGGCAAGACGTTCACCATGGCCAAGGTGATTGAGGAATTGCAGCGCCCCGCCCTGATCCTGGCGCCCAACAAGATTTTGGCGGCGCAGCTTTATGGCGAGATGAAGAGCTTTTTCCCCGAAAACGCGGTGGAATATTTCGTCTCGTACTACGATTATTATCAGCCCGAAGCCTATGTGCCGCGCTCCGACACCTACATCGAGAAGGAAAGCTCGGTGAACGAGGCGATCGATCGCATGCGCCACTCGGCCACGCGCGCCTTGCTCGAACGCGACGACGTGATCATCGTCGCCTCGGTCTCGTGCCTCTATGGCATCGGCTCGGTCGAAACCTATTCGGCCATGGTGTTCGACCTCAAGAAGGGCGAAAGCGTCGACCAGGGCGAGATCGTGCGCAAGCTGGTCGCCCTGCAATACAAGCGCAACGACCATGCGTTTCAGCGCGGCACGTTCCGCGTGCGCGGTGACAACCTCGAAATCTTCCCCTCGCACTACGAAGACACCGCCTGGCGCGTGGCGTTCTTTGGCGACGAGATCGAGGAGATTGCCGAGTTCGACCCCCTTACCGGCAAGGCCGACACGCGCCTTTCCCAGGTGCGGGTCTATGCCAATTCGCACCACGTCACGCCCGGCCCCACGCTGATGCAGGCGCGCGAGGCGATCAAGTTCGAACTGGCTGAACGGCTCAAGGAACTTCATGCCGAAGGCAAGCTGCTCGAAGCACAGCGTCTGGAACAGCGCACCCATTTCGACCTGGAAATGATGGCCGCCACCGGTTCGTGCGCGGGGATCGAGAACTATTCCCGCTTCCTCACCGGCCGCCTGCCGGGCGAGCCGCCGCCAACCCTGTTCGAATACCTGCCCGACAACGCGCTGCTATTCGTGGACGAAAGCCACCAGACCGTGCCGCAGATCGGCGCGATGGCGCGCGGGGACCATCGCCGCAAGATGACCCTGGCCGAATACGGCTTTCGCCTGCCCAGTTGCATCGACAACCGCCCGCTGCGCTTCAACGAATGGGAGGCGATGCGCCCGCAGACCTTTGCCGTTTCGGCAACGCCCGGCAATTGGGAGATGGAACAGGCCGGCGGCGTGTTTGCCGAGCAGGTCATCCGCCCGACCGGGCTGATCGACCCGCCGGTGCTGATCCGCCCGGTGGAAGACCAGGTGCAGGATTGCATCAACGAATGCCGCCTCACAGCGCAGAACGGCTATCGCACGCTGGTGACCACGTTGACCAAGCGCATGGCCGAAGACCTGACCGAGTTCATGCACGAGGCCGGCCTGCGCGTGCGCTACATGCATTCCGACGTCGAGACGCTGGAGCGCATTGAACTGATCCGCGACCTGCGTCTGGGCGTTTATGACGTGCTGGTGGGCATCAACCTGCTGCGCGAAGGGCTCGATATTCCCGAATGCGGGCTGGTGTGCATTCTCGATGCCGACAAGGAAGGCTTCCTGCGTTCTGAAACCTCGCTGATCCAGACTATCGGCCGGGCCGCGCGCAACGTCGATGGGCGCGTGATCCTCTATGCCGATCGCATGACCGGGAGCATGGAGCGCGCGATCGCCGAAACCGATCGCCGCCGCGAAAAGCAGAACGCCTATAACGAGTTGCACGGGATCACCCCGGCCACAATCAAGCGCCAGATCGCCGATATCATCGCCGATACTGCCAGCCGCGACGGCGTGCTGGTGGACTTGGACGACGACAGCACCAACAACCTCGTCGGCCACAACCTGCGCAGCCACATCGAAGACCTCGAAAAGCGCATGCGCAATGCCGCAGCCGACCTGGAATTCGAAGAAGCCGGCCGCCTGCGCGACGAAATCCGCCGCCTGGAATCGACCGAACTTGGCCTGCCCGAAGGCGATCGCAAAGCACCCGTGGTCGGCCGCAGCAACGAAGGCAAGCCTGGCACCCGCAAGATGCGTTACGGCAAGACGCAGAAGAAATGGGGCAAGTGAGCGGCTGCTAACACGCCCTCTCCAACCCTTCCCGCAAGCGAGAGGGGCTTTGATCCTCCCTCCGCAAAGCGGGGGGAGGCGGCAGCAAGAGGCTGTCGGAGGGGGATGGTTGCCTGCCACGCTTGTCCACGATAGCAACCGCGCCATGATATCACGTAAGCCCGTTTGCCTGCTCGCCCTGTCCATCCTCGCCGCCTGCTCGCAGCAAGCCCCGACGCCGCAGGACAGCGGCACCCCGCTCAACGCCGTGCGTGTGCCTTTGCCGGAAAGCCAGCCTTTGCCGGCGGCCCCGGCGGGTAACGACAAGCCGGTCTGGGCCGGCGCCCCAGGTGGGGACAGCGTGCGTTTCGGCGCGCCGGGCGCGGGGCCTGATCTTTCGCTGTCCTGCCGCCAGGGCGTTCTGGTGGTAACCCGGCATGTGCCCGCCGAAGTGGGCGCGCAGGCGCTGTTTGCCCTGCAGGGGCGCAAGCGCATCGTGCGCCTGGCAGTGGATGCCACCTCGGTGCCGGGTTCGCCGGGCTATCTGTGGCAAGGCAGCCTGCCGGCGGGCGATCCGGCGGCCGAGGTGTTCGATGGACCGTTTACCGGCACCCTGCCCGATGCCGGCAAGATCAGCGTGCCGGGCAGCGATCTGGTGCGCGCGCTGATCCGCCGCTGCGGCGCGCGCCCGGCCACGGGGGCGACACCAGCCGCGCCCCAGGCCCAGGAATGAAGCTTTAGAGCTTCCCGAACTTGTCCTCATAGGCAGCGGTATCGCCGCTGCTCAGAAGCTTGGCCTGTTCCACCCAATTGTCGCGCGTGGGGCGGCCGGCAAACGCGCCAAGCTGCGCATCGATGCGGGCCACGTCCTCGTCGGTCCAGGCGGCGATCTGCGCAAACTGCGTCACGCCCAGGCTGGCCAGCAGCGTCTTGAGCTTGGGCCCCAGGCCCTTGATGCGGGTCAGGTCATCGCCAACGGCAGCCGACACGGCATCCGCCGGGGGCGCACTGGGTGGCGGCGGCACCGGAATGGCCGCGGCGGGCGGCGTATCGATCAGCGCCGTATTGCGCTGTGCCGGCGCCGCGCCTTCAGACAGGACATCGTTGAATTCGCGGCGTTCGGGTGCCTTGCCACCCCGGCGCAGCAGGAGGAATGCCACCACCAGCAGCAGCGCCACGGCGCCTGCCACCAGTTGCCAGTTGGCCTCGATCAGTTGCAGCATCGTCTAAAGGTTCCATGTCAGCAAAGCGAATGGAACTGCCATGGCAACAAGCACGCCGGGGAGCAAGCGGGGGCAGCGTGCATCATGCTGCCCCCGCCGGTCCGGTTCAGGCCAGCTCGGCCACCAGAAGCGCCGCCTTCTTGCGGCGGCGCCAGGCGTGGAGCAGCGGCTCGGTGTAGCCGCTGGGCTGGGTCACGCCTTCGAACACCAGGCCGCAGGCGGCGCGGAAGGCAAAGCTCGTGTCCCAGTTGCCCGCCATCGGCTCATAGGCCGGATCCCCGGCATTCTGCGCATCGACCTTGGCCGCCATGCGCCGCAACGCATCCATCACCTGCTCTTGCGTGCAGACCCCGTGCAGCAGCCAGTTGGCCAGGTGCTGGCTGGAAATGCGCAGGGTGGCGCGGTCTTCCATCAAGCCGACATCGTCGATGTCGGGCACCTTGGAACAGCCCACGCCCTGGTCGATCCAGCGCACGACATAGCCGAGCAACCCTTGCGCGTTGTTGTCCAGCTCGGCGCGGATTTCCTCTTCCGACCAGTTTGTACCATCGGCCAGTGGGATCGCCAGCAAGGCATCGAGCGCCGGAATGGGCCGCGCGGCGATCTCGGGGCGCAGGCCGAACACATCCACCTGGTGATAATGCGTGGCGTGCAGCGTGGCGGCCGTGGGCGAAGGTACCCAGGCGGTGTTGGCGCCTGTGCGCGGGTGGGCGATCTTTTCGGCGACCATGGCGCGCATGCGATCGGGCGCAGCCCACATGCCCTTGCCGATCTGCGCCTTACCAGACAGGCCGCAGGCAAGCCCAATGCCGACATTGCGCGCTTCATAGGCGGCGATCCAGCCGGCCTGCTTCATTGCGCCTTTGCGGATCATCGGACCGGCCTGCATCGCGGTGTGGATCTCATCACCGGTGCGATCGAGGAAGCCGGTATTGATGAACACCACGCGATCCTTCACGGCGGCGATGCACGCCGCCAGGTTGGCGCTGGTGCGGCGCTCCTCGTCCATCACGCCCACTTTCACGGTATGGCGCGGCAGGCTGAGCAGATCTTCCACGGCATCGAACAGGTCATTGGCAAAGGCCACTTCGTCAGGCCCGTGCATCTTGGGCTTGACGATGTAGATCGCGCCCTGCCGGCTGTTGCGGTGTTGGCCCAGGCGCATCACATCGTGCATGGCGATGGCGCTGGTGATCACCGCATCCATGATGCCCTCGGGAATTTCCGATCCATCGGGCAGCAGGATGGCGGGGTTGGTCATCAGATGGCCAACGTTGCGCACGAACAGCAGGCTGCGCCCCGGCAGGGCAAAGGCGGTGCCATCCGGAGCAGTCCAATCGCGATCGGGTTCCAGCGCGCGGTGCATGGTCTGGCCGCCCTTGGCGAATCGCGCGGTCAGATCGCCGCGCATCAGGCCGAGCCAATGGCGATAGGCCACCAGCTTGTCTTCCGCGTCGACCGCCGCGATCGAATCCTCCAGATCGACAATCGTGGTCAGCGCCGCTTCCAGCACTATATCGGCCAGGCCCGCCGCATCGCTGGCGCCGACCGGATGGGCGCGGTTGAGCACCAGTTCGATGTGCAGGCCGTTGTGGCGGAACAGCAGGCCGCCCGGCTTGTGCCCGACCCATTGCGCCGGATCAGCCAAGGCGGGCACGCCCTCCCCATCCCAATCGGCCCACGCCCCCTGCGCCAGCGGCAGGGTGGCGTCCAGAAAAGCGCGCCCCGCCGCGATCACCGCCGCGCCGCGCGCCGCGTCATAGCCACCCGGCCGGGCGGGCGCGGCATCCAATGCGTCCGTGCCATACCAGGCATCATACAGGCTGCCCCAGCGCGCGTTGGCGGCGTTGAGCAGGAAGCGATCGTTGAGCACGGGAACGACAAGTTGCGGCCCAGCCATGGCGGCGATTTCAGGATCGACGTCCTGCGTGCCCACGGCAAAGGGCGCAGGTTCGGGCACGATATAGCCGATCTCTTCCAGAAAGGCGCGATAGGCAGCGGGATCATGCGGCTGGCCCCGGCGCGCCATGTGCCAAGCGTCAATCGCGGCCTGGATCGTGTCACGCGTTTCCAGAAGCGCGCGGTTTACCGGGGTGAAACGCGCCACCAACCCGGCAAAACCCGCCCAGAACGCCGAGGCATCCAGCCCCAGCGGCGCCAGCACGTCGTTTTCCAGGAATGCGGCCAGCGCGGCATCCACCTGCAACCCGTCCCGCGTGGTGCGGGGGCGCAGGTCGGCAATTTCGGTAAACTCACCCATGGTCATCTGCCTTTGTCATCAAAACGGGCATGGCAATGCCGGCCATCGAACCGCATCCCTATCGGATACCGGATCTGTGCCGACCTGCCTATTGAACCTGGGGAGGAACACCCTTGTTCTGCCCGATTCGCGCCAGCTTGGCAACAGGGGTTCACCCCGCCTGCGCGAACGGCTAGGTGTGGTTTCCGATGCAACAGCTTTCCGCCACCGAGCAGGCCCTGCTCGCCCCGATCGACGGCGCCCCCCTGCTCGACCAGGTTCTGGCATGGAGCGCGATCAACACCGGCACGCGCCATCTTGCCGGCCTTGCCCGCCAGGCCGCGCTCCTGGCCGATGCCTTTGCCGCGCTGCCCGGCACGGTCGAACTGGTGGCGCCGGCCCCCGTGGAAACCGTGGCCGCCGATGGCACCGTGGGCCAGCTTGACCACGGCGCCCACCTGCTGGTGCGGGTACGGCCCGATGCGCCCCGGCGCTATCTGCTGACCGGGCACATGGACACCGTGTTCCCGCCAGGCGATCCGTTCCAGACCACGACTTGGCTCGACGACACCACGCTGGGCGGACCGGGCGTGGCCGACATGAAAGGCGGCATCGCCGTGCTGCTCGCCGCCCTGACCGCGTTCGAGCGCAGTGCGGTGGCGAACCAGGTCGGCTATGACGTGCTGATCAATTCCGACGAGGAAACCGGCAGCCTGTCATCCGCGCCGCTGATCGCCCAGGTTGCCGCCGGCAAGGCGGCGGCACTGACCTATGAACCATCGGCCCTGCCCGATGGCACGCTGGCGGGCGCGCGGGCAGGCAGCGGCAACTATGCCGCGGTAATCACCGGCCGATCCGCCCATGCCGGGCGCAACCCCGATGACGGGCGCAACGCCATCGTCGCGGCGGCAGACCTGGCGCTGCGGCTCAAGGCCCTGCACCGCCCCGGCCTGTCGGTGAACCCGGCGCGGATCGATGGCGGCAGCGCCAACAACGTGGTGCCCGACAAGGCCGTGCTGCGCTGGAACATCCGCCCTGCGGCCGAGGCCGATGCACAAGGCTTTGCCGTGGCACTGGGCGCGGCAGTGACAGAGGTGGAGCGCACACACGATGTGACGATCCACGTGCACGGCGGGATCAGCCGCCCACCCAAGCCATTGACAGAACCGGCGCTGGCGCTGTTCACCCTGGTGCGCGACTGCGGCGCGGCGCTGGGGCAGCCGATCGCCTGGAAGGACACCGGCGGCGTCTGCGATGGCAACAACATCGCCGCACTGGGGGTGCCGGTGGTGGATACGATGGGGGTGCGTGGCGGATCGATCCATTCGCCGCAAGAATTCCTGATCGTGCCCTCGCTGGCGGAGCGCGCGGCGCTGTCAGCACTGGTACTGCATCGGCTTTCCGGGGGAGAATAGCGCGCCATGACATTTCGTATCCGCGCCGCCCGCCCCACCGATGTGGAAGCCATGTACGAGATGGCCAAGCTCGGCGGCAGTGGCTTTACCAACCTGCCAGCCGATCGCGCCACCTTGCGCGCCAAGCTCGATCGCGCCGCCGCCTGCCTGGCCGACCCGCGCGAAAGCCTGCCCGACGGGCCGGGCGATGAACTGTTCGTGGTGGTGCTGGAAAACGTGGCGACCGGTGAATTGCGCGGCACCGCGCAGATCTTTGCCTGCGTCGGGCGCAGTGGGCCATTCTATTCCTATCGCCTCACCACGCTGACCCAGCACTCGAAGGAACTGAACCGCACGTTCCGCGCCGAGATGCTGCATCTTGCCACCGACCTCGAAGGATCGAGCGAAGTGGGTGGGCTGTTCCTCCATCCGGCAGAGCGCGCAGGCGGGCTGGGCATGCTGCTGGCGCGCAGCCGCTATCTGTTCATCGCCATGCACCGCGCCCGCTTTGCTCCGCGTATCCTGGCCGAACTGCGCGGTGTGATCGACGAGCGCGGCGGATCGGCGTTCTGGGACGCGGTGGGCGGCAAGTTCTTTGGCATGGGCTTTCAGGAAGCCGATCATTTCAACGCCTTGAACGGCAACCAGTTCATCGCCGACCTGATGCCCAAGCATCCGGTTTATGTGGCGATGCTGCCGGAAAGCGCGCGCACGGCCATCGGCATGCCGCACCTCAACGGCCGGCCGGCCATGCGGATGCTGGAGTCCGAAGGGTTCGCCTATGAAGGTTATGTCGACATTTTCGACGGCGGCCCGACGATGACGGCCCGCACCGATCAGGTGCGCTCCATCGCCGGCGCCACGGCGCAGACCGTGGCCCACATCGCCGCGCCCGAAGGCCATGGCCCGGTGCGCCGCGTGCTGGCCGCCACGGGGCGCCTCGCTACGTTCCGCTGCACGCTGGGCGAAGTGACGCAAGGCGCCGATGGCCTGGTAATCGATCCTGTCGCCGCCGCCGCGCTGGACGTGCGGCCGGGTGACACCGTGTGGCATGTGGACCGCTGAAGAACGGAACGAACAAGATGGCACTGCTGGAAATCAACTTCGACGGGCTGGTCGGCCCCAGCCACAACTACGCCGGGCTCAGCCTGGGCAACCTGGCATCGGCCAACCATGCTGGCCAGGTGTCCTATCCCCGCGCTGCTGCGCTGCAGGGGCTGGCCAAGATGCGCCACAACCTTGATCTTGGCTTGGTCCAGGGCGTGTTTGCGCCGTTGCCGCGCCCCAATCCGGGGCTCCTGGCGGCGCTGGGTCTTGCCGGACAAGAGCCGGCGGACGAGGCCGAACGCCGCCTGCGCGCGGCGGCCTGGTCGGCCAGCGCGATGTGGACGGCCAATGCCGCCACTGTCAGCCCCGCGCCCGATACCGCCGACGGGCGCTGCCATCTGTCTGCGGCCAACCTGGTGACCATGCCCCACCGCGCGCAGGAATGGCCCGACACGGTGCGCCAGTTGCGCCTGGCCTTTGGCGATGCCGCGCACTTTGCCGTGCACGATGCCGTGCCGCCCTGCTTTGGCGATGAAGGCGCAGCCAACCACATGCGCATGGCCACCAGCCATGGCGCCGCGGGCCTGGAAATCTTTGTTTATGGCCGCCCGGGCGGCGCCTTTCCGGCACGGCAGCATGAACAGGCCAGCCGCGCGATCGCCCGCGTCCATGGGCTCGATCCGGCGCGCTGCCTGTTCGTGGAACAAGCGCCAGAGGCGATCGCCGCCGGGGCTTTCCACAACGATGTCGTGGCCGTCGCCAACGAGCGCGTGCTGTTCACCCACGAACAGGCCTTCGCCGATCCCGAGGGCACCTATGCCGCGATTCGCCACCGCCTGCCCGAGGCCGAAATCGTCGTCGTGCCGGCCAGGGCGGTAAACCTTGCCGATGCCATCAAATCCTACCTGTTCAATGCCCAGCTGCTGACCCTACCGGGCGGGGAAATGGCGCTGGTGATCCCTCTGGAAGCCTGGGAAACACCATCAGTGCGCGGCTGGCTAGATACGATGCTGGCCGGCAATGGGCCGATTCGCCAAGTCTTGCCGGTGGACGTGCGCCAATCCATGGCCAATGGCGGCGGCCCGGCATGCCTGCGGCTGCGCGTGGTGGCCGATCCCACCACGGTCGATCCGCGCTTCCTGCTAGACAACGGACGAATCGACCAGCTGGAACAGGTGGTTGCTACACACTGGCCGGAGCAGATCGATGCTGGGGACCTGGGTCAGCAGGCCTTGACGAACACCGTGATCGCTGCCCGCGCGGCCCTGCTTGATGCCTTGGACCTGGCCGAACTGCACTGAGTGGAACTTCACGGAACCGACAGGCGTTGTGCTGCTGCCTATGGAATTGTCGCCCCCCTTTACAATGAAGGACGCGTTAAGCTTTAATGCGCCCGTATTCATTGGATTGGCACGAAGGTTGCTGATCGGGGTGGCGAGAAGTCCGGCGGATCGCCAACCCAGCATGGAGACAAGGGACAACGCATGCTCCGCAAGATTGGCCGCCTCTTCCTGATCAAGAATCGCTTCGAGGCGTTTGCGGTGATTTATGCGTTGGCCCTGGGCGCGGTAGAACGGGGGCAGGCTTATCTCACGCGCTTTCCCGGCTTTGGTGGCAAGCTGCTGTTCCTGGCCACGACCTGCGCGGTGTTCATGGCCGGCGCAAAGATTCTCGATTGCCTCAAGTTTGAACAGGCCCGCGCGGCGGAAAAGGCTCCCGAGCCAGAGGCTGCTCCACCTGGCTGATCACTCTCACGCGGCTGGTGGCATGCGCTGCAACGAAAAAGCCTCTTCGGCCCATGGCAGAAGGGGCTTTTCCTTTTTCGTCAGGCGGCCAGGCGACGATCCCCATCGCAATTGCCAGGCGGATCGAGATCCAGGGCATAGCCGAGCGTGGGCGCCACACCGTCGCGGGCCCGGCTGGCGCCAGGGCGAATCTCGCCGGTGGAGCGGAAGCCCAGCTTGGCCAGGACCCGGCCCGAGGCGGGATTGTCGAGGAAGTGGCGGGCCGCCACACGGCGATGGCCCAGCGTGGCCGCCAGCGTCAGCACTGCCCGCGCCGCCTCGGTGGCAAAGCCACGCCCCCAGTGGGCACGGGCCACCCAATAGCCGAGCAGCGGCGCCGCGCCGGGCGGGCCGTGCTCATCGGGCATCAGGCCCACGCTGCCAATCAGTTGCGCGCCTTCGGGGCCTGGCAGGGTAACGAAGAAATGCGGATAGCGGCCGTCCTGCGCCAGGGCAGCAAAGGCCCGCGCATCATCGGCACGATAGGGCCAGGGCGCCCGCGCCAGATGGCGCACCACCGCCTCGTCATCAATCAGGGCATAGAGTTCGGCCCAATCCTCGGGCCAACCCGGCCGCAGGAACAGCCGCTCGCTGCGAATGAACATCGGTAATCTCCAGTCAACCGCTCCCTTTCGCCGGATGCTTATGCACTTTCCGATGACAGGGATATTGCGTGCTGCGCCAAGTGCTTCGGTTTTCGAGGCAAATGGCGCCGTTGCGGATGAGGGAGACAAAGAAAAAGGGAGATGGGGCAAGGCCCCTCTCCCTCGTTCAGCCGGCGCGAAACCGGCGGGGCCATCCCATCAGGATGGCCCTTGGCATGACCATCCGCTTATTCGGCGGCTTCGGCCATAACGTCGACCGACACGTACTTGCGGCCAAGCTTGCCGGCGTGGAAACGCACGCGGCCGTTGGCAAGCGCAAACAGGGTGTGGTCCTTGCCGAGGCCAACATTGGCGCCGGGGTACACGCGGGTGCCGCGCTGACGGATGATGATGTTGCCGCCGACCACGTCCTGGCCGCCGAACTTCTTCACGCCAAGGCGCTTGGACTGCGAGTCGCGACCGTTGCGCGACGAGCCGCCTGCTTTCTTATGTGCCATCTCTGCTTACTCCGAACTGGCGCTCAGGCGACCGACACGATGCGCAGCAGAGTCATCTGCTGGCGGTGGCCGTTCTTGCGGCGATAGTTGTGACGGCGGCGCTTCTTGAACACCACGACCTTTTCCGACTTGGCTTGGGCGATGATTTCCGCCGAAACGGTAATGGCCGAAGCGTCGGCCAGTTCGCCATCCTTGCCAGCCAGCAGGACGTCACCGAGGGTGATGGTTTCACCGGCTTCGCCAGCCAGCTTTTCCACCGCGATCTTATCTCCGGCGGCCACCCGATACTGCTTGCCGCCCGTGCGCACAATTGCGAACATGGTTCTGCTATCCGTTTCAAATGCCTGACCCACCAAGCACCCCGATCGGCCAATTCCGAATCGCGGACAGCGGGCAATGTGCCGGTTCCCCGCAATCATGCGAAGCCCCGGAAAGAGCGGCGCGGATAGTCCAAGCGGGCCGGCATGTCAACGCCGGGGAAGTGGGAAATGCGCGAAGCAGGGCCCCTACCGCTGGCCATTGGCCGCCCACGTGCTATGGCACCGCCATGGCTTGCCTGTCCACTCGCTTCCTCGCCCTGCAACGGCTTTGCCTTGTTGGCCTGATCGCCGCCCCTGCCCTGGTCCTGGGCGGCTGCTCGCCCGATCGCGGGCGTTTTCCCTCGCTGGCGATTCGCCCTGCGGAACGCGCGTTTGGCCAGGCCAAGGCCGCGCCAGCCGATGCGGCGGCAGCAGCGCCGGCACCGATTCCCGCCGATGCCACGCTGCCCCAGCGCCTGGCCGCACTGGAAGAGCGTGCACGCGAGGCGGATGCCCGATTCATCGCTTTGGTGCCCGAAGCCACCCGCGCTGCCGCGCGTGCGCACAATGCCGCCAATGGCAGTGAGACCTGGAACCTGGCCCAAGTGGCGCTGGCCCGCCTCGAATCGGCGCGTAGCGACACCGCGATCGCTCTGGCTGATCTCGATCAGATGGCGACGGAAGCTGAAATCGCCGCTGTCGACCATCCCGGCCCCGATGCGGCGCATGTGATCAATACCCGCGATTCGGTTGCCGCGCGCGTGGCGCAGCAGGATAGCGTGCTGGCGCAGTTGAAGGGCTGACGCCCTACCAGCGCGCGCGGTCGGCCAAATCCTGGGTGCGCGGTTCGATCCAGCGCCAGCCGGACGCGGTCTTTTCCCGCTTCCAGAACCAGCTGTCGCTCTTGAGGTGGTCCATCACGAAATCGGTGGCGGCAAACGCCTCGCGCCGGTGGCGGGCGGCGGCGGCAACCATTACGATCGGATCGCCCGGCAGCATCACGCCATGGCGGTGGATCACCAGCAACCCTTCCAGGCTCCAGCGCGCCAGGGCCGTGGCCGCCAGCGCTTCCATCCCCGGCAGGGTAAGCGGGGCATAGTGGCGCAACTCCAGCGCCTCCACACCATCCCCATCGCCATCGCGCACTTGGCCCAGAAAACTGACAACCCCGCCAGCGCCGCCAAACCGCCCGGTAAAGGCAGCAAGCAGCGCGGCGGGGTCAAACGCCGCATCGGTGAGACGGACGTCTGCCGTCATGCCGATCAGCCGACGAACGCGCGTTCGATCACGAAATCGCCCGGCTTGGCGTTGGAACCTTCGACAAAGCCCATGCCTTCGAGCAGCGCGGCGAAGTCCTTGATCATGTCCATCGAGCCGCACAGCATGACGCGGTCGGTGGCGGGATCGAGGCGCGCCTCGCCGGGAATGCCCTCGAACAGCACGCCGCTTTCGATCAGCTTGTCGATGCGCACGTTGTTCTTGAACGGCTCGCGTGTGACGGTGGGCACATAGTGCAGCTGCTGCGCGGCCTGTTCGCCCACCAGCGGGTCTTCCGCAAAGCCGCTCGACAGCTCTTCGTTGAACGCCAGCTCGCTGACCTTGCGCACCGAATGCACCACGACGACCTGTTCATAGTATTCATAGACATCGGGATCGCGCGCCAGCGACAGGAACGGCGCCAGGCCGGTGCCGGTCGACAGCATGAACAGGCGCTTGCCCGGCAGCAGAGCATCGGTCACCAGGGTGCCGGTCGGCTTCTTGCCAAGATAGATCTGGTCGCCCGGCTGAATCTTCTGCAGGCGCGAGGTCAGCGGACCATCGGGCACCTTGATCGAGAGGAATTCCAGTTCCTCGGCCCACGCCGGGCTGGCCACCGAATAGGCGCGCAGCAGGGGGCGGCCGTTGTCGCCCTGCAGGCCGATCATCACGAATTCGCCCGAGCGGAAGCGGAACGAGGCCGGACGGGTCACGGTGAAGCTGAACAGACGCTCGTCCCAGTGCTTGACCGTGAGCACGGTTTCCACCGTGGCTGCGGCCGTGGGTTCGAGCGTGGCGACTTCCACCTGGGGCTGAGACATCGAAATGGCTTTCCTTGGCAATCGGCCCCGCACCCGCGATGGGATCAGGCCATGGGGCCGGGCAAGCTGGCCCGGCAAGCGCCGTTCCCATACGGATGCCGGGGCGCGCTGTCAAAAACCTGCCCTGCGAAAATAGCTTTCAGGGTCTAAAGTGGGTGGCATTGCGCACGGCGCCCTTCGACAGGCTCAGGGCGAACGGGGGGTAAGCCAACCAGCCGGAAGTCCGTTCGGGCTGAGCTTGTCGAAGCCCCCAAAGCCCCCGCCGCCTCAGCCGCCGCTCACCGGTGGCAGGAACGCAATTTCGTCATCCTCGCCCAGCACCATCGCTTCGCTTTCGCCCACCAGCTTGCCATTGAGCGCCCAGCGCACCCGCTCGCCCAACAAGTCGAGCGCCAGCGCAGGGTCGAGCCCGGCGAGGATATCGGCAAGCGGGCCAGGCGTGACAGCCATTTCCGCACAGCCGGCGCGGTCTTCCAGGCGGCCGAGAAACACGAGCTTGGCCATGGCGATCAGCCCCCGGTCGTCGACATATGGCGCGAAACCGCTGGGGCAGCACCAGCGCGGTCGATGGCAAAGGCGTGGCGTTCCTGCTTTTCGCCCATGGCGCGGGCAAAGGCATCGGTCAGCGCGGCATCGGGATCGTCAGAGCGCAGCGCGGCGCGCAGGTCGACACGCCCTTCCCCGCCCAGGCACATGTAGAGCTGGCCCGTGGCCGTAACCCGTACGCGGTTGCAGGTGGCACAGAAATTGCCCGTCAAAGGCGTGATGAAACCCAGCCGACCGCCGGTTTCGGCAATATCGACATAGCGCGCCGGCCCACCCGTGCTCACTGCGTTGGGCACCAGCGTCCAGCGCTGTTCCAGATCGCGGCGCACGGCATCGAGCGGGAGGTAATGATCGAGGCGATCTTCCTCGACATCGCCCAGCGGCATCACTTCAATCAGCGTCACGTCATGACCCTGGCCATGGGCCCAGGCGATCAGATCGGGCAATTCGTCCTGGTTCACGCCCTTGAGCGCCACGGCGTTGAGCTTGACCTTGAGGCCAGCCGCCCGCGCGGCCGCCAGGCCTTCTAGCACTTGGGGCAGGCTATCGCGCCGAGCCAGCGCGGCAAAGCGGCTGCGGTCGAGCGTATCAAGCGACACGTTGATGCGGCGCACGCCGGCTGCCACCAAATCGTCGGCAAATTCGGCCAGCCGGGTGCCATTGGTCGTCAGCGTCAGTTCCTGGAGCCCGCCCCCGCCCAGGTGGCGGCCCAGCGCGCGTACCAGATCGACCATGTCGCGCCGCACCAGCGGCTCTCCGCCGGTCAGGCGCAGCTTGGTGACGCCGCGATCGATGAACGCACGCGACACCTTGTACAGCTCTTCCAGGCTCAACACCTCGGCACGCGGCAGGAACGTCATGCGTTCGGGCATGCAATAGGTGCAGCGCAGGTCGCAGCGGTCTGTCACCGACAGGCGAAGATAGGTTATGGCCCGCGCAAAGCGGTCAACCAGAGGCGCGGGCGCTGTCATCGCTCGAGATATACGAAGTCCCGAGGGTAGGATTCAAGGCTTGCGCCGGCATCGACGAAAAGAGTTTGTCCGGTCACCGCGCGCGCCGTCGCCAGATAGTGCACGGCATCGGCGATTTCATCGGCCCCAGGCAGCCGCTTCAAGGGCATGATCTCTTCCAGGCGGTGCCACTGATCGGCGTCATAATCCTGCGTCGGCAGGATCAGCCCTGGCGCCACGCCGTTGACCCGCACGCGCGGCGCCAGCGCGCGCGCCAGGGTGCGCACCGCGGCATGCAGCGCCTGCTTGGACAGGGTGTAGCTCAACTGGTCGGGCACCGGGTTCTGCACGCGCTGGTCGAGAATATTGACCACGGCGCCTTCGTCCTCACCCAGCGCCTCGGCAAAGGCACGGGTCAGCAGCAGTGGCGCAAACAGATTGACGCCGAAATGCTGATCCAGCGCCTCGGGTGCGAGGCTGGCGATCGTGTCGTCCTGAAACAGCGACGCGCAGTTGACCAGAAGGCGCGGTGCCTGGCCGGCGCGGGCGATGACATCCGCCAGCATCGCGGCCGGAAAGGCGCTATCGCCCAGATCGCCTGCCAGGGGATGCACCGTCGCGCCCAGCCACTGCAGCTGGGCGGTGAATTCGGGATCGAAGGTGTGCGCATGGTGCGCGTGCAGCGCCAGGTCCCAACCCTCCTGCGCCAGCTTGCGGGCAATCGCGGCCCCGATTCGGCGCCATCCGCCAGTGACCAGCGCCAGCGGGCGTGGCGCGCTCATCCGCGGCGGGCGCGGGTAAGCGTCATGCCGATATCTTCTCCAGCCTCGCTGATGGCGAGCTTCACGATTTTCACTTCCACCTGGGTCACCCGCGCATCCTGTACGAACAACGTCTCACAGATGTGGTCTGCAACCGATTCGATCAGTTGGAAATGCACATCTTTGGGCAATCCGTCGCTCGCGGCGTGCTTGAGGTCCATGTAGTTCTTGCTCGCGGTCAGCGGGCAATCGGCCGTGTAGCGGTCCTGGGGACGCAGCCAGGCACGGATGGAGATCCGCAGGGGCTGCGGACGGCCGGTCTCTTCCGAATAGATCCCGGTCAGGACATCGGTTTCGACATTGGCGACTTCGAGGATCAGGCTGTCAGACACGCGCGCGCCATTGGCACTTGGCCGCGCGAATGTCCAGCATCAGCCGCGCTTATGCCGCGCGGTTCCACCGTGCGAAAATCGCCGTGGGCAGCACGCGCCCGCCCGGTCCTTCCTCGGCCAGGGCCAGATCGCCATGCTCGATCGTGCCGGGCAAGTGCGCCAAAGCCTCGGCCAGCAAGCCGCCAATGGCGAGCGAGGACATGCGCACGGCATAGACCGTCAGGAACAGGAAGCTGCTGTTGGCATCGAGCAGGCGGGCGCAATCGGCGATCAGGCCGGGCAGGCTTTCTTCCAGGCGCCACACTTCGCCTTCCGGCCCACGACCGAACTTGGGCGGATCGAGGATGATGCCATCGTAGCGCTTGCCCCGGCGCACTTCGCGCGCGGTGAACTTGGCCGCATCGTCAACGATCCAGCGCACCGGGCGGCCATCCATGCCCGAAAGCGCGGCATTGGCGCGGGCCTGGGCGACCGACTTTTTCGAGGCGTCGACATGGGTAACCGGGCCAAAGCGCGACAGCGACAGCGTGCCGACACCGGTATAGCCGAACAGGTTGAGCGTGGCGGCATCGTCACGCCCGGCCAAGCGTTCGCCCATCCAGTCCCACACCGGCGCCATGTCGGGGAAAAAGCCCAGGTGACGGAACGGCGTGCAGCTGGCGGTGAACTGCACCGCGTTCCACGCCAGCGGCCAGCCTTCGCGCGGCACCTGGCTGTCAAACAGCCAGCGCCCGCCGCCATCCTCGTCGGAACCGGGCACGAATTCGCCGTCGGCGGCCCATTCGCCCAGCGCCGGCGCCCACATCGCCTGGGGTTCAGGGCGGATGAAGCGATGCGGGCCATAGCGCTCAAGCTTGCGGCCATGGCCCGAATCGATGAGGGCGAAATCCCCCCAAGGCGATCCCACCATCAACTGCGGCTGGAGCGTAAGCACGGCCATCAGGCGTCCTTCTTGCCGATCTTGGGCCCGATCTTGGGTGTCGCGCGCTCGGTTACGTAGGCTGCCACGGCCTCATACGTGCCGGGCAGGTGGTCGCAGCGTTCCTGCCGTTCGAACAGATCGCCCACCCGCGCAGGCAGCGGCGGGCGCACGCCGGTGGCGCGCTCCACCGCATCGACGAACTTGGCGGGATGGGCGGTGGCCAGGGTCACCACCGGCACATCGGTCGGCAGCCCTTCGGCCACGCGCGCGGCATGCAGGCCGATCGCGGTATGTGGATCGAGCACTTCGCCGGCTGCCTCATAGGCCCAGCGCATGGCCTGGGCCATCTGTGCGGGATCGCAGCGCGCGCTGGTGAACAGGCCGCCGATCGCTGCACGCTGGGTATTGGTCAGTTGCAGCGCCTTGGTGGCATCGAACTGCTGCATCTGCGCAGCGAGGACCGCAGCATCGCGCCCGCAGGCATCGAACAGCAGGCGTTCGAAATTGGACGAGACCTGGATATCCATCGACGGCGCCGCCGTGGGCGTAACCGTGCTGGCCGAATAGTCCCCAGCCGACAGCGCGCGGTGGAGAATGTCGTTGATGTTGGTGGCCACGATCAGCCGCTCCACCGGCAGGCCCATCTGCGCCGCGACATAGCCGGCGAACACGTCGCCGAAATTGCCGGTCGGCACCGAGAAGGCCACCTTGCGGTGCGGCGCGCCCAGTTGCAGCGCGGCGGCGAAATAATAGACCACCTGCGACATCAGCCGCGCCCAGTTGATCGAATTGACCGCAGCAATGCCATAAGTGCCAGTGATCGCGGCATCGTTGAACATGCGCTTCACCATCGCCTGGGCATCGTCAAAGCTGCCGTCGATGGCGATATTATAGACGTTGGGCGCGATCATCGTGGTCATCTGCCGGCGCTGAACATCAGACACGCGGCCGTGGGGGTGCAGCATGAAGATATCGACCTTGGCGCGGCCGGCCACGGCGTCGATCGCGGCAGAGCCAGTATCGCCCGAGGTGGCGCCCACGATGGTCAGGTGATCCTCGCGCCGGGCCAGGAATTCCTCGAACAGCAGGCCCAGCATCTGCAAGGCCACGTCCTTGAATGCCAGAGTCGGGCCGTGGAACAGCTCGAGCACCCATTGCCGCTCGTCGAGTTGCTTGAGCGGGGTGACGGCGGCATGGGCAAAACGGCCATAGGCCTGGCCGGTCAATTCACGCAGGCGTTCGGGCGAAAGGCTGTCGCCCACGAAAGGCGCCATGATCCGCGCGGCCAGTTCGGCATAGGGCAGGCCAGCCATGGCGGCGATCTCATCATGGCTGAACTGCGGCCAGGCTTCGGGCACGTAGAGGCCACCGTCGGACGCGAGGCCCGCCAGCGTGACGCCTTCGAAATCGAGCGAGGCGGCCTGGCCCCGCGTGCTGACATACTTCATCGCCAATCCCCGTGTGCCGCGCCCACCGCAAGGGCAGCGCCCAATCATCACCGGCACGCCATCGCGCGCGTTGTCGTCAGCGCGGCGCCTAGCGCCCCGGGGGCATCGTGACAACCACCGCCGCGCCTTTCGCGCGCCGGCGCAGGGCCAGGGCATAGATCACCAGCGCTACCGCGGCGAACAGGAACCACTGCACCGCGTAGGCCAGGTGGTTGTTGGGAATGCCAGACGGATCAGGCGCGGCATTGGCGCCCAGGCCGGCAAGCGGCGGATCGGCAACCAGGCGGGTGATCTTGTGGAACGGGGCGATTCGGCCCGTGACCCGCCCACCATCCCATTGCGGCGGATGCGGATCGCGCGACCAGCCCAGTTGCACCAGCGCGGGCATGCCACCCGGCGCCTGGCAGTGGGCAATGTGCACATAGCCGCTTTCACCCGCAGCATTGCGGCCGCCCACCGAATCCCACAGGCCAGGCTGCACCCGGCAATCGAACGTGGCGCGACGATAGAGCACGGCCTTGCCATCGCCAGGCACCGGAAACGGGACGGGCGCGGGATTGACCAGCGCGGCGGCAAAGCGCGCCAGCAGCGCCTCTTTCTGCACCTTGCGCTGCAATTGCCAGAAACCCAGGCCGATCATCACCGCCACGGCCAGCAGCACGATCACGGTGGGCAGCACGGGAACGCGCCGCATCAGCCCTGCCCTCGCGGTGCCACACGCGCGGCTAGCACGGCGGCGCGCACAGCACGCACTGCAAGGCCCACCAGCAATGCGCTCGCCGGACCCCAGACCAGCGGATAGACCCACAAGGGCAGGCGCCAGATATCATCGACCCGCAGCGCGGAAAACACCAGCAGTGCCACCAGCGGGATGACCACCGGATAGAGCGCGCGCCCGCTTGCCTCGTGCACGGCCAGCGGCTCGCCACAGGCGCGGCAGTGGTCGTTGAGCTTGGGCGGCTCCCACACCCGGCCGGCCCAGACCATGCCGGGCGTATTGCAAGCCGGGCACGTGCCGTGGCGCGCCACCTGCCACCAGCCTGGCCCGGTGGCCGATCTGCTGCTCCCGCTGTTTTCGCTCATGATCATCGGGATAGCGCCCGCGCCCGGTCCGGTCCAGCTTGCACATGGGCCATTTCCCACGCTACCCGGTTGCATCTGCAACAGGAGTATCGTGCCGCCGTGACCGTTCATCGTCTCCCGCTGCTGGCCGCTCTCTTGCTTGGCGTGGCCCTGCCAGCCCATGCGCAGGCGCCTGTCCCCGCGGTTGCTGCCAGTGCTTCCGCGGACGCCGCGTTCTATGCCCTGGCCGATGCTGAATGGACCTGGCGCCAGGCGCAGTTTGGCGATGGCGAGAACGACGATCGCCCCAGCTATCGCCTGCCCGATGTAAGCGCTGCCGCTCAGTCCGCGCGCGAGGCGCGCTGGGCGCAAACGCTGAAAGCGCTGGGCGCCATCGACCAGGGCGCGCTCTCGCCGGCCGCGCGCGTCAACTATGCGATCTATCGCTACCAGATCGAAACGCTGCTTTCGGCGCAGCGCTTTCACGAGTGGGAAAAGCCGCTCAATTCAGACACCACGTTCTGGGGCAACCTGGCCGATACCGCACGCACGCCGTTCCGCAACGAAAGCGAAGCGCGCGCCTATATCGCCATGCTGCATGCCGTGCCGCGCTATTTCGCGCAGCAGATGGCCAACATGAAGGCGGGGCTGGCACGCGGATTTACCGCGCCGCAAGTCACGCTCAAGGGCCGCGATCTGTCGCTGCTGCCGATAACGGACGCCAAGACCGCCGATGCCAACCCGTTCTTCGAGCCGTTCAAGGCCCTGCCTGCCAGTATTCCGCAGGCCACGGCCAAGGCCCTGACCGACGAGGCACGCACGGCGATCACCAGCGAAGTCGTGCCGGCGCACCGCGCCCTGCTCGCCTATCTGCGCAGCGATTATCTGCCCCATGCCCGCACCGGCCTTGCCGCCCAGGGCCTGCCCCAAGGGAAAGACTATTACCAGGCGCAGATCCGCGAATATACCACCACCGACCTGACGCCCGACGCGATCCACCAGATCGGCCTGGCCGAGGTGGCCGGGATCCGTGCGCAGATGCAGGAGATCATGACACAGGTGGGCTTTACCGGTGACCTGCCCGCGTTCCTGGCCAAGCTGCGCAGCGATCCGCAGTTCGTTGCGAGCAGCCCTCAAGATCTGATCAACCGTGCGGCATGGATCGCCAAGACGTTCGACGGCAAGGCAGCCGACTGGTTTGGCCGCCTGCCGCGCAAGCGCTTTGCCATTCGCCCGGTGCCCGCCGACATTGCCCCGTTCTATACCGCCGGGCGCGGCGGGCCGGGCGTCTATCTGGTCAACACCTGGAACCTGCCAGCACGCCAGCTCTATTCGCTGCCCGCCCTCACCCTGCACGAAAGCGCGCCAGGCCATGCGTTCCAGATGTCATTGGCATCGGAAAACAAGGGCCTGCCGGCCTGGCGCCAGCGCACCTACATCTCTGCCTATGGCGAAGGCTGGGCGCTCTATTGCGAAAAGCTGGGGGTGGAGATGGGCATCTACACCACGCCCTATGAACGCTTTGGCATGCTGTCGTACCAGATGTGGCGTGCGGCGCGGCTGGTGGTCGATACCGGCATTCACGCCAAGGGCTGGACGCGCGAACAGGCGCTGGCCTTCCTGCACGATAATACCGCCCTGTCGGATCACGAGATCGAGACCGAAACCGATCGCTATATCGCCTGGCCCGGCCAGGCGCTGAGCTATTACCTGGGCGAAATGGCCATCGTGGAGGATCGCGCCCGCGCGGAAAAGGCGCTGGGCGACAAGTTCAACATCCGCGCCTTCCACGATGCCGTGCTCGAGCTGGGCTCAGTGCCGCTGCCTGTGCTGCACGCCCGGATCGATCGCTTCATCGCCGAGGGTGGCAAGGGTCCCTATCCTGACGAGGAATGAGGCAAAACCGTGCCGGCGCGGTCAGGCTGCCAGCGGCAGACGCAGCGTGGCAACCAGGCCCACGACCTGGCCCGCGTGCCAACGGTTGGCGAGGACGAGCGAGCCGCCGTGCTGGTCGGCAATCGCGCGGGCCAGCGTCAGGCCCAGGCCCGTGCCGCCGGTCGCGGTATTACGCGAGGCCTCCAGCCGGGTGAACGGCTCCAGCATGCGCAGGATATCGCCTTCGGGAATGCCCGGGCCATCGTCCTCGATGCGCAGCACCGCCTCCCCGTCTTCGCGCGCCAGTGACACGCGCGCCCGCTGGCCATAGCGCAGCGCGTTGGACACCAGGTTGCGCATGGCGCGGCGCAGCCAGGTGGCGCGCAGCGGCAGAACGATGCGCACGGTGTCTTCCAGCGTCACATCCTCGCCCATATCCTCGTATTCGCCCATGACATCGGCGACGAGGGCCGAAAGCTCGGTGGTCTCCAACGGGTCAGACGGACGGCCAACCCGGGCGAGCGAGAGAATGTCGTCGAGCGAGCGGTTGATATCCTCGATCGTGGCGGCCATGCGGGCGCGCTCGTTCTCGTCCTCCAC
The DNA here is from genome assembly GCF_013149315.1 of Novosphingobium sp. SG754. Taxonomy (NCBI): domain Bacteria; kingdom Pseudomonadati; phylum Pseudomonadota; class Alphaproteobacteria; order Sphingomonadales; family Sphingomonadaceae; genus Novosphingobium; species Novosphingobium sp. SG754. The sequence continues at coordinate 89,763 of NZ_JABGCC010000001.1, read as the reverse complement.
CGCCTCGATCCGCACGCGCAGCGCGGCCAGCGGCGTTTTCAAATCGTGGCCGATCGCGCCCAGCATCACGTCCTTTTCATCGAGCAGACCAACAATGCGCGCTTCCATGGCATTGTGGGCCACGATCAGGCGGCGGATATCATCAGGCCCCTCGGGTTCGAGCTGGCCATCGGCATTGCGTTCGCGGGCAAAGGCTTCCACTCGCCCGGTCAAGGCCTTGAGCGGCCGCGCAATGCGCCGCAGGATCAGCGCCACCGCGCCAACCAGCACGAAATAGAGCAGCACCGTCTGCATCAGCAGCGAGAGGATCACTTGGCGCTCATTGGCCGGCGAAAGGATGCGCGCAGTGAGCCAGGTGCCATCGGGCCGCTGGATCGAGGCGATGATCAGGCGCGCTTGCGGCCGATGATCGCCAAAGCTTTCCAGCCGCTTGCTGACATCGCCAAACCACGCCCCAACAATCGCATCCGCCTGGGGATCGCGCTCCACCACCAAGACCTGGCGATGGACCAGACCCTGGGTTTCCAGCACATCATGCAACGCGCTCGCCACGTCGCTGCGCTGGCGGTCGCCCGGCCGCTCTGGCGAAGTGGCATCGACGCGCACGCGCAAAGGGCGCGGCAGGCGCCAGATATCGTCAGGCGGCGGCCCGTGCGGGCGGCCGTCAGGCGGGCGGTTTTCGCGTGGTGGCTGGCCGATCAGGCGAAATGCCGCCTCGTTCACGGTCAGTTGCACGCGCCGCTCGTTCTGTTCGCGCCAGATCAGCGCGGCCGAAAGCCCCTGCGCCACCAGCAGCGCCAGCGCGATCGCCAGGAGCATCTGCCCCTGCAGGCTGCGCGGTGCGCGCGATATGGTCCAGGCAGGCCAGCGCAGCATCAGTCGCGGCCTGCCACCTTGCGCACTTCGGTCGCGAGCATGTAGCCGCCGCCCCACACGGTCTGGATCAGTTGCGGATTGCGGCTGTCTTCCTCGATCTTGCGGCGCAGGCGGCTGATCTGGTTGTCCACCGCGCGATCGAACAGATGCGCCTCGCGGCCCTGGACCATGTCGAGCAGGCGATCGCGATCGAGCACCTGGCGAGGATGATCCAGAAACGCCATGAGCAGGCGAAATTCGGCCGAGGAAATGGCGACGACCGCGCCTTCGCGATCGGTCAGCCGGCGCTTGAGCGGATCGAGCGTCCAGCCTTCGAATTCATAGACCAGCGCTTCGGGGGCATCGACGGCCACGCGCGCGCTGCGCCGCAGGACCGAGCGTATCCGCGCCACCAGTTCGCGCGGGTCGAACGGCTTGACCACGTAGTCGTCAGCGCCAATCTCGAGGCCGACGATGCGGTCGGTGGATTCGCCCTTGGCGGTGATGAAGATCACTGGAAGCGCCCGGCTTTCGGCCAGGTGCCGGCACAGCGACAGGCCATCCTCGCCCGGCATCATGATGTCGAGCAGCACGAGGTCGAACATTTCTCCCGCGATCCGCGCGCGGGCTTCCGCCGCGTTGCCCGCCTGGACCACGGCAAAGCCCTGGCGAACCAGATAGTCCGCCAGCACTTCGCGCAGGGCTGCTTCGTCGTCGACCAGAAGGATGCGGGTTACCGCTGCCTCGCTCATACCTGCGCTGCCCGGTGATCAGTTGCCGGCCGGCGGGGGCGGCGGCGGGCCGTCCATGCGCTCGCCATCGCGCCAGCGCGGACCGCCAGGGCCGCCTTTCCCGCCCCAGCGGTGGCCCTCACGGCCAAATGCGGCGCGGATTTCTTCGCGGGTAAGCTTGCCATCATGGTTGGTATCGGCCCTGTCGAATTGCGATTTGACCGCCGCATCATACGCAGCGCGGGTCACCGCGCCATCCTTGTCACGCAGGGCAGCGTGCAAAACCGCGCCAAACCCGCCCATGCGCATGCCGTGCCAGCCGTGGCGCCCGCCTTCGGGGGCCATGCCGCCCGGTGGTGGTGGCGGCGGCATGTCGCCATCACGGCCAGCCATGGGGGGCATGCCCGGCTTCATCATGTGATGCTGCGCCATGAATTCGGCGCGGCTGATCACACCATCGTGGTTGGTGTCGATCGCATCGAACCGCTGCGCGAGGCGCGCATCGCGGTCGGCCTGGTCGATCTTGCCGTCCTTGTTCACGTCCATCCTCTGCCACAGGGCATCGGCTTGCGCCTGGGCCTGCGCCCAGGTGATGCCACCATCGCCCATAGCGCGGCCAGGCGCAGCGGGATCGGCCTGTGCCGGCGCGGAGGCTGCGGCGGCATAGAGCGCGCCAGCCCCCGCGAGGGCGGCAAGGGCCCCACCAAGGCCAAGGACGCTTTTCTTCATCTGGGCAAACTCCGGACAGACAAGGGCACCGATCGCCATTGATGACGGTATCGGCACCGCAAAAGACCTGGGGGATGAGGAAGCTGCGGCGCCGCCATGCCGAAAGAGGCTAGGGACTAAGGGGGAGGGACACCCCTTCCGGCCGTGGGGACTGAAGTGGCGGGCACCGCAGCTTCCATGGCTCATTGTATAGGCCGTGGATGTCGCGCGATTATGTCGGGACAGGGGGTATTTTGTCGCCAATTGTCGCATCATTTCGGCAGGGGACCACGCTTCCCGCCTGACCCAACTATCTATCCAAACCAATAACTTGAAATAGTTAAATGCTCGGTGAAAACCGCCAAAGCCGCTGCATCTCCGGCAATTGTGGCGGGTGATTGTCCAGGCCGTGAAATAAGACCGATACATTCACGGCAAACGGCGCGAAGCCCCCTTCCCCGCCCGCGCCGCTGTGCCGGGTTGTGCGGCTCAGGACGTGCCCATCACGAAGGCATTGAGCTTGTTGCCATCGGGATCACGAAAATAGGCAGCATAGAACCCGCCATCACCGCGCGGGCCAGGAGCGCCTTCACAGCTGCCGCCATTTGCCAGGGCCAGGGCGTGCAGCCGATCGACCTGCGCCGGCTCCTTGGCTTCGAACGCGACCATGACGCCATTGCCCACGGTGGCCGGCTGCCCATCGAACGGCTTCATCAGCGCCACCCCGGCGGCGCCACCGGCCGTACCCCAGGCAATCGCCCCGGGCCATTCGAACATGCGCCCCGTGCCCAGTTCGGCCGCAAGCGCGTCGTAGAACGGTGCCGCCCGCTCCAGATCGTTGGTTCCCAGGGTGACATAACCGATCATCATCGCTCTCCTTGCAGCGAGTCGCCACCACAAGAACGTATCATGAACACAGCCGATCGCAAGATCAGATGGGCGCGCAGGCAGCCTCCAGCCAGGCGCGGTCTTCACCCTCGAGCAGCGGCGCCAGCAGCGCCTGGGTGCGCGCGTGATAGTCGTTCCACCACGCCCGCTCGGCCGGGGTCAGCAGGGCAACATCCACCAGTGCGCGGTCGATCGGGACGAAGGTAAGCGTTTCGAACCCGCAGAACGCGCCTTCCGCACCGGCGATCATGCGCTCTTCCACCAGGATCAGGTTCTCGATGCGGATGCCGTATTCGCCCGCCTTGTAATAGCCCGGCTCGTTGGACAGGATCATGCCGGGCAGCAGGCCCTGCCCGGTGCCGGCCTGCGCGCCCGATGCCTTGGCAATGCGCTGCGGCCCTTCATGCACCGCCAGGAAGCTGCCCACGCCATGGCCGGTGCCATGGGCATAATCGAGGCCGGCCGCCCACAGGAACTGGCGGGCAAAGCTGTCGAGCGCGCCACCAGGCGTGCCCTGCGGAAACACCGCCTGGTCCAGCGCGATATGGCCCTTGAGCACGCGGGTAAAGCGGTCCTTGACCTCGGCCGGCGCCTCGCCCGGCCCGATCCACACCGTGCGGGTGATATCGGTAGTGCCATCAAGGTACTGCCCGCCCGAATCGACCAGATAGACGCTGCCCGGCGCGATCGCGCGGTTGGACTGTTCGTCCACGTGATAGTGCGGGATCGCCGCATTGGGGCCGGCGCCCGAAATGGTGTCGAACGACAGGTCCTTGAGCAGGCCGGTCTTCTCCCGCTCGGCATGGAGGCGCGCGGCAGCGGAAAGTTCGGTTTCACCGCCCTTGGGCGCGGTCACCGACAGCCAGTGCAGGAACCGGCTTACCGCCGCGCCATCACGCGCCTGGGCGGCGCGGTGACCGGCCTGTTCCACCGGGTTCTTGCGCGCCTTGGGCAGCACGGTGGGATCGGTGAGCGTGAGAACCCGCGCTTCCGCCCCTTCCAGCGCGCGGAACACGGCCGCGACCGCGCGTTCCGGGTCGACCGCCACGGTCTTGCCCGCCAGCGCCGTCAGTGCCGGCACGAATGCCGCGCGATCCTGTACGCGCACGGCATTGCCCAGGTGCGCCACGAGCGCGGCATCAACCTTTTCGGGCGCAATGAACAGATCGACTGTGCCATCGGCATGGGCCACCACGAACGAGAGCGCCACCGGCGTGCGATCGACATCGGCGCCGCGCATGTTGAGCAACCAGGCCACGCCATCGAGCGCGGTGACCACTGCCGCGTCGGCGCCGTTGTCCGTCAGCCACTGTGCCAGCATGGCGCGCTTTTCAGCGACGCTTTGCCCGGCGTGGGCGTCGGCATGGGGCACGGCCAGCGCCGCCGAGGGCGCGGGCCGGTCCTGCCACACAGCGTCGATGGGATTGCTGTCCACGGCCACCAGGCTGGCGCCCTTGGCTTCCAGCGCCTTGGCCACGCCATCGGCCCAGGGCTTGGCATGCAGCCAGGCATCATAGCCGATCCGCGCGCCGCGCGCCGCATGCTCGCCCAGCCAGGCTGCCGGGCTGGTCTGCGGCACGGACTGGTATTCATAGAGCCGCCCGTCCACCTGCTCGCGCACCTGGATGGTATAGCGCCCATCGACGAAGATCGCCGCGCGATCCTTGAGCACCACCGCCGTGCCGGCCGATCCGCCAAACCCGGTGAGCCAGCCGAGCCGCTGCGCATAGCCGCCGACATATTCGCTCATGTGCTCGTCGGAAATCGGGATGACGAAGCCATCCAGCCCGCGTCGTCCCAGCTCGGCGCGCAGTGCTTCCAGGCGGGCTTCGTGGGTTTGCATCAACATGGCGGGGCGTCCTTGGGCGTAATGGGCAGGTAACTGGTTGGCATTGTAACCACCTGATGCGGCAGACGCCAGAGGCGCGCCTTGCAGGCCGGGCACAGGCACCATAGATGGCGGAGATGACCGCAGCCACCCCTATCGCCGCCCAGCCCCCCGTTGCCGCAAAAAAGCCGCACAGCATCAGCCATCATGGCGTGACGATCACCGACGATTACGCCTGGTTGCGCGATCCCGGCTATCCCGAGGTCAAGGATCCCGAAATCCTCGCGCACCTCGAGGCTGAGAACGCCTGGTTCCAGGCGCATATGGCCCCGCGCCAGCCGCTGATCGACCAGCTCTTTGCCGAAATGCGCGGACGCATCAAGGAAGCGGACAAGTCCGTGCCGCAGAAGGACGGCAACTGGGTCTATTGGATCGAGTACGAGGAGGGCGCGGAATACAAGAAGTGGTGGCGCCGGCCGGTCGACGCGGCCGACGACGGCAGTGCCGACGAGTTGCTTCTCGACGAAGTGGCCCTGGCGCAGGGCCATGACTATTTCCGCCTGGGTGCCATCTCGGTGTCCAACGATGGGCGCCTGCTGGCCTGGTCGGTGGACGATAACGGCTCGGAACGCTTCAACGCGCGGATCAAGGTGATCGCCAGCGGAGAAATCCTGCCCGACGAAATCCCCGGCACCAATTCAGGCCTGATCTGGGTCAAGGGCGATACGGGGCTGGTCTATAGCCTCGCCAACGAGAACTGGCGCACCGACAATGTGCGCCTGCACTGGCTGGGCCAACCGCTCGACCAGGACGTGGAACTCTACCATGAGGATGACGAAGGCTTTCGCGCCGGCGCCGCGCTTTCCGCCAACGAGAAGTGGCTGATCGTATCGACCGGCGACCATGAAACCAACGAAGTGCGCCTTATCCCGGCCGATGATCCGCTCCAGGCGCCGATCCTGGTGCGTCCGCGCGAAAAGGGCGTGGAATACGATGTGGACTTGCACGGGGAGACGCTGTTCGTCCACACCAACGACACCCACGAGAATTTCCGCCTCGCCACCGCGCCGCTGGCCGACCCTGCCAGCTGGACCACGCTGATCGCCGGCAGCGACGATTTCTATCTCACCGGGTTTGAACTGTTCCGCGATTTCTATGTCGTCGAAGGCCGCGTGCGCGGGCTCGATCGCATCGAGGTGCGCTATTACGACGATCCGGCGCGGATCGAGCCGATCGCCTTTCCCGAGGCGAGCTATGAAGCGAGCCTGGGCGACAACCCGGAATGGGCCACGCAGACGCTGCGCGTGGGCTATGAATCGATGGTCAGCCCGTCTTCGGTCTTTGACTATGACGTGCCCAGCCGCACGCTGACCCGGCTCAAGGTCCAGGAAATCCCGTCGGGCTATGAGGCCAGCCGCTATGAGACGGCACGGCTCGATATCCCTGCCCGCGATGGCACGCTGGTGCCGGTCTCGGTGGTGTGGCGCAAGGACCGTCCGGCCGGCGGGCCGCTGCATCTCTATGGCTATGGCGCCTATGGCATTGCCATCGGGCCGGGCTTTTCCACCACGCGCCTCTCGCTGCTCGATCGCGGCATGGCCTATGCCATTGCCCACATTCGCGGCGGCGATGATCTGGGCCGGGGCTGGTACAAGGCCGGCAAGCTGGACGCGCGCACCAACACGTTCAACGACTTCATCGACGTGGCGCGCGGCCTGATCGACCATGACTTTACCACGGCGGGGCGGATTTCGGCCTCGGGCGGTTCCGCCGGCGGCGAGCTGATGGGCGCGGTGATCAACCAGGCGCCCGACCTGTTTGGCGCGGTCGTGGCCGATGTGCCGTTTGTCGACGTGCTCGCCACGATGCTCGACGAAAGCCTGCCGCTCACGCCGGGCGAATGGCCGGAATGGGGCAACCCGATCGACGATGCGGCCGCCTTTCACCTGATCCGGTCCTATTCGCCCTATGACCAGGTCAAGCCGCAGGCCTATCCGCCACTGATGGTCACCGCCGGCCTCAACGATCCACGCGTGACCTATTGGGAGCCGGCCAAGTGGGTCGCGCGCCTGCGCGAGCTGAAGACCGACAGCAATCCGCTGATCTTCAAGACCAACATAGGCGCGGGCCACGGCGGCAAATCCGGCCGCTTTGAAAGCCTCAAGGAAGCGGCCGAGGAATTCGCGTTCCTGCTGACCGAACTGGGCATCGAGGGCTAAAACCAAAGCCGTAGATGAACTCAGTCCATCAGATCCCGTTCGGGCTGAGCTTGGCGCAGCCCTCTGGCAGGGCGCGTCGTGCTGGCGCCCTTCGACAAGCTCAGGGCGAACGGGCGAGGTGTTTTGGGTTTGCCTCCCCTTTCCTCGCGTGTTCGGGCGCAAGCGCAACAAGCCTGCCAGGCTTGCCCCAAACAAAAACCCCCGCTGTCGCCAGCGGGGGTTTTTCATAGCTCCGAGACGGAAAGCCTCAGGCAGCCTGTTCCTTGCCCTTGAGGACCTGGACCGGCTCCTTGCGGCCATCGACCACGTCCTTGTCCACCACCACTTCGGTCACGCCGTCGAGCGTGGGCAGATCGAACATGGTATCGAGCAGCAGGCCTTCGACGATCGAGCGCAGGCCACGCGCGCCGGTCTTGCGCTCGATGGCCTTCTTGGCAATCGCTTCCAGTGCCTCGTCGGTGAAGGTCAGCGTCACGTCTTCGAGTTCAAACAGCTTGGCGTACTGCTTGACCAGCGCGTTCTTGGGTTCGCGCAGGATCTGCACCAGGGCCGCCACATCAAGATCGTTGAGCGTGGCGATGACCGGCAGACGGCCGATGAATTCGGGGATGAGGCCGAACTTCTGAAGATCTTCCGGCTCTGCCTTCTGCAGCAGTTCGCCCACGCGGCGCTTGTCGGGATCGGCGACATGGGCGCCGAAACCGATCGAACGCTTCTGCAGGCGATCGGCGATGATCTTTTCCAGGCCGGCAAAGGCGCCGCCGCAGATGAACAGGATGTTGGTCGTGTCCACCTGCAGGAATTCCTGCTGCGGATGCTTGCGCCCACCCTGCGGCGGCACCGAAGCCGTGGTGCCTTCCATCAGCTTGAGCAGCGCCTGCTGCACGCCTTCGCCCGACACGTCGCGCGTGATCGACGGGTTCTCGGCCTTGCGGCTGATCTTGTCGATCTCGTCGATGTAGACGATGCCGTGCTGGGCCTTCTCGACATTGTAGTCGCTGGCCTGCAGCAGCTTGAGGATGATGTTCTCCACGTCCTCGCCCACATAACCCGCTTCGGTCAGCGTGGTGGCGTCGGCCATGGTGAACGGCACGTCGAACGTCTTGGCGAGCGTCTGGGCCAGCAGCGTCTTGCCCGAGCCGGTGGGGCCAACGAGCAGGATGTTGGACTTCGACAGCTCGATGTCGCCACCCTTGCCGCTGTGCTTCAGGCGCTTGTAGTGATTGTGCACCGCCACCGAGAGCACGCGCTTGGCGCGGTCCTGGCCGATCACATAATCATTGAGCGTCTCGAAGATATCGCGCGGCGTGGGAACGCCACCGTCCTTCTTGCCGGCGATGCCCTGCTTGGTCTCTTCCCGGATGATGTCGTTGCACAGCTCGACACACTCATCGCAGATAAAGACCGTCGGCCCGGCAATGAGCTTGCGCACCTCATGCTGCGATTTGCCGCAGAAGCTGCAGTAGAGCGTGCTTTTAGAGTCCGATCCGGAAAGCTTTGTCATTCTTCAATCCCAGGCGCCCCTCCACGAGGGGCGGGCCCGGCTATCCTACTACCCCAAGGGTATTAATCAACCGGACACGAAACGAGGTGATGGTATCTGCCACGCGGCTCCTTTCGCAACGCTTAAGGAGCCGGGGCAGAAGAGAAAATCAGGCCGAAGGCGCCCCGCCGGTGCCGCTTTCGACGCCGACCTGTTCAGATTGGGGACGCGATTCGAACACCTTGTCGACCAGACCGAAGGCCAGAGCCTCGTCCGCTTCGAGGAAGGTATCGCGGTCCATCGCCTTCTCGACCTCTTCCAGGCTCTTGCCGGTGTACTTCACATAGAGGTCGTTCATGCGCTTCTTGATGCGCAGGATTTCACGGGCCTGGATCTCGATATCCGAAGCCATGCCCTGCGCCCCGCCCGAAGGCTGGTGGATCATGATTCGCGCATGCGGCAGCGCGATGCGCATGCCCGGTTCGCCCGCGGCGAGCAGGAAGCTGCCCATCGAGCAGGCCTGGCCGATGCACACGGTCGACACGCGCGGGCGGATGTACTGCATGGTATCATGGATCGCCATGCCCGCCGTCACCACGCCACCGGGCGAGTTGATGTACATCGAGATGTCCTTCGAGGGATTTTCCGACTCGAGGAACAGAAGCTGGGCGACGATCAGCGACGCCATGTGGTCTTCCACCTGGCCGGTCACGAAGACGATGCGTTCGCGCAGCAGGCGGCTGAAAATGTCGAAGCTGCGTTCGCCACGGCTGGTCTGCTCGACGACGACCGGGACGAGCGCGCCAGTCACCGGATCAGCGTGGAACTTTCCTTGGGCAGAGCTGCTGCCGAACACGTCGAGCATGGGAATCCTCATCTGGTTGCGATGGCCTATGTCGCGTGCCAGCAAAGGATGTTCAAGGGCATTAACCGCGAATGCGCGGGAATGCGTGGATATTGGACCAGATTCGGGCGCCTTTCGCCGCGTGGTCAGACCTGCACCCGCGCCCGCAGGGCTTCGAGTGCAGCCAGTTGCGCTTCCATCGCCCGCAGGCGGGCCTCGGTTCGGGCCACCCGCTCGCGCAACTCGCGGCTGCGCCTGCTACCTGGCAGCAGCCGTGCCAGGAATCGACCCGCGTCGCCCAGACTGGCGGCCATGGCATCGAGCAGGCCCTGGCGCGGCACGACCGGCGCGCGGTGGCGCGGCAGGGGGCTGCGATCATCGGGCGCAACCCAGTGCACGCCAGGCGGCGAAGGCTGCAGCAGTGGCGGCGCGGCATGCATCTCGGCCGGCGGCGCACAAGCGGCCGCGACTTCACGTGTGGTAGCCGCGGAACGGCGCGCGTGTTCGGCGGCGATCATCGCGCGGCGCTGCGCCTTGCGCGCGGTGCGGGTGCCCGGACGGGGCGGCAGATCGCGATGCGGCGCCTTGCGCGGCGGCTCTTGGCGACGCGAATCGTGACCTGGCCGATCACGATCGGGCTGCCCTTGCGGTATGGTGGCCGGCCCGCGCGGCGCGATGAACGGCGCGCGCAGCGGCGGCGTGGCGGGCAGTGCGGGCGGAATCATCCCCGCCGGCCAGGCCGCCGTGGTGATGATCGCGCCACGATGGGGCGGCAGGATGAGATCGGACGGAAAGGCCGGCGTGGCAGCCTGGGCCAGCAGGAATGGCCGGGTAAAATCGGCCTTGGCCCGCTTGCTGGCGGCCTTGGCGGCAGGCGGACTGACTGCTGGCGGACCGGCAGTTGGCGGAACGGCAGATGAAACTGGCGCCTTGGCCGGCACACGCTGGCCGGATCGAGCGCCCTTGCGATTGCGCACGGTATGCATCGGCAGATCCCCCCGGGTTCCGATGTGACCGATTCTCTCATGCCAGGAATCACCGCGCCAATCCGCATGATGCCTGAGGGCAAACACCTAAAAGCAAACGGGGCGCCACCGTTGCCGGCAGCGCCCCATTTTTGTTTCTTGATCAGGCCGTGTGGCGCTGGATCAGGCGTCTTCGCCTTCGGCGGTCGCCTTCTTGGCGGCCTTCTTCTTGGCGGGCTTGGCTTCGCCTTCAGCGGCGGGTTCCGCCTCGGCGTCGGCCGCAGCCTTCTTCTTGGCCGGAGCCTTCTTGGCGGGCTTGGCCTCTTCGGCTTCGCCAGCCGCTTCGGTTTCGGCTTCGGCCTTCTTGGCCGCCTTCTTCTTGGCGGGCTTGGCTTCGGCCGGAGCGGCAGCGGCGCCTTCCTCGGCTTCAATCGCGGCCTGGAGCTCTTCGCGGGTCACTTCGCGCTCGCTGACTTCGGCCTTGTCGAACAGGAAGTCGACGACCTTGTCTTCATAGAGCGGGGCGCGCAGCTGGGCAGCGGCCAGGGGCTCGGAGCGCACATAGTCGATGAAGCGCTGACGATCCTGTTCGCGGTACTGCTGGGCCGCCTGGCGGATCAGCATTTCCATTTCCTGCGCAGTGACCACCACACCGTTGGCCTGGCCGATTTCCGACAGGAGCAGGCCCAGACGCACGCGACGCTCGGCGATCTTGCGGTAATCGTCCTTCTCGGCTTCGATTTCCTTGAGCGCTTCCTCGGGGTTTTCCTCGTTCTGCGCTTCCTGGGTCAGCTGCTGCCAGATCTGCTCGAATTCGGCTTCCACCATCGAGGGCGGCACGTCGAAGTCATGGCCGGCAGCCAGCTGGTCGAGCAGGGCGCGCTTCATCTGGGTGCGGGTCAGGCCGGCAGTTTCCTGCTCCAGCTGGCCCTTGAGCAGGCCACGCAGCTGTTCCAGGCTTTCCAGGCCCAGCGCCTTGGCGAAATCGTCGTCAGCAACGAATTCACCCGGATTCTTCACCGCCTTGACCGTGATGTCAAAGGTGGTTTCCTTGCCGGCCAGGTTGGCGGCGGGATAGTCCTCGGGGAAGGTCACGGTAATGACCTTTTCGTCGCCGGCCTTGGCGCCAACGAGCTGTTCCTCGAAACCGGGGATGAAGCGGCCAGCGCCGATTTCCAGCGCCTGGTCTTCAGCCGCGCCACCTTCGAAGGGTTCGCCGTCCAGCTTGCCGAGGAAGTCGATGATCAGCTGGTCGCCGTCCTTGGCTTCCGCGCCTTCGGCAGCGTCGCTGAACTTCTTCTGGCCGGCGGCGATGCGGTTCACCGCTTCGTCCACCTGGTCTTCGGTCACGGGCACGACCAGCTTGTCGAGCTTGAGCCCATCGAGCGCGGGCGCTTCGACCTTGGGCAGCACTTCGAGGCTGACGGTCAGCTTTGCGTCCTGGCCTTCTTCATAGCCTTCGCCCAGCGACACGTCCGGCTGCATCGCGGGACGCAGCTGGTGGTCGGCCACCAGCTTGTCCATCGCTTCGCGAATCGTGGTCTGCAGGGCTTCCTGGTGCAGGGCCGGGCCGTGCATCTTCTTGACCAGGTTGGCCGGCACCTTGCCCGGGCGGAAGCCCGGCATGCGCACCTGGGGGGCGATCTTCTTGATTTCACCTTCCACGCGCGCGGCAATGTCCGCCGCCGGAATGGTCACGGCGTAGGCGCGCTTCAGGCCCTCGTTGCTGGTTTCGACGATCTGCATCCTGATCCAACTTTCTCGACTGACGCCGTGACAGGCGCCTCAAAATCCGTGCAAAGCCGGGGGGTGAACCCTGGTGCGGGCGAAGGGACTCGAACCCCCACATCTTGCGATACTGGAACCTAAATCCAGCGCGTCTACCAGTTCCGCCACGCCCGCATCCGGCAAAAAGCGAGCGGTGCCCCTATCGCAGCCGGGTGAAAAGCACAAGCCCGGCGCGCTTTCCCCCTGGAACAAGCGCGCCCACGCGGGGAACAAGCACCCTGGCGCGCGGTTGCCCGTTCATGCCCGCGCGATTTTCGCGTGGCAAAGGTCCGGCAAAACAGACCGGTCGCAAGGAGCATCTGCCATGGCCAGCACACCCCCGCCCGATCGCATCGACCCGCAATCGCCGCCCGACGTTCCGCCGGCGATCACCCCGCAGGAAACCCCCGAACCGGCGCCCAGCGAAACCCCGCCGGTAACACCCGACCGGATCGACCCGATCAGCCCGGACGAATTCCCCGCGCCCGACTGACCGGCTTTCCAGCAGGCGTTCAGAGCAGCTTGCCCAGCAAGGCCAGCCATGACGCCTGCGCCACCAGGCCCTGGGCTGCGGGCGGCGGCGCCATGGCCGCGGTGCCGCCGCATTCCAGGCAATAGACTTGCGCACCTGCGGTGCTGTTGAGCCGGCCCAGATCGGCCAGCACGCGCCAACCCAGTGCCTGCTGCCGCTGGGCGAGCAGCCCGGTGACATCGCCCGCCGCGCGGCTATCGGTGCTGCCATCATCGCCCATCAGGCCCGACAGGAAGCCTTGCCAGCCCCCGGGATTGCTGCCCAAAAATTCGGCGTGCCAGCTGTCCGCCTTGGCGGCCTTGGCCGCCCAGGCCACGGCATCTTCCAGTTCACCGAATTGATCGACCAGGCCGATCTGGCGCGCGGTGCCACCATCCCACACCCGGCCCTGCGCGATCTTGTCGATGTCCTGCGGGCTCTTGTGCCGGGCATCGGCCACCAGGCGCAGGAACCGCGCGTAATAGCTTTCTACCGAAGCCTGCGAGAGCGCCTCGAACTGCGGGCTGAGGCCGCCAACCACATCGGGCTGGCCCGAGAGCGGCGTGGTGCGCACACCGTCCGCGGTCACGCCATAGCTCGCCAGCGTGTCCTCAAAGCTCGGGATAACGGCAAATACGCCGATCGAACCAGTGATCGTCGCCGGTTCGGCAAACACCCGCTGCGCCGGGGTGGAGACCCAATAGCCCCCGCTTGCCGCAAGGTTGGCCATCGAGACCGCGACCGGCAGCCCCTTGGCGCGGGCCCGGGCAATCGCCGCACGGATGCGCTCTGCTGCCGTGACCGAGCCGCCGGGCGAATCCACCCGCACCACCAGCGCGGCGTAGTTGCCGCTGGCCACGGCCTGGTCGATCAGGTTGGCAATGCGCGTGCCGCCAGCCGAGCCCGGCCCGGCATCGCCATCGACGATCGTGCCGGCCACGGTGACCACGGCAATCGCCTTGCCAGTCGTCGGGGCGGGCTTGTCGGCGAGATATTGCGCCAGGGTAGAGCCCTTGTAGCCGCCCTCGCCCGCCGCCGGATCATGGCCGACCAGGTCGCCCACGCGCTTGCCGAAGGCGATCTTGTCACCCACCTTGTCGACCAGCCCGGCCTTGACCGCGGCCTGGGCCATGTCGCCACCGCTCTGCGCCAGCCATTGCGCCGGATCACGCGTGACCAAGTCGATATTGGCCTTGGGCCGCGCCTTGGTCACTTCCGCCTTCCAAGCCGACCACAGCGCGCCATAGATCGCGGAGAGGTTCTCCTTGGCCTCGGGTGAGGCATCGCTGCGGGCATAGGGTTCCACCGCAGACTTGTAGGTGCCCACCTTGAAGATGTGCGCCTTGACCTTGAAGCGGTCCATCAAGGCCTTGTAATAGAGTTGCGAACCGCCTGGCCCGGTGACCACTGCCCCGCCGATCGGATCGACCCATGCCTCGCTGGCGTGGGCCGCCAGCTGCACCGCATCGTCGGTATAGAGCAGCGCGCGCACCAGCACCGGCTTATGCGCGGCGCGCACCTTGTCCATCGCCGCGCCGATTCGGCTCATGTGCACCTGACGGCCGCCGGTGAACTGCTCCAGATCGATCACCACGGCCTTGATGCGGCTGTCATCGGCCGCCGTCTCGATTGCGCGGGCCACGTCGCGAGCCTGGAATTCGTGGGCGGGCGCCTCTCCCGACAGCAGCAGCTGCGCCGGTGCCAGCGCGCTGCGTTCTTCCACCACGCTGCCGTCCAGCGTGATGGTCAGGGCGCCATCGCGGACCTGGCCGGGCGTGGGCCGCAGCGTCAGCGCGGCATAGAGCGCCCAGAAGAACAGCAGGAGGAACAGGAGGACAAGGCCATCCTTGATCGCGACGAGGACTTTCCAGACCGAGCGGGCAAATTTCATGGGGGATATCTAGCCAGCCGGCGCGGCCCGCGCCAGTCGAAACACTTGTCGGGAAGGCCGCGCAGGTCTAGGGCGTGGTCTTCGATGCACCCATCGAGCCAATCCCCCTCGTCAGCCAGCCCGGCGCGCAGCTATCCTGCGGGCGGCCTTGCCTTTCCCCACCGCGATCTGACCGGAATCGGCCAGCTTGCCCGGCACGAGATCCTCTACCTGCTGGACGAAGCGGAGCAGTGGGTGGAACTCAACCGGCAGTCGCAAAAGCGGGCCGACCTGCTTTCGGGCCTGACCATCATCAACGCCTTTTTCGAAAACAGCACGCGCACGCTGCTGTCGTTCGAAATCGCCGGCAAGCGGCTGGGCGCCGACGTGGTCAACATGCACGCGGCCACGTCCAGCGTGAAGAAGGGCGAAACGCTGATCGACACGGCGATGACGCTCAACGCCATGCGGGCAGACGCCATCGTCATCCGACATGCCAGCTCGGGCGCGGTGCGGCTGATTGCCGAAAAGGTCGATTGCCCGGTGCTCAATGCGGGTGATGGCCAGCACGAACACCCCACCCAGGCGCTGCTCGATGCGCTGACCATCCGCCATGCGCTGGGCCTGCCCAAAGGCAGCGATCTCAACGGTCTGCGCGTGACGATCTGCGGCGATATCCTGCACAGCCGGGTGGCGCGGTCCAACATCCTCTCGCTGACCGCGCTGGGTTGCGAGGTCAGCGTTTGCGCCCCGCCCGCGCTGATGCCGGCCGAAATCGAGGTGATGGGCGTCAAGGTATTCCACGATTTCGACGCTGCGCTCAAAGGCGCGCAAGTGGTGATGATGCTTCGCCTGCAGATGGAGCGCATGCAGGGCCAGTTCATCCCCTCCCCGCGCGAATATCGCCACCTCTATGGCCTCTCGCTCGATCGCCTGGCCCAGGCTGAAGCGGGCGCGCTGGTCATGCATCCCGGGCCGATGAACCGGGGGATCGAAATCGACAGCCAGGTGGCCGATCATGTCGAACGCAGCCTGATCACCCGCCAGGTGGAAAGCGGCGTGGCGATCCGCATGGCCTGTCTGGAAGTGCTCACCCGGCGCGCCCGGCAATTGCCCGGCTGGGAACCGCTGGGCGGAGAAAACGCATGACGCCGCAACCCCTTGTCATCACCAATGGGCGCCTGGTCCTGCCCACCGGAGAGCCGATGGCCGCCGATCTGCGCTGCCAGGGCGGGCGCATCGTGGCGCTCGGTGCCGAGGCCGTGGCCCAGGATGGCGATGCCGTGTTCGATGCGCGCGGCGCGCTGGTTGCGCCGGGCCTGGTCGATCTGGGCGTGTTCGCGATCGACAAGCCGGCGTTTCATTTTGGCGGAATTACCCGCGCCGCGCTGATGCCAGATCAGGGTCCTCCCCTCGATCACCCGGCGCGGGTGCGGTTTGCAGCGCAATCGGGCAAGCCCGATTTCTGGGTCCACCCCCTCGCCGCTGCCACGCGCGGACTCGAGGGTGCTGAACTCGCCGAACTGGCGCTGATGCGTGATGCCGGGGCGCGCGCGGTCAGCACCGGTCGCCGCTGGATTGCCGATTCGGGCGTGATGCTGCGCCTCTTGTCTTACTGCGCGATGCTCGACCTTGTCGTGGTGACCCATGCCGAGGACGATGGCATCACCGGCCATGCCGTGGCAACCGCCGGCGAAGTGGCGACGCGGCTGGGCCTGCCCTCCGCCCCGGCCGAGGCGGAAAGCCTGGCCGTGGCGCGCGATATCGCGCTGGCGGAAATGACCGGCGCGCGCCTCCACATCCGCCAGGTCACCACGGCCAAGGCGCTCGATCTGGTGCGCGCGGCCAAGCTGCGCGGCGTGCAGGTGACGGCAGGCGTTACCCCGGCCCACTTCATGCTGTCGGACTTGGAACTGGTCGATTTCCGCACGTTTTGCCGCTTTTCCCCACCGCTGCGTGCCGATGACGATCGCAAGGCAGTGATCGCGGCCATCGGCGATGGCACGA
Organism: Novosphingobium sp. SG754; assembly: GCF_013149315.1. Taxonomy (NCBI): domain Bacteria; kingdom Pseudomonadati; phylum Pseudomonadota; class Alphaproteobacteria; order Sphingomonadales; family Sphingomonadaceae; genus Novosphingobium; species Novosphingobium sp. SG754. The sequence continues at coordinate 73,087 of NZ_JABGCC010000001.1, read as the reverse complement.
TCGACGTGATCGCCTCGGGCCACGACCCGCGCGGGCCGGAAGACAAGCGTCTGCCCTTTGCCGATGCCGAGCCGGGCATGGCAGGCGCAGAAACCCTGCTCCCGCTGACGCTGACCCTGGTGCGCGACGGCGTGATCGACATGGCCCGCGCCTTTGCCCTGCTAGCCGGCAATCCCGCCGCGCTGCTCGGCGTCAACGCCGGGCGCCTGGCGGTGGGCGCAGAGGCCGATCTGGCGGTGATCCACCCCACCCGACCCTGGGTGGTCAATTCCGACAAGATGGCCGCAAGCGCTGGCAACACCCCGTTCGACCGCCGCCCGGTCGAAGGGCGCGTGCTGGCGCTGTGGAAAGGCGGCGCGCGGATCGACTAGGGTGGCCCCACGCCCACAACTTGTGCATCTTCCTCCTTCATGGCCTCGGCAGCGGGGCTCCAGCGCCAGAAAAGGTACGCATCATGTCGAAAGTTCCAGTCCTTGTTACCGGCGGCGCAGGCTATATCGGCAGCCACGCCGTGCTGGCGCTCAAGGATGCCGGCTGGCCGGTTACGGTGATCGACAATCTGGTAACCGGATTTCGCTTTGCCATTCCCGATGGCGTGCCGTTCTACCAAGGCGACATTGCCGATCAGGACCTGCTGGCGCGCATCATCGCCGAACAGAACATCGGTGCGATCATGCATTTTGCCGGCTCGATCATTGTGCCGGAATCGGTGAGCGATCCGCTCAAGTACTACCACAACAACACCGCCAAGACCCGCAGCCTGATCGAGGCGGCGGTGACCGGCGGCGTGAAGCATTTCATCTTTTCCTCCACCGCCGCCACCTATGGCGTGCCCGAAGTGTCGCCGGTGACCGAGGACAGCGCCAAGCAGCCGATCAATCCTTATGGCATGTCCAAGCTGATGAGCGAGATCATGCTGGCCGACACGGCGCGCGCGCATCCGCTCAACTTTTGCGTGCTGCGCTATTTCAACGTTGCCGGCGCCGATCCGCAGGCGCGCACCGGCCAATCGACGGCCGGGGCCACGCATCTCATCAAGGTGGCGGTGGAAGCGGCTCTGGGCAAGCGTGAGAGCGTTGGCGTGTTCGGCACCGACTTTGCCACGCCAGATGGCACCGGCGTGCGCGATTACATCCATGTCTCCGACCTCGCCAATGCGCATGTGCTGGCGCTCGATGCGTTGATCGCCGATCCGGCCCGCTCGCTTACCATGAACTGCGGCTATGGCCGGGGCTTCTCGGTGCTGGAAGTGCTCGACGCGGTCGACCGCGTGACCAACATGAAGATCGCGCGCGTGCTGCAAGGCCGCCGCGCCGGCGATCCCGACTCGCTGATTTCCGACAACAGCCGCATCAAGGCGACGCTGCCCTGGGTGCCGCGCTATGCCGATCTCGATACGATCATTGCCCATGCCATTGCCTGGGAACGCAAGCTGACCGAGATTCGCGGCGAGAACTCGGCCGGCTGACCGGAAACGTGATGGAGCTGCGCGCGCTCAATCACTGCGCGCAGCTGCCACGACTTGCGCCGCCAGCCACAGGCGAATCGCCCCGGCGAGGCCCGGCGGGGTCGGACTGGCGATGCGTTCGGCATCGATTCGCGCGACCAGCGCATTGAGCGGCAGGCCTTCAGCCTCTGCCGCGCGGCGCAGCAAATCCCAGAACAGCGGTTCCAGGCTGATCGAGGTCTTGTGCCCGGCGATTTCGACCGAGCGCTTGACCGGGGGATGATAGGGACTGGTCATGCCGCAGGTGACGGGCGGCACGCGCGGTGCCGCCCGCCAAACATCAGTACATGTGCTGGCCACCATTGATCGACATCGTCGATCCGGTAACGAAGCCGCCCTCTTCCGAAGTCAGGAAGGCAACGCCACGCGCGATTTCGCTGGCCTGGCCGAGGCGGCCGGTGGGAATGCGGGCAACGATCTTTTCCAGCACGGCGGGCGGCACCGCCGCGACCATGTCGGTATCGATATAGCCCGGCGCGATGGCATTGACCGTCACGCCATACTTGGCGCCTTCCTGGGCCAGGGCCTTGGTAAAGCCATGAATGCCGGATTTGGCTGCGGCATAGTTGACCTGGCCATACTGGCCGGCCTGGCCGTTGATCGAGCCGATGTTGACGATGCGGCCCCAACCACGATCACGCATGCCCTGGAATGTGGCCTTGGCCATGTTGAAGCAACCGCCCAGGTTGATGCGCATGACCTCGTTCCAGTCATCGAAGCTCATCTTGTGCAGCACGCCATCGCGGGTGATGCCGGCGTTGTTGACCACGATGTCGATCGCGCCCACTTCGGCCGCCACGCGGGCGCAGCCTTCCATCGTCGCTTCGTGATCGCCCACGTCCCAACGGTAGGCCTTGATTCCGGTCCGTTCGGTAAAGGCCTTGGCCTTTTCCTCGTTGCCCGCATAGTTCGCAACGACGGTTCGTCCCTGTTCCTGCAAGGCAAGGCAGATCGCTTCGCCGATACCCCGGGTTCCGCCCGTTACGATGGCCACTCGCGTCATTCTTGTACTCCCGTACTTCACCAGCTTGGAGAGCGGCTAGGCTAGGGTGATGACACCCGCGCGACAAGCCGGCTTGCGTCCAAACCGATAAATTTCTTCGACGAATATCGATAAGCAATGGCGCAGGATTGAGGCAGTGATGCTGCGGCCGGCAAACGCAGCAAATGCGCCTGCTCGTCCCATGCGGAGCACGGCCACGCGCAGGATGGTGCTGGCGCAGCTTGCAACAAAAAGGCCCGCCGAAGCGAGCCTGTTGTTCCACCGAAATGGAGAAGATCGCGGGGGCAATGCGGCGATCAGAAGCGGAACTGCGTTCCGAGGTAAACCGCCTGGCTGTCCTGGCGCGCATCGGTCAGCGGGTGCAGGCGATCGCGGTCCGAGGAGTAGCGAACACCCGCAGTCACATCGAGATTGCGCGTCAGGCGATAGCTGCCACCGAAATCGACCTGGTAATCGCCCTGGGTTTCCAGCGTGCGCGGGGCGCGGCCGGCGCGCTCCTTCTCGTCCAGCGCGATGCGCGGCGCGAGACGGCCAGTGCTGCCCGTGGTGGCAGCGGCCGACGGCGTGGCCACGGCAAAGTGATTGAGATCGGGCATGTCGAGGCGCTGCGTATCACGGTCGAAGCCGTCGCCGGTGCCAAGGCCGCTGGTCACGGCAAAGCTCTGATAGCCGCGCGCCATGCCCAGGTTGAAGGCATTAGGCACGATGCGCAGCGGGGTGCCGTTGCCGGCAGCGCCGCCGATGTTGCCGAGCACCCCACGCACCGAGATCGCCCGGGCAACTTCCGGGTTGACCCGCACAGCTACGGTGATGGCGCGGTCCGCACGCGAATCTGCGCCGGCCGGCGTGAAGCGGAACATATGGCCGTTGCCAAAGCCACGCACGGTGATCGCGGCAGCCAGCTTGGGATCGCCCGAAGCCGGGGTGAACGAACCGATGCCGCCGCGCGCCGCCAGGCTGACCTGGGCAAGCGGCTTGAACGAGCCAGTGACGGCACTGCTGACCGTGGGGGCGATGACCAGACCAGCGGCAATGCAGGTGGCGGCGAGCAGCGGCGCCCGCAGCGCGCGCGGCAGCACGGAACGGCGCAAGCCCTGCGCGTTCGCCTTTTTGCTGCCCCTGCCGCTCATGTTCCTGCCTGCTTCCTGTCTTTGGTCGTTGCGAATCACATCATGCATCATGCGATCGATGTGGCCGGTAAAACGACGCTAACATGACGAAGGCATGACACTCCACTGTGATGTACTCCTTCGCCCCGGTGATTTCCAGATTGGAAACGTCGGAACCGCCAAGGATTTCCCGCGCTGTGGCCAAGTAGTGACACCAATGCCGGACCACCCGCCCGAATGCCCCGGATTGCGGGCCAAAGTGCATCCACCCACACTTGCTGCAATCGGTTTTGGTCGCCCGCTCGTTCACCAGGCATTCACCCTCCCAACCGCTTCAACCGTCAGCGCCATAGACCCTTGCACGCCGGGGATTTGCCGGCTCTGATGAAACAATGCGCGCGTCCTGGCAACGCGGCTTGCCGGGCGGCGTGCCGGGGTGATAGAGGCGTGGCCAATCAACCGTGCAAGGCCACGGGAAATTTTTCTCTGCCGTGCGCCAGCACGGTTTTATCATCGCCGCGGGGATGACCGCCGCTGCGCCAGACAGGACAGGATTGACGTGACGATCAGCGCCATCGCCCGCCACAATACCACCGCGGCCCCTGCCACTGCACCGGCTGATGCCGCCGGCCAGATCCGTGGCGCCAGCCGGACGATCGGCCGCGCGCTTACCGTCGGCCTCCTGGCCGTGGCGATTGCTGGCTGTGCCAGCCATGGCCACAAGAAGCTCGGCAAGCTCGAGCGCATGCGTGCCGATATGGCGTCGAGCAAGGTGACCACAATCGGCGTGAATGCCTACCTATGGCGCGCCACCCTCGATTCGCTGTCGTTCATGCCCCTGCTGCAGACCGACAGCAACGGCGGCGTGATCGTCACCGACTGGTACACCAGCCCACGCAACCCGGGCGAACGCATCAAGGTGACCGTGTCGATCCTCGACCAGGATCTGCGCGCCGACGCCCTGCGCGTGGCAGCGAGCCGCCAGATTTCCCAGAACGGTGTGTGGGTCGATGCGCCGGTCCAGGCCGCCACCGTCCAGAAGCTGGAAGATGTGATCCTGACCAAGGCGCGCGACCTGCGCCGCCAGGCGCTGCCTTCGGGCATCAACTGACCGACCAAACCCGCATCGACCGAAACGGTGGCACGCCCGGCAGCGGCACGCGCTTGCGATAAGGCGTGCCGCTTCCTAAAGAGCGCGCCATGACTTCCGCCCCGTCTTCAGAACCCACCCGTTTCGATTCCGCAACCGCCGATCTGCGCTGGCAGAAGGCGTGGGACGATGCCCAGTCTTTCCGCGCTGACGATACGAGCGCGAAGCCGCGCAGCTATGTGCTCGAGATGTTCCCCTATCCGTCGGGGCGCATCCACATCGGCCACGTGCGCAACTATACCATGGGTGACGTGCTGGCGCGCTACAAGCGCATGATCGGGCACGAAGTCTTGCATCCCATGGGCTGGGACGCGTTCGGCATGCCGGCGGAAAACGCCGCCATGGAAAAGGGCGTGCATCCGGGCGGCTGGACGCGCGAAAACATCGCCAACATGAAGGCGCAGCTCAAGCGCCTGGGCTTTGCCCTCGACTGGAGCCGCGAAATCGCCACGTGCGAGCCGGAATATTACGGGCATGAACAGGCCCTGTTCCTTGATCTCTATGCGGCAGGCCTGGTCTATCGCAAGGAATCGGCGGTCAACTGGGACCCGATCGACCACACCGTGCTCGCCAACGAGCAGGTGATCGACGGGCGCGGCTGGCGCAGCGGCGCGCTGGTCGAAAAGCGCAAGCTGAACCAGTGGTTCCTGAAGATTACGGATTTCGCCGACGAACTGCTCGAGGGGCTGTCCAGCCTCGACAAGTGGCCGGAAAAGGTGCGGCTGATGCAGGAAAACTGGATCGGCAAGAGCCAGGGCCTGCAATTCGCGTTCGACCTGTCGAACGGGGACAGCCTGGAGGTCTATACCACCCGCCCCGACACGATCTTTGGCGCCAGCTTCGTCGCCGTGGCCGCCGATCACCCGGTGGCGCAGGGCGTGGCCGCAGGCAATCCCGCCGCGCAGGATTTCATCGCCCTGTGCAAGCAGGGCGGCACCACTGCGGCCGAGCTGGAAACCGCGGAAAAGCTGGGCTTTGACACCGGCATCACCGCGCGCCATCCGCTCACCGGGGCGGCGCTGCCGGTCTACATCGCCAACTTCGTGCTGATGGACTATGGCACCGGCGCAATCATGGCCGTGCCCGGGCACGACCAGCGCGACTTCGACTTCGCCACAAAGTATGGACTGCCGATCCTGCGCGTGGTCGCCACCGATCCCGCCGACGCCGACAAGCCTTTTGGCGCCGAAGCCGAAGCGGGCGATGGCGTGCTGGTCAACTCGCAATTCCTCGACGGGATGAGCGTGGCGCAGGCCAAGAAGGCCGTGATCGACCGCGCCCAGGGCGAAGGCTGGGGCCAGGGCCAGACCGTGTGGCGCCTGCGCGACTGGGGTGTGAGCCGCCAGCGCTATTGGGGCACGCCGATCCCCTTCGTGCACTGCGAAGTGTGCGGCGTGGTGCCGGTGCCCAAGAAGCAGCTGCCGGTCACCCTGCCCGAAGACGTGGATTTCTCGGTGCCGGGCAATCCGCTCGACCGCCATCCCACCTGGAAGCATGTGCCCTGCCCGCAGTGCGGCCACGCCGCGCGGCGCGAGACCGACACACTCGACACCTTCGTCGACAGCTCGTGGTATTTCCTGCGCTTTGCCAGCCAGCCAGCCGATCGCCCGTTCGATCCCGACGTGATCAAGCAGTGGCTGCCAGTGGAACAGTATATCGGCGGCATCGAGCATGCGATTCTGCACCTGCTCTATGCCCGGTTCTGGACCCGTGCGCTGGCCCGGATTGGCAAGATCGAGGTGACCGAGCCGTTCGGCAGCCTGTTCACGCAAGGCATGGTCACGCACGAGACCTATTCGCGCGTCGATCCCGCCAATGGCCAGCCGATCTGGTACGCACCGGGCGAGGTGGAGCGCACGGGCGACGGGGCAACGCTCAAGGCTGATGGCCAGCCGGTGGAAATCGGCCGCGTCATCAAGATGTCGAAGTCCAAGAAGAACGTGGTGGACCCCGACGATATCGTGGCCCGCTATGGCGCCGACGCGATCCGCTGGTTCATGCTGTCAGACAGCCCGCCCGAGCGTGACCTGCCTTGGTCGGAAGCCGGAATCGAGGGCTGCGCGCGCTTCGTGCAGCGGTTGTGGCGCCTGTTTGCCCAGGCCGATGCCAGCGCCACGGGCGAGGACAAGGCGCTCGATCGCAAGGTCCACCAGACGGTGCATGCCGTCGCGCTGGATATCGAGGCACTCGGCTTCAACAAGGCCGTTGCGCGCATCTATGAGCTGACCGGCGCCACCGAAAAGGCCGCGCCCTCGGCCAGCCGCACCCAGGCGATCCGCACGCTGCTGCTGCTCGTGGCGCCGATGATGCCGCATCTGGCCGAAGAAGCCTTTGCCACGCACGGCAGCGGCCTGGTGGCCGACGCCGCCTGGCCGACGGTCGATCCGGCCCTGCTGGTCGACGACGAAGTGACCGTCGCCGTTCAGGTCAAGGGGAAGCTGCGTGATACGCTGACCGTTGCCAAGGGCACCGCGCGCGAGGAACTGGAAGCCCTTGCGCTGGCATCCGACAAGGTGCAGCGTGCACTCGACGGGGCAGCTGTGAAGAAGGTAATCGTGGTGCCCGATCGATTGGTGAACCTTGTTGTCTAAGTCCCGCATCACGCTCTGTCTGGCCCTGTTCTGTCTGCCGCTGGCCGGCTGCGGGTTGCAGCCGATGTATGCCGGCGGCGGATCGGGCGCCGTGGCACGGGCGGTGTCTGCGGTGGACGTGGCGCCGATCGCCGGCAAGTCTGGCTGGCTGGTGCGCCACGCCCTCACCGACCGGCTGGGCAGCGGGGGCAAGCAGCCGCAGTACCGCCTCGACGTCCGCCTTGACGAAAAGCTTCAGGGCCTGGGCCAGCTGTCGGACGACACCATCACGCGCGAACGGCGCACCATGCGTGCGCGCTATCAGCTGGTCGATCTGGGCAACGGGGCAGTCGTGCTCGATGCCACGGCATCGGCCGACGCCGGCCTTGACGTGGTATCGAGCGAGTATTCCGTGATCGCGGCAGAACAGACCGCGCAGGAAAACCTCTCGCGCGAGATCGCCGACCAGATCATCACCCGCGTCGCCACCCGGCTGCGCGAAAAGACCCAGGGCACTGCGCCTGTCGCCGTGCCTGCCGCCCCCGCGCCTTCGTCCTCTCCTGCCCCCGGCCAATAGGCCGATCGCCGTGAAGGTTACGCAAAAGACTTTTGCCGGCGCGGCTGCCCGCGCCGCGCAGGATTGCCGGATCTTCTATTTCTGCGGCCCCGACGAAGCCGGGGCAGCCGATGCCGCCGCTCGCATCGCCGGCCTCCTGGGCGAAGCGGAGCGGGTGGAACTGGCCGGGGCGGAACTGCGCCGCGATCCTGTACGCCTGGCCGACGAAGCGCGCTCGGTTTCCCTGTTTGGTGACCGCCGCCAGATCCACGTGCGCACCGCCGGCGATGAAGTGTTCGATGCCGTCGAAACCCTGCTGGCAAGCCCGGTCGACGGCTGGCCGGTGCTGATCGTTGCCAGTGCGGCCACTGACAAGTCGCGCGTGGCCAAGTTGCTGGGCGATCGCGGTGATGCCCTGGTCGGCATGTTTCATCCGCCCGATCTGCGTTCAGTGGTCGAAGCGGTGCGTGACATGGCTGGTGCGGCCGGCCTGCGCATGACCGGAGACCTCGCCGAGCGCATCGCCCGCGCCACCGCGCTCGACACCCGCATGGCGCGCAGCGAGGTGGAAAAGCTGGCGCTCTATCTCGATGCCAGCCCGCAATCGCCACGCACGGCCGATGCCGCCGCACTTGATGCCATCGGCGCATCGACCGAAGACGATGGCATGATGCCGGTGGTCAATGCGGTGCTGTCTGGCGAGAGCCGCCGAATCGGCTCTGAACTGGCGCGCGCGCGCGAAATGGGAATTAACCCCGTCGGTTTGCTGCTTGCGTTCGAACGACGGGCCGCACAATTGGCGCAACTTGCCGGGCGCATGGGAAGCCGCAGCGATATCAACAGCTTCCTGGAACAGGAAATGGCTGCGAGGCGTGTGTTCTTTCGGGACAAACCCGATCTGGCAAATCAGCTCAAGCGCTGGCGGGGGCGCCGCCTGGAACGCCTGCTGGAACGGCTGATTTCCTTGCATCGCAGCCTTCTAGCTGACAGTCGCAACGCGGATCTGGCGCTTTGGCAGGCCCTGGCGGAAATTGCGCGGGCTGCAGCGCGCTGAACTGGTCGGATCGTCGCTATAGGTGCCGCTGGAGAACCGTGCTAAGCATAAATACTTGCCATTGTGGGGTAAGCCTGTAGATATTGCAGCGCAACAAAGACCTTTTCGGACGCAGTGTCGGCCACGATTCGGCCGGTTAGGGCGTAATGGCCTTACCTGCGCCCATAAACGACGGCTGCTTCATGGCGGCAGCGGCATCAAAGGACAGTGAGACCGGCAATGACCACGCTAGATCTCCCGGCCCAGACGGCGCAAGCCAGTTATAGCGAGCAGCGTTCTACCAATCCGGCACGCCTCAAGCTGCCGCTTGCTGCCTCACTCGAGCATCGGCGCCTACAGTGCTATTTGATGCTCATCCTGCTCGACGCGCTGATGATCGTGGCCGCGATGCTGGGCGCCAGCGAAGCAAAATATGGCATGACGCCGGCCTTCGAAGTGCGGCAACTTGGCCTTTTGTTGCCTTTCTATGCTATCGCGGGGTTGGCTTTCGACGCTTATTCGCTGTCCGCACTTACCTCGTCGCGCTTCAGCCGTCACCGTGCGTTTTTCTCGCTGCTTGCCGCGTTTACAATGCTGATCTTCATTGCCTTTTTCGCCAAGGTCTCCGATCAGATCTCTCGCGTATCCACCGGCATCAGTTTTCTCGCCTGCGCATTCGCGCTCATCCTGGGACGCACTGCGATGCAACCGCTCATTCGCAAGATGTGCGGGCCCACTGCGCAAAACGTCCTCATTCTCGATGATGGTGGATTGCCCGTCCGCGTTCCTCATGCGTGGCATGTTGACGCTCGCCAGCACCGCTTAGTTCCTAATCGCAACGATCCGCACATGCTCGATCGTCTGGCCATGTTCATGACCAATATGGACCGCGTGCTGGTGAGCTGCCCGCCAGAACGGCAGATGGAATGGGCCATGGTGCTCAAGGGCGCCAACATTACCGGTGAGCTAATCGACGAAACGGTAGTGGCCATGGGCGTACTCGGTGCACGCCGCGTTGATGACACTGGCTCTCTAGTAGTATCGGCAGGGCCGCTGGGCATGCGCGGTCGCGCAGCCAAACGTGCGATGGATCTGGCTATTGCCGGACCGGCCGTCTTGTTCTTAACGCCCCTGCTGCTGACCATTGCCTTACTGATCTATCTGGAAGATCGCGGCCCGGTCTTCTTCAAGCAACAGCGCCAGGGTCGCAATAACCGGCTGTTCTGGATCTACAAGTTCCGCTCTATGCGCGTGGCGCAGCTTGATTCAGCTGGTGCCCGCTCAGCCAGTAAGGATGACGACCGTATCACCCGCATCGGCCGCCTGATCCGCCGCACCAGTATCGATGAATTACCCCAGTTGCTCAACGTATTGCGCGGCGACATGAGCATTGTGGGCCCACGCCCGCATGCCTTGGGTTCGCTTGCTGGGACCAAGCGCTTCTGGGAAGTCGATCCGCGCTACAATCAGCGCCATTCGCTCAAGCCAGGCCTGACCGGGCTGGCTCAGGTTCGCGGCTTCCGCGGCGCTACCGATACAGAGGCGGACCTGTCTGGCCGCCTCCAGGCTGATCTCGAATACTTGGACGGCTGGACTATCTGGCGCGACGTGCAGATCATGTTCGCCACGTTCACCGTGCTCGTACACGACCGTGCCTTTTAGCCTCGCAACCTGACCGGAAACCAAATGGGGCCTTGCCGTCAGGCTAGCTTAGTGGCCTGCGCCGGCGTTAGTCAGTCGGATGGACCAACAATAATGCTGAGCCCCAACGTTATGACCGCCTCTGCCGTTGTGCACTGAGCCACCGGGCTATCAAATTCCAGTCTAACCGAGCGTCGGCGGTTCGAGCCTCCTTTGCAACGCTGTGACGCTCGATTAGCCGAGCGAGTTGATGACCCGCCGGGGCATCGAGACAACATCCCACCTGCTTCAACGAGGGCTTCCGCGACGGGTTGCTGGCGCCGCACTTTCTCGGTCTCAACAACGCGGACGTGGTTCTGTGTCCAGTGGGTGGCAGGTTTTTGCACGCCTTGTACGATGGGCTGTTCAGGCTTACCCGCGAGTCATAGCGGGAGCGGGGGCGCGCGCGACGCAGCTGCGATCGGCAGCTGGAGCGTCAAAATTATCGAAAGCGGTGCGCCCAACGTACCATCTGACTGTAAGGTGGGGCGGTGAGTCAGAAGGAAAATTGAATGGCGGCAAGGGCCGTCGTCGAACAACAACCAGACCGCTTCAAGATATCCTGCCATTGCAAGCCTTCGTTTGTACGACATAATGATACGCGCACGTCTGCATATTTCGAGGGACGACCCCAGTGCTGCGCCAAAGTGTTCGCCCACCGTAAGACGCCAAATTGAAGGCGGAACGACATATAGCTCAACTGGGCGCCGTGGCAGTGTGGAACTTAGCCGACGACACCCACCTTAAGGCGATCACGATTGGAGCTTGGGTAGCCGATCCGTGCCATCGCACGGCCTTGCCATGCCTTTGTATCTCACCGAGGAATTGTCACACGACATCGCCCAAGCGTTTGATCTGTCGAACTTGCATAGGGCTCTGCAGCGCGCCAGCAGACGCATGGGCTTCGACCATTTTGCGCTCAATTTCGATTTGCATCATCACGGCGCATCGCCCGATGGTGTGCTTCTGCACGACTATCCCGACGCCTGGGCGAAGGTCTATGTGGCGTTCGACCTTGCCGGCCGGGATCCTGTCAGGCGGGCGTGCGACAAGAGCCTGACCGGTTTTGCCTGGCGAGACTTGTCCCACCTCATCCCCATGACCAAAGGCGATCGCCAGATGCTGGACATTGGCCGTGAGGTCGGTCTTGCCGATGGCTATACTATTGGCAGGCATCTTCCTGGCGAATCGAGCGGCTCCTGCAGTTTCGTCATGCGCGCCGAACGAAGCTTGCCACAGGGCATGCTGATGGTTGCCGAACTGATCGGCGCGATCGCCCTCGCCGCGGCACGCCGCCTGACCGTCGGACCAACCACGCCGCCGCAGGTCCAGTTCACCGATCGCCAGCGCGAGTGCGTGCTGTGGGCAGCGCGCGGCAAGACAGCCTACGAAACCAGCATCATTCTCGGGATCAGCGAGGAAACGGTCATCCAGCATCTCAAGATGGCGCGCGAACGCAGTGCCCTGCATTCGCGCCATGAGCTGACGACCTTCGCCCTGCTCTGTGGCTTCATCGGCTACCAGGACATTTTCCCATGGTGGTGGCGTGCGGGTCGACGATCGGGCTGACCGAAGAACCGGCCGCAGCATCCCCATTCCTTGGTATGGTCGGCTGCGCTGCGACGTGATGGGATCTGGTCATGCCACAACGGGGATGACCACCATGCTACCCAACCCGATGCTGTCGCGAGCCCGCCCACAGCCAAGCCCTCCGGCGCCTGTCGATGTCGAGACCAAAGCCCTGCGCGCGATGTTTGCCGCCCGCAAGCGCGTCTTCGTCGATCTGCTGGGCTGGGACTTGCCGGTTCTCGCCGGTCGATTTGAAGTCGATCAGTTCGACAATCCGTGCGCCGAATACCTGGTTCTGGCCGACACGGACGGAAACCATTGCGGCTCGGCGCGGTTGCTGCGCAGCGATGGTCCGCACCTACTCGGTGACCTCTATGCCCACCTGTGCCCCGCTGGCGTCCCCTGCGGGCCGGGTATCCGCGAGATCACGCGTTTTTGTCTCGATCCCGCTCTGGGCGCCGTCGCACGACGCAAGACCCGCAACCAGCTGGTTACGGCGCTAGCCGAACACGCGCTGGCCCACGGCATTGCCGCCTACACCGGTATCGCTACGCATGCCTGGTTCGAGCAGATTGCCCGGTTCGGCTGGGTCTGCCGCAAGCTCGGGCCCGCCGGCGACCTGCGCGCCAGCGATCTCGTCGCGCTGCAGATCACGATCGACGACCAGACGCTGCCCGGCCTGATCGCTGGCGGCGTCTACGACCGGGCTGCCCGTGTCCTGCATCGTGCAGGAGACTTGGCATGACCAGCACGCGGCTCGCAGCCGATCTCGCCGTGCTGGATCGCGACGGCTTCGTGATCGTCCCCGATGCCGTGCCGCGCGCCTGGATCCGAGCATTGGATCGCGAACTGGCCGATGATTTCGCGGCAACGCCTTATGCCAGAGGCGACTTCTACGGCCACAGGACCAAGCGCTTCGGGCGGCTGCTGATCCGCGCCGATCGGGTGCAGGACCTGGTGCTCTGTCCGCATATCCTGGCATTGGCCGAAGCCGTGCTGGGCACAGCCTGCGAGCGCATCCAGCTCAATGTTGCCCAGGCCATCGCCATCCATCCTGGCGAGCGCGCGCAATTTCCCCATGCCGACCAGGACATGTGGGGCGGCGTCAAAGGCACCCACGAATTCCTGCTCAATGTCATGTGGCCTCTCACCACGTTCACCGCCCGCAATGGTGCGACGCGGCTCTATCCCGGCACCCATCGCCGCCCGCCACACGCGCTCGATGATCTGCCCGCCCCGGTGGTCGCGGCCTGCCAACCCGGAGCGGCGATCTGCTTCCTCGGGTCCACCGTCCATGGTGGCGGCGCCAACATCACGACAAGACCGCGCAGGGGTATCGTTATCGGTTACAGCCTGGGCTGGCTCAAGCCTTATGAAAACCCGTTCCTCGCCTACCCGCCGGCCATAGCGCGGCAGTTTCCGCGTCCACTGACCGAACTCCTCGGCTATGTTCAGCACCGTCCCAACCTCGGCAATTTCGAAGGGCAATGCCCGTCGCTGCTGCTCGAGGACACTGTTCCGGCAGGGCTCGGCGCCGTCGATGCGCTGCGCCCCGACCAGGCGAGCATGCTGGCCGCATTTGCAAGGCATGACGCTTGAGCCCGGCCCACGTCTTCGAGCCGACCTATCGCGCCTTGCGCGAGCGCTTGCTGACGGCCACCTGGCCACCAGGCACGCGGCTGGAGAGCGCCCGCCTGGCCGCGCAATTGATGGTCAGCGCCACGCCGGTGCGCGACAGCCTCAACCGCCTCCTTGGCGAAGGGCTGGTCGTGCTGCATCCCGGTCTGGGTTTTCTGGTGCCGCGCCTGCTCGAGCAGGATGTGCGCGATCTTCTCACCTGCCAACACCACATGCTGCTGCACGCGCTTGAAGACGCAACACGTAGCGGACTGGACCACAGTGTGGCGGCTGCGGACAACACGGCCGACACGCCACTGACAACGCGTCGGCGCGCGCTGATCGCCGATCTTGCGCAGGCCTGCCGCAACCGGGCCTGGGGCTATCTTGCGCAGCAGATCGACGATCGCCTTGCCCCGGTGCTTCATCACGAAGCGGAGGTGCTGGAGGATGTAGCAGCCGAACTGGACAGCCTGGAGGAGACCTGGTCCCGGGCCCGAGACGGCGGCGCGCCACTGGCGACGCTGATTCCGCTGCTGGGCAGCTTTGCGCAGCGACGCATTGCTGCAGCAAGCGCCCTGCTCGTCCGCCTTGCCGGCTAAGCGCTTGTCAGTCCTGGCATGCTGCGCCATGATGGCGCTGGCTGCCGATCGCTGGCGCGGCAACCTGGGAATGGCTCCCGCCAGACATCATGCACGCCTGACCAAGCGGTCGGGCGGCTGCCGCACCACCGGGAACGGCTTCCCTGCGGTGCCTTGGCAGCACAGTCCTGAACCAAGCGACGTGCCTTCCGGCGCGTCGTTCGGTGTGCCGGCACGGAAACGGCCGTGTCTTCATCCTCGGGGCGCCCCGCTCCGACCGAAACCCTGCTTGGCCGCGCCTATCGCGCGGAGCGGCCCGGATTGCTGCGTTTCCTGCGCCGCAAGGTCGATCCCGATCTGGCAACCGACCTGCTCCACGATGTCTTCGTGCGCGCGCTGGGTAGCGCCGACGCGGATCGCCTGGCCAACCCCGCAGCATTCCTGCGCAAGGTTGCGGGCAATCTGCTGATCGACCGAGCCCGCCGCGCAGCGCGCCACCCTGCCCCGCTGGCTCTGGCAGAAACCGAGGAACCCGCCGTTGCACCGGAGCAGGGATTGGCGCTCGAAGCTGCCGAACTGCTCGCTTTGTACGAGGCCGCCGTACAAGCGCTTTCACCACGCACCCGCGAAGTTTTCCTGATGCACCGCGTCGATGGCCAGACGTATCGCGAAATCCATGAGGCGCTTGGCATTTCCGTGGCAACGGTCGAATATCACATGATGAAAGCCCTTGCTGCAATTGCCCTGGCCGTGGAACCGGCGCGATGACCACTGTGCCGCCAACCGGCCCAGAGATCGACCTGATCGAGGAAGAGGCGATCGCCTGGTTCGTGGTGCGCCAGGATGCCGAAGGATTCACCCGGCAGGAAGAATTCGAAGGCTGGATTGCGCGCAGCGCCGCCCATGCCGCAAGCTACGCGCGCATCGAGCGTCTGTATCGCGATGCCGCCATCCTGCAGGTTTCGGACCGCTATGGTGCTGACCGCCACGAACCGACGATCGCTGCGGCACAATCCCGGCACCGGCACGGGCTGCTCATTGCCGGGCTGGTGGCTGTCGCCGTTGCAGGCCTCGGTTTGCTCCTGGATGCATGGTCCGGGAGCGAGCAGCCATCCTCGCCAGCACAAGTGCTCGCCAGCGACAACGGCGCGATCCGCAGCATCCATCTGGCTGACGGCTCGACCATTACCCTCGATGCGGCCAGCCGCGTGGAGGTCCGCCTGAGCGGCAGCCAGCGGCGCTTCGCGCTGGTCAACGGTCGTGCGCGTCTCGATCTGGTCAAGGACGGCCGCCCGTTCATCGTTACCGCAGCGCAGGAAGAAATTGCCGGGGACACAGCGCTGCTCGATGTCGAGACCAGCGGCAAAGCAGGCCAGGCCGTGCTGTGGCGTGGCGCAGCCCAGGCCAGGCCACTCTGGCATGACGCGGCACTGCGGTCCGATGCTGCCCCCCTGCGAGCGTCAACCGCACGCGCCCTTGGCCCCCACGCCGGACACCAGGTATCCCCGCGTGATGCGGTCGGCAGCCGCGACTGGCCGAGCGGATGGGCCGAATATCGTGCGCTGCCGCTCGGTACGCTCGCCGAAGTCGTCAACAGCTATGGCCACACCCCGTTGCGGATCGACGATCCCGCTGTCGCCAGCGCGCTTGTCTCCGGCCGCTTCCGCCTGACCGATCCGGATGCCGTGGCACAGCGCTTGGCCGACGTGTTCAATCTCGTGATCATGCGACGCGCAGACGGCATTCATCTCGCCGCACGAAAATAATTTTGCTCGCCCCCTAAGGTGTCCGCTGTGGCCGGCGTCGAACCCTGCATCGCACACGCATCAAGCGTGGCCAACGATGAGGGAATACAACCATGTCGAGACGCCTTGGACCCCAGTCCTTCCTGCTGGCAAGCGCAGCGCTGCTGCTGATCCAGCCTGCCGTGACTCTCGCAGCCCCGGCGCCGCGCTACAGTTTCGATCTGCCAGCGCAGGATCTGGGCGAGGCGCTGCGCGCGGCCGCCGCGCGCGCCGGCTGGCAGATCTATGCGCCCGCGCAAGCGGTGAATGGCCGTATGGCGCCGCCGCTGCATGGCACGATGTCGCTGCCCGAAGCGGTCGACACACTGCTCGCAGGCAGCGGTCTGGTGGCGCACTTTTCCGGCCAGACCGTGACGATCCGGGCCGCGGGCACAGCCGATGCGGCAACACAGGCCACGAGCGATGCGCCGATCGTAGTCACCGGCACCCGCATTCGCGGTGCGGCGGTGGCCGCACCGGTGATTCAGGTCTCGCGCGCCGATATCGTCGCTGCAGGCCAGACCGATCTGGGCCAGGCGCTGCGCGCGCTGCCGCAGAACTTCGGCGGCGGCCAGAACCCGGGCGTGGGTGCCGGCGCCGGCAGCGCCAATGAGAATGTCAACATGGCGAGCAGCGTCAACTTGCGTGGCCTCGGCGCCGATGCCACGCTGACCCTGCTCAACGGCCATCGCCTGCCTTACGATTCCTCGAACGGCGGCGTAGATATATCCGCGTTCCCGGTGGCCGCGGTCGAGCGGATCGATGTCGTCGCCGACGGTTCCTCGGCCCTCTACGGCTCGGATGCCGTGGCCGGCGTGGTCAATGTCGTGCTGCGCCCCGACTATGTCGGGCTCGCCACGTCGACCCAGATCGGCACGAGCACCCAGGGTGGCGATTTCCAGCAGCAGGCCGATCTGGTCACGGGTACGCGGTGGGCCTCTGGCGGCATGATGCTCGCCTATGATTTTGCTCACAATTCAGCGATTGCGGCCCGCCAGCGCGACTTTGCCGGGACCTTGTCAGCAGACAACACGCTCTACGGCGAACAACAGCGCCACGCCGTCACCGCCACGCTGCACCAGGATCTCGCGCCAGGGCTGACGCTGCGCCTCGACGGGTCTTATAGTACGCGCGCCTCGCAGACCGCCGGCGGCACCGATGCCTCGCGCATCCTCTTCCGCCCGCGCGTGACGATGCTGTCGCTCGCCCCCGAGTTGACCGCCGCGCTGGGCCGCGACTGGACCGCACGTATCCTCGGCACCTGGGGCCAGGACCATACCCGGCTCAGCTCGGACTTCGATATCACCAGCAGCAATCCCTCGATCAACAGCGGGTGCGTCTGCAACCGCGCCTGGTCGGCCGAAACCAATGTCGAGGGTCCGCTGTTCCGGACCCCCGGCGGCACCGCGCGTCTGGCGCTCGGCGGCGGCGTGCGGCGCAATGGCTTTGCCTATTCGGTCGTGAGCAATGGCGTGACAACGCAGGATTACAATGTCGCCCGCTCGAGCCGCTATGCCTTCGGTGAACTGAACTTGCCAATCATTGCTCCGGGCAACGCCGTCCCCGGCGTCACGCGCCTCAACCTTTCGGCGGCACTGCGGTACGAGGATTATCCTGGCATGGCGCGCATGACGACACCGCGCCTGGGCCTGATCTATGCGCCGGCTCGCGCCATCACCATCAAGGCCTCATGGGGGCGCTCGTTCAAGGCGCCAAACCTCTACCAGCAATATATGGGCTACCAGACCTATCTGCTGCCCGGCAGCTGGTATGGTTTGCCGAGCGGCAACCTGCTGCTGGTCAGCGGCGGCAATACCCACCTCACCCCCGAGCGGGCACGGACCTGGCAGGCCGGGGTAACGGTCGAGCCGGCAGCCGTGCCGGGCCTGCGCGTCGAAGCCAGCTATTTCGATGTCCAGTACCGCGACCGGGTCGCCGAACCTTTTCCCGGCAGCATTGCCAATGCGTTGAGCAATCCTGGCAACGCCGGGCTGGTCACCTTTTCGCCCTCCGCACCAGCATTGACCACGCTGGTCGCTGGTTCGCGCCCGGCCCTGGTCAACTACACCGGTGCGGCGTTCGATCCCGCGGGCGTCGCGGTGCTGGTCGACGATCGCTACGTCAATATCGCGCGCCAGGCCATCCGCGGGATCGACTTGCGCGCGACCTGGAAAAAGCCGCTGGACGATCGGCGCACATTGGCTTTCGACCTCGCCGGGGCCTGGCTGGACAGCGACCAGATCCTTTCGGCCGGTCAGCCGCAGACCCGCCTTGCCGGCGTGATTTTCCAGCCCGCCAATCTGCGGGCACGCGGCGGTGTCAGCTATGAAGACACCCGGTTCAGCGGCGCCGTGCATGTCAATTACATCGGTGCCCTGCGCGACCAACGCTTTGCCACGCCCGCACGCTTGTCGCCGCAGGCCACGGCCGATCTTGCGTTGCGTTATACGCTACTGCCAGCCCGCCGGTCGGGCGAGGATCCGGGCCTGGTCGTGTCGCTGACGGTCAACAACCTATTCGACGCGCAGCCGCCAGCGATCGGTCAGACCGGACCGACCGACACCCCATTCGATTCGACCAATTACTCAGCCATCGGTCGCTTCATCGCGCTTGGCCTGGCGAGGCGCTGGTAATGGCGCTCGCGCTTGCCCTGCTCCTGGCCGAAGCCACCATTGCCTGGCCCGTTAGTCCAGCGCCGGTAGCCGATCGCTGCGATCCACCGGCTACCCCGGCCTCGGCTCCACCAGCATCGCGTCTGGTCACGGCCCAG
Source organism: Novosphingobium sp. SG754 (assembly GCF_013149315.1). Classification (NCBI taxonomy): domain Bacteria; kingdom Pseudomonadati; phylum Pseudomonadota; class Alphaproteobacteria; order Sphingomonadales; family Sphingomonadaceae; genus Novosphingobium; species Novosphingobium sp. SG754. The sequence goes on along the minus strand of NZ_JABGCC010000001.1, from coordinate 54,158 downwards.
GATCTGGCCCGGCTGATCGATATCGGACGATCCGATCCCTATGATGCGCCGCCGCCGTTCGGCCTGTCACCGGATGGCAAGACCATCGCGGTGATCTTGCGCCAAGCCGATCCGGCCCACAACGCCTACTGCCAACGCCTGGTACTGGTCCCCGCCGTGCCGTCGGGTGGACCGCCGGTAGCACCCAGAGAAATCGACCGCGGCGGCGCGTTCATTCGGGCGACCTACCCGTTGCGCACGTTTCCGGCGCTGCGGGCCGGCTATGGCCAGGTCATCACGCCGCACTGGTCGCCCGATGGCCGGACGATTGCCTATATCAAGCAGACTGCCGGGCCACCCCAGGCCTGGCTGGTGCCCCGCGACGGTGGCCCGGCGCGGGCCCTGACCGCGCTGCCCGACGCGGTCGAGAACCTCGCCTGGAACGCCGAGGGCAGCGCCGTGATCATTGCGACCCGCCCTGCCCTGCGTCAGCAGAGCGAAGCAATCGCCGCGACAGCGGGCGAAGGCTATCTCTACGACGATCGCTTTGCGCCCGAACTGGCCGACCATCCCATTCCCTCGGCACCGATGCCCCTGGTCTACAGCCGTGTCGACATCGCCAGCGGCACGATCCAGCCGGCAACGTCGGCCGAACGGGCAATCCTGGTGCCGCCAACGGCACCAGGCCAACCCCCGCAGGCCAGCAGCGCGGCGCGCAGTGCCAATGGTCGCTGGGCCTGGATCGAGCCGGTCCATCCCGCATGGGTGGTCAGCGCGCGCCAGGTGGTGATCGAAGCGCCGGCACGACGGGGGCCGCAGCGCCGATGGCTGTGCCCCGAGGCACTGTGCGACGGCACCATGCATCTCTGGTGGTCGCGCGACGGCGCCACGCTCTACCTCCTGCAGCGCACCGGCTGGGGCCGCAGCCAGACCCGACTGCTGCGCTGGCGCAGCGGCGCGCCGCGCCCGGAAGCCGTGCTCACCACCGACGACGTGCTGGTCGGGTGCGTCCCCAGACCCGATGCGCTCTACTGCGCCCGGGAAAGCAGCGCGCATCCACGCGTACTGGTGCGTATCGACTGGCGCAGCGGGGCATCGCGCACCGTGTTCGATCCCAATCCGCAATGGGCCCAGTTCCGGCTCGGCACGATCCAGCGGCTCAAGGTGCGCAATGCCTACGGCGTCGAAAGCCATGCCGACCTCGTCTTGCCGCCCGACCATCGCCCCGGCGAGCGCCATCCCCTGGTCGTCGTGCAATATCTCAGCGAAGGCTTCCTACGCGGCGGCACCGGCGACGAAAATCCGATCCAGCCGCTGGCTGCGCGCGGCTTCGCGGTGCTCAGCTTTGCCCGTCCCGGCGCAGTATCGAGCGTGCGCGACGCGCCCGATGAAACCGAACTGATGCGCCGCGAGCACGTCGACTGGCTCGATCGCCGCAGCGTCCAGTCCGCGCTGGAAGAAGCGCTCCGCCAGGCCGTTGCGACCGGCACGGTCGATCCCGCGCGCATGGGCATTACCGGGATGAGCGAAGGCACGTCGATGACGCAGTGGGCGCTGCTCAACAGCAAGCTGTTCAAGGCCGCCGAACTGGGCGTGTGCTGCGAAGGCCCGACGATCTACCCCCTGGTCGCTGGGCCGGTGTTCGAGCGGCTCGGGCGCCAGCTGGGCACGGCCTGGTTCGAGCCCCAATCGGAACAGGTGTGGAAGCCGATGGACCTTGCCGCCAACGCCGAGCGGATCACGGCGCCGATCCTGATCCAGTCGGACGACAGCGAATATACCAATGCGCTCGATGTCGTCGCGCAGTTCCGCCTTCACGGCAAACCGATCGAAATGTGGGTCATGCCCGGCGAACCGCATTTCAAGTGGCAACCGGCGCATCGATTGGCGATGTACGAACGCACGATGGACTGGTTCAGCTTCTGGCTGCAGCGCCAGCGCGATTGCGACCCGAACAAGGCCACACAGTACCAGCGCTGGCTGGCCATGCCTGGCGCTCCCAGCAAAGACGAGGTCACCTGCCTCCCATCACGACCATGAGCGTGCCCAGGCCTCGGCTTCGACCAGATCGAGCAAGCGATAGATCCGGTCGTCGTCCGCCTGGGGATCGAGCGCCAGTGCTGCATCGATGGCAGCAAGGTCGAGCAGCCCCTGTCCGGCCAGCAGGCCATCGTGCAGCATCGCCCGCAACCGGACGCGGTCCCGCGCGAAGACCGCGCGCATGACCGTGTCCGGTCCGGCCTTGGCGACCCGCCCGGTGATCGCAGCCGGCAGCTCAGCGGCGAACGCCGCGCGCGCCGGCGCGCGGTTGATGCCGCCCTGACACCAGACCCAGGTCGGAATGCCCAGGCAGGTCTCGACCAGCGGCTGGCTGAACAAGGGTGAAAAGCGCAAGGGATCGTCCAGGCCATGGACGTGATGCTGGGCCGCCTCGATCAAGCGCAAGTGCGCCCGCGCCCCTGTCGCCGTCATCGGCACCTGCGCCTCCCAGTCCGTCAGCGGCAGCGAGGGGGCAGTCTCACCCGGGCCAGCTAGAAGACCAAGGTTCGGTGCGCGTCTCGCAGAGCGCTGGCGCCGCCACCATTGCCGCAGAATGGCGCGCACCAGGGTCGGGGCGTCGGCGCCGGTCAGTCGGCACAGGTCGACAAAGACCTCTGCCAACTGGCGCGACGGCCCCAGCGCGCGCCACGCATCAAGAAACGGCGCTGCCGAGTGGAGGAAGCAGAACACATTGTCACCGCCATTGCCGTCGAACACGCGCGCCGCGCCGACTGCGGCACAGGCTTCCCCGAGCTGACGCCGCAACTCGCCGACGAACATCTTGCCCACGGGCCGCGCACTGTGCGCAAAACTTGCCGCACCCGGATCGACCGCGGCGATTTCGTATTGGGCCGCACGCCACGAGACGTCCAGTCGCGCCGCAAGAGGGGCGACATAGGCGGTTTCGTCGCCGCTGGGATCGCGGGTGGAGACAGTGGCGCAGGCGAACGGCCGCCCTTCGACGGCCAGGGCCGCGCAGACCAGCGAGGAATCGACGCCACCGGACGCGGCGACAACAACCTGCCCGAAATGTCCCGACCAGGCGCGCATGACCATGCGCGCACAGTCCCGCACACGCTGCGCTGCGACCGCCAGCGTGATGTCGCCCGATGCCGGCACATGGAGCGCCGGTTGCCAGATTGCCACCTCATGCGCCCTTCGCTCAAGGGGGTAAAGCACGCCGGGCGACAGTTCGTCGACACCAGCCAAGCATGTCGCGCGCTGCCGGCGCTCGGGATCCTGCAGAAACTGCTGCACGTGAGGCCAGGAGACACTCATCGCAATGCCCGCCTGCGCGAACAATGCTGGGGCCGTTGCCAGCAGACAGCGACCAGCGTCGATACGCCGATAGAGCGGCAGCAGGCCGGAAGGATCGCGCAGGATCGCCACCGACTCACTTCGCGGATCGACCAGGACAGCGAACCAGGCGCCCCAGGTGTGGCGCACCAACCAGTGCGCCACGGCCGATCGGTCGGCCAGGGCCGGAGCGCCGGCCAGGGGATCCACCAAGACATTGCCGTCCCGATCGAAATTGCACCCCACCAGCCAGCCCCAGGCTCCCAGGGAACGGACGGACCAGCCCTCCCCCAGCCATAGGCCGCTGCGTGCCGCGCGCAGGTCGCGCAACTGGCGCAGCGGGACAAGCCCTTCGCCAAGCCCACCGTGCAGCGGTAAGACCAGTGCTGCGGCGAGGGGCTTCACAGCGCCAGAATCGGGGTGAAGCATGCCACGGCCTCAGGCGTGTCGTTGAGCACCATGCGTCCGGCCTGGACCCAGCAGTGGGCGGCAAAAGGGCCCTGCCGGACACCCAGCACGGCATGGGCGCGCCAGCCGCGCCGGGCGAGCAGGTCGACCAGCGCAAGGGAACGCGGCAGGCAGCGATCGGCCGCCGTTCGCAAAAAGCAGGCAAACTGAAACCCGCGGACCAGCCGCCCGGCGGCATCATCGATGCCGATCGGGCGTGGTGTCGCCTTCACCGTCAAGACCGCGAGTTCATCGCAGAGCGGAGCGAGACCGCGGCGCGCCAGAGCCCGCTCGTAGCTCCGTTGCTGGCGCAACGCCCGGGCGGTCTCCGCCAACGGCAACCCGCCATGGTTCAAGGCGTCACACGCCTGATCGGGCAAGGCCCAGCGGCAGGGTTCCAACGCCAGCGGCTTATCAGCGACGCCAGCCAGATCGCCAAGGCCCGCAGTCTGCAGCGCGATGCGATCGACCATTCCTGACGCGACAAGCGCACAGAATGCCTTGGCCTGGTGATCGGGAAGTCGAAAATAGCGGCCGCTGACGAGATCGAGAAATATGGGGTCGTCGCCGACAAGGCAGAAGTGCAGGCCCGGCCGCAAGAGTGATGGTGCCATTGCACGATCCTCCGGGCATGAGGGCGCGAGCCGGTCAGGTTCCGGCCCGCGCCCAAGTGGGAGGATCAGTCTTCGACGATGCCGAGCGCGAAGCTCTGCTGGCCGATGCTGGCATCCTGCCGGGCCACCGCTTGGCCGCGGGTCACGGTGGCGACATCGCCGAGGTCGATCAGGGCGGTGTCGGTCTGGTCACGGTCATTCATGGTTCAGTCCTTTCCGGTTGGTGCGACTCCTTGTGTCGCCCGGACAGGATGCGAGGCCCAACCTCGCATAACCATTTTATAATCGGTTTATTTTCAGTTAGAAGCACACCGCGAAAACTGGCCATTCACAGAGCATGAATGACGGAACCGACACGTCGGCCCCCCGGCGCGACCTAGCGCGCCGGGGACCATGTTAGTTAACGCGGGCATTTGATGAATTTGCCCTTGGCATCCCGGCACGGCTTCTTGGGGGCTGGCTTGGCAGCCGGACACTTGACGAAGCGCCCCTTGGCGTCCTTGCAGGGGGCTGCGTAGGCTGCGAGCGGCGTAGCAGCCATAGCCATGGCTGCGGTCAAAGCGATTGCAAGCTTGCGCATGAAGACACTCCTAGTTTGCACCCCAAATGCCATAGATACCCGATTTTGGCAGGACCGCGAGCCTGCAAATGTCAACAAGGGTCAAGACCGCGTCCAGCAGACGTCTGCGACCGAAATTGCGGCCATGACCCTTGGCGTCGCTGCAAAACTGCTGGTCTCGCAACACGAAGTCAGCCGCGCACCAAGGTTTAGATTGGCGCGCCCTGTGCCACGCAGCCCTGGAAGAGGGAGGAATTACCTTTCGATTGCAGATCGGTGGAATTCAGCACGTTTTCGCGCTCAAGGTCCACGATCACGATATTCGCCTCAAATCCAGGCAGCAGCCCGCCGTTGCGCGAAAGGAGCGCTTTCTCGTGCCGTCATTTCGGTCCGCGCTCGGATCAGGATGAGCTTATCAGCCGGGCAAAAAAGGCGGCAACATCTCCAATCTCGCTGCCGTACGACGAAGCGGCAAGACAGCCGGGCGGTGGAAGAGCGTTCTTGGGACGTCTTGTCGGCACCTTTAGCATCACGCCTGGACATGCGCGCCGACCACCCGGCTGATTATCGACTATACGGCAAGCGACCGCGCGCACGATACCAGACCTTTGCGATTTTGCCGTGCGAATTGAACGGCTTGTCTTTTCGCCGATCTGCCACCCTCATGGGCATGCCCTGTCTATACCAAGAACAGGGGAGCCCCCCTCCTCGCCCGGGGAATGGCTGCGCACGATAGCGATGACCATGCTGCGTCTCCGAGACAAGGAGCGCCACAATGGTCGTGCCCGATCCAGCCTGTGACTTTGCCAGCTATGCCCAGGAATTCCTGCGCAGGAACGAAGCCTATCGCGCGGCCTGGCTGGGCATGCAGCGCCACGGTCGCGCGCGAAGAAGGGGGTGGGCCCAAGCATGGGGCCTGGCGTTTTCCGTTCAATCCCGATGCTACAGTCCACGCCATGCCGGCACTCTGGCAGCCGACATGGCATCCCGCCACACTGGTCCTGGTCGCGGCGCCGCCCGGCACGCCCGGCCTGTCACGCGCTGCGCTCAGCGCCAGCCTTTATGCAGCATCGCCAGCGCCGACCAGTTGGCCCCATCATATGGCCGTACGCGCCGGCAATGGCTGGTTACGCTTACTTTTGCCGGAAAGCGACGATTGGCTGCACTTGACATGCTTTGCCACGCCCGATCGCCATTGGCGACTGCGCCGCTGCGCACTGGGACGCCTCCACAACCTGCTCAATGACGGACGCACTGCTGGCTGGGATACGATTGACAGGCCTAGCGCGTACCAGCGTCATCGCCTCGATCTGTTGCTGCGCCTGCTCGATGCCCGCCGGGCGCAGCCCGCCACCAGCATGCGCGAGCTCGCCGAAGCCGTGGTATTCCCCGGTGGGCGCTTCGATCGCGCGATTGACTGGACAACGAGCGCTGAGCGTCGTCAGGTTCATCGCTTGCTGAGCACCGCCGAAGCCCTGGTTGCCGGCGGCTATCGGCAGCTGTTGCATGCCACATCCAACAAGGGCTGAGGCGCAATGTCTCCAGTGGCTTGCCAGGGGCAACGATACTCGTCGGCAAAGATCCAATCCGTTTTGGCAATTGGGCATGGCGCCGCCGCCGGTACGCCTGACGTTGCACAAGCGTCAGACACAGATGATACCATTGTCCGTTGGCAATGGCAGCCAGGACCCGGCGCCTCACGGCGTCGCTCCGCTGGCCTCGAACACGAGATCACGCGTCACCAGGACGCGCACCGGATAGCCGGGGCGGATCGTCAAGGTGGGCGGCACGTCGAGCGCCCACGCCACGATCTGCGTGCCGGCGCGGTTGACGCTGTCCTGTCCGCCCTGGCGCAGAGCGCGGACCAGCGCATTGTCGCTATCGCTGCCCCATTCTGCCCCGACTGCGAGAAGCGTCGAGACCGCAGCCGCGCGCATGATGCCACCCCAGTGAAAATCCGTGCGATCCTCAAGCCCGGCCTGCCCGGCCGGATCCGTGCCGGGCAACCGGGCAAGGTCGAGCGAGCGACCATCGGGCAGGATCAGGCGTGTCCAGACCAGCAAGGCGCGGCGCTGTCCGGCTGCAATGGCGGCGTCGTATTCGCCGATCAGACGCGCGCCTTGCGGAACGAGCAGTTGCGTGCCGGACAGGCTGTCATAAACGTTCTGAGTCACTTGCGCGGTGATCTGGCCGGGCAGGTCGGAGCGCAGCCCGGTGATCAGCGCAGCCGGAATGACACTGCCGGCCTGCAGCACCGCCTGGCCACCCGGCGGCACGAGGCGCGCGGCCGAGATGGTCGACGCCGAGCCCGGGCGATCCAGGAAGGCCTGGCGCGCGTCCGTCACCGATGGCGGCGCGGAACCCGGCTGAGCGGCAGGGAGTATCACACCGGCAGCGGGTTGGCTGCTGACGCCACCCGTCTCTGCCAAGTTGTCGCCGTGATGGACCGCTTCGCTGGCAAACAGGCGGCTCTGGCGCGCGGCATCACGCTCGGCCTGGCGGCGCTGCCGTGCCGCGGCAAGGCTATCACCGCTCGGTCCAGCCGGCGGTGCGGCTGGTCCGCTCCCCTGCTTTTCCGCCATGGGCTGGTCATGGGGCCTGGTCGAACCGCTGCGCGGGTCCGACTGGTCACCAGCTTGCGCCTGATCACCGGGCAGGACGGAAGCAAGCCGGGGAACCTCGGTGTAATCGCGCGGTGCCTTGGCCAACACATTGCCAGGCTGGGCAGACGCGACCGGTGGCGTGTCCGCCTCTGACGATGCACGCCCGCCTTGCAGCCCGAAGGCAAAAGCCAGAGCAACAAGAGCGGCGCCCGTCGCCGTCAGAGCGAGGACCGCCTTGGACGACAGGCGCTCGACGACAGGCCAAGCGGGACGCAGGCGGACCATGGCTGCGGCCGCCACTTGTATGCCACCGCGCCGATCATGGGGCGCGGCGCCGTCGGACGCCTGCTGGTTCTGTGCAGCGGGGCTTTCGCCATCGGGTTCGCCGGCGGACTCGCCGTCGGGCGCCGTGGCGCCATGATCTGCAACAGCGCGTTGCGATCGCTCCCGAGCGGTCATGACCGTGCCTTCCTGGCAAGGGCGGTGATCGTCACGCGCTGCGCCGATTTGCGGTCGCCCAACCGCAGTTCGGCGCGATCGAACAGGCGATCGACCACCAGAAAACGACCAGCCACGCGGTAATTGACCAGTTCGACCTGGTCCCCAGGCCCAGTGACAAACAGCGGCGGCATGTCGCCCGCGGCAATGTCTGCAGGAAAGGCGATGTAGACCCGGTGGCCATCGTCGAAGACCCGATCAGGCCGCCAGCGCGGCTTATCCCCGCCGATCCTGTAGCGGAAATCGAGTGCACCCGGATCGATACCCGCTGCAATGAGTGTGGACTGCTGCGCGGCCTGGGCACGGGCGCGCAGGGCAACGAGCTCGTCCTCGGGATAAGTCCACGACACCGCAGCGAGCCAGGTCGAGGGTGTCGCGCGCAACTCGAGATAATAGGTGCGCCGATCGGTATTGATGACCAGGTTTGTGGTGATGTCGTTGCGGGTTGGCTTGATCAGAATGTGCACCCGTTGGGCCACCCCGGCGCCACTGGTGGTATCGCCGATGAGCCAGCGCACCGTGTCGCCGGCCGCGACTGGCCCACTGCCCACCAGGTGCTCGCCATCCTGCAGGGCAATATCGGTCACATGGCCGGGGCTGGCATAGACCTGGTACAGCGCACCGGTCGCAAATGCATAGCGCTGGATAGCATTGGCAAAACCCTGCGGGTCGGGCTCGACGCGCGCCGCGCCAGTGGCCGCGGCCACGCGCACGGATGCTGCCGACTGCGCCGCAACGCCATGATGGGCTGCGGCAACACGCGCTGCCTGGCTCGCGGCGCCAAGCGGCGCAATGGCCAGTAGCGACACCAGAGGCGTGATCATAGAGCGGCGCAGACGCGCGCAAAGGGCAGACCAGGCAAAGTCAGGCAGACAGGTCATGGCGTAAGCTCCCTCGACCAGTTGATAGCGGTGATGAACAGCCCGAGCGGGTTCTTGCGCAGCGCATCGGCCGAACGCGGCGCCTGGAGCGTGATGGTCAGGATCGCGCTCCATTGCTCGGTATCGGCCAGGCCGCCATCGCGATAATGGCGCTCGCGCCAGGCGACGCGAAAGCTGTCGGGTGAAGCGCGCACCACGCTGGTCACGTCGACCGCGACCTGCTCCTTGCCGATCCGCGCGAAGGGATCGTTACTGCGCGCATCGGCGCCAAGCGCCTGCCCGCCGCTGTCGCTCACGAAATCATAGGCCCGCAGCCAGTTCTGCCGAACAACCACCGGGTCGGCCGGGAGGCTGCGCACATCCTCGATGAAACGGGCAAGCTGGTAGGCAATCTGGGGATCGGTCGGCCGGTACCCGGCCTGAGCGGGCGCCACCGCGCGGACTTCGCCGAGCCGGTCCACTTCGACAACCCATGGCACGATCGTGCCGCGGGCACCTTGCCAGACAAGACCCGCAGCAAGCAGACCGGACAGGCCAAGCGCGGCCAGACAGGCGTAGCGCCAGTTGCGCGCCTGCACGCGGGCCGAGCCGAGCCGTTCGTCCCAGACCTGCGCGGCGCGCTGGTAGGGCGTGACCGGCTCTGGGGTCGTGGCATAGCGGATCGAGGAACGCCGAAACATGGATCAATCCTCCCTCTGCGAAGTGTCGATGCTGGTACCGGCGCCCTGGCTGTCGCCGCTGCGCAGCGTGTGGGCGGCCATCATCGCGCCCTGCCCCAGCGCCTGGCGTCGGCGCAGCGCGCGCGCCCAGGCCGGTGGACTGGCCGGTTCGGCAGATGCGCCCGCGCCCTTGGCTAGAGCAGGTTCACTCCGCCCACCCTCGCCTGATCCGACGCCGGCCTTGCGCAACGGTGCCGTGGCCCCGCGCGCAGCCGTGCTGCCAATCTGGCCAAGCCCGTGTGCGACGCCAGAAAGCCCGGCATGCCCCGCCGCGCCTTCGCGGTAGGCGGTCCCGGCCGCGCTGACGCCGCGCAGCGTGCCCATGGTCGCGGCGGCTGCCGCGCCGCCGGCAAGGCCAACGGCAGCAGCGCCACCCGCAGCAAGCCCGCCGGCACCTAGCACAGTGGCTGCCGCCGCACCGGCGCCGAGCTGCGGGCCACCCGACACCAGCCCGCTGGCAATGCCTGGGCCGAAGACCGCGAGCGCCAGGAGCGTCAGGCTGGCCAACACCAGCGTCATCGCGTCCTCGAGCGTTGGCGTGCCCGAGATGGCGGCGGTAAACTCACCGAAGATCGTCGAGCCGATCCCGACGATGACGGCCATGACCAGGACCTTGATCCCGGAAGCCACGACGTTGCCGAGCACGCGTTCCGCCAGGAATGCAGTCTTGCCGAACAGCCCGAACGGTACGAGCACGAAGCCGGCCAGTGTGCTGAGCTTGAATTCGACAAGCGTCACGAACAGCTGGATGGCGAGGACGAAGAAAGCGAGCACTACCAGGACCCAGCAACCGAGCAGGACGACGATCTGCACAAAGTTCTCGAAGAAGCTGACATAGCCCATGAGGTCGGAAATCGCCTGGAGCAGCGGGCGGCCGGCATCGAGCCCGACCTGGGCGATGCGGCCGGGCTGGAGCAGTTGCGCGGTGGTCGTGGCCGTGCCGCTGGCCTTGAGGCCCAGTCCGGCAAAGCTGGCGAAGACCACGCTGGCAAGATGATTCCAATTGCCGATGAGCCAGGCAAACATGCCGACGAACAAGGTCTTGCGCACCAGACGGGCAAGAATGTCTTCGTGCTCGCCCCAGGCCCAGAACAACGCAGCGAGCGTGATGTCGATCGCGACCAGCGTGCTGGCGATAAAGGCTACATCGCCATGGAGCAGGCCAAAGCCGCTGTCGATGTAGCGCGAGAAGACCGCGAGAAAGCGGTCGATGATGCCGGTGCCGTTCATGTCACCAGGCCTCCTTCGCCGGCGACGGAGCGGCAGCCGGCCCTGCCCCGGCGGACTGGCGCGTGGGCAGACCAAAAAAGCGGCGACGGCGGGCGTCCCACAACGCCGCGCAGGATGCCATGGCCGGGTCGTTCGGCGCGATCGTGGTGCAACGCCGCTCGGAGGGAGCGCCGAACGGCGGCGCTACGACAACGGGTCGCGGATCGGGCAAAGCGCCCGGTTCGTCGCTGCGCGGTGCCGGCAAAAGCGCCGCAATCAGCGCCATCATCGCGGCGAGGCCAAGCAAGCCGAGCAGCAGGATGCGATGGACACGGGGGTGCGCCATGGCGGTTACTCGTGAAACAGCGTGACGGGCTCAGCGACATAGCCGCGGCCGGGAGCCAGGAACCGACGCAACTGCTCGCGCGCCTGGGCCTTGGCCGCAGCTGCCGCCGCCGCGTCGAGAGTCTGGGCGCGCCCCTGGGCGACTAACGTCGCAGCAAGGTCGGCAAGCTGCTGCGACTGCACCGCCAGGATCTGGTTGCCCGCTTCGATGGCCTGGAGCGCGCCTGTGGCATCGTGACTCGCCTGCATCAGACTGGTCAGCGACTGACGCGTGGTATCGAGATGGCCGACCGTCAAAGCCTGGGTCCTGAGCGCATCCTCGAATGCCGCAACACTGTCTTGCCAGCGGCTTTGCGCACCAGTGACCAGCGCCTGGTCGGACGCCGACAGGTCGATCGCGCGATAGCGGGCGGAAAAGCCCGACTGAACCGTATCGACATTGTAGCTAAGTCGCTGCGCCTGGCGCAGCAGTTGCCGGGTCTGGTCGAGCTGCTGCTGGATCGGCGCGACCAGCGAGAGCGGCAGGCTGGCGAGATTGCGCGCCTCGTTGAGCAGCGACTGGGTCTGGTTCTCGATCTGGCGCAACTGGTTGTTGACCTGCTGCAAGGCACGCGCGGCCGTGAGCACGTTCTGCGCGTAGTTGGACGGGTCATAGACGATGCCGCTGAACTGGGCCTGGGCTGGCCCAGGCAAGGCGGCCAGCAGGCTGGCTCCCAGCCATGCGGTGACAGCGCGCGGCGCGCGCCCCAGATGAACACTCATCGCAGCAGGTTCTCCGCAGCAGGTGGCAGAATTTCAGGGAGCAGTTCCGCGGCCCAGTCGAGGCCGCGGGCGCGCAGCCAGGCGAGCGCAAAAGGCGTGCCTGCCCCGGCCTCGGCCAATGCGGTGATCGCCTGCTGGTCGCGCGGCCCGCCGGCTGCGGCAAAGGTCAGGGCAATCTCGCCCAGCCCGAGTTCGAACAGGCGGTTGCCGCTGCGCGACTGGCAGTAGTAGTCGCGCTTGGGCGTAGCTTCGCTGAGGATCGCGATCTGGCGATCGTTGAGGCCGAAACGGCGGTAGAGCCCGAGAATCTGGGGCTCGCGGGCCCGGGCATTGGGCAGGAACAGCCGCGTCGGGCAGCTTTCGATAATGGCCGGCGCGATGGTCGATCCGGCGATATCGGCAAGGCTCTGCGTGGCAAAAACCACGCAGGCATTCTTCTTGCGCAAGGTCTTGAGCCAGGCGCGCAGCTGGGCGGCAAAGGCCGGACTGTCGAGCGCCAGCCAGCCTTCGTCGATGATGATCAGCGTCGGCGCACCGTCGAGCCGGCGATCGATGCAGTGGAAGAGATAGGCCAGAACCACCGGTGCTGCCGGCGAACCGGCGAGCCCCTCGGTCTCGAAAGACTGGAACGTCGCTTCGCCAAGGTCTTCGTGCTCTCCATCGAGCAGGGAGCCAAACGCCCCGCCCAGGCACCAGGGCGCGAGCGCCTGCTTGATGTCCTGGCGCTGGAGCAGAATGGTCAGCCCGGTGAGCGTGCGTTCCACCGGCGGGGCCGAGGCCAGCGAGACCAGCGCGCTCCAGACATGGGCCTTGATGGCAGGATCGACGACAATGCCTTCGCCGCCGAGGATGGCCAGCAGCCAATCGAGCGCCCAGGCCCGTTCGGCTGCATCGTCGATCCGCGCCAGCGGCTGCAGCGCGAGGCCAAGACGCTCGGGAGGCTCCATGCTTTTGGTGCTGGCTGGGGCTTGGCCCATGATGGTCTGGCCCAGGTCCTGCCAGGTGCCGCCGCACGCCAGGGTGGTTGCACGGATCGCTCCGCCAAAATCGAACGCAAAGATCCGCGCCTCGGGATAACGGCGAAACTGCAGGGCCATAAACGCCAGCAGCACCGACTTGCCCGCACCGGTCGGGCCGATCACCAGGCAATGGCCGACATCGCCGACATGGAGCGCGAAGCGAAATGGCGTCGTGCCCTCGGTCCGGGCATGGAACAGTGGCGGAGCGTGCCAGTGCAGATCTTCGTCGGACCCGGCCCAGACCGCCGACAACGGGATCATGTGGGCGAGATTGAGCGTCGAGACCGGCGGCTGGCGGACATTGGCATAGACCTGGCCGGGCAGCGTGCCGAGCCACGCCTCTAGCGCATTCATTGTCTCGCTGATCACCGTGAAATCGCGGCCCTGCAGCACTTTCTCGACCTGCCGCAGTTTCTCGGTGGCCAGGGTCGGATCCTCGTCCCACACCGTGACCGTCGCTGTGACATAGGCGGCGCCGGCATGATCGGCTCCGAGTTCCTGCAACGCCAGGTCGGCATCGAGCGCCTTGTTGGCAGCATCGTTATCGACCAGGACAGCCGCCTCGTTGGTCATGACTTCCTTGACGATCGCGCCCAGCGACTTGCGCTTGGCAAACCACTGGCGGCGAATGCGGGCGAGCAGGCGCGTGGCATCGGTCTTGTCGAGCATGACCGCGCGGGTCACCCAGCGGTAGGCAAAGGCCAGGCGATTGAGCTCGTCGAGAATGCCGGGGAAGGTCGCCGACGGAAATCCGATCACGGTCAATGAACGCAAGTGCGCGGCGCCCAGCCGCGGCGCGAGGCCACCGACCAGCGGCTCGTCGGCGAGCAGCGCGTCGAGATAGACCGGGATTTCGGGGACGCGCACCCCGTGGCGACGGGTCGAAACGCAGGCATGGAGGTAGCGCAGCGTCGCCGCATCATCGAGCCAGGCGACGTCGGAGAGGAACCCCTCGACCAGACGCAGCAAGCGCTCGGTGCGATCGGCAAAACCCTGGAGCCAGTCACTGGCATTGCTGCTTTGCCCTGCGCGGCCTTCGAACAGCCAGCTTTCAGCGCGCGCGGCGTCCTCGGCCGGCGGCAGCCAGGTGAGCGTCAGGTAATAGCGGCTTTCAAAATGGGCGCCGTGCTCCGCAAACTGGGCCGCCCGCTCGCGCTCGACCAAGGCCGAGACAGGATCGGGAAAGGCATCGTCGGGATAGCCGCGCGCCGGATCGCGCGCGGCCTCGACAAAGATCGCCCAGCCCGACCCGAGGCGGCGCAGCGCGGCATTGAGCCGGGCCGTAACGGCGACAAATTCGGCCGGGGTGGCAGAATCGAGATCGGGACCGCGGAAGCGCGCCGTGCGCTGGAAACTGCCGTCCTTGTTGAGCACGATGCCCGGCGCGACCAGCGCAGCCCAGGGCAGGAAGTCGGCAAGGCGGCTCGCACCAGAGCGATATTCGCGCAGCGACATCATGACACCCTCACACCGCAAAATAGGCCGGGAAGCGCAGATGGCGCCGCGCGACGTCCACGAATTGGGGATCGCGGCGTCCGGCCCAGACGCCAAGCCCATGGCCCACCGCCAGCAGGGCCAGTCCGACCAGCCACAGCCGCAAGCCCAGCCCGACCGCACCGGCCAGCGTGGCATTGATGATCGCCAGGCCGCGCGGCGCGCCGGCAAGCAGGATCGGCTCGACCAGGGCGCGGTGCACCGGCACGGCAAAGCCGGGAACGATGGCGGGATCGGGAGCATCCTCGCTCACAGCACTGCCCCACCGCCGAATGAGAAGAATGAGAGGAAGAAAGACGAGGCGGCGAAGGCGATCGAGAGACCGAAGACGATCTGGATCAGGCGCCGGAAACCGCCCGAGGTATCGCCGAACGCCAGCGAGAGCCCGGCAGCGATGATGATGATCACGGCAATGATCTTGGCAACCGGCCCCTGGATCGATTCCAGGATCGATTGCAGCGGCGCTTCCCAGGGCATCGAGGCACCCGATGCCTGGGCTGTGCCCGCCGATGCCACCAGCAGGGCAGGCAGCAGCAGCGGGACAAGGCAGCGACGCGGCACGATGCGACAAGGCGTGGTCATGGCAGAGTTCCTTCAAGTGAGATGGCAGGGGCACGCGTCGCGGCCGCCGGGAGCGGAGCAAGCTGGTAATCGCCATCGGGCGTGAGGCCGGTGACGGCGACGAGGTCGGCAAGGCGGCGGGCCGGCCCGTCGCGAACCAGCACCGCGATGACATCGATGGTTTCGGCAATCAGGGCGCGCGGCACCGTCACGACGCGTTCCTGGATGAGCTGTTCGAGGCGGCGCAAAGCCGCGAGCGCGGATCCGGCATGGATCGTGCTGATGCCACCGGGATGACCGGTGCCCCAGGCCTTGACGAGATCGAGCGCTTCGCCGCCGCGCACTTCGCCGATGGGAATGCGATCTGGCCGCAGCCGTAGCGCCGAACGGACCAATTCGGACAGCGTGGCGATACCATCGCCCGCGCGCAGGGCGACGAGATTGGGCGCGGTGCACTGCAGCTCGCGGGTGTCCTCGATCAACACGACCCGGTCGGGCGAGCGCGCCACTTCGGCGAGCAGCGCATTGACCAGCGTGGTCTTGCCGCTCGAAGTCCCACCCGCCACGAGAATGTTGGCACGTGATGCCACCGCGTTGCGCAGCGCCTCGGCCTGGTCGGGGCGACAAATGCCGGCTGCGACATAATCGCCCAGCGTAAAGACCGCGCTGGCGGGCTTGCGAATGGCAAAGCTCGGCGCGGCCACCACCGGCGGCAGCAGGCCTTCGAAACGGGCTCCGCTTTCCGGCAACTCCGCCGAGATACGCGGAGCCCGGCCATGAACTTCAGCACCGACATGGTGCGCCACAAGCCGGACGATGCGCTCGGCATCCTCGCCTGAAAGGGTTTCGGTCGTTGCCACCAGCCCCTCACCAAGCCGGTCGAGCCACAGCCGGCCATCAGGGTTAAGCATGACTTCAACCACCGCGGGGTCATCGAGCCAGGCGCAAATGCGCGGCCCGAATGCAGTGCGCAGCATTCGCGTACCACGCGATGCACCAGGAGCATGCTCGGGCGACGCGCTGCGGGAAAGGGAAGAGGGACTGGACATCACGCGCCTTGCTCAATCCGCGCGGCCCGATGCCAGCGCGGCAAGGCCTCTTAAGAAGGCAGCAAATTCACCAAAGGCAACAGCTACTTGCCGCTCTCTCAGGCTGGCGTACAATCGGCCAGTCTAGCGCAGATTCTCTGCCGCACGCTCTTCTGTGACGACGAGGTTGACCTACCCAGCAGCAGTCGCATCAGTGGCCTCAGCGCGGTCCATGCGACAAGCGACCAAGCCCGTAGCGCTGCGCCCTGTCGCAGCGCCGTTGTCCCCATCGCGGAGCCCCGCTAACGACGCCCGATCGCAATCTCCTTGGAGAACAGACGCATGCGCCGATCCTTGATGGTTGTTCTCTCGCTAGCGCTGGCTTCGCCCGCCCACGCCTGGGGTCCCGAAGGCCATCGCATCACCGGCGCGATCGCCGATGCCAACCTCAGTGGCCTGGCGCGCGCGCAAGTCCACCTCCTACTCGGCTCGGAAGACCTGGCCCAGGCGGCAACCTGGCCCGACGAGATGAAATCCGATCCCGACCCGTTCTGGCAGAAGCAGGCCAGCCCGTGGCACTATGTCACGGTCAAGGGTGACGACTATGTCGCCAGTGACGCCCCGCCCGAAGGCGATGCGATGACAGCCCTCGCCCGGTTTACCGCGACCTTGCGCGACCCGTCAGTGCCGATCGAACAGCGGCGCATGGCCCTGCGCTTCATCGTCCATATCATCGGCGATCTGCACCAGCCGCTGCACGCCGGCGCCGGCACCGATCGTGGCGGCAATACCGTCCAGGTCACCTGGTTCGGCAAGCCGACAAACCTCCACAGCGTGTGGGACTCGGCCCTGATCGAGCAGCAGGGCCTGTCCTATTCCGAATATGCCGGCTGGCTCGCCCGCGCGATCACCCCGGCCCAGGTGGTGGCCTGGAACCAGCGCGATCCGCACGTCTGGATCCGCGAGAGCGTGGCCCTAAGCAAGACCATCTACCCCACCGACCCGGCACTGTCGTGGAGCTACGCCTACCAGCACCGTCCCGAGATCGAGGACCGCCTCAAGCGCGCCGGGGTGCGGATCGCGGCCTATCTCAATGCGGTGTTCGAACCGGCGCTTTGAGACTGACCTCAACGGCGCGGTGCGCGGTCTGATGCGGCAATGTCGGGGGCTTGCCGCGGCACCGCCATGCGATCGCTGCGCCACTGCTGGCGAGCGCCGGCGGCCATTGCGCGGCAGCGTTAGCAGCGCGCTTGGCAACCATACCGCAGGGCCCAGGATGATGGTGTCGCAGCATTTTTGGCAAAAAACCGGTTCCCCCTCTTTCGTGCGATGCTCTACGGCAGGTCATGATGCAGATACTGATCGACGCCGACGCCTGCCCCGTGAAAGAGGAAACCTACAAGGTAGCGCTCCGCTACAAGGTTCCTGTGGTTGTCGTCAGCAACAGCCCGATCCGGGTGCCGCACGACGCGCTCATATCGCGCAAGGTCGTGAGCGACGCATTCGACGCGGCCGACGATTGGATCGTCGAGAACACACTCGCCGACACGTTGGTAGTTACCGCCGACATTCTGCTGGCCGATCGTTGCCTGAAATTGGGCGCCACGGTCATCGCACCAACTGGCAAACCCTTCACGAGCGCCTCAATCGGTAGCGCCATCGCCATGCGGGCAATCATGTCCGATCTGCGCGCCGGTGGCGAGCAGTTGGGCGGCCCCGCCCCGTTCAGCAAGGCCGATCGCTCGCGCTTTCTCTCCGCGCTTGATGAGGCGCTGACCAAGCTGCAGCAACGGAGCAGATGACGCTGAGTTGGCCGATTTCGCCACACAGAGAGACGATTGGGGGTCAAATCAGGGGAGCACGCCTAGCTTTGATCGGTCAGGCTGCGATCCGCACCAAATGTGCTTGCGGCGCTGGCCCGGCAATGCCGGGCGAAGTCTCAAGCACGCTAATTTCGCTTAACGTCCGGCAACGGCCCTGCGACGGCGCGTATCGTCACCATAGCCGAAGACTTGCCCAAGTTTGCGCGCGCACCTTGCGCTGCCCCACCCGACGCAACCGGGCGCCTGTATCATGATGGTCCAGCGACAAGGAGGGGCGGCGCTTCCGGCTAAGCTGGGCGGCGCCGTCCTGTCCGGATCAGATCTGGGCCATGCCCCCATCAACGAACAGTTCGATGCCATTGACATAGCTCGACTGGTCGGAGGCCAGAAACAGCACTGCCTTGGCGACTTCTTCGGGCTGGCCCACGCGGCCGAGCGGCACCTGCCCAGCCATGAAATCGAGTAGGCCCTGCTGGGCTGCGGCGTCAGGGCCCGCCAGTTCAACCAGGCCCGCCGTCTCGATCGGCCCCGGGCTGACCGTGTTGACGCGGATTTTGTGGTCCTTGAGGTCAAGGATCCAGCTGCGGGCGAAATTGCGCACCGCCGCCTTGGTGGCCGAATAGACGCTGAAGGCCGCCGCGCCGGTGATCGCGGTGACCGAGCTGGTGAGCACCACCGAGGCGCCATCGCGCAGCAGTGGCAAAGCCTTTTGCACGGTGAACAGAACGCCCTTCACATTGGTGTCGAACGTCTGCTGATAGTGTTCCTCGCTGATGGCGCCCAACGGGGCAAAGCCGCCACCACCCGCATTGGCGAAGATCACATCGATCTGGCTATGGCGCTGCTGAACCGCATCGTAGAGGCAGTCGATATCGGCAAGCTTCGACATATCGCTACGCACGGCGGTTACCCGGCCGCCGATCACTTTCACCGCCGCATCCAGTGCGTCCTGGCGGCGTCCGGTGATGAACACCGAGGCTCCCGCTGCGGCGAACGACCGCGCGGTGGCAAGGCCGATGCCCGAGGTGCCACCGGTGACCCCTGCGGTGCGCGCGCTGATCGACCATCTGGCGGCAACGTTTCCGAAGTAACGAACGCGGCAGATGCTGCAAATTCCGCAATGTTTTTTGCACGATCGCCTGAAGCCAAAGCACCTGTCACGCATTCGGGCACAGGATAGCCGCCAACAGCAGGAACAGCGTATGATCACCGATAATAGTACCGCCCACAGCATGAAGTGAGTAGGCTTTTACCTGCAAGACCCTGCTCATTTGATGCAGGAGGATGGTTGTTATGGCGCCGTAGCCCAGCGATTGACCAGTTGGACTGCGCCGAAGGTGCATGCTTGCTCCTTCGGCGCACCGGAACTCTCTCTTGGAGGTGGGCGCAAAGATTGCCGCGACCCATTCCCATGATTTGACCCTCAGGGAAGCGGACGCGGCCAGCTTGATCGCAGCAGCCCAATTGCAGTGATGACGATGACGCCATCTACAACAAAACCCGCGAAGTCTGTCGCGCCGTGCATGAACTGCGTCGCATGTATTCCTGCGGAGGCCAGCAGCAGCACACCGGAGGCGATGCGTCCCGCACTGGCCAGGTCGGCTGCGGAGCTCGCCGTTAGCGCCGACGCGATGAGCGCTGAGAGAAGCGTGACCGTTGCCCAGACCGCTACCAAGGTCCCGTCCGGCATCCGGCCATGGAGCAGCAGAGCAAGCAGCACCGTCGTGGCTATTGCGACCGGTTGTCCCCAACTGATCGCCGCCCACAGCCGTTCCCATCCTGGTGCCGCTCGCCCTTTGTCGCGCCGCCGCGCCAGCCAAATGGTGATCCCCGATGCAGTGACGACGCAGAGCGCCAGACCCAACAACCCATAGGCGAGGCGAACGGCCATCCCACCGAACCAGCCAAAATGCAGCGGGCCCAGCGCGCCAAGTATCCGTTCACCGACGGTCAGGCCCGCAGGATGCTTTTCGGCAACTATCCTGCCGGTGGCATCAAAAGTGATATTGTCCTGCTGCGCGATCAACCGACGCCGCGATGCCGACAGTTCCAGCCGCATATCGCAGCGGCTCCAGTGGCTGACCTCGATCTGGCGCAGTTGCGCACCGGGCGCACGGTCGCGCGCTACGGCAATCAGCGTTGCTACATCGGGCATGGGTGCTGGCCGGGCGTCTTCCTTCGCCTGCGGCGGCGCCAGCAGGGCATAGACCTGCTGACTATCGCCACGAAACAACAGGAGCGCAAGAATGCCGACGATCACGGTGCTCAGTCCCAAGAGTGCGCCGGTGAGTGAGACGATGATATGAAAAGGCAGCGGCCAGACACCGAGACGGTTATGCAAATCCGCCTGCTCCAGCCGCAGCGACCCGCCAAGCCGCAAGTGAAAGGCGTCCCGGAAGATACGGGGATGGGCAAGAATACCGGAAATCAGCGACGAAAGGAGCGCAACTCCCGTCAGGCCGACCAGAAAGCGACCCAAGGTCTGCGGCAGGTGCAACCGCGTGTGCAGATCGACCAGAAAGTCAGTCCAGGGCGATTTCGCGCGCATTGCGAGATGGCCATTGGCATCGGCGTACCAAGCCTCGTCATCCGCGTCATTGCCCGACGAGAGCAGAAGACGCGGGAAGTCGTCACTTGGCAGCAGAACGTAGAAATTCTTGTCGGTCCCTACCCTGCTTCCCATCTCGACGACAGCGCGTCCGATCGCCGCATCGCTGGCGACCGGGAAGGTCGGGGCGGCCGGTTGCTCCCACCGCTGAAAATCACGCACGAAGACGCTGAGCGTGCCACTCAGGCAGACGATGTAGATCACGGCGGCAAAGGCGATGCCCAGCACAGAATGGCCGTTCAGCACGGCGCGCACGATCTCGCTACGCCAAAGGCCGCCACGTGGGCGTTCGGCAGGACGGCTCATGCGATGCCTCCCAGAAAGGCGAGGCCAAAACCGAGGATGGTTGTGCCCCCCAGCACGGCCGTCGCCCGGATAATCCGCTGGTCAGCGAGAGTCCAAGTCATGGCCAGCCCCCAGAGCGCCGGGACTAGCAGGGCGGCGACTAACAGGCGGGTTTGAATCGCACCGGGCGCCCAGGCAGCATAGCAGAATGCTAGTGCCATCGCCGCGAGCATCCCGAGGGGCCCGGCCAGAAGGGCCTTGAGCCAGCCACGCCATGCGCGCGACTTGCCGTCCAGCGGCGCAGGGGCAAGCCGTGCTCGCCGGGACTCGCGCGCCGCGCGTCTGGTTGCGCCGTGCACCACAACCAGCAGACTGCCCACAGGCAACAGCGTCAGGGCGTAGGCGAGACCGAGCATCGGCCCGATCCAGACCGCTGATGCGAGCAGAGCACCGACCAATATGCCCCAGCCGGTAAGCCTGAAGTCAGGGCGCTCCCGCTCCCGGTCTGTCCAAGCGCATCGCAGGAACCAGCTTCCGCCAATACCTGCACCCACGAACAGGGCGGACGTCAGAAACGGAATCACCAGGCCCCTCGCCACCCAGCGTATGCCTGGTTGATGCCAGTGCCGCCAACCGGCGCGAATGTATCTCCAAACAAGCTCATTGTCGCCCCATCTCGATCTTTTCGAGAGTCAATTAATGCAATTGACTCTCAAGAGCAACGTTAATAGTCGATGCGCAGCCAACTCGGGGGAATAGCCATGTCCAATATCGGCACGCGCTTCGGCGCGCTTGCAATGCTTCTGACAGCCGCGGGAACGGCCCATGGTGCCACACCGGAGATGGTTCCAGCGAATAGCCCGGAAGATCAGTCTGCTGGTCAGCAAGGCGCGGCAGAAATCATCGTTACCGGGCAGAAATCGAACCGGACGCTGCAGGACACACCGGCGAGCGTCGCGGTGACGACCAATCAGGCGATTACCAGCCAGAATTTGCTGAGCGTCTATGACGTCCTCGAGCGCACCCCCAACCTGTCGATCAGCGGCAATCGCACCACCTTTTCGATCCGCGGCATTGACGCGTCCAACGTATCGGGCAGCGGCGACGGCGCACTGGCAAGCGTATATCTGGATGGCGCCGTTCTCCCGCAGGTCGCGCTCAGTGTCGGGCCACTCGATCTTTATGATATCGCGCAGGTCGAGGTGTTCCGTGGGCCGCAATCGACCGTGCAGGGGCGTAACGCGTTAGCCGGGGCCGTCATCATTCGGACGACCGATCCGACCTATCAATGGAGCGGCAAGGCGCGGCTGCTCATGACCGACAAGGACGGCCAACGCCGTGCGGGCGCGGCGATCGGCGGTCCGCTTATCGATGGGCAACTCGCGTTCCGGATTGCTGGCGAGATTGCCCGCGCCGATGGCCTCGTCCAAAACGTCACATTGCACACCGATGGCGACCGACGCGAATCCGAGACCATCCGCGGCAAGCTGCTGCTCACCCCCGCGGCATTGCCCGAACTGCGCATTGTCGCGACCTATCTGCATGACCGCCACCAACGCGGCACAGATTGGACGCAATTTGATGCACCCTATACGCTCACGCAGCGCGTTGCGACCGAAGACGTTCCCGACATCCTCACCGTCAAGAGCGACATCGCGACACTTGAGGCCGACTATGACCTTGGCGGTGGCTTCAAGCTCACTTCGGTCACCAATTACAGCAATATTCGCAGCCTCAATACCTACGATCAGGATCGCAGCGCCACGCCGGGCCAGGTCGGCATGATCCGTGATCCGAGCAAGACGTTTCAGCAGGAACTGCGCCTGAACGTCCAGAAAAGCTGGGTACAGGGCCTGGTCGGTGCCTATTACCTGCGCGACGACAATCGCGATTATCTCTTCCGCGCCACGCAAAATCTGGGATTACGCCGCCTTGGCATCGACCGGACATTGCTGGGGATGGGGATGCCGCAGGCGACGGTCGATACGGTCATCAATCTGTATGGCGGCACGGTGCCGATCGCCAACACACTCACCCAGCCACGCCTCACCAAGAACCATGCCGCCTTTGCCGACCTGACGTTCCCCCTCACCAACAAGCTGCGCCTGATGGCCGGGCTGCGCTACGATCACGAAAGCCAGAATCGCGGCTCTGTCCAGACCGTTGCCATCACCGGCGCATTGCCAGATCCGACGGCATTATCTCCCGCACTGGCGCCGATCGTCACCCAGTTGAACGCCCTGTTGCAGGCGACCGCCGCGAACGCCACCAGCATTCTTCCCCAGCGCACAGTCACTTACCAGGCCTGGCTCCCCAAAGCGGGCATTACCTATGACCTGACCCGCGACGTGTCGCTTAGCCTGACGGCGCAGCGCGGCTATCGCGCGGGCGGGTCCGGCCTCAACCAGCAGCGCGGGCAGTATTATGAATACAACCCGGAATACACATGGAACTATGAGTTCGCCGTGCGCTCGCAATGGTTCGACCGCAAGCTGACGGTCAACGCCAACGTCTATTATATCGACTGGAAGGACCAGCAGGTCTCCGTCCAACTGACGCCGGGGTCGGTGTTCGATACGCAGGTCGTCAACGCCGGCAAGTCACGTCTCTATGGTGCCGAACTCGAAATCAGCGGGCGGCCCACACCGGAACTCAATCTCTTCCTGGGCGCGGGTTACAGCAATACCCGCTTCGAGAATGCCGCATCCTCGACCGGGACACTCTTCCAGTTCGTGCCTGGCAACCAGTTCAGCAGGGCGCCCCACTGGACGGTATCAGGCAGCGCAACCTGGCAGCATCCCACGGGGCTCTTCGCCAACGTCAACGCGAACTATCGCAGCGGCTATTTCCAGGACATCGTCAATCAGCCTGCGATCCCGCCCGAGCAGGATATCCGCGGCCGCACGCTGGTAAACACCAAGCTGGGCTGGCAAGGCGACCATTTCGGGGCGTTCGTCGTTGTCAGCAATATCTTCAACGTCCAGAAGCCGACCCAGAGCTTCGTTGATCTCAACGGTCACCTCCGCGGTGTCGTGAACGACCCCCGCATCATCGGCCTGTCGTTCGAAGGTCGATTCTGAATGAGATGGGGCCGCGTACAATAGCCATCACCGCCCATGGCCATCCCGGGCGAACTGCCGGGCAAACGAGGCATGCAGATGCACCTTGGTCCGGGGGCCTTGCGAACGCCCCGGACCATGTGCCCAGATTCAGGCTGGTGCCTGCCAGCCAGCCTGATCATCCAATGCGCGCGCTGCTGGAACCGCGCATCACGCTTGAACGCCAGCCTTTTCGGCGCGGTTCGGCCTAGCCGTTGACCGCGCGCCGACGGACTGTTTCACCTGTTGGTGCAGGGCGATCGCCAAGGATGCGCTGAGCGCGGCGGCGAATCGCTGCACCGGATCGCCGACGATATCGGTTATGAAACAGCAGACGCGTTCGATACCGCTTTCCGCGAACGCCTTCCGCATCCCACTGGCCCGCTTTGCCAGAATGACAGGAGGAGCATAATCCATCCAAAATTTCTGCCGTTCGGCTGCTTTTGCCACCGGCCAAAAGCTGTCCTTGGTTCACCGCAAGCCTGACCAGTCGCGGCCCGGGGTTGCGTTAGCTATTCGATCGGTAATGACTCGGCGCCACGCCGATCAGGCGTTTGAACATTGTCGTAAAGGCAGCCGGGCTTTCATAGCCCAGGTCAAAAGCAATGGTTGTCACGGCATCTCCAGCAGCCAAGCGCGGCAGCGCGATGAGCAGGCAGGCTTGCTGTCGCCAGGCACCGAAGCTAAGCCCGGTTTCACGTCGAAATGCACGCGTGAATGCGCGGCGTCCCATCCCCAAATCGGAACTCCACTGGTCGATCGTATCGTGGGCACTGGGCGCTTCCAGGAAAGTTCGGCATTTTCGCGCGATTTCGACATGCTGGGGAAAGGGGACGGCCAACGGCATTGTCGGTGCTCGGGCAAGTTCAGCGAGCAGAAGCGACATGACCAAACCATCGCGCCCATCGACATCATATTCGGGAGGTATGTCGCATGCGGCTTCCAGCAGGTGGCGGAGTAGCGGCGAGACTGGGATGACCTTGTTGGCATTTCCCAGCGAGCCGGGCACATCCGGTTCGATTAGAACGCTGCGCGTGCTCACTTCACCGACCATCCGCACAGCATGGCTGACACCGCCGGGCGTCCAGATGGCGCGTTCGGGCGGAGCGACCCAAGCGCCGTGTGGCGTGCTGACGACTACCACACCTCGAGCCGCATAAAGCAACTGGCCGCGGCGATGCTGATGCCAATCGAGCTCGAATGCAGGAGGGTATTCGTTGCTGATAGCGACAATGGGGCGGTCGATATGCTCAACCAAAGCTGGATCGGACCAAGGCATTTGGATGTCCCACATGAAGAAGTGAATGGCCCATACCGGAATGCGGGACAGCTTGGAACGCTCTAAGGAATGGCGCGACCACCACCAACGAGTGCCTGCCATGAACGCTACGAAAGCCGCCTCGCAATCAGCCGATACTACCGTGTATGGCGTGATCGTGGCGATCAGCTTCTGTCATTTGCTCAACGACATGATGCAGTCGCTGCTCCCGGCTATCTATCCCAATCTCAAGACGGAGCTCGGCCTATCGTTCAGCCAGATCGGCCTTGTCACCCTCGTTTACCAAATGACGGCATCGATTCTGCAGCCCCTGGTGGGGCTCTACGCAGACAAGCGCCCGACCCCCAATGCTTTGCCCGGCGGTACCTTGTTCTCATTGGCCGGGCTTCTCTTGCTTTCCGCTGCGCACAGCTACGAGCTCTTGCTGGTCGGCGCGGCCCTGCTGGGCATGGGCTCCTCGGTATTTCATCCTGAGTCGTCTCGCGTCGCGCGAATGGCCGCAGGTGGCCGCCATGGTCTGGCCCAGTCCATGTTCCAGGTGGGCGGAAATGCTGGCTCTGCGCTGGGCCCGCTGGCTGCCGCGATCGTGGTGATGCACTGGGGCCAGTCGAGCCTCGCGTTCTTCGCAATGCTTGCGCTACTGTCCTGTGCAATCTTGTGGAACGTCGGCCAATGGTACAGGCATCGAGGCCTGGCACGTCTCTCGCTCAGTGTCGCCGGCAAGCGGGCTGCGCCACCTCTGCCTAGGAAAAAGGCTCTCGGCGGGATTGCGATCCTGCTTGCCCTGATCTTCTCGAAATATGTCTATCTGGCCAGCCTCACCAGCTACTTCACGTTCTACCTGATCCATCGTTTCGCGGTGAGCGTGCAGGTGGCCCAGTTGCACCTGTTTGTCTTTCTTGGAGCGGTCGCGGTCGGAACCATCGCAGGTGGACCGCTGGGAGACAGGTTCGGTCGGAAACATGTGATCTGGTTCTCGATCCTAGGCGCGCTGCCGTTCACGCTGCTGTTGCCACATGCCAGCCTGTTCTGGACGGGGCCGCTGACGGTCATGATCGGCCTTATCCTGGCATCAGCCTTTCCCGCGATCGTCGTCTTCGCGCAGGAACTGGTGCCGGGGAAAATAGGGATGATTTCGGGATTGTTCTTCGGCTTCTCATTCGGAATGGGCGGCATAGGTGCGGCAGTCCTGGGCGAGGTCGCTGACCGATCGGGCATCGACGTGGTCTACGCGGTTTGCGCATTCCTTCCCGCGATCGGGTTATTGGCCGTCTTCCTGCCCAATCCCACAGAACGCAAAATCTAGAAGAAGCCGCGGGTTCCACCGCGAATATGGTGGCGGCACGCGGCGAAGGTCCGCTGTTGGGTACTTCCATGTTGTGTTTACGGTGCCCGCCGAGATTGCTGCCATCGCTTGGGAAAACTGGCCGATGGTCTGACGCGCGTGGCGGCAAGCCGGGCGCGACGGACGCGAGCGGCCGGCTCATCTACGATCACGATGAGAGGAGATTGATGATCACCCGACCGATTGACGGCCACCCGGCGACCGCGACCAATGGCGGAACTATCGGCATTGCTGCCATCGAAACTCCACCGTGTGAGCGTCCCAACGGTGCTTTCGCTGCCTATCTCCGGGGTCCGGACGCCACCAAACTCACCGCGCGGGCGAAAGCAGCGCGGTGACGCGCAGTGCTTGCGCTAATCGGGGCCTTGTAGGGATCCGGTGCGGATTCCGATTTGATGCCGGCCACGATTCCGATTTGATGCCGGCCGGGATTCCGATTTGATCCCGGCCACCATTCCGAGAAATTCCCGGTCACCTTGTTTGGGGTGCGGAGCCTGATCGTTGGCGCCATCTTTTCGGCTGAATAGCAGCCGGGAGGGATGGATGCCGACGAGGAGGCCAAAGATGCGCGATGTGCGCGAAGTGATGAGACTGCATCGCGAGGGTGCCGTGGCGATGCGGGAGATTGCCCGGATGACTGGGATCGCCCGTTCAACGGTGCGTGACATGATCCTGCGCTTCGATCGATCGAACCTTTCATGGCCCGTGCCGTCCGAGATCAGCGATGCAGAACTGGAGATGCGCCTATACGGCCCGGCCGGGGTGAAGCCGGGGCGGCGTAAGCTGCCAGAGCCGGACTGGTCGGTCGTAGCGCGCGAGATGAAGCGTAAGCACGTGACGCTGCAGGTGTTGTGGGAAGAATACATTGCCGAACACCCTGACGGCTATCGCTATAGCCGGTACTGTGACCTGTTCAGGGGCTGGGAAGGGCGGCTGCCGCTGACGATGCGGCAAAGCCACGGCGGCGGCGAGAAGCTGTTCATCGACTATGCCGGTGACAAGGTTCCGGTGATCGATCGCGAGACCGGCGAGGTCCGTGAGGCGCATATCTTCGTCGCGGTGATGGGCGGCTCGAGCCTGTCGTTCGCGCTTGCGACCTGGACCGAACAGATGGGCGACTGGATCGAAGGGCACAACGCTGCCTTCGCCTTCTTCGGCGGGGTGCCGCAGTTGCTGGTGCCCGACAATGCCAAGGTCGCGGTGATCAAGGCGTGTCTGTTCGATCCCATGGTCAATCGCAGCTACACCGATATGGCCCGCCATTACGGCACTGCAGTGCTGCCGACACGGCCCAGAAAACCACGGGACAAGGCCAAGGTCGAGGCTTGCGTCGGCATCGTCGAACGCTGGCTGCTGGGGCGACTGCGCAACCGGATATTCCATAGCCTGGCCGAGCTCAACGCTGCGATCACCGACTGCATGGTGCGGCTCAATGACGTGCGGGTGGTGCGCCAGTTCGGGAAGACCCGTCGCCAGATGTTCGAAGAAATCGACGTGCCGAGCCTGAAGCCGCTGCCGACCGATCCCTGGGTTCACGCCGAATGGAAGCGGTGCCGGGTCGGGCTTGATTATCACATTGCACTTGAGCGGCACCATTACTCAGTACCCTACCGCTATGCCCGCCGTGAGGTCGAAGCCCGCTTCACGGTGCGCACGGTGGAGATATTCCTCGGCGGTGAGCGCATCGCGGTGCACATGCGCGGCAGTGGCAACGGACGCCACACGACGATCCCGGACCATATGCCATCCAGTCACCGACGCTATGGTGAGTGGACGCCGGCGAAGATCCGCGAAGAAGCAACCCGCATCGGGCCGATGCTGTTGCTGTTAGTCGAGAAAATCATCGAGGGACGGCCCCACCCAG
This sequence comes from Novosphingobium sp. SG754, assembly GCF_013149315.1. Taxonomy (NCBI): domain Bacteria; kingdom Pseudomonadati; phylum Pseudomonadota; class Alphaproteobacteria; order Sphingomonadales; family Sphingomonadaceae; genus Novosphingobium; species Novosphingobium sp. SG754. The sequence continues at coordinate 25,802 of NZ_JABGCC010000001.1, read as the reverse complement.
AGCAAGGCTACCGATCCTGCCTTGGGATCATCGGGCTTGAAAAGTGCTTCGGCGCTGAGCGGCTCGAAGCCGCGGCATTGCGCGCGCTGGAGATCCAGGCCCGCACTTACCCCTCGGTCAAATCGATCCTCGAAAAGGGGCTCGACAAGGTTCCGGTGCCCAAGTCCCCCGATCGCGCACCGATCGACCACGACAACATCCGGGGCTCACAATACTACCACTGAAAGGAACCAGAGTGCTCAAACATCCAACCCTTGATCTGCTGGACCAGCTTGGTCTGCCCGGCATGGCGCAGGCTTTTGCCGACCTTGCCAACAATGATGAAGCGGCCGGCCTGAGCCACGCCGAATGGTTGGCGCTATTGCTCGACCATGAAGCCACTTACCGCAATGACCGACGTCTGGCGTTGCGTCTGCGCCATGCGCGATTGCGCCATCACGCTGTGCCCGAGGACGTCAATTACCGCGCCCCGCGTGGTCTTGATCGCCGCCTGTTCGACATGCTGATCAAGGGGGATTGGATCGCAAAGCACGAGAACTGCGCGATTATCGGGCCAACTGGGATCGGCAAGAGTTGGCTGGCTTGCGCGCTTGGCCATCAGGCGTGCCGCGACAACCGTTCGGTGCTGTACACCAGGCTGCCACGGTTGATCGAGGAACTGGCACTTGCCAAAGGCGATGGCCGCATTGCCGCCCGAATGAAGAGCCTGGCCAGGGTCGATCTGCTGATCCTTGACGATTGGGGCCTCGATCCCCTCGACGGCAATGCCCGCCACCATCTGCTCGAAGTCCTTGAAGACCGATATGGTCGGCGCGCGACCCTTGTAACCAGTCAGCTCCCTGTGTCCCGTTGGCACGAACTGATCGGCGATCCCACTTATGCCGATGCCATCTTGGACCGCCTTGTTCATAACGCACATCGGCTAGAAATCAGCGGCGAGCCCATGCGCCGCCAAACCACCGCCGTCGCGGCTTGACCACCACCGAAACTCAGTGCCATTAGCAACCAGCGATCAGGCTCACGCTGGCCGGCATCAAATCGGAATCGTGGCCGGGATCAGATCGGAATAGCCGACCGGCATCGTCGGAATCCGCAGGGCGTGATTTGATGAATGTCCATCGGCTAGCTGGCGCGGAGCCGGCGGAATTCAGGCAGCAATTTCCTTGTATGTGTCGCTGCTGAGCAACCCTGCAGTGCCATGGAAGGAGTTCGTGAAGTCGGGTCTGGCGTATGTCCGCAATTCTGGCGAGGACGTTGGTGAACCAGGTAAGCGGATTGGCGTCGTCGACCCGGGCGGTAAGTTCGCAAATGAATGCAACCTCAAAACCGACATATCATCCAACCGGCAAGGCGCCGCTTTGCGGATGTCTACGCAGATGGCGCGACCTAAACACTCGGAAGACTACCAAAATCTCATGGCAGATTTCCGGGCAACGGTAGGTATCTACCCTCTTTGTCTTTCAGCCCAAGCCAGCGCCTAGCGTCTTGGCCGCAGAGGGCGCCGGCATCGCGCTGGCAACGTGCGCCACAGCCGTCTGCACCTGCCCAGCCCGCTCGCTGATTGCCGCAATCAGGCGGTCACGATCATTGGTGAAGACCGTCGCAGTTGCCCTGGCCCGGGATAACCCGACGTAGAAGCTCTTTTGATCGACCAGGTTGGTTGCCTTGCTATCGGCATGGATCAGGACATGGTCGGCGGTGCGGCCCTGGGCTGCAAAGGCCGTGTCCACATAGGCATGCCGGATGTGCTGATCGCGTGCTGAATCAAGCTGCAGCGTCTCCTTCTTACCCCGCGCCGTTCGGATAGTCGCGCTGCGTGATTGCTCGTCCACGGCGATCACCTCGCCGCGGTCTCCGTTGATGCGCCCTGCCTCACGGTCATTGCGGGTGAACTGGATACGGTCGCCAACCTTCAAGTCCAACTTCTGCGGCACGAACGCCTGGCTGTTGGTTGCCCCCCATTGCCGCAGACGCCAATCCACCTCCCCCCCGTCCTCGGATTTGAGCGTGATGGCCGCCTTGTCAGGGTCGATCGACTCGACCCGATAGGCTTCACCCCGGACCACGCCTTTGTCGACATAGTCGCGCGTGAAGCGCACAATATCACCCTTGTCGTAGGCCAAAGGGTCACGCGCATCGACACGGGTTAGTCCTTTGTTCGCCAGGCTGCGCATCCTGACCGCCGGGCCGGACAATGCGCCTGCTCGGGTCAAGGCATCACGGATCTCGACAGTGAGCGCGTCACGGCCCTCGCGTGATGGCTCGATCACCAGTGTGCGCGCGCGTACTGCCTTGTCCAGCCCGGCATAGTGCGTGGCCATGGCGGCAAAGCGTTCGGCCCGGTCAGCGCTTTCAACGATGCGCCCGCCACCCCGGTCCAGCGCGGCAAGTGCCCGTCTTGCATCGCCTTCGATGGAAGCCAGGACCGCTTCCTTGGTCGCCAAGTTGGTCTGCCGGACGATGTCATGCAGCCTTGCCGTGTTCATGCCGGCGCCTTGCAACTGGGCGAAGGCTGCACCTGCTTCAACCGATCCCAACTGCTGGACGTCGCCGACAAGGATGACGCGCGCGTTGTCCTTTTCTGCTTGCGCGAACAAACGTGCCGTGGCGCGGGCAGAGAGCAAGGATGCCTCATCAACGATCCACACTGCCGGCTGGCCCGAGTTGGTGCGTTGCGGAGTTAGCAAATGGCGAGCGACCGTTTCGCCCCTGGCGCCAAGTGCTTCGCCCAGCACCATAGCCGCCGCTGCCGTTGGTGCCAATGCCTTGACCGATGCGCCTTGCGCTTCGGCCTCACGCGCAAACGTCGCCAAGACAGTAGTCGTCTTGGCGGTGCCGGCATATCCCTGCAAAGCCGTAATCCGGCAACGGCTGGTGAGTAACTGCTGCGTCGCAGCACGCTGCTCTGCATTCCAGGCCATTCCTGCCCGCTCGGCCCGCATCGCAGCGTTGGCAACCGCCTTGGCAGCGGAGAGTGGAGAGGCGATCGGCGCCAATGCCCCGCGCCCCTTGGCTTCGATCTTGAGCATACTGGTCTCGATCTCAACATTCTCGCGGGTGGTGAAACCGGAAAACGCCGCGCCGCGACGATCTACGAATGTCCGCTCGATCAGGTTGCCAGCGCTGGTGGCCGCTTTCACGGCTGCACTGATTTCGGCATACCCGATTTTGCCCAGTCCGATCCGTCCCGCTTCCTCATGCAAGGCGGCACTGGCGAACACCGATTGCCGCTCACCCAGCTTCTCGGCAGCCTGGGCGACAGCGCGATTGGCCACGGTCGCATCTATCGCCAGTTCCCCTTGGTAAGCCGAACTTGCAGCCCTCTTCTGCGCCTGCTCGATCAGGCCTAATCGCGCCGCCGAGTCGAATCCGGCCCTGCTCGCCTTCTCCCGCCATTCCTCGACCAGAGCAGCAGAGTCGGCAGCCACCTTGGCGGGACGCGTGGCCAATGTGGCTATCTGCTTTTCGGCCGCGCTGGCCTCGATGCGGGAAGTGCCGCGCTCCGCCAGCTTGGCCTCAATGGCAGCACTGCGGGTGCTGAAGGTTGCAATGATCTCACTGGAGACACCTTTGATCTCAAACTGGGAATTCTTGCCTGCTTCGATCTCATAGCCGAGCTCGCGGACTTTGAGCGCCAGCTCCTGCCCGTAGATGGCGCCGATCTGCTTCTGCAGTTGATAAATCGCGCGAGGCTCCAGGCTGCGCCACCTGCCATCTTCGCCGTGTGTCGCGTTCATCACCACATTGTGGGTATGAAGCTGCGGATCCTGGGCCCGGCTGGTACCATGCTGGAAGCTAGCGATCACCAGATTGCCGGTTGTCTCGCGAACGGTTTGGCCGCCCTCCCGGACACGCGTTGCGGCCATGTGCTGCTCGACGTGGGTCATGGCAATGTGCACAGCTTCCCGATGCGCGGCAATCAGCCGTTGGTCGCCTGCGACCTCGGCCATGATCGACACTGACTTGGGCGCGCTCAATGTGATGTCCCATCCAGCACGATGTTCGCGGTTGCCATCCCGCATGGTACCCAATTGCTGCCCAGCGACATTGCCTTCGAGCATTGCCCGGAACTGCTCACGGTCCACTTCACCCGAAAGGCTCAGTGCCGCAGCCCCCTGGCCTTGCCAATACGATGGCGAAACTTCGCCCTCCGAGCGGAAATCATCAGCCTCGTAATAGCTAGCGACCTGCCCGGGATTGGTTAGCGCAAAGACGGACGCGACCATTACACAGGGCCCTGGCTTTTGGGTTGCTGACGCTTGGGTGGCTGTCGTGGCGCACTGGAAGCTGCCGCGGCTGTCGGCGCAGGCAACGACTCAGGCGCAGGCGCAGGTGCAGACAATGTCGGTGGAGTGGCGGCGGTCGCTTTTTCCCATAGCGTATGGCTGGGGTCACCGGGCACGAAGCCGGGCACGCGGGCAGGTCCACGCTGGGAGATATGATCGGCGGTCAGCTTGATTCGGGCCAGCGGCAGGCCATTGGGGAAAAGCAGGTAACCCTCGAACTTGGGAAGGCGCAGTTCACTCGGCAAGACGCGAGGGTTGACCTTACGCACGCTGCCCAACGTGGTACGCGAACCTGCCTCGCGCTTAGCCATGGCATCGGTCATGGTTCGGATCTCGACCTCGCACTCGCCTATGGTGCGGCTCGCCCATTGCTGGGTTTCTCCGTCGATGGTTTGCAGGAACAGCTTGGTGTTGCAGCAACCCAGTATGGATTCGGCGAGCTGCGCCCCATAGCGATGCTGCATCTGTCCCAGCGCCTGGAAGGTGAGGATGACGGCAGCGCCGAACTTGCGGCCCTCGGGCAGCAGTCGCGCCAGATTGTCGACCCGGGGCAGATCGGCAAGCTCATCTAACACAAACCAGATGCGCCGCTCCGGTGATGGCGCCAGGCCGAGCACCGCGCTGGCTGCGCACTCCAACCAGCAGGCCAGCAAAGGCTTCGAGGCCTCGAAGTAATCCTCCTTGCGCGGGACGAAGATCCAGGGACGGGCCCCCTCGCGCTTGTCGAGCCCGTGGATGAAATCGCGGAAAGCAAAGGGCACGCCCCCGCTGTCCTCGACACGCAGGAACTGGATCAGGTCGGCGGCTTTGGCGAGCATGAAGAGCACGCTGCCGGTCGCCCGGTCGGCATCGTCAGCGAAAGTCCGCGCTGACGAGGTGGCGGCAAGCCATGCTTTTAGATCGGCTTTGCTCCTGTTTTGGAGCGCGTCCAGCAAGTCGGCCAATGTCCATTTCTTCTCGCGCCAGAGGGCCCGAAGCATGTTGGCAACCAGGATACGGCTGGTTTCGAGCCACACATCGCTGTCATGCGTACCAGTCTCGGTGATGAGCTGGCGGGCGATGCGGTCTGCGTCGGCAGGATGGGCGATCTCGGCAAAGGGCGACCAGAACGCGCAGCGGGCGTCGAAAGGATTGAGGACGATATCGCCCCGCTCGGGGCAGTAATAGTGGGCGATGAATTCCCCGCTGGTGTCGTAGACCAAGGCAGCCTCGCCGCGCGCCTCGATGGCGTCGAGCAACTGGCGCAGGGCAGTCGTCTTGCCCGAACCGGTCGTGCCGATCATTGCCATGTGGCGGGTTTCCAGCTCCGTCGGGATCGGCACGGTGCCGATCGACAAGGGCAAGCGTACCGCCTCCTTGGCCGTCCGCCGCGCGAGACGCGTTTCTGTGGTAATCGCCGTCCCGGCCATCCATCTGTCAGCCAGCAAGCGGCCATAGCGGCGCAACGCCATGTCGCGCCTGGCAAGCAGGATACCGAGCCAGGCTAAGCAGCCCAGCACACTCCCCCACACGGCGTAGGTCCGAACCTGCCGGGCGCTGCGCGCAAAATAGGGATGCGCGATAATCGCGCGCGCCGACCGGTCTTTATCGATCTGGTTACCCCGTCTGACATCGACCCCGGTATCTTCGGTCCAGGCCGAGACGGCCCAGAGTTTGACACGCGCCCAATGATAGGTCTCGGCCGCGCCAACCACGTTCCGTTCTATGAAAACGCTCGGCAAGGCCATCGCACCCAGGGCAACGGAAACCAGCAAGGCGATCGCTTGCCGCTTGAAGTATGTCAGACTTCGCCCCTGGTGCTGCTTGTACAGCGCATCAGCATGGATGCGGCGATCCGACGAGCCGATCATTGCTTGCGCTCCTGCGCCAGCAGCATTTGCCGACGGTGGGCCGCGTTAATCTCTGCGGTGATTGTCTCATCGCTTTCTGCCAGCCCCAAGGCGGCGGCGCGCGCATAACCATACGCTGCGCAGGCCGTGAACAGCACCCGCTCGAGCATCCGCTCGGCATCACCCAACCGCGTACTGGCCAATGCCAGTTCCGTGATGATCTCCTGGACCGACGTGTCAGATCCAGGTGGCACGGCAAGGGTCTCCGCACCAACCTGCACACAGCGTTGGACGAGCGCGTAGACGCTGATCTCTTCGCGCTTGGCCAGAGCCCGAATGGCCTTGTCGACCTTGATTGGCACGCGCACGGTGTACTGCACCGGCCTCATCGTACCGCCTCCTCAAGAGTGCCTGCAGCACTCTTGCAAACATCGCGCAATGCGCTGCTCGGAGCATCAGCCCAGTCGGCAAAACCGCTGAACGCTCGGGAAAACTGGCGCTTAACCAGGATGCGCACGTGCGTAAGGTGTGGCGAAATATCATGGGCTCGATGCGAAGCATCGCAGCCCCTCGCACCGGCGAGCATCGCGGAACGATCGGGCATCTTTGCATCCTTTGTGGTAAGGGATGAACGGCGTGGACGGGATACCGCGTGGCGACCCGACGCGGCCGCAAACGCTCCCCCCGCATTGGTTGACAAGTCTGGTTCCTGTACGGCGGTCCACATCGGGATCAGCGCCTTGCGACCATGGCGCGCAGCTTGGCGATCACCGTGTGCCGTTGGCCAAAGACAGACGAAGCGAAGGTGGCCCAGGCGCCAAGGGAACATCGCCATGGCGGTCGCGTCCTGCCGGCAAATGCGGAGCAAATGGGGATCGGGCTGGGCTGCCTGATGCAGGCAGCAGGTCAGCCCCGAACCTGCCGCCCGATCTGCAGTGACCAAGGCAGGCCCATGCGAGGCCGCGCCGCGGCTACCGCTGACCATGCTAATCCCGTCCCAGGCCTGGCTATGACAGGCACCGCATGCTGGCGGCACAGCCACAACACGGGCAATCGCTGCGCTCCGCGGCGAGAGCGCCGCGTCTTTTCCGCCGCCTCCTGGCCTCCATGCCGACAGGCCGGTATCCGCAGGCAGCAATGCCTCTGGCCGCCAAATTGGCCGCAACGGTCCACGCTGCGCGGTCATGGCTGACGGCTCCCCCATTCCCGAGGAAACAGCCCCGCGCTGGGTAGCCCGACATCCGAGTCCACCGTGACCGGGCTCATCGCCGCGGCTGCTGCGGCAGGCTGGTGCGGCGAGGAAAACAACGGGGCAGCACGCCAGTCGGGTAATGCCGGATGCGGCTCTGGCATCGTGGGGTCAGCGGCACCGACATTCCCCGGCACGGCAAGCCGGGGGGCGAGGCGTGCCACATAACGCATCGTCTCGGCGGGCAAGGGACGCCCGCTGCGGAGATAGGCTTCGTAGCGCCCCGGTCCGGCATTGTAGGCGGCAAGAAAACCTGGACTGCCGTAGCGATCATGCAAACTGCGCAGATAGGCCGCGCCAGCAAGAATATTGGCGCGAGGGGCGAAGGGATCGTCACCCAAGCCATGCGCGCGGGACAGCGCGCGCCAGGTAGCCGGCATGAGTTGCATCAAGCCCATCGCGCCGACCGGCGAGACAGCGGCGGGATTGCCGCCGCTTTCGGCGGCCAGGATCGCCATCAGCCAGGCTTCAGGCAAGGCGAACCGCGCGGCCGCTTCAGCGACGAACGGTGCCCACGGCGATCGGCTAGCGGGGTCTGGCGCTGCGACACGCGGCACCGGCTTAGCGCAAGCCGGCACGGCAGGCAGTCCCAGACCACAGGCCCAGATTGCTGCCGGGACAGCCGCGACATGTCGCATGGCGCAGCGCCACAGCAATAGCCACGCCGGCCCAGAACGTGCCGGACAATAAGGCCTGTCGCTGGCGCGCAATAGCCGTCTGCACTGCGCCGCGAACCCGGACACAATGGCCTCTAGCCGGTATTCGCCAGCCCACTTGCCATCTCCGCCCGCCCGCAAACCCGACAGCAGCGCGCCTGACCAGAGCAACCTCAGCCCCGGGCGGCAAGCGCCCGCAGCCATCATGCGAAGTGGATCGCTCGGGGTCATGGCCGCATCCTTGGTAAAGGGGAAAGCGGAGGCGGGGACGCGCCAGCAGCGAACCACACACGTTGGCCGGTGCCACGCTCGTCGGTCCACACGGGGTGGGCAACGCCAAGCACCGCGCTGCGCGGCACTGGCCCGAAATAGCGGCTGTCGACACTGTCCCCGCGCGCTGGCGCGAGCAGGAACAACTGATCACGAGCGAGGTAGAGGCAACCTGACCAAACCGGCAGCGGGCGGCCAACGCGATCGCGCGCGCGCGCCACTGCCACCGGGCGGCCGGCAATCGTGACCTCTGGGCCAAATCGGCAGACGCGCGTGCCTGCTGCCGCTGCCAAGGGCTTGATCAGCGGCACGCCGGCCGGCAAGTAGCCGCGCCGCGCCATCAGCGTGGACGACGGCGCCGGCAGGCGCACCACGAGCCGCTCGCCTGGCAGCAGCTGCGTGGCCGGCTCGATCCAGTAAAGCCCGGTTGGCACGCTGGACGACGCGTTCCATACCAGGCGCGGCCGGGAAGGCAGCAGGGTCGGCACAACCAGAGCGGCCACGGCCAGCTCCATCGCAAGCAGGGTGCGCCGGTTCATGCTTGTCTCTCCCGCCCTGCGAGCCAGGCGGCCTGGCACCGGGGGTCGTTGATCCGCGCTGTCCGGCGCGCGGCAAGGCGGTGGTGGATGAGCCGCCAGTGATCCGCAGCGACCTCTTCGGGCGCAACGCCTAGCGCCTCGATCGCAGCGATTACGGCAAAGACGCGGGCTACACGGCGCCAGCCTTGGACGGCAAGGAGGATTTCGCCGCCCGGATCGACCGATGCGAGGCGCGAAACGGCGGTGCCGCGTGGCAGAGCGCGGACGATGGCAAGGTGAGATAGCGCAGTGCCATGGTCATGGCCGGCCCAGCGCACCAGCGCGAAGATCTGGCCTGGCGCATAGCTCTCGACGCGGCGCCCCCTCTCGCCGCGGCGGGTGGCGACCGGCTTGCCGAAACGCAGCCAGTGCTCGCAGCGGCCGTGCGGCCAGAACAGGGTGACATGGGTCAGCGGATCATCGGTCGCACCGCTAGCCGAGGCGTTGCTGGTCGCCGCCCCTGCGCACGCCGTTCTACCCAATCGGCCGCATTCAGCAGCGGATTGTCCACAGCATGACGGCGTTAGCAGGAATCCGGAGGATTCCTGGTTAGGTCGGTTAGGTGACGAATAAGCCTCTGAAATAACGGGGCGTTCCGCGCCAATCGGTTCCCGATCGTCCGAGAAAGCGGTTCCCGATGGTCTGAATGTCGGGGTTCCTGATCGTCCGTGTGTCATGACGACTTATCCACAGGCGCCAGCCCGACCCGCCGCAGGGCCACGGCGTAACAATCTTCGGGTGAGCGCACGAAGCGCAGCCAGTGCCGCCCATGTTCGGCAAACAGCGTGAGCGTATAGCCCGGCAGGGCCTGGCGACTGACGATATCGCGCAGCGCAAAGGCGAAGCGCTTGAGCGGCCAGAGCAGACCCGAGCGCATGTGGAGATGGGGCAGATCGAACGTCCAGCCGCCCACCTGGCGCCCACCATGCTTGCGCACCAGACGGTAGAGCCAGCGCTCGAGTCCGCCGGTGAGACCGAAATAGGCGCGATCGATCGTCAGCACCCACTGCGGCTGGAGTATGGCCTGATAGAACCAGTCGGACACGATCAGTTCGATGCCGCAAGCGCGGCCACGCGCATCGCTGCATTCGCGCCACGCGTTGATCCAGGAAAAGCATTGGCAGCGGCCGCGCTCTGGCTGGCGCAGGGTTGTAGCGATCATGGTCGACTGCAGGCGGTCGAGTGCGGCTTTCAAGCGCGCGTAACTAGCCTTGCCGGTGCCCCGCCGCGTGAAGGTGAGAATGTCGTGCGGGCGCGCTGCAATCATCCGCGATGTCGAGTGGCCCGCATCGCGGGCCTCGACGATCTGGCTCGCTGCCCAGATCAGCACGTCGGCATCCCAGATCGTGGCCATGCCGTGTTCGTGGGTAGCCTCCACCCGGATCGCGACGTCACCCATGCGGAAATCAATCGGACGTGTGCGGTGGTTCTTGGCGAGACTGAAGAACGGCCAGACCATGAGATCCTGTGCGTCGCGCGGCGCGATCGGGCCACGCCGGGGCACGAACAGGTCAGGCTCGTCGCGCGTTGACGGCTTGGTGCGCGCCGACGCGGCGGACAGGGCGCTCACCGCCGCACCGGCCCGGTGCCGGGCTGGCGGCGAGCCGGATGGACTACGCCGCGCCCTGGGTCACGCGTCGAGCGTCGCTGCCCCGGGTAGACCCAGGCATCGAGGTCGGCGAGCGCGTAGACAATCCGACCGCCAAGCTTGTGATAGACTGGACCGGTGCCATAGCAGCGATGCTTTTCGAGCGTGCGCGGCGACAACCCGAGATGGACGGCCGCATCAGGCGTGCGCAAATAGCGGGGATAGATCGGGGCAGGAATGGAGTTCATTGTCAGGCTCCGTCATGTTCCGACGTGCTGCGGCGTAGCGCAGTCGAGAGAGCCCAAGTCTGGCGTGGTTTTGGTGCCTTGGCGGAGTGACAAAAATGCCCCGGCTACTTTTGTCACACCGCCGGGGTCAGCGGCGCGACAAGCCGCAGCATTGGGCGCATGGCGATGTTTGGCCTGACCAAGGTCGCAGGCAGCGCACGCAGCGCTACCCCGCGAGAGGAGAAGCAACAGATCCGGCGGCAGGACGCTGGCCGCGCCGCTCGAGTATTATACTTTCGCGGAATTGTTCACGGTCTTGCCCGTGCGCGAGCAGGCAACGTCATCGCGTACGAGAAAGAATTGTGTGGCTGAGCCTTGCCGATCGGGACCGGGGCGGCCTGGTAAGCCGCCCCGGCTTGGTCAGAGAAACGCGATCTCGTCGGCGACAATTTCGGTGTTGTAGTAGGTACGGCCGTCCTGCTCGCTGCGGCGGTAGCGGATCTCGCCCTGGACGATCAGCTTGTCGCCCTTTTTCCTGTGGTTGGCGACCGTGTTGCCAAGGGTGCCGAACGCCTTGACCGTATGGAACTGGTCGTAGGTTTCGGGACAGCCATCCTCGCCATTGACCATTTGGCCATCCTTGATCACCGCACGTGAGGTAACCAGAGTGAAGCTGGCGCCGGCTTTGCTCTGCAGCGCGAGGGAAACATGCCTTCCGCCGCGGTGGTGCGGGCGCCGGCCGCAGGCCGGTAACACGGCCGGCAGAAGGGGTGTTGCAGGGGTTTCGCGCAGGCGCAGGACAGGCATCTCAACCAGCGGGAGACGACGCCGGCAAAACCAGTAAGCCTGACCGATGCCTTGGCTGTGCACGGCCGGGTTGCGGTGGCCCGCGCCGTCCGCCGAGCAAATGATCAGCGGTCATGGTTCGCGCATGCAAAACAGGCAGGCGGGAATGTCGGACGGCGCAACTAACTGCCGGCCCAGCGGTCTGCAGTTCGCTCGACCGACAGCAGGCCGGGCCAAGTCCGACACAGCGCAAACGCTGCCTCGGGCGTGCCACCCAGCCACGCGCTCCACTGATCCGGCCGCAGCACCACTGGCATGCGATCGTGCACGTCGGTCATCAACTCGCTGCTCTCGACCATGACCATGGCATAGGTCTGCCCCCATTCGGCGGTCTGGCGCCAGATCCCGCCGATCGCAAAGGCCTCGCCGCCGGGCATGCCATACCAGGTGCGCGTCATGCGGCCCGCCTCGCCTTCCGGCTCGGCCCACTGGCTTACAGGGATCAGGCAGCGCCGCCGGGCGAAGCTGTCGCGCCAGAACGGCGTGTGCAGCTTGTCGTCGCGGGCATTGGTGACGGGCTTGGGCTTGAGCGGTTGGCCCTGTTTGCCCTTGAGCACCACGGGAAAGCCCCAATTCATGGCGCCGACGCGACCATGCGCGACGACCAGGCCGGGATAGCCCGGATATACCTCGTCGGCATGGTTCACGCCCGGCACGGCCTCGGCGGCGAATATCTGGGCCACTTCAGCTTGGTTGGCGCGCAAGCGATAAAGATTGCACATCGTCCAAATGTCTGTCGCCCGCCGCGCAGAGTCAAATCGCGGGCTGGCTTGCGCGTTTGTTCCTATTATGTTCCAATTGTTGTCATGGAACGAATCGACCTCGACATCATGGCGGACGCGATCCTCGAGGCCCCTGGCTGGGCACGCGTCGGCATTACCGCCCCTTCCCCCAGCTTGCGCGAGGATGCCGCGCGCGAACTCGCCGGCGCCATCGCCGAACGCCTGCGAGCCGCACCGCCCAAAGCCGAGCAGCTCGGCCTGAAACTGTGACGCGCCATGCCGCGCTGGAACGCGGCGGGCCTGATAGAGCCCACCTCGCTCACCGATGCCGCTGCGCTACGCTTGGTCGTGCGGCCAGTCTGCCGGTGCGGGCATTCGATGACGTTCGATCCCCATGGCCTATGGTGGCATTTCCAGCGGCGCGGGTGGGATGATCGTCTGCCCGAAGTGCGCCGCCGGTTCTGGTGCATCGTCTGCATGGCCGGGCTGCGGCATAAGGTGCGGCCGGTGCGGATCGAGACGGCGAACGAGAGTGGCGCTGCTGTGGTGTTGCCAATGCCGCCGGAGCGGGAGTGGAAGCAGCAATCCCGCGCCTTGCGCTGAATGGCCGGGATAGATGGCTACGGGAGGCCGCGCGAGAGATCGAATGCCCATCGACCTCTAGGATCACCACAGAGACGAGCACAGGGGCTGCCACGGCGCCCGCAACGCTGCGGTCGTGCGGCCGGTAGGCACACCATGAGAGAAGCGTGACATCTGGTTTGCTTTGGGCCGGTCGACGCGATGGCCAGCTTGCGGGAACGGCCTGGCAGGCGCGGTTGGCGCGAGACTCGTCACACCATCCGGCGGAATTGCTCCGTTCCGACGGACTTGTGGCGCGCCAGGCCGCCAGGACGGTTGAAGGACACGCCTGCCCCCGGGACCAGGAAACAATGCAAGCCTCGGCCTGAGGCGGATCCGGCCGGCACGGCGCTGCTTGGAAACGGCATCGACGTCATCGGCTGGCCCTGCCCCGGTGCCATACGAGGCTGCCGCGGCAGGCGCAGCGGTTCGCCAGCGATCTGGCGCATTTCGCGTGAATGAGTCCTTGCCCCTGGGAGCGACGCCACAGAAGCTGCTAGCCGGCCTGCCGTGCGGTTGCTTCCAGCTCGGCGATGCGCTCTGAGCAAATGGCATGGACGACGCGGCCCAGTTCCTCAACCTGCTCGCCCAGCCAGGTCAATTCCTCTTCGGTGATCCGGTAGTGCTTGGAATAGCGCGCCTTGACGTAGGCTTCCTTGAGCTTCTCGAACATCGCCCGCTGCTTGCGATTGTCGCCGGGCCAAACGTGTACAAGGCGAACGTCCAGCCTTTCAGCCTGGGTCCTAAGGAACGCCAGATTATGGACGTGCGGCGTGTAAAAATTCACGACCAAAAGTACGCAGTGATAGAGGCTCTCGGTCGCCTGATGGAGCAAGAAAGCAGCTTTCTTGTTCCAACCTCGCCCAGCTGTGAATTTAGCGGTTTCAAGGAACTGAATGCCGCTGGGCATCCACTCCTCAAAATACTCCTTCGCCATGGCCAGCGCGGCATGCGGCGTCTTGGGCTTGGGCTGGTGCAATTCGGTATCATCGCTCTGGTAGAGCGCGATGCCATCGCGGGCCACGTCCATGAAGAAATAGCGCCCATGGGCCAGCCCGTCGTTCACCTCCTGCAGGGTGTGGACGATGAAATTGACCGGGGTCTTGATCGTGCCGGCAATGCCGTATTCGCGCATCAGCCGGTCATCGACCTTGGCCCAGTACTTCACCCGGTCGGTCAGGCGCTTGTCGTTGACGATGATCAGCAGGTCATAGTCCGACTGGTAGCCCTTGGCGGTATGCGGCTCATCGACCCAGCCGCCGCGCGCATAGCTGCCATAGAGAATGACCTTGAGAATGCGGCCCTTCTTCTTCCACTCGTGCGAAGCCAGGGCCAGCGCGTCCTCGAATTCCTCGAAGACGATCTGCACCACGCGCTCCAGCTCGCGCTGCTTGTTGGCGGGAAGATGGTCGAGATCGCTGCGCATGATAGCGGCACCCTGTCGCGATGGCCGCCCGATGGCAAGTCATCGGGCGGCCTGAATTTTTCACCACGGCCACCAGCGTTGCCACCAGTGCCCATAGACCGCACGGGTCAGAGTGGAGAGAGCCTTGGCCAGCTCGGCCTGCACCGCCTCGACACTGATGCCATGGCGCTGGGCCAGCTCGGCATAGCTGGCGCTCTCAAAGCGCACGGCTCGGAAGATATCCCGCTGGCGCTTGGTCATGCGGCGCAGGCCGCGCTGCCCCCGACGCCAGAATGCGCGCGGCGACAAGGTCGGCAGGACGGGTTCGCCCCATTCGGGCGGGAGAGGCGCGCTCATGGCCGATCGTCCCCACAGGCCAGCAGGAAATCGGCCGCCTTGCTGGCCGCACTGGCGGCGCGGAAGATTGCCTTCTCGTCGGCGCACAGCACCTCGAGCCAGGCGCCGATGTAATCGGAATGCCGCACCGTCGGGACAATGCCCAGCGCCGCGCAGGCAAAGGCACTTGCCATTTCCGCAACAAGTTCCTCTTTGGCATAGGACGCAGAACCAAACTCGCCGGTCTGGTTGCGGTCCAGCCGGCTCTTGTGGCCTGTGGCGTGGCCAAGCTCGTGCAGGGCCGTGCGGAACCAGTTGATCGGCTCGAGGAAGGCAGCCTGGGGCGGCACCTGCACCACGTCATGCGTGGGGGAATAGAACGCTTCCCCGCCACCGATGCGAAAGGTTACCCCGCTGTTCTGGATCACGCGATCCGCGCCGGCAATCGCCAGCTCGGGCGCAATCGGCACCACCGGGGCAATCACGTCTTCGGGCAGGTCCTCACACTGGTCGAGGTTGAACACGGTAAAGCGCTTGAGGAATGCCACCGTGCGCGCTTCGCGGTCTTCGTCCCTGGCCTTGGCGGCTTCCTCGCGCGGGGTGAAGCGATCGGCATAGCAGACCACCGTGCCCTTCTCGCCGCGCCGGACATGGCCCCCGGCTGCTTCGGCCTGGCGATAGGTCAGCCAGCGCTGCGAGGAAAAGCCCTGCTCGATGGCAGAGGTCCAGAGAATGAGAACGTTTATTCCGGAATACGTCCGGCCAGAGCCGGCATTGTGCGGCAGCGTGCAGGGACAGCGGCTGGCGTCCCAGGGCTGCACCCAGGGCAGGCGCCCGGCTTCGAGTTCGGCAATGATGCGGTAGGTCACCTCGGCATAGAGGGACTGGCGTTCGCTCGTGTTCACGGTGCTCATGATCTTCAGGCTCCTAAAACCGCCATGGCCCGGCGCCGGAGTGGCGGGGGGCGGCAGGAGCGGACCGACAGCCCCGCATCAGGCGGCGGGGTGCACCGAAGGGCGCAACAGCGTGGAGCACCCGGACCCGCGCAGCGGGCCGGGTTGCACCCCGGCGCGGCGGGGCTACAGGGCCGTGACGCCCCCCGTCACTCTGGAGCCGAGGCAGACGCCGCCGCGCATCCAAAGCGCGGCGACAATTGGAGGGGAGCCAAGAGCGGACCGACAGGACCGGCCAGCAAGGCCGGGCCCCGCGTCAGCGATCGCACCGGCTCTGCCGACGAGACGGCGTCGCCGGCTCGGCTGGAGCGCAGCGGAAGGAGAGCGCGATCAGGCCGCGACGGCCTGAGACGCCAGACCCGCATCGACCCAAGTCCTATTCGCACACAGATATAGGCAGCCTCCGAGGAGTAACATGGCTGAGCGCCACCCTCGGCTCGGATTTCACTACACGTGCAGCCATCCCTGAGACCGTGGATCTTGTTCGGCAGGAGCAAGACTAACGACAATCGCCGGCGCCCCATCTGTCTTTCCAGTCCAGCGCTCTCTGGACGGACGCGTCAAGGTAACCGGTGACCTTTCAAGGCAAAATGCAGCAGGCTACGCCTGCCGAACAGGTCCCCCTCGCGCGACATTTGCTGCCCGCGCGCAGCCGCAGTCGACGCAGCGATGCATAGGCGCAGGCGCAACAGTGTGCATAACGCGCCTGGACGTCACCAGCAGGAGGTGGAATGCCTAGGACATCCATCAGCCCGGATAGGCTTCCGGGGCGCTTCACTGGAGGAAGGAGCGCCAACGCTGCAAGGCGCCCAACCAGGGGGCGACAGATCCGCAGCTTGTGCGCCCTAGCCTGAACAAATGGTTGGCCCACAGCGCCTGCCACGATGCTGGCAGTGTGACGCATAGTGGCAGGGGCCAAGCTTCCGGTATAAGGCGCAGCGGCTTGCACGATACGGCTGCCCAGCCGCCCTGTCAGCTTCGCTGAGTGCAGGAACGAAGTAAACTGGTGCCGGCCGTGACAGGCAGACGCGCCTGACAACCGTCGGCAGCCCTGCACTGGCCACCGCGTAAGGCAATATCCCCTGGTCATTTCTTCGCACATGCAGCATGATGGGCTATGACCTTTGTTGCCCGCTATCATCACGTTATCGACCAGATTGTTGCTGCTTGCCCGGCTCCGGACAAGTTCGCACACACCTATGCCGGCATGGCGATCTGGACGACCACGCTGGCGCTGACCAGGAAGCGCATGGGACATGCGCTGCCCTTGCTCATGGTGATCATACTGGAAAGTGGCAACGAGGTGCTCGATGCGCTTTACGCCGGCCGCGTCGACATCCCGGACACGCTCGGCGATTTCCTGGCGACCTGTTTTTGGCCCGCGATCCTTTTTGCGGTGGGCCGAGCGCAAAAACGATGATGTGAAAGCCTTATTTGTCCGAGCGAAGAATTGCTATTGCGAGAACAGTCGGCGACAATCGCCCCATACGATACCCGGCTTCCAGCCGAACAAACGTACGCAGCGTTGACGACATGGCACGATCCCCTTGTTAGGCGATTCCCGCCGTCAAGCGTGGCAATCAGAGGTTCGAAGGCCCCAGAACGTCACTGTGGCAAGATCCACGCGCCTCAGGGTTCTATACTTTCTTCAAGCTTGCCCAGCCGCCACTGCGCGGGCGTGTCCACACGGACTGTGCGCATCAGGCCACAAATCCCCCAACCCCAGGCTCCATACAGCCGCTGACTGTGCAATTGCAGCATAAAAATCGTTGACGGTCTTGCTCTCGAGATCGCATAGACGTCGACGTGAAAGTACGGCGATGTCTGGCGCCGAAAGCCAGGTCAACGGGCGCAGGTGCTGGTAAGTTTGCCAGGCTTGCGCGCAACTTGCGTGAGTAGCTCGGAATGAAGATCGCAGTTTTTGGCCTGGGCTATGTTGGGCTTTCCAATGCCGTGCTTCTAGCACAGCACAACCAGGTCGTTGCGGTCGACATCTCTGCCGAACGCGTCGCATTGCTGAATCAGCGCAAGTCCCCCATTATCGATGCCGAACTCGAAGAGTTTCTGGCGAGCCGCTCGCTGAACCTGACGGCGACGCTTGATGCGCAGGTAGCACTCGAGGGCGCCGGCTATGTCATTGTTGCCACGCCGACCAACTACAATGTCGAAACCAACAAGTTCGACACCTCCTCGGTCGAAGCGGTGATCCGGCTGGCGAAGGAGCATAATCCGACTGCCACTGTGGTGATCAAATCCACCATCCCGGTAGGCTTCGTAGCCGACGTGCGGCAGCGCCTGGCTACCGACCAGGTGATCTTCAGCCCGGAGTTCTTAAGGGAAGGCCGCGCCCTCTATGATAATCTCCACCCTTCGCGCATCATCGTGGGTGAAGAATCTGAGCGCGCCCGCGTCTTTGCAGAGTTGCTGCGCGAAGGTGCGGCGAAGAAGGACGTTGAAATCCTTTTTACCGGTCCGGCGGAGGCGGAGGCGATCAAGCTGTTTGCCAACACTTACCTCGCCATGCGTGTGGCGTTCTTCAACGAACTGGACAGTTATGCCATTGCGGGCGGCATGGACACACGCCAGATCATCAATGGCGTATGCCTCGATCCTCGCATCGGCACTCACTACAACAACCCGAGCTTCGGCTATGGCGGCTATTGCCTGCCCAAGGATACCAAGCAGCTTCTGGCGAACTATTCCGAAGTGCCACAGAACCTGATCCGGGCGATCGTCGACGCAAACCAGACACGCAAAGACTTTCTGGCCGATCAGATCATTGCCCGCAAACCGACCAAGGTTGGCGTTTTCCGCTTGGTGATGAAGGCCGGATCCGACAACTTTCGCCAATCGTCGATCCAGGGGATCATGAAGCGAATCAAGGCCAAGGGCATTCAGGTCGTCGTTTACGAACCATCGCTCTCCGAAGATGAGTTCTTCGGATCTCGTGTGGTTCGTGATCTCGATGTCTTCAAGCAGGAATGCGATGTCATCATTGCAAACCGCATGACGCCCAGCATCGCCGACGCCAAAGATAAAGTCTTTACACGCGACCTTTTCGGCTCCGACTAGGGGGCGTGTACAAATTGCTCCGTCCGTTTGCCGTGCGTGATCTTTGCTAGGTGCGCTTACGTGGGCAAGATGGACGCGTGGGTGATTGGAATGACAGCGGCTGCGAAATATGTCGGCATGGGATTTTATCAGGTGGCAACGGCCTCCCTGAGCATATCGTGACAAGTCTGAAAGCTCACGCACATTTGCGACGATGCCGGACATGCGGCGCATGGTGGGAAGAGAATGGACGTGAAGCGCACGTTATTTCCGACAGTGATGCGCCCCCGGGATTGCCGGAGACCTGAACTCCTGAGAGGACAGGTGTATGAGCAAGACGACGAACAAATTTGCCCCTGAAGTGCGCGAGCGTGCTGTGCGCTTGGTTTTGGAGGGGGAGAAGGAGCATGTTTCCCGCTGGGCAGCGATGGTGTCGGTGGCGGAGAAGATTGGCTGCTCGGCCCACACCCTCAATGAATGGATCAAGAAAGCGGAGGTCGAGAGCGGTCAGCGTGCGGGCGTGCCAAGCGAGATGGCGGCGAAGCTGAAGGCGCTGGAGCGGGAGAACCGTGAACTGCGGCAAGCCAACGAGATCTTGCGCAAGGCGTCAGCATATTTTGCCCAGGCGGAGCTCGACCGCCCGTTCCGCAAGTGACTGCATTTATTGACGATCATCGTGCTGAGTATGGGGTCGAGCCGATCTGCCGGACCCTGCAGGTCGCCCCATCTGCCTATCATGAACGCGTGGCGCAGCGCCGCAATCCGGCACGCCGTTCGGTGCGAGCGCGCAAGGATGATGCACTCAAGCCAGATATCCTGCGTATCTTTGCCGAGAACTTCAACGTCTACGGCGCACGCAAGGTATGGCGGCAAATGCAGCGCGAAGGCTTCAAGGTCGCACGTTGCACGGTCGAGCGACTGATGGCCGATCTGGGCTTGCAGGGTGTCGCGCGACGCTCTGGATGAGAAAGCGCGACAATCAAGATGAGAATCCGGTGTGTCGGGACCGGCGCAGGGCGTAGCCCGTAGCCGGTCCCGACACACCGGAGGCACTCTTTGTTGAGTGCCTGTGATGGTCTTGGCGGCCGCTATGCATCGGGTTTTCCGGGGAGGAGGACCTGGCGTGTGGCCGGCCGACACATCAACGATCATCAAGTGAGACTTTTCATGATCAACAGGCGTAATGACCCCGTCGCCCTGGCGGCGGCGAAGGCCGGGTTCAGTCCGGCGACGGGCTATCGGGTTTTGCAGGACACCCGGCTGCCATCACAGCAGCAAGCACCGCGCAGCCGGCGCCGACCCGATCCCCTTGCTGGTATTTTCGATGAAGTTGTGGTGCCGATGTTGGAGGCAGCCCCGGGCCTTCGGCCCATAGCGATCTTCGAGGAACTGCGGCGCCGATATTCCGAGACGGAGTTTGGCTCCCGGCGAACCCTGGAGAGGCGCATTCGCGACTGGCGAGCCATTAACGGGCAAGATCGCGAGGTCATTTTCCGGCAAGTGCACGAGGCCGGGCGGCTCGGCCTGTCCGATTTTACGTGCATGGACGATCTGGCAGTTTCGATCGCCGGACAGCCCTTGGACCACCTGCTCTATCACTTCCGGCTTCCTTGTGGCGGCTTCGAACACGGGCACATCATCCTGGGCGGCGAGAGCTTCGTCGCCTTGGCCGAAGGGCTGCAAAACGCGCTCTGGTCCGCAGGCGGTGCGCCGAAGCTCCATCGTACCGACAGCCTCTCGGCCGCTTTCCGCAATCTGGACGCGGATGCCAGGATCGACCTGACCAAGCGTTATGACGCGCTCTGTGCCCATTATGGAATGGAGCCCACAAGAAACAACCGGGGCGTTGCCCATGAGAACGGCGCGATCGAGAGTGCCCATGGCCATATCAAGGCTGCCATAAAGGATGCGCTGCTGCTGCGCGGGAGCGCCGACTTCTCCGACCTTGCCGACTATCGCCGCTTCATCGACGAGGTCGTAAATGCGCGCAACCGACGGCACGGCCCCGGGATCGATGCAGAACGCAAGTTCCTGCAGCCGCTGCCGGACGTGCGCACCACCGATTACGAGGAGGTCCTCGTGACGGTCACATCCTCGGGCGGCTTCACATTGCGCAAGGTGTTCTACACGGTCCCATCCCGCCTGATCGGGCACCGTTTGCGGGCTCGCCTGTATGATGACCGCCTTGACCTCTTCATTGGCGGCACGAGACTCATGACCCTGCCGCGCGGCCGCGCGGGCATGAACGGGAAGCACGGTCACGTTGTCGATTACCGTCACGTGATCCATTCTCTGCGCCGTAAGCCCATGGCACTGCTAGGGCTGGTCTATCGCGATAGCCTGTTCCCGCGAGAGGCCTATCGCCTGATGTTCGACCACCTGCTGGAAGTTCAGGGTGAGCGGGAAGCCTGCCGCATCACCGTCGAACTTCTGGCCATGGCCCACGAACGTGCATGTGAGGCCGAACTCGCAAAGCTGCTGACCGAGGACTTGGCGGCGCGCCGAGCGCCCTGTCTGACAACCTTGCGGGCCCGGTTCTGTCCGGACCCTGCCGATCTGCCCGAAGTCGTGGTCGAACTGGCGCCGCTCTCGATTTACGACGAACTTATCGAACAGGGAGAAGCCGCATGAACGCAACTCCCATGATCGATGCACAGCGTCTCAGCCTCATGCTCAACGAACTGCGCTTGCCCACCATCAAGCACATCTGGGGCGACTTCGCCGCCCAGGCAGACAAGGAAGGATGGCCCGCCAGCAGATTCCTCGCCGCGCTGGCCGAGCACGAACTCGCCGAACGAGATCGCCGCCGGATCGAACGCCACCTGGCAGAGGCACATCTACCCGCTGGCAAGACCCTCGACTGCTTCGCCTTCGATGCCGTGCCAATGATCTCAAAGGCTCAGGTTATGGCCCTATGCGCCGGTGATGGCTGGCTCGAGCAAGGTGCCAACCTCATCCTGTTCGGTCCGCCGGGCGGCGGCAAAAGCCATCTCGCCGCAGCTATCGGCCTGGCGCTGGTAGAGCGGGGCTGGAGGGTTTTGTTTACTCGGACCTCTGACCTCGTGCAACGCCTGCAGGTCGCGCGGCGCGAACTCGCGCTCGAATCTGCGATGGCCAAGCTCGACAAATACCACCTGCTGGTTCTTGACGACTTCGCCTACATCTCGCGCGACCAAGCCGAGACGTCGGTCCTCTTCGAGTTGATCAGCGCACGCTACGAGCGACGGTCGTTGCTGATCACCGCCAACCAGCCCTTCGGCGAGTGGAACAGGGTCTTCCCCGATCCCGCGATGACGCTCGCCGCTGTCGACAGGCTCGTCCACCACGCCACCATCTTCGAGATGAACGTCGAAAGTTACCGGCGACGCACCGCTCAAGCCAGACGCACCGGTGCCGGGCGGCCCGCCGCATACACCACGCCAAAGGTCCTCGAGACCATCCGCGACAATCAGGATGAGAACGAGGAACTTGCCAGCGACAACCTAAACAGGCACTGATCGACGCGCCGCGACAATCACATTCTCATCCTGATTGACGCGCAATCATCATCCAGTTTGTCGCGCTACATGCAGGGTGTAATCCGCGGCAAGCCGGTCAAGACAACCGTGAGCGACAAGGCTGCGCCGTGTCCGCTCGACCAGGTCAACCGACAGTTCCATGCATCCGCGCCTAACCGGCTGTGGGTATCTGATTTTACTTACGTTTCTACCTGGAACGGCTTTGTCTACGTGGCTTTCGTAGTCGATGTTTTCGCCCGTTATATCGTGGGCTGGCGGGTCAGCAGGACTGCCCACGCCAGCTTTGTTCTCGATGCCCTCGAGCAGGCAATCCATGATCGGCGACCTGTTCATCGTGGGGGCCTCATCCATCATAGCGACCGTGGATCCCAATATCTTTCAATTAGATACACTGAGCGCTTGGCCGAAGCCGGGATCGAGCCATCCGTGGGAAGCGTAGGCGATTCCTACGATAATGCCTTCGCCGAGACGATCAACGGTCTCTATAAAGCTGAGGTGATCCACCGATGTGGCCCGTGGAAATCCTTCGAAGCGGTGGAATTCGCTACACTGAAATGGGTTTTCTGGTTCAACAACAAGCGCTTGCTTGGACCGATCGGTAACATCCCGCCGGCAGAGGCCGAAGCCTGCTATTACGCTACGCTGGACGAGCAGCCATTGGCTGCTTAATTTGATCAAATAGGTCTCCGGTAATCCCGGGGCGCATCAAACAGCAATGGCAGCTTCCACTTCAGGGCCAGTTCAGCCGCAACCAAAGCCAGAAACAGATAAACCAAACTTGGCATTGCCCGCCATGGGCGACACTTAACCCATACCCGCCTGGGTCAGTTCTCCGTGATAATCCCAGGTCAATTCTCAGCGCTACCCAACACAATATGGATCTTGTCTGAAGCAGGAACGGCTCCAGATTTGCGCCGGCTGTCGTTCAGTGCCTGCCTCCCAGGCGCCTGCACCGGCAAACGCCCAGGGAGGGTTTGGGATTCACCTCCGCCCTTCCTCACTACGGAGAAGTCCAAACCCTCATTGGATCACCACCCTAAATCTCTATCAAGGTCATTAGAATCAACAAATAAACATTGTCACTATAAAAATATTCAAGCTGGATTCCTGGAAGAATAAAGCGTAATATTCCGAATATACATATAATATGGGATATTTTTGACGTGCGATCCTGCGCCAGCTATGATATAATAGTGGTGACTTGGCATCCAGTCGACGTCATATTCGGGTGTTGCGATACCATCCAACCACCATCGAGCTTTGTGTCTGTTTGCGACATAGCTAAATCCAAAGGTGTGCCACGCCGTACGATCAAGCGGGATTGCGGATGTCCCTGGGCCATAAATCCTTGTCCGCTGATAGCCAGGCCATTTGCCTTCCCAATTTATGATCACGCCATGAGTGCCGGTCTTTGCAAAACCACCTTCATCTACGTCAATCTCGACCCATTTTTCATAATCTTTCGGCCGCCCAGGGTATTGATCTGTGTGGGCTCCATTATGTTCGATTGGCATAATCCAAACGGCAGGCCAATGATCGGGATCGTTCGAAGATAATTTGACTTGAAACTCGACCTTAAAGCTCCGCGAGGAATCAATCAGAGGAAGAGCGCCCGGCTGCGACTTGTTTGAAGCCGTGCTAATTTCCCCCCCGAGTGGAATTTGAAGCCCATCAGAGGTGTCCTTAAATTCGGAAGAAGGAAGGTGGAATTTGCGCCACCATTGCCCACTATAGAAATTATGTGTGTCAGTTCCATTGGAGGAAATGTCCTTTACGGTAGGATGCATTACAACCTCCGGAACCCAACTTTCTGGAGGTATACTCTGTCCCGCTGCTGACCCAGTAACGGTTAAAAGCAATGCCGCGCTGCCCAACATTTGGCTTAACCTCAACTTACTTCTCCGTCTGGACCCAAAAAAAGGGGGGGTTGCCGTAACTCCTTGCATATAGACCACCGCGAATGCGAGCGCTAGACTGGCCGATCAGAATCGACAGGCTGCCCCACACGCGAGAGATTTTTATGCCGCAGGCAAAGTTTGAGGATTTTACGATCAGCCAAGTTTCACGCTCCAATACAACGAGAAAAGAAAAATTAATAAAATTCGTACTATCAATTGCTATTTATGTTTTACTATTTTCAAATTTAGAAGTAGTCGGAATAGTTGTGCAATTTATTTCAATTGCACTTCTAGCGCTGACTGCGCTATTTTCAACATCAGGAAGAATACGGGTTGGCAGGCTATCGTTATTTGAAATAGCGGTTTACTTTTGCTCTTTTGTAAGCTTGCCTGCTGCAATGTTTGTATCCGGCAGATATTATCCCGATTCAACGTTGAACGTCGTTCTTTATTCAGTTCTAACATTTATGGTAATATCGTTTATTGGCGTAATTTGCGCGTCAATTAACATTAATCATGTAATGAATTCTTCTTCTCGCGCGTACGTCGCTATGCTAGTTACAATACTTCTGTTTAATTACCAGGATTTTTTGGATGCACTCACGCCTGGAGCCTTAAACCACTGGGCTCTTCGTGCTCGAGCATTTAATCTTCACCCCAACTTGGAGGGATTGATTTTCGCTGGCGGCTTTCTCATACTTCTGAGGCAGGCAACACTTTCTCGGGGTATTGCAAAAATTATTTATTTTATTTTTTCGATAATCTCTTGCATCGTCGTTATGGGCGCATCTGCTCGAGCCTCACTCTTGGCAATGATTTTATCTTTCACACTGATGTTGGCCATTTCTTTTCCAAAGCTGCCGCGCAAATATAAGCAGTTAATATTTTTTATTTCCATAATTGGATTAATTGGGGCATTCATCTTTGGCGGTGCAATTTGGAATTATGTCTATGATATTCTCGAATTAGGCTCCAGCACCCGAGGTTTAGATTCGGGCGGATCGGGACGAACTGAGCTTTGGCAGAAAGGCATTGCCCTATTTGCAAGTAGCCTGCCGCAGTCCGTCTTTGGAGGTGGTCTTAGATGGTCCACTGCCGACGTCATCGGATTTTCAGTCGAAAGCTCTTACATTACAATTTTTCTTGATTCCGGCATTTTAGCGGGTGGTTTTCTTATTATATCCATACTTTTTTCCCTGTTCAGGTCTGCTTCTTGGGCGCTTCGCAGACGAAATTCTCGTTTACAAGATGTGACCATCACAACTCTTATACTTTTTTCGATGTTCCAAGGCCTATTTAACCGATATCTTTTTGCTATCGGAAATCCTTTTTCATTGATTATGCTTTTTATCTTTACATATGCATCACGAGGGCAGTCCATAACGAGTCCCGATGATTAGCAGCAGGTTCCCCCTAGCCCGGCTTATTCATAAGGCCCGGCGTTAAGGGTTGTTCGTGGTTGATTGGTCGATGGCGGCATGGTGCGGGCGGCGCGATCAGCGGCCTTTTCACCGCGACCTGAACCGCCCCGGCTTTCCTGGAAGCCCCCATTTGTGAGAAGGAGCTTTCGTTATGAGCAAGACCCGGAACAAGTTTTCACCTGAAGTTCGCGAACGCGCAGTGCGCATGGTTGGCGAGCACCGTGCTGATTATTGCTCGGCATGGGAGGCGATGGTAACTGCTCAGGTGGTTGGCAAAAAGGGCTTGCGCGTGGGGGCAGGCGATGATTCAAACTACCCATGGCACCGCCCCCGCTTCATGTCCTGACC